>DATFGI010000001.1:0-7010 GCA_035249605.1 Acidimicrobiia bacterium
ATCCGCCGGGTCGCCGTCGGCTATGTCTTCCAGCAGTTCAATCTGTTGCCGGCGCTCACCGCCGCCGAGAACGTGGCCCTGCCCCTCGAGCTCGACGGCATGGAGGTCAATGAGGCCAGGGACTACGCCAACCTCTCCCTCGAGGAGGTCGGCTTGGGGGGAATGGGGGACCGCTACCCCGACCAGCTCTCCGGGGGCGAACAGCAACGAGTTGCCATCGCCCGCGGGCTGGTCGGGCCGCGCACCCTCCTCCTCGCCGACGAGCCCACCGGCGCCCTCGACGAGGCCACCGGCGAGAGCATCCTCAAGCTGCTGCGGGAACGTTGCGAGTTGGGGGCATCGGCGTTGATGGTCACACACGAGCCCGCCTTCGCCGCCTGGGCCGACCGGGTGGTCCGGCTCCGTGACGGTCAAATCGAGGAGATCTCGGTGCGCTCCGTCCTCCCCTCAGCGGCCGACGTCTTCTCGTCGTGAGCGCCCGTCGCGCCGCCCTGTCGGTGGCGTTCAAGAACGCCCGCCGCAACAAGAAGCGGACCTTCTACCTGATCGCCCTGATCGGCCTCCCGGTGCTGGTCGCGGTGATGACCTCGGCGTCCATCCGCGCCGGGTACATATCACCCGAGGAGCAGGCGACATCGGACTTCGGATCGGCGAACGTCAAGATCGAGCAGTGGTTCCCATCGCCAGAGGTCGCTGGATGGACCAGATCCACGATCGAGGAGATCGATCCTGACGCCTCCGTGCTCTTCTATCGCAACAGCTACGCCTCGTTCGGGCCACTTCTTGCCGGGCGGGTCAGTGACATCGATCTCGACGATCCGCTCTCCGAGGGTCTCCTCACATTGACCGAGGGAAGGACTCCCGCAGACATTGGGGAAGTCGTGCTCAACGAGCATCTGGCTGTGGAGCTGGGACTGGGTGTAGGGGACACCGCCAACCTGGAGCTACGTCACGGCGAGGAGACGGGATATGAGGTGGTGGGCTTGGCTTCCCATCCCATCCTCTGGCGGCTCGATGAGGTCGTGGTGTCGCCGGCGGAGATGGATCTGATGAACTCCAACCGACAAGTGGGTGAGGTGTTGCTGGTGAAGACCGAGGACGACTCCACCTTCAGTACCGAGCTCCATGCCCGCTGGGACGCGGACCGCTTCGACTTCTACCCCCAGGATGCGGAATGGCCGATACCCGAGGATCTCTACTTCCTCGAGCCGGCGTACTACGCCGAGATGACCGACGACCAGCTTGCTGAGACCCGCTCCATCCTCGAGACGCAAGGCGAACAAGCCGCCCTCGACTACAGCTATGGGCTGTTTCCCAACGGAGTGGAGTCCGGGCTCCCCGAGGTCTATGCCGAGTCGCGGACCGACCGCCTCAGTTGGAACCAGACCAACCTGGCGCAGAGCCCTCCGGTGATCGGGACGGCGGTGGCGGCGGTGATCCTGGCCGAGGTCGCTTTCATCGCCGGCGCCGCCTTCGCCACCGGTACTCGACGGAGGCTGCGCGAGATCGGGCTGATGGGCGCCAACGGGGCCGACACCAGCCAGATGAAGACATCGCTGGTAGGCGAGGGGCTGGTCGCCGGTCTCGGAGGGGGCATCCTCGGCGCCGGAGCCGGCCTCGGCTTGCTCATCGTTGGGCGACCTTTGCTTCAACAGTTCGTCGACCGACGCATCGATAGCTTTCCTCTGACGGTGATCGACATGGTGGGGCCGATCCTTGCCGCCGTGATCGCATGTGTCATCGCCGCCTGGCTACCGGCCAAGACCGCCTCCCACGTGCCCACCCTCACCGCCCTTCAAGGCCGGATGCCGGTGGGCGAGCCGAAGCGGTGGATCATCCCTGTCGGGCTGAGCCTCACAGGCTTCGGCACACTGCTTCTCGGCGTTGGGCTGGCCACCGCCTCGGACACCGGAAGCGCCGTGGCCCTGATCGGGGCAGTCCTCATGATCGGTGGCGCGGCTCTGCTGGCCGGGCCGATCGTGGCCTGGATCAGCAAGCACGCCGAGCGCTTCCCGATCACCTCCCGAATCGTGCTCCGTGACTCGGGACGCCAGCGTGGCAGGGCCGCGGCCGCGGTGGCGGCGACCATGGTGATCCTGATGGCCCCGGTGGCGGGTTTGGCCGGTCTGGCCGCCAACCAAGCATCGATGGCCATTTACGGGCTCCCCGAGACCCACCCGCAGATGCTCATTGAGGGCACCTACGACGAGGAGTTCAACACCGTCGCTCTCACGGACGACGATCTCGACCTGGTCGAGGAGAGGCTGCCTGGCGCCAGGATCGCTCGATTCGACGCGCTCGATGTCAGCGTGGAGTACCCAGCCGAGCTCAGGGCTCGCCAGGTGGGGAACACCGACGACGAGGGCGGCTATTTCATCGGCCCGTTTCGCATCGCAGTCGCCAGCGAGGAGCTGCTGGCCCTTCTCAACGACGAAAGGCTCGATGAGCGCCTCGCCACCGAGGGGATGGTGCTGATCGGCGTCGCCGAGCGAGAGACGACGATCGCCATCGACGGCGAGGAGGTTGCCGTCGCTGAGGTGCCCGTCCCGGTGCAGCAGTTCTCGTTCCCCCGGCTCCTGGTCACCGAGGACACCGCGAGCCGGCTGAGCAGTGAAACCCGTGCAACTGCTCTGGTGGAGATGGATACCGGCTGGTTGCAGAACCCGTTCAGCTCGCCGTTCGATCCGTTGTGGGACGACGGTGGCGACACCTTCGTCACCAGCGGGGGTGCATCGGGCAACGCCGGACCTGTGATCCTCACTCTCGGCTTCCTGGCCACCATGCTGATCGTTCTGATCGTCGTCGCCACGATCACCGCGCTGTCCGCAGCGGAGGCGGACTCGGACCTGAGCACGGTGGTGGCAGTTGGTGCCTCCAACTCGATCCGCCGTCGCTATCTCGGTCTGCAGAGCGGGCTCCACACCATGATCGGCGCGATGCTCGCCATCCCCCTCACCCTGCTTCTCTACAAGACCGCAGTGATGTCGAGTGGGAGCTACCAATCGGTGGGCAACTTCGGCGTGTGGGAAAGCTCCACTCTGGTCGTTCCCTGGGGTGGCCTCGCCCTCCTCGTGGTCGGCCTCCCCCTCGCCATCGGCCTGATCACCTGGGTGTCGGTCCGGTCCGCCCCGACCACACCGCCGCGCCGGGCCACCTGACCTCAGGCCCCCACGGGTCGGGGGCGGCTGACCCCCACTCCGCCCGGAGTGTCCGCTCCGTAGCGCTCGATCTCGACGTCCAGGTCGAGACGACGGGCCGTCGGAGCCATCTCCTCGGTGATCAGATCGGCGGGCACCAGCCAGGACACCTCGAAGTCGATCCCGTCGGGGTCGCGCCCGTAGAGGGCTTTGGTGGTGCCGTGATCGGTGGCACCGACGAGGGCACCCTCCTCGCTCAGCCTCTTTCCGATCTCGGCGAGATCGGTCAAGGTGTCCACTTCCCAGGCCAGGTGGTAGAGACCCACGGCTGTCTTGCCGGCCGGCGACGGTCCGGCTCCGTCTCCGATGGAGAAGAGCCCGAGGTCGTGGTCGTTGCTGGAGTCTGCGGCCTGCATGAAGACGGCGCCGGGCAGGTCGAGGGGAAGCTTGCGGAACCCGAGCACACGCGAGTAGAAGTCGGCGGATCGCTCTGCGTCCCGTACGTAGAGGACTGCGTGGTTGAGACGATGGATGGCCATGTCGTGTTCCTTTCCCAGAATGCACGTCGTTGTCACCTGTGGTCAATATGATTGAAGCTTCAAATATTCCCAAGGAACCCTGTGGCACTGAATCGGTCCGAGCTGCGCATCTGGTTGACGCTGGTCGAGGGGGTCACCGCGCTGCTCGACGCCCTTGATCGCCAGCTTCGCAAGGATGCCGGCATGAGCCACGACGACTACCGGATCCTCTCTCGTCTCCATCGCGAGCCGGGACGGAGGTTGCGGATGAGCGTCCTGGCCGGTGAGGTCGGGTTTTCCCCCAGCCGGCTATCCCACGCCGTCGGCCGGCTCGAGGGCGAGGGCTGGGTGTCCCGCACGCCGGGCGAGACGGACCGGCGGGTGGTCGAGGCCGGTCTCACCGATGCAGGGGTGGATCGTGTCCGGGAAGTCTCGGTTGGACATCTCGATCAGGTGCGACACCTCGTCTTCGAGACCCTGGGCCAGGAGAGGGCCCGGGAGACGGCCGATGCTCTCGACCAGATCCGCCGTGCCACCTCGCCGAACTGACCAGGACGGCTCCTGTCCGCATTTGCCACCAGAATCGGGGAAGCCATGGAGCAGAGCAAGACCGAGTCCTTGACGATCGTCCCCGCCAACCAGTCCTCCTGTGAGGACCTCAACACCATATTTGGCGTCCGCGGATATCCGGCCCGCTGTCGATGCCAGAAGTTCAAGACCACGACCGACGAGTGGTGGCACAACCCCGTCCCGGTTGAGGAGCGCAACTTCAGGCTCCGCCAGCAGACCGACTGCGGCTACCCGGACTCGGAGCACACCAGCGGCCTGGTCGCCTACTTGGACGACGAGCCGGTCGGTTGGGTCGCGGTCGAGCCCCGCAGCGAATACATGCGGCTTGGTCAGACCCCGTGGAAAGGGCGATCGGAGGCCGAGGGGGACGAGACCGTCTGGGCGGTGACCTGTTTCGTGGTTCGCGCCGGATATCGGGGCCAGGGGATCACCTATCCCCTGGCCGTGGCCACGGTCGACTTCGCCCGGGAGAGAGGCGCTCGCGCTCTGGAGGGCTACCCGATGATCGTGGAGCCGGGCCAAACCGTCACCTGGGGCGAGCTCTACGTCGGCCATCGCAAGGCCTTTGCCGCCGCCGGGTTCGAGGAGGTCAGCCACCCCTCGACACGCCGGGTGGTGATGAGGATCGACTTCTGATTCCCGCTCCATAGTTCACGACCCAGGCGGGATGCCGTACTCGAAGTGCATCCCGTCGGGGACCACCCAATCGCCGCCCCAGGTGAAGCCCCACTGCTGCATGATCTCCACCAGACGTGGGTCCTGATCGCCGACCGATCCTTGTGGATTGGAGGCGGCGTTGATGTCGAGGGCCGCTCCCCAGGCGTGACGGGATATCCCCGCAGGCTTGCCGGTGATGGTGCGGATGAAACGCGGGTTCCAGCAGCCGGCGAACTCGGACGGGTCCACCAGATGGGCGAGACCCTCTTCGACCAGCTGTCCGAGGGCGCCCCGCAGCATCTCGACCACGGTCTCGTGGCAGGTGATCTCGCCGAGGACGGGCACCTCCACCGAGACGATCCGCTCGTCGAGGAACTGAGCGTCCTGGGAGAAATCGGATCCGGAACGGTTGTGGTAGGAGAACTCACCGAGGGCCTCCTTGATGAAGATCTGCGGCAACACTGCGTCGCCGTGGCGAAGCCAAGGCGTCTCGCCCTCCGACCGGATCCGCAACGAGGCCGGGCCCTTGTAGAGACCACGGACCGTCTCCTCGAAGTCGGCACGGGCCAAGTGGGTCGACACCAGGGCATAGCGGTCGACCTCAACGGGAGCGTTCTCGTCGGACTTGGCGAAGACCACCTCGGCGGCGCCGATCACCTCGTCGGGGGCGACCGCGACCACCCGATAGGACGAGCCGCCCAGGGTGAGCGCATCTCCGACCTTCACCCCACGGAAGGCGGCCGACGACTTGCCGAGGACCACCGTTCCCGGCTCCAGAGCCTTGAGCGATCCCTCAGGGTCGAACGAAGCGTGGTCACCCGGGTCGATGGCGAGGGCGTCGAGGGGGACCACCCAGTCTTCGACGCCGGAATCGAGCTCGACGACGTCGCCGCGCACCACCGAGATGTCGTCGAACGTCGACTCGAGACCGGCCACCAGCTCCGGGGTCAAGCCGCCCGTGGACCACACCAGGTAGGTCTCGGGGCCATTCTGGGACGTGGTCGTTGCCGACTGGATGGTGGTGGTGGTCGTGGCCTCCACCTGGGTACGAGGACCGGGCCCGGGTGTGTCCGAAGGCTCGACCAATGCGGGCGCCCCCACGACACTGGCTATCCCGTAGCCGACGACGATGGCGACGAACAGAGCCGCCAGCTCCGCGCCCCGTCTCATCGCGGTCTCAACGTCTCGGCCACCCGGACCAGCACGGCCCGTCCCACCGTGTCGCTCCTCAACTCCACGATCTGGCCGCCCTCGACCCAGCTCAGGGTGCCGGTGGCGGCGTCGAACCTCCCCTGTATGCCACGGACCTCGGCCTGGTAGACGTCGGGCCCGATCGGGGGGCCGAGTGCGGTCCCTTCTCGTTGGCTGATGAGGATGTTGCGCGATCCTCCGCTGCTCAACAGGATCGAGGTCTCTCCCTCCTCGACCCGGGCCGAGCTCGACCATCCCTCGACCTCGGGCACGAGGGTGCCGGGAGGAAGCCCGGTGAGATCGACCGTGGACGCCTCCAACCACGTGTCCGGGACGGGGATGCCACGAACCCCCAGCGAGGAGGCCACGTCGATGAGCATCTCGACGGGCAGCGAACCGGATAAGACGACCTCGCCATCGGTTCCGTGCACTGCCAACCGGTCACCGGAGGGGGCCAGGTACCCGATCGAGCCTGCACCGAGCTCCACCCGGCTGACGAAGGGGAGTGACATCCCGAAGAGGTGGGGCTCGTCCCAACCGTCGGTGGCCTCGACCATCAGCCAGGAGCGCCCGTCACTCCATGTGGCCACCTCGGCGAACCGCCCCTCTCCGATAGGGTGTTGCCCGCTGCGGTAGGGTGTGAATCCCTGGGGAAGCTCTGGTTGGGGGACGCTCACCGGGCCGTCGACGAACCCGGTGGACACCGCGTCCTCGGGCACCTCGATGTCGATCTCGGGGGGTTCGGTGACCAGTTCGGACAGCTCCACGATCAGAATGGGGTGGTCGGCGTCGGCGTCGTCGTAGCCCCGGCGGAGCTGCCACAGCTCCCGCTCGGCGGTGTCGGCGGGGAAGACTTCGAGACGAAGCGGTACCAGGGTCGCCTCGTCGAGCCACATCAACACTGGGTCGGTGGGGTGGAAGTCGCGCCACGCCCCCT
>DATFGI010000002.1:0-52133 GCA_035249605.1 Acidimicrobiia bacterium
TGGGGAGCGGATGAAACGCCAGCCCCTCGATCGTTCCGTCGACTGGGCGCCAGACCCCGGCCACGTACCCGTCGACCAGCATTGTGGGGAGCACGTCGCCGTTGCGACGGATGACGACTCGTCGGTAGTCCTCCGGGATCACCCGGTTGCGATCGGAGTAGGCGAGCAGCACGCTGTCCCACATCGGGAGCAACCGCGGTGGGGCCGGGGTGTCCTCGTCGAGGATCGGGGCTCCGGGCACATCCAGAAGCAGTGCCCCGTCGGGGCCCTCCACCCTGACCAGCTCGTCGGCCATCGCCTCGACGGCAGACCCGTACGTCGCTTGGCGCAGAAGGGTGAACTGGGCGAAGTCCCTGGCCGTGGCCGGGCCGAAGCCCTCCAGATAGCGGCGGATCAGCCTCCGCACCGCCTGCTCGTGGTCCTCCCGCACACCGTCGTTCGGGGCGGCGATGTATGCGGCTTGGCGGCCGAAGGACCAAGGGTCCCCGGTCGGAGCATGGACCAAGGGAGCGAAGGTACGGAGGGCCCACCAAACTCCACGCTGGGGCGGCTGCCCGAGATGTTCGGCGAGCAGGGTCTCGACGTCTTGTTTGGTGCGGGGCTCGGTGGCATGCCCGACGACATGTGGGACTAGGGCGTCCGCGTCGGCGATCGTGAGCCCGGTCGAGGTGAATCGGGTGTCGTAGAGACGGGAACCTCGAAGCGGGGGCTGCATCGCCTCGTGAAAACTCGGGTAGTCCTCGGCGGTCACTGCGTGCAGCGTGACCCGCATCAGAGAGGCCTTGACCACCTCGTGAGTGGCGAATGCGGCATCGAGGTCGGCGGGATCGAAGCCGGCGACACGGTTCCACAGTGCGATGTAAGGAGACGGTGGCTCCTGTGCCTGCAGGGCGACGACATGGCCCACCGCATCCACCACCGGTAGCCGCTCGCGCTGGAGGAGCAACTGGCGGGCGAGGGTGGTCCGGTTGAGCTGCCGGGGAGACAGACCCATGGCGGCACCCTAGCCAGCAGGCCCGACGTGCTCCGGTCAGGCCCGAGTGTAAGTGGCGATGATCACCCCGGTGGACGCCTGTTGTAGATCGGTAAGGGCAAGACCCCTGGCTACGCCGTCATTTACGAAGATGCCTTTGCCGCCGCCGAGGATGATGGGCTCGATCATCAGCCGGTATTCGTCGACGAGGTCGTTGCTCACGAGGTAGCGGACCAGCTGGGAGCTGCCCAACGCCTGCAGGGCACCACCGTCCTTGGATTTGAGCTCGGAGACCTGGCTCGCGATGTCGTCTCCCGAGATGAGCTTGGAGTTGTTCCAGGTGAGGTCGTCTGCGCCCAGGGTGTTGGAGACTACGTACTTATCGATGGAGTTCATCCGATCGGCGAAGGGATCGCCTGCACGGTCGGGCCAGGCTCCGGCCATCACCTCCCAGGTGCATCGGCCGAAGAGAAGGGCGTCGGTGTCCGACTGCCACTTGTCGAAGGCGGGGCCCATGACCTCTTCATCGAAGTAAGGCATCGACCAGCCTCCGTGGGCAAAGCCTCCGTCGGTGTCCTCCTCCGGCCCACCCGGTGCCTGGACGACGCCATCGAGACTGATGAACTCACTCACCACCAATTTCATGTCAACTCGTTCCGGTCGGGTGATACGAAACATAGGCGAGATCACTGGCCCCCCGAACGAGGGCAAAGGCGGCTCGATCAACCGCCGGATGTAGAGGCTCAGCCCTCTAGGCCGATGTTGTCCCGGCGCCCTCCTCCCATCGTTGTGTCGAGTCGAGAGGCACGGCGATCGGGAAATGCCATTACGTGCGTTCGTACCTATCTTCGGTGGTTATGAGAAACAGAATGAGAGTCTTTGTGTCGATCGTGCTCGCTGCCGCCATGATCACGGCTTGTGGCGGCGATGACGGCGCTCTGTCCCCGTCGGACGCGGTGGCCACCACCGAGGTCGACGTGGTGGACAACGAGTTCGTACCTTCGGTCATAGAGATCGAAGTGGGCGACACGGTTACCTGGACCTGGGGTGGCCAGGACCAACACGATGTTGCCGGCGATGGGTTCGAGTCGGAGGTGCAGACGAGTGGTACCTTCAGCCACACCTTCGAGAGCCCCGGTGAGTACGACTATGTCTGCAACATCCACGCCGACATGGAGGGCCTGGTGGTGGTGGGGGGATGAATGTCGGCCTGCTCTGCGGGACGTTGTTCCTGGTGACGTACCGCTCCAAAGCCTGAGCACCAACCCGCGGTGAGCGGAGCGAGACGCCGGCTCACGATGGCGGTGTTGACCCTGGCCGTCATGACCGCGGCTGGATGCTCCGGGGGCCCGGCTGTCCGAGTCCTGTTCATCGGCAACAGCTACACGGCCTTCAACAACCTCCCCGCAACTGTGGCCGATTTGGCAGCAGCGGTGGGGCGGTCGATGGACTACGAGATGCGCGCCCCGGGGGGCTGGTGGTGGCGCGACCATGCTGCATCGAGCGAGACGATGGATCTCATCACTGGAGGCGATTGGGACTTCGTGGTGCTCCAGGAGCAGAGCATGGTGACGTCGCTCCCCGGGATGGCCGACCGGGAGAGCCGTCCGGCAGCGGTCGCTCTGTCGTTGCGCGCCGTGCAGAGTGGTGCCCAGCCGTTGCTCTTCATGACCTGGGCCCATCGTGACGGCAACGCCGAGGTCAGTCATGCCACCTTTGAGTCGATGCAGGCCGCGATCTCGGCGACCTACCAAGAAATAGGGCAGGCTGTGGCGGGGCGGATCGCCCCGGTGGGACACGCCTGGTGGCTAGCCAGGAGGGAGCGGCCCGAAATAGCCCTGTACCAGGCCGACGGCAGCCATCCATCCATGTCCGGCACCTACCTCGCCTCTGCGGTGATCGCCGGGTTGATCCTCGAGGTCAACCCGGTGGAGATCGACGCCAGCCTTGGGCTGGACGAGGGTCAAGCCCAGGCCCTGCGCAGCCTCGCCTCGCGTGCGCTCGCCGGGGAAACCCCTTGACGCGAAGCTGCCCGCCCCCCAAGGGGGGCGGGCAGCAACTCTCAGACTGAGTCGGTCAGTCGCGCTCGACGATGGTCACACCCCGGTCGCGACGATCAGTTTCGGTGGCGCTCGCGGTCATGATCAAGGTCAGGACCAACCCGACGACACCGACGATCATCAGGATGAGGCCAATTGTGTTGATACTGAAGCCTTCGGCCTCGACGCTCACGGCCCAATACAAGATGGCGCCGAGCGCAATGAGGAACAGGCTCCCTCCAATTCCGCCAGTTCTCACGATCTTCCTTTCTACAAGGGAACGAAGACCGAGATACCCGGATAAGCGCGATCCTCAAACCTCAGCCGGCCTCGAACGAGAGCTCGATATCGGGACCGCTCAGCACCAGACCGTCGTCGATGGTCACCGTCGTCACCCGTGTCAGTGCATCCATGAAGGTCGTCTCCAGGTCCATGACCTCGGGTGGGAAGCAGGCCATCTCGGTGATGGAGAGGTTTTGGAACGAGATGCTCGACCCGGAGAGATCGAAGCCGCCGTTGAAGCCGTTGCAGGCAGCCGTCCCGTTTATCTCCTCCTCATCGAGTGTGATGGTGATCGGGTGGCTGGGGATGAGTGAGATCTCCGCTCCGTCGACGGAGCCCGAGGTCAGCTGCCAAGACCCCTGCAGGCTGTCTTCGAAGTCGGAACCCAGGCACGCCACGGGCAGCACGGCGAGCAGGACGAGAAATGCGAGCTTTGACATGGGTCTTAGACGGATTGGCGGGCCGTTCCGGTTTCAGGGGACGAGTGCCACCGCACCGGCCAGAGATGCGCCCACGGCCAGGTGCAGTCGGGCCGTGGCCTTGAGGGCTCGCACCAGGGCTGGGCCGTCGCTCTTCGCCGCCAGGATCCGCACCGGGACCGCGGCGAAGGGGAGGAGGAAGCAGGAGAACAGCGTGGGGGTGGGCGTCCAACCGACCGTGGCGAACAGCGCGATGGCGACAAATGCCCCGAACACGAGCACGAGGAAGAGGGTGCGGGTCCGGGCGGCGCCCATCCTCACCGCCAGGGTCCGTTTCCCGGTGCGCCCGTCGGTGCCGATGTCGCGGTAGTTGTTGGCCACCAGGATGGCGGTCACCAGCATCCCGATCGGGACGGCGAGGAGCCAGGCGTCGAGTGGTGCGGTCATGTCGTGGACATAACGGGAGCCGACGGTGGCGACCAGTCCGAAGAAGACGAACACGAACAGCTCGCCGAGCCCGCGGTAGCCGTACGGCGCCGGCCCACCGACGTATCCCAGCATGGCGATCACCGACGAGGCTCCGATCAGCAGGATCACCCAGCCGGCGATCAGGGTGAGGAATATCCCGGCGACCACGGCCACCCCGACCGCCATCCAGGTGGCGAACCACATCTGACGGGAGTCGATCACACCCTGCGCGACCATCCGGGGCGGGCCGAGACGGTCGGGCGTGTCGGCGCCGCGATGGGCGTCCGAGGCGTCGTTGGCGAAGTTGGCCGCCACCTGGATGGCCAGGGCCCCCACCAGCGCCCAGATGAAGGCGTCCCAGCGTGCGACGTCCTTGCCATAGGCAAGACCGGATCCGACCAGGACCGGGACCACCGCGGCGGGCAGGGTGTGGGGGCGGGCGGCGGCCTTCCAGGCCTGAAAACCGCTCATCGGCTCAGTAGTGCCAGGGGAACTGACCAAAGTCGGGCTCTCGCTTCTCGAGGAAAGAGTCCCGTCCCTCCTTGGCTTCCTCGGTCATGTAGCCGAGACGGGTGGCCTCCCCGGCGAAGATCTGCTGCCCGACCAGGCCGTCGTCGATCATGTTGAAGGCGAACTTGAGCATGCGCTGGGCCATCGGGCTCTTTGCGGTCACCTCTGCGCCCCATTGCAGCGCAACCCGCTCCAGGTCGGCGTGGGGGACCACCGCATTGACCATTCCCATGGCGTGGGCTTCCCGAGCGGAGTAGCCCCGGCCCAGGAAGAACACCTCCCGGGCGCGTTTCTGGCCGATCTGGCGGGCCAGGTAGGCCGAGCCGTAGCCGGCGTCGTAGGAGGCGACGTCGGCGTCGGTCTGCTTGAAGATGGCGTGCTCCTCGGAGGCCAGGGTCATGTCGCAGACCACGTGGAGACTATGCCCTCCACCCACGGCCCAGCCGGGGACGACGCAGATGACGACCTTGGGCATGAACCTGATGAGACGCTGCACCTCGAGGATGTGGAGTCGCCCGGTGCGGGCCGGGTCGATCTCCTCCCCGTCGGCGTACCGGTAGCCGTCGGCGCCCCGAATCCGCTGGTCGCCGCCTGAGCAGAAGGCCCAGCCACCATCCTTGGGCGAGGGACCGTTGCCGGTGAGGAGCACACAGCCGACATCCGATGTCTGCCGGGCGTGGTCGAGTGCGGTGTAGAGCTCGTCGACGGTGTGGGGACGGAAGGCGTTGCGCACCTCGGGCCGGTCGAAGGCGACCCGGACCACCCCGATGTCCTTGGCCCGGTGATAGGTGATGTCGGTGAAGTCGAAGGCGGGGACATCGTCCCACGCGGAGGTGTCGAATATCTCGGAGACCACGAAGGGGGAGGATAAGGGCCAGAATCAGACCGTGATCGAATGGATGCGCCGGGTCGAGCCAAAGCGGCCCTTTCTCCACGCCGGTGACCGGACATGGAGCTACGGCGAGGCCATCGCCGAAGTCGAGAACCGGATGAGCGACGCACCGCGGCTTTCCATCCTCACCCTCCGCCCGGTTTCGGTGTTCGACTTGATCGCAGGTGTCTCCAGCGGTGGGATTACCGTGGTCGGGCCGCGGCCCGAGGCCAGCCAACCCGGGGACGATCGGCTCGTGGTCTTCACCTCGGGGACGACCGGGCCGGCCAAGGGAGTGCGCTTCACCGACGTGAACCTCACCGCGGCGGCTTCGGCATCGTCGGAGCACCTGGGTCACGACGAAGGGGATGACTGGCTACTTGCCATGCCCCTGAATCACGTCGGCGGAATCTCGATCGTGGTGCGCCAGACATACACCGGGGGATCGATCACGATGCTCCCCGGCTTCGAGCCGGCGGCATTCGCCGAGGAGATGAGGGGCCGGGTCACCATGGTCTCGGTGGTTCCCACGATGCTGGCCCGCCTCCTCGATCACGGCCCGTTCGGGAAGCTGCGAGCGGTGCTGGTGGGTGGAGGGCCGATCCCCGAGGGGCTGCTGGAGCGAGCCGCCCAGGCCGGGTTGCCGGTCCTCCCCACTTACGGCATGACCGAGACCATGGGCCAGGTCGCCACCCTCCGCCCGGGCTTCACGTTGGAACGCAAGGCGCATCTGCTCCCCCGAGTCGAGGCCCGCACCGACCCGGGGGGTCGGATCGCCCTAAAGGGCCCGCAGGTGTCGCCCGGGTACCTGGGCGAGCCTGAGCGACCCGACCCCTGGTTCGTCACCAACGACATCGGAGAGCTCGATGAGGACGGTGCGATCCGGATCCATGGCCGAGCCGACACGGTGATCATCACCGGCGGTGAGAACGTCTCGCCGGAGCGGGTCGAGACCGTCTTGAAAGAACATCCCGGTGTCGACGACGCGGTTGTGTTCGGAGTGCCTGATGAGGAGTGGGGCAGTCGAGTGGAGACGCTCTATGTCGGCAAAGCCGCCCCCGCGGAACTGGAAGAGCACGTCTCGGCAGCGGTTCCCGGCTACATGGTGCCGAAGCGTTTCACCCGGGTCGACGAGATCCCGCTCACCTCGATCGGCAAACCCGATCGACGGGCGGCCGCCGAGCTAGCTGCCCGCTAGACCCCAGAACTCGCCCTCGAGGCCGACCGACCGGAAGTAGTCGGCGGCCTCGGCCGGCTCGCGTCGGACGTACCCCCGATCCAGCCGTCCCTCATACCACCCCTGGGCGAACCGCCACAGGGTCTCCAGGTTCATGACGTAGCCCGGTTCTCTCCCGGTGCTGTCGAGCCAGCGCTTCAGGCAGTCACGGTCACAGAAGATGCTCTGGTGGCTGCAGGTGTGCACGACGTCATCCCACATGCGGGCGACCGGAACCAGGAAATGCGCGATTTGGGTGCCCGGAGGTGGAGTCTCTCTCCTCACCACCCATGCATGTGGCGTCCCACAGGCGGGACAACGGGTGGCCACGAGTGCTTCCGGATCCGACTCGACCAGGTGGGGGATGGCGAAAGAATCCCAGGCGCAGCCACCCCACCAGAGGGTCGACCTTCCCATGACGGAGAAGCCGAGCGGGATGGTGGCGAAGGGATGGGCCATCAGGACCCGGTCGTCCTCGCCGAGCACGAGATGCCGAGCCGATGCCAGCCGGCGCAGTCCCGCACGCACCTCGGAGTCGTCCAGCTCCGAGTGTGCGACCAGCTCTTCGATCTCCGGAGCGCGCCCGGTGTCGGCGAGCCGCCGATAGACGAAGAGGCGCAGTTCCTCGTCTTGCACCGAGTGTCGGTTCGCAGTCACTCAGGCTTCGGCGTGGGCGACCGAGGGGGTGAGCCGCTCGTGACGCTCCCGGCGCATGCCCCAGGCGCCCACCACCACCGACGTCACGAGGAGAAACCCGGCCACTATGAAGGTGGTGTGCAGACCAGCCACCTGGGCGGCGGGAGCGGCGGCAGAGGCTCCCTCGGCGGGAAGCAACCCCCCGGAGGCGGCGGAGACACTGGTGGCCCAAATCGAGCCGAGGACGGCGATCCCGGTGATCTGGCCGAGAAGCCGGGTGATGGTGAGCAGGCCGCCACCGATTCCCATGTACTCGGGCGGGACCGAGCCCATGATGGCGCTGTTGTTGGGTGAGTTGAAGGTCCCGATCCCGATGCCCAAGGGGATGGCGAGGGCCAGGTAGTGGACGGCGGTGGTGTCCACCCCCAGAGTGGTGAACCCGAGGTAGACGGCCGCGATCACGATGAGGCCGAAGAGCGTGAGCCTTCTGATGCCAAAGCGGTCGGAGAGCGTGCCCGAGATGGGTGACACCACACCCATCATCAACGGCGCCGCCCCGAGCAGCAGACCGACCGTGCCCACCTCGAAGCCGAGGACTCCCTCCAGGTAGAAGGGGAGCAGGAAGAAGGTGGCGGAGACGGAGCTGTAGACAAGGAACCCGCTGACCACGCCCACCGAGAGCATCGGGCTCTTGAACAGCCGGAGTTGGAGCATCGGGGAGTCCACCCGCAGCTCGACGACGACGAAGGCGATCGCGGCGAGGGCGAACACCGCGAAACCGGTGATGATCAGCGGTGATGCGAACCCGGCTTCCTGCCCCAGGGTCAACGCCAGCGATAGGGAGAACAAGGCAACGCTCATCAGCACCGCCCCCAGGACATCGAACCGCTGCCCGGGGTGGGGCTCGGTGTTGGGGACGTGGCGGAGGGCGAGCCAGGCCGCGACGATGCCCACCGGGATGTTGACGAAGAAGATGGCCCGCCAGCTGAACGACGAGATGAGCAACCCGCCGATGACGGGACCGCTGACGATGCCCATCGAGACGGTGGTGCCGATCCAACCGAGGGCCTTGCCCCGCTCCGACGGGGGGAATGCCTCGACGAGGATCGCCGCACCGAGGGCGAGGATGAGGACCGAGCCCACCGCCTGAAGGACGCGAAAACCGATCATCCAGGTGACGTCGGGGACCATCCCGCACAGGGCGGAGGCGATGGTGAAGACGACGATCCCGGCGACGAACAGCTTCTTCTTGCCCACCACGTCGCCGAGACGGCTCATGCCCATGGTCAAGGTGGCGATGGTGAGCAGGTAGGCGAGCGCCACCCATTGGATCACGTTGAAGGAGGTGTCCAGCTCGTCGACCAGCGTGGGGAAGGCGACGTTGACGATGGAGCCGTCGATGGTGGCCAGGATCGTGCTGGCGGCGACGGCCGCGAGCACGAACCATTTGCGGCTGTGGTCGGTGGGTGTCTCTGATGAGGTCAAGGGCGGATAATCGGCAACGCGTCGGCCATCGGGGCTATTCCGGGGCGTCGCTGCGGCCAACCCGTCTCGCGATGAGCACTCCCTCGCGCATCGGTGTGGCCACCGCGTCGAAGTCAGGATCGGCAGCGACCATGCGGTTGAACTCGTCGGTGCCGTAACCCTCGTCGATCCAACCCTCTCCCGTGCCATACACGTTGTCGGCCACCAGGAGCCCACCCACCTTGAGCATGGGGCGCAGGATCCGGAAGTAATCGGTGTACTCCGACTTGCTGGCGTCGATGAAGGCGAAGTCGACGCTGGAGTCACCCAGCTCGGATGCGAGTCGGGGTAGGACGTCGAGTGCCGCGCCTCGGGCGATCTCCACCTTGTCAGCGACACCGGCCTTCTCGAACTCCGCCTGGGCGAAGTCGGCGTGGTGGTCGTCGTACTCCACGGTGATCAGACGCCCGTCCTCGGCCATCCCCCTTGCGATCCAGATGCCCGAGTAGCCGCCCAGGGTCCCCAGCTCGACGGCCAGCCTGGCCTCGGTCATCGATACCAGGATCTTGAGCAGCCTCCCCACGTCAGAGGAGACTGAGATTGCAGGCAGCCCTGCTTCGACGGCGCGGCCCATGAGCCCGGCAAGGTGGTCGTCGTATTGGCCGAAGACATCCTCGGCGTAGTTGCCGATGTAGCTCCAGCGCTCAGGGGTCATAGGCATGAGGACAGCGTATATGCGAACCCAGGGTTCCCAGCGTCGCTCAGCGACGCTACGAACCCTGGGTTGCGCGACATTCAGTCCTCGTTCCGGGGTGAGCGTCGCAGTCGTTTCACCTCTCCGCGGGCTCGCTTCTCGGCGATACGTCGTTGCCGCGAGGCCCGAGTGGGCCGGGTGCGGCGGCGTGGGCTCTCCTCCACCAGGGCCGCTTCGAGTTTGGTGCGAAGACGACGGCGGGCCAGTGCCCGATTGCGGAACTGGGACCGGGAGTCGGAGGCAACCGCTTCGACCACGTCGCCGAGACGGTTCTGCAGCCTGGCCCGCACCTGCTCGGGCAGGCTGGAGGCTGTCACATCGAAGCGAAGCCGGACCGCCGTCTCGCTCCGGTTGGCGTGTTGGCCGCCGGGCCCGCCCGACGTGACGAAGTCCTCTGCGATCTCGGCGCCGGGAATGTTGTACCGGCCGACATCGAGATCCTCCACCACGACCTCAGCCTTCGTCGTAGTACTCGGTCCCCAGGTGGGTTATGAGGTCCTCGCCCATCATGTGGCGGAGGTTGTTCTTCAGCTTGGTGAGCTGGATGAACAGGTCGTTCTCCGGATAGACGCTCTCGGCGTGCTGGGGGCTCTTGAAGTAGAAGGATAGCCACTCCTGGATGCCGGTGCGGCCGGCCCGGGCCGCCAGATCCATGAACAGGGCTAGGTCGAGGACGATCGGTGCGGCCAGGATCGAGTCCTTGCAGAGGAAGTCGACCTTGATCTGCATCGGGTAGCCGAGCCAGCCGAAGATGTCGATGTGGTCCCACCCCTCCTTGTCGTCACCCTTGGGTGGGTAGTAGTTGATGCGCACCTTGTGATAGATATCGCCGTAGAGGTCGGGGTAGAGCTCGGGCTGGAGGATGTGCTCGAGCACGCCGAGCTTGGACACTTCCTTGGAGCGGAAGCTGTCCGGATCGTCGAGGACTTCGCCGTCGCGGTTGCCCAGGATGTTGGTGGAGAACCAGCCCCGGATGCCCAGCATCCGTGCCTTGAGACCGGGGGCGATCATGGTCTTCATCAAGGTCTGGCCGGTCTTGAAGTCCTTGCCCACGATGGGGAGACCGCGCTCGGAGGCGAGCTCGACCATGGCGGGGATGTCCACGGTGAGATTGGGCGCGCCATTGGCGAAAGGAACCCCCATCTTGAGACAGGCGTAGGCGTAGACCTGTGAGGGGGTGATCGCCTCATCGTTGTCCTTGAGACCCCGTTCGAAGCTGCCCAGGTCCATGTGCACCGCGCTGGGCTCCTCGTACGCCTCGGTCGACCCGCACCACACCGTCACCAGACGGTCGACCTCTTTCTCGGCCCGGAACCGGTCGATGTCCTCCATCAACGCCTCGGCGCTGTCCATGTGGTTGGCGCCGTTCTTGACCTGGTCCACGGCGTCGAGGTTCTTCACCCATCGAGGTGAGAACACCGCGGACATCGGCTTGATCGCTCGCAGCTCGTCCCCAATCCCCTCGATGTGCCGAGCGTCGAGCACCCCGGCCTTCATCGCTGCCGCGTATGCGTCGTCGGAGTAGGGGTCCCATCCCCCGAACTCGAGATCGTCGAGTGAGGCGAGAGGGACGAAGTCGCGGATCAGGGGGTTGCGGCCCTCGTCACGCTTGCCGAGCCGAATGCGGCCCAGCTGGGTCAGCGAGCCGATGGGCTCGGCATACCCCTTGCGAGCGGCGAGCACACCGGCCACGAACGTGGTGGCAACGGCGCCCATGCCTGGAGTGAGGATGCCGAGCTTGCCCTCGGCGGGGCCGATTTCGATGGGTGCGCTCATGATCTCGTTGCGACGTTACCGGCATGGGTCCTATCGGCTGAATCTATGGCATACGTGGGGCACTCGTTCTTTCGGTGCGAATAGAGGACCTCCTGCCCGACAACGCAGCCGCATTGCGACTAAGGTGCCGCCGCCAAACTTCGATTTGCGCAGCTCAGAACACTCCGGGCTGCCGTTTTTGAATGGTGTGCACGTGAACTACGAAACTGCTCTTGACGCGATAGCCGAGATGGACGGAAGCGATGTAGATCTCGGATCGAGCGAGCCGTCGTATCCCGACTTTCCCCTCGAGGAGTACCGGGACAGATACGGACGTCTCACCGCTTTGCTCGATCATCTGGATCTGGATGCACTTGTGCTCACACAAGAAGAGCCGATCAAATACCTCAGCGGGTACAACTCGGTCATCTGGGCGGTGGGCAAATGGCTCCCGGGCACAATGATCGCCACCCGGGATCCCCGCGACGCCGTCCTGATCCCGTCAGCATTCGATGCGGGAGCGGTTGCGGGTACTTCATGGGTCCCCAATGTCGACGGGCATCGGGATCCGACCGAGATCCCGGCCAAGGTGGCTCTGCATCTCGATCGACTGGGCATCGAGGCCTCCAGAGTGGCGGTGGAGAACGGTCCCGGATCCATCGTCATGCTCCCGTACCCGGTTGCACACGACTTGATGGCCCTCTTCGCCGCCGAAGCCACCGATGCCTCCAAGGTCATGTCCGTTCTTCGCCTGCAGAAGTCACCCGCGGAGGTGGACCGGGT
Source organism: Acidimicrobiia bacterium (assembly GCA_035249605.1). GTDB lineage: Bacteria > Actinomycetota > Acidimicrobiia > Spongiisociales > ZC4RG35 > JANQRA01. The sequence goes on from DATFGI010000002.1 coordinate 12,171, forward strand.
GCGCAAGATCGTCTCGGCCACGGTGGCCGGCTACCGAGCAGGACTCGAGGCCGCCCGCATGGGCATGACCGAGAAGGACATCGTCGCCGTCGTCGCCCAAGGCATTTACGCCAACGGTGGCACAGCCGGAACCAGGCCACTGTTTCTCAACGCGGTTGCCGGCCCCGACCGTTACCCGTTGGTCGACGCCGCCGCTTCCGATCGAGTCCTCCGTCAGGGTGACGTGATGTTCCTCGACGGAGGCGCCGGCGGCGATGGGTACATGTCCGACATCATCCGACTGCTCGCCTTCGGTGAGATCACCGCCGACCAGGAGCGATATGCCGCGGTCGCCTCCAAGGCGACGAAGGCGATGGTCGAGTCGGCAAGACCGGGAGTGAAGGCATCGGAGTTGTACCAGGTGGGCCAGGATGTTTTCGTGGAGGAGGGGCTCGGGGAGCACGGTGGGGCTCTCTCCGGTCACGGCATCGGTCTCGAACTTTGGGAGCGGCCGCTGCTCCGGGTCCACGACGACCCGGCTGAGGACATCACCTTGAGAACCGGGATGACCCTGTGCCTCGAGCCGATTCTGGCCCCGCCCGACGATTCCGGCGGCCTGGCCGGGATCTTCGTCTTCGAGCAACAGGTAATCATTACGGACCGGGGCAACGAAGTGCTCTCCGGTGCGCTCGACGCCGAGTTGTGGCGAGTCGCCTGAGAGTCAATGGACAGCTACCAATCGATTGAAGCAGGAGGAAGAGTGAGACGAGCAACCTGGTCGCTGATAGCGGTGCTGGCGCTGGTGGCGGCAGCGTGTGGCGATGGCGCTGGCGGGTCGGAGGAAGTCAAATTCGGCATACCGTCACCGCTCGCCACCGAGCCCGGTGAGCACAACATCAACCTTGGGATCACTTGTTATGCGGAGACGATCGGTGCTGAAGTGGTGACCCTCGACGCCAATCTCGACGTCAACAAGCAGATCACCGACTTCGACAGCCTGCTCGCTCAGGGGGCGAACGTCCTCCCGTTCCTCGCCCTCGATCCCAACGCATTCGAGGGCCCATTCGAGCGAGCCGCCGAGGCAGGGGCGGTGGTCATCGAGCTCTACAACCCGAACAGCGCGGCGCCGGGCATGGTCTATGAGGACAGCCGAAAGGCAGGAGAGGACGCCGTCCAGTTGGTGGAGGAGACCTTCCCCGACGGTGCCAAGGCCCTGGTCATCGGCGGGCCCCCCGTTCCGGCGATCATCGAACGGGTGGGTGGGTTCGTCGACAATGCCGAGGCCGCCGGTATCGAGATCCTGGAACAGGCCGACAATCTCCAAGACAACGTCGAGGATGCCCGCGTGCTCGCCGAGGATCTGTTCACCAAGCACCCCGACGTTCAGGTGGTGTTCGGCTTCAACGACAACGCGGCGATCGGCGCGGGTCTCGCGGCTGAAGGTCGTGGCCTCGATCTGATGATCTTCGGCATCAACGGGACGCAAGAAGGGATCGATGCCGTGCTCGACGGGACGATCACGGCCACCTACGACGCCGACCAATGGAGCATGGGATATCAGGCGGCCGAGCTCGGCCATCAGATCCTCAACGGTGAAGAGGCCGATCCGATCGCCCTCGACTTCAAGCGCTGGGACGAGTCCAACGCCGCCGAGTGGGTGCCCTCCGAAGAGCGGTGCGAAGCGGCAGGTTGAAGCCGGGCCTCGGGCCTCACGTGACGAAGCAAGAGGAGTCTGGCGGGCACCTGCTCGCCAGACTCCTGCGCGACGCACCGCCGTGGACCGGAGTCGGGCTGGTCCTGGTGGCCATGCTCGTCGGACTGGCCTTCACCGAAGACCTGTTCCTCACCTACACCAACCTGAACAACGTTCTCAGGGGGATGGCGATCCCTCTGTTGATGGCGGTGGGGAGCACGGTGCTGCTCACGACGGGCATGATCGACCTGTCCATCGGGTCGCTGCTCGCCCTGGGCACGATGATTCTCACCGGGCTGCTCGTGGTCGGGATGCCCGGATGGGTGGCTGTCTTGGGAACCATGGTCGCCTGTGGGCTCCTCGGGGGAGGCCTCAACGGGCTGCTCGTGGCCAAGGCCAAGCTCTCGTTCTTCGTCGTGACCCTGGGAACCCTGGCTCTCTTCCGGTCCGCTGCTCAGATCCCCACTGGGGGACTCAGTGTCCAACTTCCCGAGAGCGGTCGGTTCGTCGAATGGCTGGGCGACGGCCGGGTCGGGTCGCTTTCGGTCCCGGTCGTGCTCTCGCTCAGCATTCTGGTCCTATCCATCCTGGTCATGAGGTCGACCACGTTCGGGCGTGCGGTGTTCGCGGTCGGCGGCAATGAGCACGCCGCCCGCCTCGCCGGCATTCCGGTTGAGCGGGTCCGGGTGGGAGTGTTCGCAATCAACGGCGTATTGGTGGGTTTGGCTGCCGTGGTGTTCGCCGGGAGGATCCGGAGCGGTTCGCCCCTGGTCGGAGCCGGGATCGAATTGGAGGTGATCGCGGCCGTGCTGCTGGGAGGGACATCGTTCCTCGGCGGCGCCGGCTCGATGGTGGGGACCTTGATCGGCGTCCTCTTCATCGCATTTCTCCAGAATGGCCTGAACCTGCTCGGAGTGCAGGCGCTGTGGCAGGGGGTGGTGACCGGGGCGGTTCTGATCCTTGCGGTGTGGGTCGATCGGGTGAGGAGACCGGGCTGATGCCGGCACTCCTCCAAATGACCGGGATCTCCAAGCGGTTCGGAGGCGTCCAGGCCCTCGATCGAGTCGACCTCAGTCTGGAGGCCGGTGAGATCCGTGCCCTGGTCGGGGAGAATGGGTCGGGCAAGACCACGCTGATGCGCATCCTCGCCGGCTCTATCCCTCCCGACGAGGGCACCGTCGTGGTGGATGGCTCCCCACTCGGTGACGTCGACGCCGCGGCCCGTCTCGCGGCCGGGGTGGGCGTAGTGTTTCAGGAGGCCCTCATCTATCCGGAGCTCACCGTCGCCGAGAACATGATGATGGGCCGGCTCCCAGGGCGAGGCATCTGGGTGAGCAGAGCCGAGATGATCGAGTCGGCTCGACGGATATTGGAGGACGCCGACCTCCCGCTCGACCCGGCGCAACGTGTCAGCTCGATCTCCCAGGACGCCCAGCACCTGACGGAAGTGGCCAGAGTCCTGGCACGCGAGTCGCGGGTTCTGGTTTTCGACGAGACCACCGCGTCGCTCACCGTCGACCACGTGGAACGTCTGTATCGGATCATCCGGGCGACAGCGGCTCGGGGCTCCGCAGTGATCTTCATCACTCACCGCCTGCATGAGGCATTCGAGTTGTGCGAAACCGTGACGGTGCTGCGCGACGGCGAGGTGAGCGGCACACGAACCATCGCGGAGACCACCGAGGAGGAGGTGGTCAGGCTCATGGTGGGGCGATCCTTGGAGAATCAATTCCACCGCGCACCGACCGAGCATGGCGACGTGGTACTCGAGGTCGACTCGCTGTCGGTAGGACGGGTTCGAGACGTGAGTCTCCAGGTCAGATCTGGTGAGATCGTGGGTTTGGGCGGCTTGGTGGGGAGCGGCCGTTCCACGGTGTTGGAGGCCATCTACGGCCTGGCCCCCCGGGAGGGAAAAGTCGCCGTCATCGGATCAGTCGTGCCACCCCTCGACCCGAGAGCGGCGATCGACGCCGGGCTGGGACTGGTTCCAGAAGACCGAAGGGAACAGGGCCTGGCCATGGAGGGGACGGTGGCAGCCAACGCGGTGATGGTGCTCACCGGGCGACGCCCGCTGCTGAGCCGGATCGACCGACAGGCCGAGGCGGAGGTGATCGCGACCCTGTTCGACCAGCTCGACCTTCGTGCCGCCGGAACCGACTCGGCGATGAGGACACTCTCCGGTGGCAACCAGCAGAAGGTGGTATTGGGCCGTTGGCTCGCAAACCGCCCGCCCATGCTCTTGCTCGACGAGCCCACACGCGGCATCGACATCGGTGCCAAGAGCGAGATCTACGACCTGATCCATCATTTGGCCGAGACGGGCACCGCCATCCTGATCGTTTCTTCCGAGCTTCCCGAGCTCATGGGGCTGTGCGACCGAATCCTGATCTTGTGGGACGGCAGGGTCGTTGGGGAGTACGGGAGGGGTGTCGGCGAGGAGGAGCTGGCGGCGGCGATGGCCGGGGTAGGGGTGGCTTGATCGCTACTCGACGGGCACCTCCCACTCGTAGGAGAATTTGGCCACCCTAAGGATTATCGAGGTCTCGACCTGGGTCACGCCATCCATGCTTCCCAGGTCCTCGGTGACGAACTCGAGCAGGTGCTCTTGGTTGCTGAAGAATGCCTCGAGAATCACTTCGTAGCGCCCCGTGGACAGCCCGGCGTAGCGAACTTCGGGCTTGGTTATCAAGTCAGCTACCACGTCGTTGATCCGGGGAAGCGAAACCGAGACGCCGATGATCGCCGAAAGGGTCATGCCCACTGCGGTAGGTGTGGGCACCGCCACGATATTGATCAAGCCGTCGGCGAGGAGACGTGAGATCCGGTTGCGAACCGTCGCTTCGCTGACGTGCAGCTTGCGTCCGATCTCGCGGTTCGAGGTTCGGCCGTTGTCCTGGAGGATCGCCACGATGCGTCGGTCGACGTCATCCAGCGCGCCCTTTCGGCTCCGTCCTGAACGGCTATCGGTCATGCTTCATACCGATACCTCGCATTTGCGTAGAAAACCTCCTCGAAATCTCCGACACGCGCAGCGAAGGGGGCTGTAGAGTCGCCCTCCACGAATCGAGAGGAGGATACCGTGGCGAAATCTGAGGCGGCGGGCACAGGGGTGTTCTCAAGACCGGCTTCCGGTCTGATCCGGGTGGCCGGCTCGATGGATGTCTTCATCTTCAACGTCGGTCTGGTCTCGGTCGGGATCGCCATCGCCTTCAACCAGCTCTACGGCCCCAGTTTGTACCCGGGGGCGGCGCCTTGGCTCTCCACCATCCTCGCGGTGATCGGGATGGTGTTCGTCGCCGGCACCTTCTACGCCTGGTCGATCACGTTCCCCCGGTCGGGAGGCGTCTACGTGTCGCTGTCGCGTTCTGTCGGCCCCGGTGTCGGTTTTGTGCTGTCACTGGTCGAGACGATGATCCTCATGTACTACGCGGCTCTGGCCGCATCTCTGATCGTCACCGTGGGGCTCTCGTCGTTCTTCGGCACGGTCGGCTTCATCGGTGACAGCGACCTTCTCATCTCGTGGGCCGCCTCTGCTGCCTCACCCGCAGGGATCTTCTGGATCGGGACCACCGTGTTGGTTCTCGCCGCAGCCCTGCTGACCTCGGGTACCAGGCGTTACTTCGCGGTGCAGAAGGTCCTGTTCGCGATTGCAGTGGGTGGCACCGTCGTTCTCGCCGGGATTCTGCTGTTCGGCGACTCCGGCGATTTCTTCGCCAACTTCGAGAGGTTCACCGGTCTCACCCGTGACCAGGTGATCTCGACCGCCCAGGATTTGGGTTGGGCATCGGCGCCCTTCAGCTTCGGCGCCAGTTTCGCCTTCTTGGTATGGCCCCTGCTCCCGTTGCTCGGTTCGGTGCAGTCGGTCGGGATCGGTGGCGAGATCAAGTCAGTGCGCCGCACCCAGCTGTACGGGATCCTCGGGGCTCTGGTGGCCACCGGCCTGGTGATCGCCGCATTCGACATCATGGCCACCCGGGTCTTCGGTTACGACTTCCAGGGAGCACTCGGATACAACTCTGTGGTCGGCCTCGTCGACCCGTCCACAAACGCCTGGGCCGCTTCGACCGAGTCGTCGATCGGGGCCAGCCCCTGGTTCACGGTCCTGATCGGCATCCTGGCAGACAACATCATCTTGGTGGTGATCGTGATGGCGACCTTCGTGGCGTGGATCTGGTTCTGGGTCCCGGCGGAGATTGCATACACAACCCGGACGATGATCGCCTGGTCGTTTGACCGGATTGCTCCCGACCGTCTCGGCGAGGTGAGCCCACGGTTCAACACGCCAGTCGCCGCTATCTGGCTCTCGACGGCCGGCGCAGTGGTGTTCATGTGGTTCATCGCCTTCCGTGCCATCAACCTGCTCACGCTGATCGAGGCGCTCACAGTGGTTTGGGGTACCGCCATGGTGGCCGCCGTGTTCTTCCCGAAAACGCGACGAAACCTCTACGAGATGTCGCCTGCCTCCGAGCAGAAGATCGGCGGCATTCCGGTCATGTCGATCACGGGCGCACTTGGAGCGCTCTTCCTGGCCACTGTGCTCTACATGTTGTGGAACGACGCCAACGCAGCCGGACCGCTGTTCAGCACGGATGCCATCCGGGGAGAGTTCTGGCTGTTGCTTGCAGTTGTCGTCTTCGGCACCGTCTGGTATCTGGGCGCCAAGTCGTACAGGCAAAGCCAGGGCATCGACATCTCACTCGCTTTCAGGCAAATCCCGATCGAGTGAACGACTTCGAGCGGCTCGGTGACGAGGCCACCCGTCTCATCAACGAGGCCGCGGGGAAGGGCATCGTGCTACGCGCCCTCGGGTCGGTCGGTGTGCGGCTGCATTGCCCGCCTGCCCTCGAGGACATGGTCCATCGCGACCGATGGCCCAAGGACATCGATCTGGTCACCCGCAAACAGGACCGACGGGCGCTGCGCGGGTTTTTCGAGGCCGAGGGCTATGTCGCCGACCGCGACATGTTGGTGGCCATGGAGGGGACCCGATATCTGTTCCGCGACGAGGACGAGGGGATCGACGTGGACGTCTGGGTCGATGTGCTGGATCTCTGCCATCGCATCGATGTGTCCGGCCGGCTGGGCACCGGGCCCAGCCTTCCCATCGAGGACCTCGTCCTCTCGAAGCTCCAGATCGTGGATCTGACCCCCAATGACATCCAGGACCTGGCCTGCATGCTCAACACCCACGAGTTGGGCAGAGCCACCGACGACCCCGAGGTCATCGACACCGCCTACCTGTGCACTCTGCTTGCGGACGACTGGGGCTTCTGGAGGACCGCAACCGCCAACCTATCGCGGATCGCTTCCGACTTACCCCCGCGAGGCGAGGACACCGCCCTGGAGCTGATCAGGCTGTTCGAGGAGCATCCGAAGACCTTGCGCTGGCGGGTGCGCGCCCGGGTCGGGGAGCGCATGCGGTGGTGGCAGGAGGTCGACATCCCGAGGGACACCTACTGATGCCGCTCTTCAAGCGATCCAGCACCCGTGAGGAGGGGGTCACACTCTTCTTTGCCACCGATATCCACGGATCGGAGGTGTGCTGGCGCAAGTTCGTCGCGGCTGCCGACTTCTACGGGGCCGATCTACTGGTTCTCGGCGGAGACTTCACCGGGAAGCTGGTTGTTCCGGTGGTCGCGTTCGGCGACCGGCTTAGGGCCCGCTTCATGGGCAAAGAGCATGACCTCCACCCCGACCAGCTCGCCGGATTCGAACGGAGGGTGGCCGACGCCGGGTTCTACGCCGCGAGACTCGACCCTGATCAGTACGCCGGATTGGAGGCAGATCCGGCCGAGGTCGACCGACTCTTCCGTAGGCTGATGACCGAGCGCCTCATCGCTTGGATCGCGTATGCGCGAGCCAAGCTGGACGGCTCGGCGATTCAGATCCTCACCGCCCCGGCTAACGACGATCCCTTCTTCATCGACGAGGTCATCGTCGAGCAGGGTGGTGATCTCTTTGTGAACGTCGAGAACCGCGTCGTGGAGATTGCCCCCGGTCACGAGATGATCTCCACTGGTTACACCAATCGGACCCCCTGGGATACCCCGCGCGAGTTCGACGAGGAAGTGATCCTCGCCCACATCGACCAGATGGCGCTCAGGCTCTCCTCGCCATCGACCGCGGTGTTCAACATCCACCCGCCCCCCTTCGGCACGCAGCTCGACCTCGCCCCGAGGCTCAACGAGCACCTGGAGATGGTCACCTCGTCCGGGGCGGCGGTGATGGATCACGTCGGTTCGAAGGCGGTTTATGACGCCATCGAGCGAAACCAGCCCCTCCTCGGTCTCCATGGCCATATCCACGAGTCCGCAGGACGGGATGTCATCGGGAGGACTTCGGTCCTCAACCCCGGCTCCGAATACGGCGAAGGAGTGCTCAAGGGCGCACTGGTCCGGATCGGAGGCGGGCGCATTCAAAGTTATCAGGCCACTTCTGGATGAGAGGTGAGAAATGAGAGATGAAACGCCGGACTACGAACGCTTGAGGGACGATCTGGTCCACGACGGAGTCGAGGTCCTCTTCGGGTTCTATGTGGACGTCCATGGCGTACCCAAGGCGAAAGCGGTTCCCGTCGACAAGCTGGAGTCGTGGGCGCGAGGGTCCGAGCTCTATACGGTCGGGGCCCTCGAGGGCATGGGCCCGCTCGGACCCAACGAGGACGAGTGCGTGTCGATCCCTGAGCTTGACAAGTTGATCCAGCTTCCATGGGCTCCGCGATATGCAATGGCCCCCGCCGGCCTCTACTTCCATGACAAGACGTATAGCCACGACAGCCGGGCAGCCTTGAAGCGACAAGTGGCTCGAGCCGCGGAGATGGGCTTCGTGGTCAACGTCGGCATCGAGCCTGAGGTGTACGTCCTTCGGGAGACGGAGAACGGTCTGTCGCCCTTCGTCGGCGAGGATCTCGACAACCGGCCGACGGACGGGTACGACGTCGAGGCGACCGTGTTGGCCGAGCCGTTCGTCGGGCCGATGGTCGACTACATGAATCAGCTCGGCTGGGGCGTCTACTCCTTCGACCACGAAGGCGGCGACGGCCAGTACGAGTTCGACTTCTCCTACACCGACGCTGTTGGGATGGCCGATCGGATGATCCTCTTCCGGCTGATGGCGAAGGAGGTCGCCCGCGGAATGGGCTGCTTCGCCACATTCATGCCTAAACCGTGGTCGAGCGCATTCGGCTCAGGGGCCCACATGAACATCTCCCTGGCCGACGCCAATACGGGGGAACACCTCTTCCCGGGCGACGGCCAGCTTGGTCACGTCCCTGGCTATAGCGACCTGGCCCTGCAGTTCACCGCAGGGGTGATTCGTCACGGTGACGCCCTCAGTGCGGTGCTCTGCCCCACGGTGAACTCTTACAAGCGCCTGCTTCCCAGGGGCCTGATGAACGAGATCTCGTGGGCACCTGTGTATCGGGCGTACGGGTCGAACAACCGGACCTTGATGGGCCGCCTCCCCATGAATCGGCATTGCCTCGAGGTTCGGATCGCCGATAGCGCATGCAATCTCTATCTCGGCTTGGCCGCGGTGATCGCCGCCGGTTTGGAAGGTGTGATCGAGGGCCTCGACCCGGGTCCGGCCGTCAATGTCGACACCTACAAGACCTCGCGGGACGATCTCCTGGCAATGGGCGCCCACCGGCTTCCGGCGACCCTGGGCGAGGCGCTGGACGCCTTCGCCTCCGATTCGCTCATGGCCGACGTCTTCGGCAAGGACTTCCACGACGACTACGAGGCCTACAAGAGAGCTGAGTGGGACGAATACAACACCGTGGTCGACCGGTGGGAGATCGACAAGTACCTGAAGCTGTGGTGAGGATGAACATGTCTGTTGATGAGATGCGCCGAGAGGCCAACCAGCGAGCCTTCGACCTGCTCACCGGGGCCGACCCGGTATTGGTCGACGTGAGAACGGCCGGCGAGGTGGTTCCCGGCATGACCCCGACCACGGTGCTCACCTCGGGCCCGCCCCACACCTGGGATGAATACGTCGGGCCACAGCGGAATGCCTTGATCTACGGTGCGATGTACGAGGGGCTGGCTGCTTCGGAGGAGGAGGCGGTCGAGAAGTATGCGGCCGGCCGGCTGCAGATCGAGCCCTGTCATCACCATGGCTGTGTTGGCTCGGTGGCCGGGATCTACACCGCTTCCATGCCGGTCTTCGTCGTGGAGAACCGGGCAGGTGACAACGTCGCCTTCTGCAATTTCTACGAGGGGGAGTCACATCGCCGGCTGAACTACGGGACCTACGGCCAAGACGTGAAAGCTCGTCTCGATTTCGTCCATCAGGTGGTGGCGCCCACCATAAAGGAGGCGGTACTCGCCTCGGGAGGCATCCCGCTGAAGCCGATGATGTCACGGGCACTGCGCCTCGGTGACGAGCTGCACAGCCGGAACACCGCGGGCACGCTGCTGTTCACCCGAGCCCTGTTTCCTCATCTCGTGGACGTTGGGCGCCAGGATGGGGAGCGGGTGAGGCAGACTCTGACCTTCCTCGAAGAGAGCGACTATTTCTTCCTGAGGCTGTCGATGGCCGCCTCGAAGGCGGCAGTCGACGCCGCCCGCGATGTCGAGGGCTCCAGTCTCGTCACCACCATGAGCATCTCCTGCAAGGGTTACGGGATCCGGGTGTCTGGTCTAGGGGGGGAGTGGTACGTCGGCCCGCCGCCGGTGGTCCAGGGCCACTACTTCGACGGCTACACCGAGGACGACCTGGTGTGGATGGGTGGGGAGAGCCACGTCACCGAGACCGCGGGTCTCGGCGGGTTCGCCCAGGCATGCGCTTTCCCCCTCCAGAAGTACCAGGGGGGCACACCACAGGTGATGATCGAGAACAACCGGGCCATGTACGACATCACCTTCGCCGAGAACCCCGACTACTACATCCCCTTCTTCGAGTTCCGCGGGACGCCCACCGGAATCGACATCTTCAAAGTGGTCGAGACCGGGATAACCCCGGTGATCGATGGAGGGCTCGGCGGTCGTGACGGGGGCCAGATCGGCGCCGGAGTGCTCCGCGCCCCAATCGAGTGCTTCGAGATGGCTGTGGACGCCTACCGGGCTCGTTACGAGTGATGCGTCGCTTCGGCCGCGACCAAACCACCCTGTTCTTCGATCCGAGAGGCCAGCCCATCGCCGAGCTGGACGACGGCGAGACCGTGGAGGTGGAGACGGCCGACTCGATCTGCGGCCTGTGGCGCCAGGTGCCCGCGGGCGGGTACCACATCGACGACATCGTCGATCGCCTCGGGGGAGCGTGCCCGCTTACCGGACCGTTCTCGGTGTCCGGGGCGAACCCGGGCGATCTGGTCGAGGTCGAGATTCATCGGGTCGATCCCGACCCCACCGAGGGGATCGGCTGGAACGGCGTATTCCACGGGTTCGGCGCGCTCTCCACCGATGTGTACGGGCTGCAGGAGTCGGTGGGCTCGGAGGTGGGCGAGGTGCACTACCGGGACGGAGTCGCAACCGAGAGTCTCGCCGGTCGGGAGGTTTCGGTCCCACTGCATCCCTTCCTGGGCACGGTTGGCGTGGCCCCTCCTCTGGAGCGTCGGATGAGCTTCAGCCAGGGCCCGGAGTATCTGGGTGACGTCGACCAGCCCGGGGTTGGTCCCGGGGCGGTGCTGGTGCTACCGGTCCATGTCGAGGGGGCGCTTCTCTCCCTCGGAGACGCCCACGGTGCCCAGGGAGACGGCGAGATCACCGGGGTAGCCCTGGAGATCGAGTCGCTGGTGGAGATGACGGTCCGGGTCACCGACCGCGACGATGCGGGGTTCGTGACGCTGCCCCAGCTCAACACCACGGACAGCATCGGATCGATCGCCGGGTTCCAGGGTGTGAATCTCAGCGACTGCGCTCGGGCTGCCTATAGCGACTTGGCGAAGCGTCTAGTCGCCTTTCATGGCTTCACGACCCTCGAGGCGTATCGGCTGCTCGGCCAGGTCGGTCGGCTGACCGTGGGAAACATGATCGATCCGTTCTATTCGATGGTGGCTTCGGTGTCGCGGGAGTATCTCGGCTAGAGCTTCAGCGAGCCCCCCGGCGCGTACAGTCGTTCTCGGTAGGCTCGACCCGGTGATGGAGACCCCGCCCGACGCCATCGGGCCCACCGTGGACGTAGCGCTCCTCGCTGATGCGGTGCAGGCGGTCCGGGGCAAGCTGTTCATCCTGGGCGGGGGATGGGACACCTTGTGGGTCCGCCAGCTCCCTGCCCGTCATCCAAGCTTGGCCATCGGCTTGAGGCTTCGGGTTCCGGTGTCCTGGAAGTCGGAGAGCCTCCGTCTCTCGGTCGAGCTCCAGGATGCTGACGGCAAGCCAATGCTTCCCCAGCCCCTCTCACACGAGATCAAGATCCCACAGACCGTGGGTCAGTCGGCCACCACGACCGACTTTGGAGTCATCAGATCTTTCACCTTCAACAACCTGCGGTTCGAGCGAGAAGGCGCTTATTCGTTCGTGATCTCAGTCGACGGCGAACCGGTCTCCAGGATCCGGTTCACGGTGCGCTCTCGTCCCGGCCCTCGAGGTGCTGACCCGGTCTGACCAGCTCGTGGGGTTTGCATAATCGGATCAGCTCCATAGGGTGCCCCGGTCCGTTTTCCGGGGCAAGAGGTCCGTCCCCTCAATCAGACAGAGGAGCTCCCCAATGCATTCCCGAGTCGTCAAGCGCGTCGGCGCAGTGTCAATCACCGCCCTCATGATGATGAGCGGCATCCTCACCGCGTTGTCTGCCAAGGCCGCGACCAGTGAACTGCCATTCGAGGTGGTGTTCCCACAGGAGGCATCGGTCACCCAATTCTCCTCCACATTCGGCGCCCGACGGTCGGGGGGCAGGCGTCACAAGGGCAACGACCTGATGGCCCCGCGGATGACAGAGGTCTACGCCATCGCAGACGGCGTGGTCGACTATGTCGGGATCAACCGGCTGTCGGGGCGAAACATCCGCATCCTCCACGAGGACGGATGGATGAGCTACTACCTGCACCTGAACAACGACACGCTGGGCACCGATGACGGGGATGCCCCCTGGACCCTCACCGCCGCACCGGGTATCGAGGAGGGTGCCCCGGTCCTCGCCGGGCAGCTCATCGGATGGGTCGGTGACTCAGGCAACGCCGAGGGAACGGCGCCGCACACTCATTTCGAGTTGAGAAGGAACGGTTCGGCGATCAACCCGTATCAATTCCTCTCCGCAGCCCAGGAGCGGGCGTTGCAGAAGTCGCACTTGCGCGCCGTGGAGTACGAGGCCTGGCTGGCCCGGAAGGTGATCCGGGAGCAGATGGCCTATCCGATCGACTGAGCGTCGTCGAGTCCGGCAACGACGCTGGCGAGGTCGGGATCGTCGGGCCGGACCGCGGCCACCTCGCCGACCGCAGTGGGCGGATGCTCCTCGTCGATGACCCATATCACCCGGCTCACCCGGGAATTGCGCACGGCGCTGGCCCAGCCACGGAGCACAGTCGCCGGATCCTCGGCGAATGAGCGCTCCCTGGAGTCGAGAGCGGCCTCGGCGACGAGGACGGCAGAAAAGCAACGTGTCGCCGCCGCCTCGACGTGGCTCTCGTCGGACACATCTCCCAAGGCGACCTTGTAGCCGCGTTCACGCATCAGCAGACCCGTGGACTCGTCGGAAACGAAGACCCGGATCTCCCGGTTGGGATCGTGCAGGCCCTCGAGAATCCGCTCCCCGGTCTCGGTGTCGGCTCCCACCACGATCACGGGCATGATGGCCAAGATAGTGATCAGGTCTGAGCTTGTTTTACGGATCGCCCCGGCCGCCCTACAATTTCCCTATCTGGATAGTGGAAATTCGCATACGGTGAACTTTGTTGTATTCACTGAGAGCACATTTTTGAGGTGAAAAGCCAGTGGCGACAGTTGATATCGATCTAGGCGGCTACCAACTCGGCTGGAGAGACGAGGTGGTCCTCGCCTTCGAGCCCCGCAAGGGTCTGGACGAGGACGTCATTCGTGACATGTCGGCGATGAAGCGTGAGCCGGAATGGATGCTCGAATTCCGTCTCAAGGCCTACAAGCGCTTCCTGCGCAAGCCGATCCCGCAATGGGGAGGCGGTGGCGCGCTCAACACCATCGACTTCGACGACATCTACTACTACGTCAAGCCCGAGGGCTCCCAGCAGAAGGACTGGGACATGGTGCCGGAGTCCATCAAGCAGACCTATGAGAAGCTGGGTATCCCCGAGGCGGAGCGCAAGTACCTGGCGGGTGTGACCGCCCAGTACGAGTCGGAGGTCGTCTACCACCGCAATCGAGATGATCTGGAGAAGCTCGGTGTCCTCTTCACCGACATGGACACAGCCCTCCGGGAGTATCCCGACATCGTCAAGAAGTACTTCGGCACGGTGATCCCCCCCAACGACAACAAGTTCGCCGCGCTCAACTCGGCGGTCTGGTCGGGCGGGTCGTTCATCTACGTGCCCCCGGGCGTGCACGTCGACCAGCCACTCCAGGCCTACTTCCGGATCAACTCCGAGAACATGGGCCAATTCGAGCGAACCCTGATCATCGTCGACGAGGGCGCCTACGTTCACTATGTCGAGGGCTGCTCGGCCCCCACGTACACCACCGACTCCCTCCACTCGGCGGTGGTCGAGATCATCGTCAAGGAGGGTGGCCGCTGTCGGTACACGACCATCCAGAACTGGTCGAACAACGTCTTCAACCTGGTCACCAAGCGTGCCGCCGCCTACCGCAACGCCACCATGGAGTGGGTGGACGGCAACCTCGGGTCGAGGCTGACCATGAAGTACCCGGCCGTGTGGCTGATGGAGCCGGGCGCCCACGGCGAGGTGCTCTCCATCGCCTTCGCCGGCGAGGGTCAGCACCAGGATGCCGGGGCCAAGATCATCCATGCCGCGCCCGACACCACATCCACGATCGTCTCCAAGTCGATCTCGAAGGGCGGGGGCCGGGCCGGCTATCGCGGTCTGGTCAGAGTCGAGCCCGGTGCCGAGAACGCCAAGAGCTTCGTCCGATGCGACGCACTGATCCTCGACGAGAACAGCCGCTCGGACACCTATCCATACATGGAGATCGAGGAGAACGATGCCGAGATCGGTCATGAGGCCACCGTCTCCAAGGTGGGTGAGGATCAGCTCTTCTACCTCATGTCCCGTGGTCTGACCGAGGATCAGGCGACATCGATGATCGTCGCCGGCTTCATCGAGCCCATCGTCAAAGAGCTGCCGATGGAATACGCCGTGGAGATGAACCGGCTCATCGAGCTCAACATGGCCGCAGCCGGCGCCGTCGGCTAACGCAGCTCCCGTAGACGGAAAACGCGCAACCCAACCCTGGGTTCCCTCAATTGTTGGCTCGGCCCACGACGAATCCGAGGATCAGGCCACCCAACGCAGCCCACACCAGCGAGAACTTCTCGGTTCCCACCCCGTAGATGGGGGGTGCGCCGGCGATGCGGAGGATCGCCGACAGGGCCACCCCACCGATGATCCCCACCAGGATCGTCCCGAGGAGGTTGTCGGCCGAGGCGATGAAGCCGCCGATCAGCCCGGCGAGGGCGCCGACACCCCCCGCCAGGGCGAGGGCTTGCAGGGTCGATGCGTCGAGGACCATCAGATCAGGCTATCGCCTTTTTTGGGGCGGACCACTAGGCAGTAATCACCTTTTCTGAGACCACGGCGTGGATCGGGAACTGGACAGAGCGCCCGGCGAGGCCGAACGGCTCGGTCAGCATGACCACGATCGTGGTCGGTCCCCGGCTGACGACATGACCGGTGTAGGTGTGGAATCCGTCGGTGTCTTGGGTGATGAATGTGACGATCATCGGTTCTCCGACTCTCAGACTCGGCAAAAGGTTGCGTTGCCCGTATGGGTCGGAAGTCCATATTTGCCTGGGGAGCACCCTCGGCCCGGTTTATTCGCCGATTAACCGCGTCTCCGTATCGTGTCGAGACGTGCGACTACTGGTGGTGGAAGACGAGCCCGATCTCGCCGACGTGATCGCCCGTGGGTTACGCCGGGACGGTCACGCCGTCGACATCGCCCTTCGCTACTCGGAGGCGGACCTCAAGCTGCGTTCCGCCGGCTACGACCTGGTGGTCCTCGACTGGAACCTCCCTGATGGCTCCGGGCTCCAACTCTGCCGTGACCTGGTGTCGGGAGACCTTCCCACCCTGGAGAGCGATCGTCCCAAGATCCTGATGCTCACCGCCCGGGACGACGTGGAGGACCGGGTCGCCGGTCTCGACTCCGGGGCCGACGACTACCTGGTGAAGCCGTTCGCCTTCGCCGAGCTCTCCGCACGGGTTCGTGCCCTGATCAGGCGCGACACCGAGAGCGATCCGGTCATCCGGGTCGGTCCGCTCGAACTCGATCACGCCCGCTTCGTCGCCACCAGGGACGGGGAGCGGCTCGACCTCACCGCCAAGGAGTTCTCCCTCCTCCACTATTTCATGGCCAATGCCGGTGTGGTGTTGAGCCAGGAGCAGCTTCTCGAGCATG
This sequence comes from Acidimicrobiia bacterium, assembly GCA_035249605.1. Lineage (GTDB taxonomy): Bacteria > Actinomycetota > Acidimicrobiia > Spongiisociales > ZC4RG35 > JANQRA01. The sequence goes on from DATFGI010000002.1 coordinate 28,329, forward strand.
TCTGGGATGAGATGACGGACCCGATGACCAACGTGGTCCGGGTCACGGTCTCCAATCTCCGCAAGAAGATGGGGTCGCCCCCGCTGATCGACACGGTGCCGGGTCGGGGATATCGGCTGGAGGAAGGCTGATGCGCCGGTGGCAGTCGATCCGGTTCCGGCTCTCCGTCCAGTACTCGGCGCTGGTCTTCGGGCTCGGTGGCGCTCTGCTCGGCCTGGTCTACTTGGCGGTGCAGCGCGGGCTCCGCTCCCAGACGATGGTGGTCCAACTCTGGGAGGGTCGGAGGGTCCTCCTCGAGACCGGTCAATCGTTCACCTTGCCCTACTACCGCGAGGTGGAGGTGCGGGCCATCGAGTCGATCTACAACGAGATCGTGCTCAACGAGGTCGCTCGTTTCACCATGATCGCATTGGGTCTCCTCTTCCTGCTCAGCCTCATCGTCGGATGGATCATGTCGGGTCGTGTCCTCAAGCCGGTGGGGGAGATCACATACGTGGCCCGGGAGATCCAGGCGTCCGACCTGAGTCGGCGTATTGCCCTCACCGGCCCCGAGGACGAGCTGAAGCGACTTGCCGATACCTTCGACGAGATGCTGGAGCGCCTCGACACCGCCTTCTCCAGCCAGCGGCAGTTCCTCGCCGATACCAGTCACGACCTGCGCACGCCACTGACGGTGATCAGATCCAACGTCGAGCTGGTCGCCGACGACCCCGGGGCGAATGTGGAGGATTGGCGACAGGCCGGGGGAGTGATCAGGAGAAATGCCGAGAAGATGTCGGAGATGATCCAGGGCCTCCTGGCCACGGCGCGTCTGCAGACCGGCAGGGCGCAGTCGGTGAGCGTCGATCTCTCCCGTCTGGTGGAGACCAACACGGCCGACTTCGCCTCGGTGGCCGCGGGCAACCAAGTCGAGCTGCGTGCCGAGACGGGGCCAGTCACGGTGTCCGGCGTGGCGGTCGCCCTCGACCGCGCCCTCTCCAACCTGGTGGAGAATGCGGTGAAGGTCGCTCCCCGAGGCTCGACTGTTCTGGTCGGCTGTGGGGAGGTCGACGGCTGGGCCTGGCTGGGTGTCAGCGATCGGGGGCCGGGCATGTCCCCAGAGCCGGGCGATCGGGCCGGATTGGGGCTGTCGATCGTCACCCAGATCGCGGAGGGCCACGGTGGCTCGCTGGCCACGTTTCCGGGTTTCGACGGGACGGGAACCATCATGGTGGTGTGGCTCCCCACCCAATCCGTCTCGGGGATGCCACCGGATCGCCCGCCGTTTACCGGGTCTTCGCATCCGGTTTAGGGGTCGCTTAACGCCGGGCACCTATGTTCGGCGCCAGGAGGTCAGCCTTGTCAGTAGAAAATCCGATGGACGACGAGCCCCGGAAGAGGAGGGGGATGCCGGGATGGCTCTCGGCCGTCGTCTTCTTCGCCGCGGTGGCCGTGGTGGTCGCCGTGATCAACTGGGCGTATCCCGAGGGTGGTGCCGTCGTCGCCGAGCCCGAGACCGAGACCACCACCACGACAGTCGAGTCGGTCGAGGTCACCGCACCCGCCAATGGCGCAGAGCCCGTGGCCGATGCGGCCGCGGTCATCCTCCCTTCGGTGGTCCACATCGAGACCGGGTCCGGCCTGGGATCGGGGGTGGTCTACGACGACGGGCTGATCATGACCGCGGCGCATGTCGTCGACGGCTCCGAGCGCGTCCGGGTCAGATTTGCCGACGGGGAGCAGGTGACGGGAACAGTCCTGGGGAGGGCTGCCCAGGTCGACATCGCCGTCATCGAAGTGCCCCGGACCGACGTCGCACCGGCGACGTTCAGCGAGGAGAAGCCCCGGGTCGGCCAGATGGCGATCGCAGTCGGGAGCCCGTGGGGGCTGGAGTCGACGGTCACTGCCGGGATCATCTCCGCAGTGGACCAGACCAACTGCTCGTTCGAGACCTGCTCCTCGATGGTGCAGACCGACGCTGCCATCAACCCGGGCAACTCCGGGGGGGCGCTGGTGAACCGCTCCGGTGAGGTGGTAGGTATCAACGTGTCCATCTTCAGCCAATCCGGGGCCAACGACGGCGTCGGCTTTGCCGTTCCTGCCGATATCGCTCTCGAGTACGCGGAGAGCATCGTGTCCGGGGAGCCACTGAAGACCGCATTCTTCGGGGTCGAGGGCGAGGACGTGTCCACCGAGGGCCAGGCCGGCGCAAACATCGTCGCCGTGGTCGCCGGATCCTCGGCGCAATCGGCCGGCATCGAGGTGGGGGATGTGGTCGTCGGCTTCGACGGTGTCCCGGTGCTGAGTTGGTTCGACCTCATCGCACAGGTGAGGGCACATCAGCCCGGCGACATCATCGAGGTGGAACTGCTCCGTGGGGGCGACCAGGAGACGGTCACGGTCACCTTGGGCGTGCGTGAGGAAGACGTCGGCTGATCGTGGGCCAGGCGTGTGCAGGAGACGTGCCCCGGGCACGTCTCCTGCACACGCTGCGACGGTTAAGCTGCCGGTAGCCCGTCACAACCGACGGGTGCCCTGAGGCCAGCGAAGCCGGTGTGAGCCCGGCGCTGTCCCGCAACTGTGATGCTCCCTAGGGAGACGAGCCAGGTCGCCTGGATCAGGGCCACGAACACGTCTCGGATGAAGACGGACCCGTGGGTTTCCCCACAGACCTCTTCATCCTCCCGACACGGAGGATGTTTTCATGAGAAGGAGTGCCCTGCTCCTGACGGTGGCCCTGGCCATCGCCGCCTGTAGCCCCGACGATGGTGCTGCCGGCACGACCACGGCCGCCGAACCCACCACCACCGAGGCCCCGGCCATCACTGCGACCCCGGCCACCTCGGCGCCGTTGGCAACCACGTCGACCGCCGGCTTCCCGGTCTCGGTAGAGGCGGACAACGGAGCGGTGACCATCGAGGAGCTGCCCAACCGCATCGTCTCGCTCTCCTCGACCGCCACCGAGATGCTGTTCGCCATCGACGCCGACGACCAGGTCGTCGCTGTCGACGATCAGTCCAACTACCCCGCCACCGCCCCGATCACCGATCTCGCCGCGTTCACCCCCAACATCGAGGCGATCCTCTCGTATCAGCCCGACCTGGTGGTCATCTCCTACGAGCCCGGCGACCTGGTGGCTTCCCTGCAGGCGGCGGAGGTCCCTGTGCTGTTCCAGAACGCGGCGGCGACCATGGCCGACGTCTACCACCAGATCGAGGCGCTCGGCGTGGCCACCGGTCACCCGGAGGAGGCGGCGTCGGTGAACGACGAGATCGAGACCCGACTCGCCGAGATCGTGGCGGATACGCCGAAGGCGCCGGAGGGGACCAGCTACTACCACGAGCTCGACAACACCTACTACACCGTCACGTCGTCGACCTTCTTCGGCGAGCTCTACGGGCTATTTGGTCTGGAGAACATCGCGGATCCCGCCGACGCTGACGGGGCTGCCGCCGGCTACCCACAGCTCTCCGGTGAGTACATCGTGTCGGCTGATCCCGACCTGATCTTCCTGGCCGACACTCTTTACGGGGAATCGGCGGAGACTGTGGCGGCTCGTCCCGGCTGGGAGGTGCTCACTGCGGTCAGGGAAGGGCATGTCATCTCGCTCGACTCGGACATCGCATCCCGTTGGGGACCCCGCATCGTGGAGTTCGCCGAAGCGGTCTCCGCCGCGGTGGAGGCCTATGTGAGCCAGGGTTGAGGTCAGCCGACATCCCCACCGAAGCGCGGGCGAACCGGGTCGGCTGGCTACCGCTGGCGATCGGTGCCGTGGCGGTGTTGGCCATTGCCGCACTCGGCGCCACGGTGGGCGCGGCGGGCCTCGATCCGCTCTCCGTCGCGAAGGCGGTCTTGGATGCCATCCCCGGGCTGTCTATCGACTCGGGGCTCACCGAGATCGAGACCACCATCCTCTTCGAGATCAGACTGCCCCGTGTGGTGATGGGAGCGATCGTGGGAGCCGTGCTCGCCGTGGCCGGAGCCTCCTATCAAGGGGTCTTCCGCAACGCCCTGGCCGATCCATACCTCCTCGGTGTCGCCGCCGGGGCCGGACTGGGGGCGACGGTCGTCATCGCCGCAACCGGTGACTCCCGATTCATCGCCCTCTTCGCCTTTCTCGGAGGCTTGACCGCGGTCGCGGTCACCTACGCCCTGGGCCGGTCGGTGGGAGGGCGATCCGCCACCTCACTGATCCTCGCCGGGGTGGCCGTGGCCGCCTTCGCCACCGCGGTGCAGACCTTCGTCCTCCAACAGAACGTCGACACTCTTCGGGAGGTGTACTCCTGGATCCTGGGTCGTCTGGTCACGGTGGGATGGGGCGAGGTCGTCGAGCTGCTGCCTTATGCCGTCATCGCGACCCTGGTCCTGGTGCTGAGCCGGAGGCTGCTCGACGTGTTGAGCATCGGCGACGAGGAGGCCGGCGCTCTCGGCATCGATGTGCCCCGGGTCAGGGGAGTCATCGTCGTCGCCGCCACCCTGGCCACCGCGGCGGCGGTCTCGGTGAGCGGTCTGATCGGCTTCGTGGGGATCATCGTCCCCCACATCATCCGTCTCGTCTTCGGCTGGAGCTATCGGGTGATAATCCCCCTGTCCATCCTCTTCGGCGCCGCGTTCCTCATGCTCGCCGACGTGGCTGCCCGCACCCTGATCGCTCCTGCCGAGTTGCCCATCGGGGTCGTCACCGCCTTCTTCGGCGCCCCCTTCTTCCTGGTCGTGCTGCGCACCATGCGGGGTCCGACGTGATCGGGTGGACCAGGACCGAGGTCCACTACGGGGGGCAGCGGGCGGTGGGACCGATCACTCTCACCGTGGGCGACGGGGAGTGGCTCGGCCTCATCGGCCCCAACGGGGCGGGCAAGTCCTCCCTGCTCAAGACGGCCATCGGAGTGGTCCCACATCTGGGTGAGGTGTCACTTGGCGGCCGTGCCCGCCGGCCCGGGCTCGACATCGCCTGGATGCCGCAACGTCCCCGCCTCCCCGACGACATGGGTGTCTCCGACTACGTGATGTTGGGGCGGACACCGCATTTGGGCTATCTGGCCGCGGAGTCCCGCCACGATGTGGAAACGGTGAGGGAGGCTCTGGGCAAACTCGACCTCGCCGGTCTGGCGAGGAGACCGCTGGGAACCTTGTCCGGGGGAGAGGCCCAGCGGGCCGTCCTCGCCCGGGCCCTCGCCCAGGAGGCCCCGGTCCTGCTCCTCGATGAGCCCACGGCCAGCCTGGACGTGGGCCACGCCGTCGAAGTGCTCGAGGTCGTCGACAGCCTGCGTCGGGCGGAGGGATTGACCGTGGTCACCGCGGCTCACGACCTGACGTTGGCCGGCCGGTATGCCGATCGTCTCGCCCTGGTCAGCGACGGTCTCCTCGTCGCCGAAGGCAAGCCCGAGGAAGTCCTCACCGAGGACATCCTCCGGGCTCACTACGGTGCCGGGATCAGGGTGTTGCAGGACCGTGATGGGCCGGTGGTGGTACCGGTGAGGAGGGCGGATGGCTGAGCTGACACCCCCGCGCGATGCGCCGCCCATGGGCACCGTGCGCGCATCGTCGTTGCTGCTGGTCAACACCGGAGACGGGAAGGGGAAGTCCACGGCGGCCTTCGGGACCGCCATCCGGGCGTTGGCTCGGGGGTGGAGGGTGGCCGTTGTCCAATTCCTCAAATCGGGAGATTGGAGCGTGGGGGAAGAGAAGATCGGGCGTCAGCTGGGCATCGATTGGTGGGCGATGGGTGACGGCTTCACCTGGGACTCGGAGGACATCGAGGAGTCGGAGGCGATCGCCCGGGCTGCTTGGGAGCATGCCCGGGACATCGTCGAGAGCGGCGCCTACCAACTGGTGGTGCTCGACGAGGTCACCTACCCGGTCAACTGGGGCTGGATACAGGTCGAGGAGATGGTCGCAGTCCTGCGAGGGCGTCCCGATGCCGTCAACGTGATCATCACTGGGCGGGACGCACCGGGGGAGATCGTCGAGCTGGCGGACACCGTCACCGAGATGCGCAAGGTGAAACACGCCTACGACCAGGGGATCATGGCCCGTCGAGGCATCGACTATTGATCACGTTCCTCACCGGTGGGGCCCGTTCGGGAAAGTCGACGCTGGCTGTCGAGATCGCCGCCCGCCAACCTGCGTCGGTCCGACTCATCGCCACCGCCAGGGCGGACGACGACGAGATGCGGCAACGTGTCGACCAGCACCGGGCGCACCGGCCCGCCGACTGGAGCGTGGTCGAGGAGCCGATCGACCTCGCCGTAGCCCTCGCCGGAGCCGGATCCGTGGAGACGGTCATCGTCGATTGTCTGACGCTGTGGATCTCCAACCTCATGGTCGACCACGACGACGCGGACATCCTCGGCCTGGTCGCCGCGGCGTCTGACGCGATTGCCGGGCGCACAGGTGACACCATCGTCGTGAGCAACGAGGTCGGTTCGGGGCTGGTGCCGATGGACCCCCTCGGCCGCCGGTTCCGGGATTTGCAGGGCCGGGCCAATCAACGGTTCGCCTCCGTCGCCCACGAGGCATTCCTGATCGTCTCCGGTCGCATGCTGCGGCTCGAGAGCCGAGGCGATGTCATCTGATCTGCTCGACCTGAAGGCCATGGCCATGCCCGACATGGCAGCCGCGGAGCAGGTGAGACGCCGGTCGCAGCAAGTCCTCCGCCCCAGGGGGGCCCTGAGGAGACTCGACGAAATGGCGGTGTGGCTGGCCGGATGGCAGCACACCCCACGACCGACGGTCGACAATCCCCTCGCCCTGATCTTCGCCGGAGACCACGGGGTCACGGCCGAAGGGGTCAGTGCCTACCCGTCACGAGTCACCGCGGCCATGGTCGAGGCGCTGCGTTCAGGCACAGCCACCGCCGCGGTCATGGCTCGGCATCTCGGTGTCCCTCTCCAGGTTGTCGATGTCGGAGTGGGCAAGCCGTCGGGCAACATCAGAGTGGAGCCGGCGCTCGACGAGGCCCAGTTCGCCCGCGCCGTCGAACGGGGACGGGCCACGGTGGCCGGGGCGGATCGCGCGGACGTGTTGGTGATCGGTGAGATCGGCATCGGCAACACCACAGCGGCGGCGGCGATGTCATTGGGCCTCTTCGGTGGGCGGGCCGCCGATTGGGTGGGCCCCGGAGCCGGTCTCGATGCTGCCGGTGTGATCCACAAGACCGGGGTGGTCGCGGCGGCGGCAAGACGGGTCGGCGGCGCCGATCCTCTAGAAGTCCTTCGCCAGCTCGGAGGCTGGGAACTAGCCGCCATGGCGGGCGCGGTGATCGAAGCACGCCGGCGATCGATCCCGACTCTGCTCGACGGGTTCGTCAGCACCGCGGCGGTCATCCCGTTGGAGCTCGCCCATCCCGGTTATCTCGACCACTGTTGGCCGGCTCATCTCTCTCCCGAGCCGGGCCACTCACGTCTCCTCGCCGCTCTGGGCAGGGCCCCGATCCTGGACCTGGAGATGCGTCTCGGGGAGGGGAGTGGCGCCCTGGCGGCGCTGCCGCTGCTGGGTCTGGCGGCACGATCCGTGGTGGAGGTCACCACATTCGAGGAGGCGGGTCTCGAGTGAGCGGGTTTCCGGCCGCGGTAGCCTTCCTCACCCGCATCCCACTGGGACGGGGAGACCGAAATTTGGAGGGAGCGGCACCCTGGTTTCCCTGGGTGGGTGTGGCCATCGGCTCGGTCGTCGCTGGCATCTATGCAGCTGCCCATGGGTGGGTGCCCTCAACTCTCGGTGCGGTGATCGCGGTGAGCGCCGGCGTCTTCCTGACCGGCGCCATGCACGAGGACGGTCTGGCGGACACCACGGACGCCTTCGGATCCGGGGCGAGCGGCGAGGAGGCGCTGCAGATCCTGCGCGATCCACGTCTCGGTACCTATGGAGTGATCGCGGTGGCGGTCTCTCTGGTCTGGCGCATCCTCGCCCTGGCGTCGCTCTCCCCGGACTGGGCGGTGGCCGGATTGATCCTCGCCCATGGTGTCGGACGCTCCGGCGCTGTGATGCTGGCGGCGATTGCCCCGCCGGCGCGCCGCGAAGGGTTGGGACGGTCGGCTGTCGTCGAGATGAGGCCACTCGACGCGGTCGTGGTCGTCGTCTCCGCGCTGGTGATCGGAGCGGCCTCTGCGGGCTGGTGGGCAATCCCGGTTCTGGTCTTGACGGCGTTCTCGCTGTGGTGGTGGCGACGAGTCGCCCTCCGCCGGATCGCCGGGGTCACCGGGGACGTCCTCGGCGCGTGCGAGCAGGTCACCGAGTTGCTCGCCCTGACAACTATCGCCGTCGCCGCCTGGGGCGGGGCGTCGCCGTGGTGGGGTGAGACCGTTCTGTGAGGGTTTGTGCACCCTGGGAGTGCACAAACCCTCACAGAACGAGTCCTGGGTCAGCTCGCCGCGGCGGGCCGGGGTGAGGACGCGGGCATCGGCGCGGTCGATGCGGTGGGACGCGGCTCCGGGTCGACGTCGGGACCGCTGAACTGGGAGTTGTAGAGGTCGGCGTAGGCGCTGCCGAGCGCGATCAGCTCGTCGTGGGTCCCCCGCTCCACGATCCGACCGCTCTCCATCATCAGGATCAGGTCGGCATCCCTGACGGTGGAGAGACGATGGGCGATCACGAAGCTGGTCCGGTTGGTGCGAAGGGCCGCCATGGCGTGCTGCACCAGCTGCTCGGTCCGGGTGTCGACCGAGCTGGTGGCCTCGTCGAGGATCAGCAGGGCGGGCTCGGCGAGGAAGGCGCGGGCGATGGTGATCAACTGCTTCTCCCCGGCGCTGATGTTGCTCCCCTCCTCGTCGATGACGGTGTCGTAGCCGTCGGGGAGGCTGTGGACGAAGCGATCGACGAAGGTGGCCCGTGCCGCCTCCATGATCTCCTCCTCGGTGGCGTCGGGACGTCCGTAGGCAATGTTCTCCCGGATCGTCCCGTGGAAGAGCCAGGTGTCCTGGAGCACCATGCCCACCTGGGAGCGGAGGTCCGATCGCGGGATCGAGTCGACGTCGATGCCGTCCATGGTGATCCGGCCCGCGTCCAGCTCGTAGAAGCGCATGATCAGGTTGACCAGCGTGGTCTTGCCTGCCCCGGTAGGGCCGACGATCGCCACCATCTGACCGGGTCGCACCGTCAGGCTGAGATCCTCGATCAGCGGCTCGTCCTCTTCGTAACGGAACGAGACGCCCTCGAAGGCGATCTCGCCACGAGAGGCGGCGGGGAGGACTGTCTTGTGATCCTCCGACTGCTCCTCGTCCTCGTCGAGCAGCTCGAAGACACGCTCGGCGGAGGCCACCCCGGACTGGAGCAGGTTCACCATCGAGGCCAGCTGGGTCACCGGCTGGGTGAACTGACGTGAGTACTGGATGAATGCCTGAACGTCACCCAGGCTCAGAGTCCCGCTGGCCACCCGCAATCCACCGATCACCGCGATCAGGACGTAGTTGATGTTCCCGATGAACATCATCGTCGGCATGATCAGGCCGGAGAGGAACTGGGCCGAGAAGCTCGACCGGTACAGCTCTTCGTTATCCACCTCGAACCGCTCCTGGATCTCGCGGTGACGACCGAACACCTTGACCAGGGAGTGTCCGGTGAACGCCTCCTCGATCTGCCCGTTCAGGGTCCCGGTGTGCCGCCATTGGGCGATGAACTGCTTCTGGGACCGCTTCATGATGACACCGGCGATGACCATGGTCACCGGGATGGTCACCAGGGCGATCAGCGCCAGTGTCGGTGAGATGACGAACATCATCGAGACCACGAAGGCGACGGTCAGGACCGAGGTGAGCACCTGGCTCAGTGTGTGCTGCAGACTCTGAGAGACATTGTCGATGTCGTTGGTGACCCGGCTGAGCAGCTCCCCACGGGGCTGGTGGTCGAAGTAGCGGAGGGGCAGGCGGTTGAGCTTGTCCTCGACCTGGGAGCGCAGCCGGTAGATCGTGCTCTGAACCACGTCGGTGAGCAGCCACCCCTGCAAGTAGGAGAGGAGGGACGACAAGGCGTAGACACCCACGGCCAAGAGGAGGACACCCGCCAATGCGGAGAAGTCGATTCCGGCGCCCGGGACGAAGTCGATCCCGGAGAGCAGGTCGGCGATCTGGCCCTGGCCCGTGGCGCGGGCCGACTCGATGGCCTCGGCGCGGGTCATCCCCTCCGGAAGCCTGGAGCCGATGGCACCTGCGAACACGATGTCGGTGGCACGCCCCAGGATGCGGGGCCCGACGGCGGCAAGCGCGACGGCCATGACGGCGCTCCCCGCGACTATCGCCAGCTTTCTGGCCTGCGGGCGGAGATGACCGAGAAGTCGGCGCAGGGAGGGGCCGAAGGTCATCGCCTTTTGCCCCACCTGGCCGTGGATCATCCCGTGACCCGGCCCCCGCGGGGCCTCCACCCGTTCGGTCACCTTCATCCGGTTGGGCCGGCCGTTCATCAGACGGCCTCCGGCTGGGCCTGGGAATCCACTATCTCGAGATAGGTGGGGGATGTCTCCAGCAGGTCGCGGTGAGTGCCGAGACCGACCGCCCGGCCGTCCTCGAGCACGAGAATCTGGTCGGCGTCGGCGATGGTGGAGACACGCTGGGCGACGATGACGACCGTCGAGTCACGCGTGATCGGCTGGAGTGCGCGACGGAGCCGGGCGTCGGTTGCCAGGTCGAGAGCGGAGAAGGAGTCGTCGAAGACGTATATCTCCGGGCGCTTGATCAGGGCGCGGGCGATCTGGAGACGTTGACGTTGGCCCCCTGAGACGTTGGTGCCTCCTTGTGCGATCGGGGATTCGAGGCCCTCCGGCATCGCCTCCACGAAGACTCTTGCCTGGGCGATCTCCAGCGCATCCCACATCTCCTCTTCGCTGGCGTCGGGCTTGCCGAATCGGAGATTCGAGGCCACGGTCCCCGAGAACAGGTATGGGCGCTGGGGGACGAGGCCGATCTTCGACCAGAGGACGTCGGGTTCGAGATCGCGCACGTCGACGCCGTCGACCAGGACCCGCCCGGACGTGACGTCGAACAGCCGTGGGATCAGGCTGATCAGGGTGGACTTGCCGGCGCCGGTCGAGCCGATGATCGCCAGGGTCTCGCCGGGCCGCGCCTCGACACTCACGTCGCTCACTACCGGCTCGTCCGCCCCGGGGTACGCGAAGGTGGCGTCCTCCAACCTCAGATGTCCTCTCTGGGTGAGCCGGGTGACACCGACTTCCGGGGGCCGCACCGATGGCTCGGTCTCGAGGACCTCACCGATGCGGTCGGCCGATACCGCCGCCCGGGGCAGCATCACCAGCATGAAAGTCGCCATCATCACCGACATCAGGATCTGGATCAGGTAGGCGATGAAGGCGGTCAGCGAGCCGATCTCCATTGCACCGGCTTCGATTCGCAGACCCCCGAACCAGAGGACTGCGACGGTGGACACGTTGAGGATCAGCATCACCAGGGGGAACAGTGCCGACATCCAGCGGCCAACAGTCACTGACACGTCTGTCAGGTCCGTGTTGGCCCGGTCGAATCGCTCCGTCTCGTAAGGCTCTCTGACGAAGGCACGCAGGACCCGGATCCCGGTCGCCTGCTCCCTGAGGACCCGGTTCACCGTGTCGATCCGTTTCTGCATCGATCGGAACGAAGGCATGAGACGGCTGGCGACGAAGCCGACGGAGGCGGCGAGCACGGGCACGGCTACCACCACCAGCCAGGAGAGCCCGACATCCTCGCGTAGGGCCATGATGATCCCCCCGATCATCATGATCGGCGCGGTCACCATCATGGTCAGTGCCATCGCGGTCACCGTCTGGATCTGCTGGACGTCGTTGGTGTTGCGGGTGATCAACGAGGGGGCGCCGAAGGTCGCCACCTCACGACCGGAGAACCGGCCCACCTTGGCGAAGATGGCGGATCTGAGGTCACGACCCAGCCCCATCGCCGTCCGCGACCCGAAGTACACGGCGACGATCGTCGTCGCCACCTGTACCAGGGAGACCGCCAGCATGATCGCACCCGTGGAGACGATGTAGCCGGTGTCCCCGGTGACCACTCCGTTGTCGATGATGTCGGCGTTCAGCGTGGGCAGGTAGAGAGCGGCGATGGTCGCCACCAGTTGCAGCCCGAGCACCAGCGACAGGTCGCGGCGGAACGGCGCCAGATAGATCTTGAGCAGCTGCCAGAGCATCATGCGCTCTCCCGACACACGCCGACCAACAGGATCTGGATCGCCTCGTCGGCCGTGATCAGCTCATCGGGAGCGCTGAAAGGGAAGCTGACCGCGAACAGCAGGCCGCGGAAGGCGGCGGCCGCCCTCGCCGGCTCGATGGCGAGTCTGTCCGAATCGTCCCGGAAGATGCGGGTCAGGGCCCAGGTGATCATGCTGTTCGCCTCCACGATCGCCTTGTGCACGTCCTCGTGAGTGGTCTCGGCCGGCTCCGGCAACGAGCGGAGAATGGGGGTCAACGCGTGGATCCTCTCCGAGCGCTGCACGATGATCGCCGCCGCCTTGCGGAGACGTATCTCCAGGGGGAGGGCCGGCTCGATGTTGGCGAGCTGCTCCAACGCAGGAGCAGGGTCGAAACACCTCGTGATCGCCTCGTAGAGCAGGGTCGGCTTGTCCGGGAAGACCCTGAAGATGGTTCCCTCGGCTATTCCGGCGGCCTCCGCTATCTGCGCCGTGGTGAGGTGCTCACCTCTCTCCAGGAGGGGGATGACTGCCTCGACGATCGCCTGACGTCTGTCTTCGGGGGCCAGTGGCTCTGCGCGTTGTTTTAACGGCATCGGGCCACTATAGAGTGAGTGAGCGCTCACTCACAAACCCATTCTGTGAGCGTCTGTGCACGCCGTGGGTGCACAGACCCTCACAGAACGGTGATCAACCCTCAGGGTCGACGTGCTGCGGCGAGCCGGAGCAGATGACGGGCCCCGTCGTCGAGGTCGGCGAATCGCTCGTCCTGGGTCTGGCCGCGGAGCCAGCGGATGTAGATCTGTTGCAGGATCACGGCCAGTTTCCAGGCTCCGAAGACCAGATACCAGTCGAGGTGATCGGGACTGGCTCCCGAGCGCTCTGTGTAGCGGGCCACCGCCGCCCCCCGGTCCATCCAGCCCTCGATCTGGGTGGGCATCATGCTCAACGATCCCGGCGCCTCGCCGGGATCGAACCACGATCCCATCAGTGTGCCCAGGTCGGCCAGGGGATCGCCTCTGGTCGCCATGTCCCAGTCGTAGACGGCGACGCAGACGCCGGGGTCGTCGGGGGACACCGCCATGTTGTCCAATCGCCAGTCGTTGTGGAGCAGGGTCGGTGACGATCCCGGGGGCAGCTCTTCGGCGAGCCACGCTGCCAGCTCGTCGGCGAGCGGGTTCTCCTCGTGCTTGGCCCGGTCCCAGCGACCCGACCACCCCTGCACCTGGCGGGCCAGGAACCCCTCGGGGTGTCCGATGTCGTCGAGACCGCACGAGGCCGGGTCCACGGTATGAAGCTCGGCAAGGGTGTCGATGACCACTTCGGAGAGCTTGCGGTTCGCCGCAGGGTCGGCCCCGCCGCCGAAGCGCTCCGGGACCTGACTGCGGACGACGACACCGTCCCGGCGCTCCATGAGGAAGAAGTCCGAGCCGATCACCGTCTCGTCGTCGCAAAAGGCGACGGCGCGGGGAGCTTTGTCGAAGACCTCCCAGAGCCGGGAGAGCACCCGGTACTCCCGCCCCATGTCGTGGGACCCCGGCGCAACCGGCCCCAGCGGGGGACGCCGCAAGACCAGCTCCTCGCCCCCGGGGAAGGTGAGCAGATAGGTGAGGTTGGCCTTGCCTCCTCCGAACTGGCTCACCACCGGTGTTCCCCCGGGACCTTCGCCGGCATCGGCCAGCCAACCGGCTAGCCGTTCCACGTCGAAGCGCTCGTCTGGCCGGACTTCGATGAGGTCGCTCACGGTCGGCGAGGGTATCGGATCGCCGGTCGGCCAACGTAGGATCCACTCCAGCCGGCGAAAGGAGCGCGATGCAGCTCGAAGTCTCCACCGTGATCGAGCGCCCGGTGGCGACGGTATGGGACTTCTACGCGGTCAACCATGTGGAGAACCATCCACGGTGGGACCCCAGCATCGAGCTCGAAGCCACCTCCGAGGGACCCCTCGGTGTGGGCAGCATCATCAAGCGGCGTGTGAATCGATTCGACAGGACCACCGAAGGGACGATGGAAGTGCTCGAGCTCGAGTCGGAGAAGGTCATGCGGGTGAAGTCCCAAGATGGGCCGATGACGATCAACGGCTGGGCGCTATTCGAAGTCCTGGCCGACGACGTGACGAGGCTCGCCATCGGCGGGGAGTTCCCTGGCATGGATGAGGCGATGAGGGAGCGGATCAGGCCGCTGATGGAACGAAGTGCGGCCAACATCAAGTCGCTGATCGAATCCGAGAGCTGACGTCCCCATCCGGAGGGCTGACCAGCCGTTTACGCTGCCCGGTCATGCCGACGCCATTTGAGATCTCCGACCGGTTCACCGAGGCGTGGGCCGATGTCATGCCCATCGCCGCCACCACCTTCGGGATCACCGGCCGCGACCATCTCTGCACCGACTGGTCCCCGGAGGCCTATGCCGGCAGGGCCGATCTGTACCGGCGGACCAAGACAGAGCTCGAGCCCCATCTGGAGGATCCGGACCGGGTCCAGAGCTTTGCCGCGCAGGTGATGGTCGGGTGGCTCGAGGAGAGGATCGCCGACCACGAAGCGGGCAAGTGGCGACGCGACCTCAACCACACCGAGAGCCCGTTCCAGGAAATGCGGGATGTGTTCGATGTCATGCCCCGGGAGACCGCGGAGCAGTGGGAGGCGATCGCGGCCCGGCTCGAGGGTTTCGAGGGGATGCTCGAGGGCTATCGGAAGTGTCTCCAGGCGGGCATGGATGAGACTGACACCGTGGCGGTTCGCCAGGTCGAGTCGGTTCTCGAGCAGGTCGAAGCGGCAGCTTCCGACAAGTCGCGGTTCGTCCCCTTCCCCGCCGCCGCGGCTCAGGTCGATGCCGACAGTGATTCCGTGGCTAGGGCGGTGGACGGGGCACGGGCGGCATGTGCCCGGTTCGGCCAGTGGCTGGCCCGGGAGTACCTCCCGGCTGCTCGATTGGAGGACGCGGTGGGAAGAGAGGCCTACCTCCACGGGGCCGACGAGTTCCTCGGCATGACTATCGACTGTGAGGAGACCTACGCCTGGGGGTGGGACGAGGTGGGACGGATCAGAGCGGAGATGGCCTCCACCGCCGCCGAGATCGCCTCCGGCTCCACCGTCGAGGATGTGATCGAGCTGCTGGAGACCGACCCGGAGCGCTCCGCAGCCACGCGTGATGATTTCGTCGCCTTCGTCTCAGGAATCCAGCAACACGCCATCGACCAGCTCTCCGGAGGGCACTTCGACGTCCCCGAGGAGTTGCGGACCGTCACGGTCAACATCGCCCCCCCGGGTGGGAGCCTGGGGGCGTGGTACGTGTCGCCGGCGGAGGACTTCAGTCGCCCCGGGTCGATCTGGTACGCACCGGGGGAGAGGGACCGGCTCCCCTACTGGCAGGAAGTCTCCACCGCCTACCACGAGGGGTTCCCCGGTCATCACTTGCAGGTTGGCACGGCGGTCCTGCAGCGGGACAAGCTCAGCCGCTTCCACCGCAGCGTGATCTGGTACTCCGGGGCGGGGGAGGGTTGGGCTCTCTACGCGGAGCGGCTCATGGACGAGCTCGGTTTCTTCGAGAAGCCTGAGTACCGGTTCGGGCTGCTCGCCAGCCAGTTGTTCCGGTCGGTACGGGTGGTGGTCGACATCGGCTGTCAACTCGGTCTGACCATTCCCCAGAACGCCCCTCTCTACCAGGGTGACGTCTGGGATTACGAGCGAGCCGTGGAATACCTCAATCGGGTCGCCTTCCAGCCACTCGACGTCGCCGAGTCGGAGGTGAAGCGCTACCTGGGGTGGTGGGGACAGGCGATCTCATACAAGGTGGGGGAGCGGGAGATCCTGGCGATGAGGGACCGGGCCCGGTCCGGTGCAGACTACGACCAGAGAGCCTTCCATCGCCGGCTGCTCGATGCCGGGGCGATCAGGCTCGACCATCTCTGGGAGGTCATGGCTTGAGCACTGTTGTCTTCGTGGCGGTGCTCAGGGCTCGGTGATCAGTTGCAGCCGTGGGCGACCAGGCTCGGATAGGGGTTGACCACCACTCCGTCGTAGTACATCCCGAAATGGAGATGTGGGCTGGTGCCCTTGGCATTGCCGGTGTTGCCCACATAGCCGATGATGTCGCCGGCGCGGACTTTGCCGTCCTGACCGAATTCGTCCATGTGGCTCCCGATGTACTTGGCGCCATCGTCGCCGTGGAGTCGGAATTGGAGTCCACCGATCGAACCGGTCACGTGCTCCACGGTCCCACCCACAGGTGCTCGCACCGGGGTCCCCCTGGCCACGAAGAGATCGTTGCCTTCGTGGTACCGGGTGCCACCGCCACGGGGAAATCCCCAGTCGTTGCGAAAACGGGCGCCATCCACAGGGCAGATCCACGCCGTGCCCGACGGGATGCCCAACACCTGTCCTGAGCGGATCAGGTTGGGATTGTCGATCCCGTTGATGGAGGCGATCGATTTGACGCTCACCCCATGGGCGTGGGCGATGTCACCCAGCCGGTCGCCGGACCGCACCCGATAGGAGATCTCGCCGGCCGTCCCCGAGGCAACGTAGCCCGGCCCGGAGAGGTAGAGCGCGGACCCGGCATAGATGACGTTGTTGACGATGCCGTTGGCGCGGACCAGGTCGTCAACGGTGACCCCGCTGTACTGGGACGCGATCTGTTTCAACGACTCGCCACGCTTCACGACGTGGTACTGACCGGTGCGATCGGAGATGGAGTTGGTCGCCGTGCCAGCCGAGGGGGAGCCGGCGTTGGGAACGATCAGCTCCTGGCCGATGAGGATCAGGTTGGGATTCTGGATCTTGTTGGCGGCGACTATGCCGCTGACGGATGCCCCGTATCTGTTGGCGATGCGAACGAGGGTGTCGCCACTGGTGACCACATGCATCACGTCGGACTCCGCGCCGGGAATAGCCAGCACCTGGCCCGGGAAGATGAGGTCGGGGTTGGAGAGACTGTTGGCCGAGGCGAGATCGGCGACGGACACACCGTGCTTGGTGGCGATTCGGCTCAGTGTGTCTCCAGACCTGACCGTGTAGTCGAGTGAGGTCAGACCGATGAGCAACACAGCTGCCAAACCGGTGAGAAGTGCTCGAGAACGGCGAAAAGAGGGCATTCCGAAGGTACAACTCCTTCAGCCCCTGACTCGCTCCGCAGGATGAGCCTAACCCCCAGATCGCGAATTTCCACCCCAAAGCGAGCGCGAGTGATTTCGGCGAGGTCAGGAAGAGGGTTGGCCTCGCCGCACCCGGTGATGGAGATGGGTGACCAGCTCTGAGGCGCTTGTCCCTGAGATGTCCAGGCCGACGCTGTCGTCGACCTCGTCGAAGAGTGCAGTCCCTCCACCGAAGAGCACGGGCGCCAGCGAGATGGTGATCTCGTCGATCAAGCCGGTGTTGAGGAACTGGGCGATGGTGTTCGCCCCACCGGCTATCCGGATGTCCCTGTTGCCGGCCGCTTCGAGCGCCTGCCCCAGCGCCGATTCGATGCCGTCGTTGACGAAGTGGAAAGTGGTGCCGCCGGGTCGCTCCCAAGGGTCGCGTGGCTCATGGGTGACGACGAAGACCGGGGTGTGAAACGGCGCCTCCTCCGGCCATAGCCGCTCGCCTGCGTCGAACATCCGCTTCCCCATGATGCTGGCGCCGGTTCGTTCGAAGGTCTTCTCGATGAACTGGTTGTCTGGCCCCGTCTCCCCGCCTTCGCCGAGCCCGAGATTCTCACGGAAGAACTTCTGACCGAGGATCCACTTCTGCAGGTCGCTCCACTTGGCCATCCAATCCTTGTGCCCGGGGTCGTCGACATGCTCGAGGTCCATCCCGTCAGGGGCGATGAACCCATCGAGGGTCATGCTCACGCTTGCGAATACCGTCAAATCAACCCGCTCCGGCCAGATACTCGGCGAGGCGGCCCAGGGTCTGTTCGCCTCCCTCGACGGCGTGGTATTCGACAATCGCCGTATCGCGTTGCTCTTTCGTTTGGAACACCGAGCGCAAGGTCACCTCGGTTCCGCCGTCGGCGTCTTCGAGGGTGATGATCGACGTGAACGCATTCGGGTCGTCGGCTCGCTCGCCATGGAGAAAGACGATCCGCTCTGGTGGTGTGATCTCTGCGAACCGGACACTGTTCGGGTAGTCGGTGCCGTCCGGCCCGTGCATCACGAACTCCCAGATGCCCCCGGGCGTGAATTCGAACTGGCTGGTGGTGATCGTGAAGCCCGTTGGACCCCACCACCTGCCCAGGTGGTCCTCGCCTGTGAAGGCCTCGAACACCAGATTCCGACGGCCGTCGATCACACGCGATATGACGATCTCTCTCTCCGTGTCCTGAGTCATCCCTCTCTCCCCTGTAGCTCCCTCACATAGTTGTCGAGCCGGTCGAACGACTCGTTCCAGTAGTCCTGGAAACCCCCCGTCCATTGATGGATCGGCTCGAGACCCCTGGCGTCGAGGCCGTAGATGCGCTGACGCCCCGCCTGGCGGAAGCCAACCAGCCCTACCTCATGGAGCACGCGGAGATGCTTGGAGGTGGCCGGTTGCTGCAAGCCGAGGGCTACGGCGATATCCCCGGCCGGACGGCCTCCTTGTTTGAGAAAGGTCAGGATCTCGCGTCGCTGCGGTTCTGCGATCGCGTTGAAGGTGTCCGAGGTGGTGGCGGCTCTGGCCATGATCGGATCATATTCCGATATAGGAAAGTGTCAACCTCGCGACTGTTGGCTGCTGCTGATCGCCACCGCCTTCAGCTGGCCACAGGCGGCGTCGATGTCACGGCCTCGCGTGTCACGCACCGTGACGTTGACACCGCGATCGGCCAGTGCCCTGGCGAAGGAGTCGATGTGCATTCGGGACGAGGCGCGCTCGTTGCTGAGAGGGGTGGGATTGAGGGCGATCAGGTTGACGTGGGCACGAAGTCGTCTGGCGATCGCGGCGAGCTTGTCCGCCTGTTCGAGGGTGTCGTTGACCCCGTCCATCATCGTCCACTCGATCGAGACCCGGCGTCCCTTCTCATCGAAGTAGTGACGCGCCGCGGCTTCGAGATCGGCGATGGGGTAGCGCTTGTTGATCGGGACGAGCGACGAGCGCAGGTCGTCGTCGGCTGCGTGGAGGCTGATGGCGAGATAGACCGGCCAGGGCTCGGCCGCCAGCCGCCTGATCCCGGGCACCATCCCCACCGTGGACACTGTGATCGACCGCGCCGAGATCCCCATCACTTCGACCATGCGGCGGATCGCCTCCCGGACCCGGTCGTAGTTGGCGAGAGGCTCACCCATCCCCATGAATACGACATTGGTGAGGTGGTCGGGGGCGCCGGGCATGCCGATCTGGCGCAGGAAGGCCTGGGCGTAAGCCACCTGAGCCACGATCTCTCCCGCCTGGAGATGACGCTCGAAACCGAACTGACCGGTGGCGCAGAAAGTGCAACCAAGGGCGCAACCGGCCTGGCTGGAGATGCACAGAGTCGCCCGTCGTGGATAACCCATGAGGACCGTCTCGATCGCGGCCCCGTCGGGTGCGCGGAGCAGCCACTTCCGAGTGGTGCCCCCGTCGGCACTCTGCTCCGTCTCGATCGAGAACGGCCAGAGACGAGGCGCGATCGCCTGGCGCAGCGACCCGGGGAGGTTGGTCATGTCCTCGGCGTGGAGGACCGGGGTCCGGTAGAGCCAATCGCGTAGCTGACCCACCCGGTACCCGGGCTCGTCCCGGAGCAGGTCCCCCAGCTCCTCGGGGGCATGGAGATAGGGCACCGTCAGTGCTTGGCGGCCAGATCGATCCAGCTGCGTGCCCGCGCGCTGCTGACGCTCGCCGCCTCCGCGACCTGGTCGGGGCTGGCCTCGGCCAGGGAGCGGACGTCGCCAATGCCTGCTTTGGTGAGACGCTCGGCGAACACCGGCCCGATGCCGTCGATCACGTCCACCGGTGGGGAGGGCGTCGTGGCCCTGAAGGTCGGGGGCACCGGCTCCCGGGAAGTGGCAACGGAGATGAATCGGTCCCGCATCGCCCAGATCAGGGCGGCAGCCGCACCTACGAGGCCGATGATCTTGGCCAGTCGCTTCATACCGCCAGGCTACAGGCTCTGGCCGTCCCTCCTACCCTGAGCCCATGAAGGTCGACTACTACTACGCAGCGCGCCCTCCCGAGGGTGCCGGCGAGGCGGCCCGGGAGGCCGTGGCCCTCGGGTACGACGGCTTCTTCACCGCCGAGACCCAGTACGACCCCTTCTTTCCGCTGACTCACGCCGCGGCGGCGGCACCCGAATTGGAGCTGGGCACCGCGATCGCGGTCGCCTTCCCCCGTTCCCCCACCGTGATGGCGATGATCGCCTGGGACCTGGCCCGACAGAGCAACGGGCGGTTCTTGCTCGGTCTCGGCACCCAGGTGAGAGGTCACATCGTGCGGCGCTTCAGCTCGATGTGGGGAAGACCCGGCCCGCAGCTTCGGGAGTACATCGGGGCGATGCGGGCTGTCTGGGACTGCTGGCAGAACGGGACCAAGCTGTCCTACGAGGGCGAGTACTACAAGCTCTCGCTGATGAGCCCTTTCTTCGACCCCGGGCCGATTCGCCACCCCGACATCCCGGTGTACATCGCAGGGGTTGGGCCCTATCTGAGCTCTCTGGCAGGGGAGATGTGCGACGGCTTCCACGTCCACCCCTTCCACACCGCGGCCTACCTCGACGACGTCGTCCTTCCCGCCATGTCCAAGGGGGCAGCCCGGACGGGGCGGTCGATCGAGGACGTGGCCAGGGCGACCACGGTGTTCGTGATGACCGGGACAAGCGACGCCGAGATCGCCCAGTCGATGGAACCGGTCCGCAGCCAGGTCGCCTTCTACGCCTCGACGCCTTCCTACCGCGCCGTGCTCGAGGCCAGCGGCTGGGACTTCGGCCCTGAGCTGAGCGCCTTGTCGAAACGCGGGGAGTGGGATCGGATGCCCGCCCTGGTGAGCGACGACGTCCTCGGCCAGGTGGGTGTGGTCGCCCCCATCGACAAGCTGGCCGGTGCAATCAAGGACCGCTACGGCGACCGTGTGCAGCGGATCGGCTTCTACACCATGGGCGGGACGCTCATGGACGACCACGACGCCCTGGGACAGGTGATCACCGAGCTGCAGGGGCCCTCTACCGCAACCCAGGGTTCGACCGTTCAAAAGACCAGGGCGGTGGCGGTGTCCACTCTCGGGTCGGCAGCGGCACGTCGCTGGTCGCCGTCGAGCTCGATCAGGGAGACCGGGCCCCAACCCGGGCGCCGACTCTCCTCCAGGGTGATCCGATGGCCCCGGGATCGCAGATCGTCGATGAGCGCAGGGTCGAGGCCAGGCTCGAAAACGGGGGAAGAGGTGGATCCCGGCCCGAAGTCGGAGACGATCCACCGGGAAGCCGCCTGGGCTGTCTCCAGGTCCTGGCCGCCGAGGATCGCCCTCGCCCCGACCTGGGCGATGAGCTGGGGCTGCACGGCACCGCCCCTGGTCCCCAACAGCCACCGGGGCTGGTCGCCTTCGCTCCACAACGTCGGGGAGAGCGTGTGCAGCGGTCGCTTCCCTGGGGCGAGCTCGTTGGGATGCCCCGAGGTGAGGGTGAAGCCCAGCCCTCGATCCTGGAGGAGAAAACCGGACCGGGCCGCTCCATGTGGCGAGCCAGTGCCGTTGTAGTTGGACTGGATGATCGATACGGCCAGACCCTCGGCGTCCGCCACGCACATATATGCCGTTCCGGTGATGCTCCCCACCGAGTCCGGCCAGATTCCCGCTCGCTGCGGGTCGACGCTCGCCGCCGCCCGCTCCAGCCGTGCCTGATCGAGGAACAGGTCGGCCGGCAGGGCGAGATGTCCGGGATCGGCCACCAGGTCATCCCGCTCCCAGGCCAGGCATCGGTACGACTCGATGAGGAGATGCCACCAGAGTGGGTCGTCGGGATCGTCGGGGTGGTCGAGCGACTCGAAGACCGCCAACGTACCCGGTCCCAGATAGCCCTGGGAGTTGGGTGGTGTCGTCCAGGCGGTGAGGGCCCCCACCCTGACACCGATTGGCTCGACCCACTCCGCCTGGGATCTCTCCAAGTCCTCGGTGGTGATCAACCCGCCCACGGCCTCGATGATGTCCTCGCCGGGCCGCCCGCGGTAGAAGGCCTCACGGCCGCCCGAGGCGACCGCCTCGAGCGTGGCGGACAGGGCGGAACGGGTCACCCGGTCACCAGGCTGGACCGGTGTCCCCCCCGGATAGAACTCGGACACTGCGGGATGTTCGCGGTAGTCATCGACGCGGTGGGTGAATGCCGACGACTGCTCTGCGGAGACCGGGAAGCCCGTGGATGCCAGGGAGATCGCCGGTGCCAGGGCGTCTTTGAGCTGCAGCCGGCCCAGATCTCGACTCAGGGTCTCCAAGCCGTCGACGCATCCCGGGATGGTGACCGCCTCGCGGGCGTCGCGTGGGATGGAGTCGTAGCCGGCGGAGCGGAGAGAGTGGGCGGACGCACCCGAGCCCGCCCGCCCCGACGAGTTGAGGACACGGGGCCGGTCCCAACCGGGGGCGTGCACCAGAGCGAACAGGTCGCCGCCCAGCCCGCAGGTCTCCGGCGCCACAACACCTTGCGCCGCCACCACGGCGATGGCGGCGTCGACTGCGTTGCCGCCAGAGAGCAGGATCTCGCGGCCGGCATCTGCCGAGAGGTGGTGTGGGCTGACGACTGCGTGCGAGGTCAAGGGGTCTTCAGATCGGGGAGCATTCTGTTGAGGGCGTCGAGCACAGCCCTTACCACGGCTTTCGACTCGTCGTCGTCCACGTAGGCGGACCCGATGAGCATCCGCTCCGACGACGATGTCACCACCACCACCTGGGCGACGGCCATCTTGCGACTGCCCAGGACCGGCATATCCATCGACGCGATGCCAACCCCAACATGCTGGAGCAGGGCCTGTCTCACCGCCTCCAGCGTGGCTTCCCCGACCAGACGCCAACGGGTGGCGTGGGCAGCAGCGCCATGTGACTGCCCCACCATCAGACGCTCTTTCCACTTCAGGGTGACGGTTATCTCGGTGCGGTTCCCGTCGATGACCTCGGCGACGTCGACCAGGGCGGGCCGGGTACCGGCGCTGAGGACGGAGTCTGCGAGCTGCACCACCGAGACGACACGTCGATCGATGTCGATCCCGAACAACGCCTGACCCAGGGACTGGACATCTCGGACCAGCTGTTTCGGAGGCTTGGCGTTGCGGGCGAGGACATGGATCTCGTCGATGTGCCCGTTGCCGGCGACCACGCGCACCGCCTCCACCCCGTCGATCCGGCTGATCTTTTCCTGCAGCGCCGCGAGGTCCATCCCTCACTCAGCGTAAACCACGCCGACCCCCACGGATACCCGGAATACTGTTTCTTCTTGTGGCGCCTGCGCAGGTGCCCTAGATTGCATACGGCTGGAAGGTATCCATGGGCAGTGGGGCAATCGGTCCCGGACCGCATGCCATTCCCCCCCAGGCGGGCGGGTTCAGGGGCCTTTTGACATGTTAAGCGTTCCCGATTCTCGGGAACAGGTGAGAGCGGCGTCCTCGTTTTGTCGTGATCGGTACTACACGCCATCAACACGAGCGGAGCGGAACCGTCTGTACCGGTACACAACACTGGTGCAAATACGACACCTCAGGTGGACGTGCAAAGAGATATGAGAGCCCGTTTGGTCCGCATACTCGCTGCCGCCGCCAGCCTTGCGGCTTTGATTGCAGCTGGCTCGGCAAGC
>DATFGI010000003.1:0-35259 GCA_035249605.1 Acidimicrobiia bacterium
TGCCACCTCTTCATCGAAGGACGACTGGTCCGCCAACTGCAACTAGACCCGACCCGCCGATACCAAGCCCAATACGATCGACCAGGAAGACCGTGAGGGATGCCCCGCGACACCCATGAGGGATGCCCCGCGACATCACACGGCTCAATAGCAGCCGCTATCTGACAAAGAAGCTATTCATCCCGGTCGTCGGTTGATTTCGACGGCCGGGGCACCGTGTGCATCTCAGTCGTGGTCGGGAACGACCGGTGCCAACCGGATCGCTCCACGACCCGCCGGGTGATGACCCGCCACGCCTCGGGCTCGCCCGGCTCGACGTCGCGAAGCAACTCGGGCACGATCCGGGCCCAGCCCACCGCCCTCAAGGCGATGACCATCACCATTCCGGTGATCGCCACGATCCCCACTCCGGACAGGAGGACCACCGCCCGGGGCAGGTCGAGCGCAAAGAAGCCGCGCAAGAAGGGCAGGGACATCGAGAGCACCAACAGCCCCGCCATCGTCGAGATCAAGCCCTTCTTCCAGGGGACCAGGGGGCGGCTCACGATCCCCAGGGCGAACAGCCCGATCGCGGCCAGGATCAGGGTGGCCGCGGTGCGCGACTCGGTGATCGTCGACCCTTCCAGGTCGGCCAGCCAGTAGCCGGCGAAGGTGGCCAACGTCGCCACCAGACCGGTGGGGATCGCGAATTTGAGCACCCTGGAGACGAAGCCGGCCCGAGCCCGACGTCGCGACGGGGCCAGGGCGAGGAAGAAGGAGGGGATGCCCACGGTGAGACTGCCCACCAGCGTGAGGTGCCGGGGCAGGAAGGGGAAGGGCAGCGTGGAGATGACGATGGCCAGGGAGAGCCCGAGGGCATAGACGGTGCTGGTGATGAACAGGTTGGCCACCCGCTCCACATTGGAGGTCACCCGTCGGCCCTCACCCACGATCTGGGGGATGGAGGCAAACCGACCGTCGATGAGTACCAACTGGGCCACCGCCCGCGAAGCAGGGGCGCCGCTGCCCACTGCGATTCCGATGTCGGACTCTTTCAAGGCGAGGACATCGTTGACCCCGTCACCGGTCATGGCCACCACGTGGCCGCGCGATTGGAGGGCCCGCACCATGGCGCGCTTCTGCACCGGGTTGACCCGCCCGAACACCGTTCCGCTCTCCATGAGGTCGGCCAGCTCGTCAGGGTCCTCGGGAAGCAGACGCGCATCTACGGTGTCGGCTGCGCCCGGCACCCCGACCTGGGCGGCTATCACCGCGACCGTGTCGGGATGGTCCCCGGATATCACCTTCACCCGCACCCCCTGTCGGGCGAAGTAACCGATGGTGTCGGCGGCATCGAACCGCACCTGGTCGGCGAGGACGAGCAGACCGACCGCCTCCAGGTCGGGAGGCAGCAGGCCCTCCCCAAGCGGACCGTTACCGGCGGCGACGAGGATCACCCTGGCGCCTTCCGCGGAAACCTCGGCGGCGATCCGTTTCACGTGCTCGTCTGCGGGCGCCACCACGTCAGGGGCACCGAGCACCCATGTCTCCCCGCCGAAGAAGGTGACCCCGCTCCACTTGCGGGCAGAGGAGAAGGGAACCGAATCCTGGACTCCCCACCCGGGGTCATCGGGGTAGGCGGCGGCGATGGCGGCCATCGTGACGTTGGGATGGGCCTCGGCCGCGGCGAGAGCCGCGAGGGCAGGCTCCGGATCGCGCTCCTCGGTGACCACGATGAGCTCCTCGACGGTGAGTCGCCCCTCGGTGAGGGTCCCGGTCTTGTCGAAACACACGGTGTCCACCCGGGCCAGGCCCTCGATCGCCGGCAGCTCCTGGACCAACACCTGGAGACGACCGAGCCGGATGACGCCGACGGCGAAGGCAACGGACGCCAGCAACACCAGGCCCTGGGGGACCATTGCAACCCCAGCGGCCACCGCCCCGCCCAGCCCCTCGATGAATGTCCCGTCTCCCCGCATGGCACTCCACACCAGGAGCACCCCCATGGGGATGACCACCCAGCTGACGATTCCGAGGATCGAGTTGATCCCGTCACGGAGCTCGGAGCGCACCAGATTGAACCTCTTGGCGGCGTGGGCCAGCTTTGCCGCATAGGCGTCGCTGCCCACCCGGGTCGCCTGGTAGCGGCCCGATCCTGCGGCGACGAAGCTGCCGGAGAGGCACTCGTCGCCAGGGTGCTTGCGAACCGGATCGGACTCACCGGTGAGCAGGGACTCGTCGATCTCGAGACCGGTGGAGGTCAGCACCTCCCCGTCCACGACGAGCTGATCACCGGGACGGAGCTCGATGACCTCGTCGAGCACAACCTGATCGACGGGACGCTCCACCACCTTTCCGTCACGGACCACCCGCACCTTGGGGGCGGCAACGACTTCGAGACGGTCGAGGGTGCGCTTGGCCCTCAACTCCTGGATGATTCCGATCGCCGAGTTGGTCACCAGCACGAAGCCGAACAGGGCGTCCCGGGGCTCGCGCAGCACGATGAGTGTGATCAGGAGCAGCGCTCCGAGCAGGATGTTGAACCGGGTGACGACGTTGTCACGAACGATCTCTCCGGTGGTGCGGCTGGGACGCTCGGCGACCGTGTTGACCATCCCCGCTCGGACCCGCTCGCGCGCTTCGGCGCTACTGAGACCTGCTTGCGGAGACGCCACCTCGAGATTGGTCATCGCCGGTCAGCTTACGACCGTGCCGGCACCAGACCCTTGAGGGCTAGAAGGCGGCCGCTTCCGACTCCAGCTGGGCCCAGGTGCATTCCTCGGGCGATTTGTCCTCCCGGAAACCTTTGAACGAGGGCGCTCGGAGTCGTCCCGCACCAGTGAGCTGGCGATGCTCCACCATCGCCACCAGGGTTGGGGTGACCCAATGGACCCGACGCAGCTCGGGGCGGGAGCGGATCACATCGGAGGGGAACGGCGGCGCGGTCTCCTCGAGCGCACCGAGCCGATCCATCGCGTCGGCGAGGGACCTCTTGTCGAAACCGGTGCCGACATTGCCCACGTATCTGAGGCCATCACCGTCGTAGACGGCCATCACCAAAGAGCCCAAACTGTCCTTGCGCCGCCCCTCGCCCTCGGTCCAGCCGGTGATGACCACGTCGGCGTCGAAGGTGACCTTCACCTTGAGCCAGTCGCGGGAGCGGGCACCCGGCTTGTAGGTGGAGGCTCGCTTCTTGGCCATGATCCCCTCCAGCCCCTGCTGGGAGGCCGCGTGGTACAACGCCTCCCCCTTCCCCTCGGTCATCGGGGACAGTTGGACGATGTCGGAGGGCACGATCACCTCCTCGAGGAGACGGCGGCGCTCCTCCAGGGGTCGCCCGGTGAGGTCGGTTCCGTCCAGGTAGATCACGTCGAACACCATGAACAGCACCGGTATCCGCTTCATCATCTGCTCGATCCGCTTCACGTCACGAAGATGCATCCGCTGCTGGAGCAGCTGGAAGGAAGGGACCCCGTCCTCGAAGGCGACGATCTCACCGTCGAGCATGGCGTCTAGGGCGACCACCTGATCGTTGAGCCTGGCCAACTCCGGATAGGCGACGGTGATGTCCTTGTCGTTGCGGGAGATGAGCCGGGTCTGCTCACCACAGATGGCGATCGCCCGGATCCCGTCCCATTTCGGTTCGAAGAACCAGTCCCCGTCGTCGAAGGCCTCACCGGTGAGGGTCGCCAGCATGGGGTCGGTGGGCGGGGGCTCCTCGCCGGGAGGACGCTGGTCCTCGGACATGATCGCCAGCCACGAGTCCCTGCCGTCCATCGGCTGGGTGTGGACCAGGTGCCACACGCCGACGAGACGCTCACCATCGAGGCGGAAGGTGAGCCGCTCCTCGTTGCGGTCGACCAGTTCCCATGTGCCATGGTCGAAGATGCGCACCTCACCCCCGCCGTATTCCCCTTCCGGTATGGTCCCCGAGAAGGTGGCGTAGCCCATGGGGTGGTCCTCGGTGCGTATGGCCAGGTGCCGCTCGCCGCGACGCCGGGGCAGGCCTTTGGGTACCGCCCAGGAGACCAGCACCGGGGTGTCCCCGTTGAGCATCTCCAGGCGGACGTCGTGATGGAGTGCGGTGGCATGATGCTGCTGGATGACGAAGCGATCACCCACCGGGGCGCTCAGGGGGTCGACATCGCTGGAGACATGCTGGGCGGGCGGCTCCGTCGTCGTCTGGAAGTCGCGCTTCTCGTCGTAGGAGGAACCGCTCATACCAGACCCACTTTGCCCGGCACCGGGTGCTTCCTACTCATCTCCGCCAGTCTGCTCGACGCTGGTCGGGGAAGGAGTGGTCGACCGCGCCGGTTCCGCTGAAGACGCGATGGACGGCCTGTTCAGGGTAGGCACACGGCCTCCGCCGCGGAGACGAGGCCATCCTCGATGGCGATGTCCATCGCGATCGGCGTGTGGGCCACGACGCCGTACACAGGCGGGCCCTGATAGGTGCCTTCGTACAGGGAGACCAGGGTCCCGGTGTCGACGGTGATCCGCTCGGCGGGGTTCACGACGAGGGCTTCGGCGATGGACAGCGCGATGTCCTCCCGGAAGGCGGGGTCCGTGAGGAGAGCGGCGTCGATGTCTTTGCAAAGGTTCCCCCGCGAGGAACAAGGCTGCCCCTCCACCAACCCGGGTTCGCTCGGACTCCGAGACGCTAAGACGGCTGGGGGCGCGACTGGCTACGAGTTGGCATCGATGAAGGCGAGTACCCGTCCCCAGGCGTCGGCCGACTCCTCGGCGAAGTCCGCGTACTTGCGATCGAAGAAGGAGTGGGGGGCGCCGGGATAGATCACCACCTCATGGCTCACTCCGGCGTTCTCCAGGGCCTGGCGGAACTCTTCCACGACATTTTGGGGGATGCCCGGATCGTCACCACCCATCAGCGCCAGGACCGGGCACTCCATCTCCCCGACCCGGTCGATCACCGCATCGGTCGCGCTGCGCCGCGGTCTGCCGTAGAAGCCGACCGCACCCGCCAATCCGTGACCGTTGGCGGCCTGATGCCAAGAGTTGGACCCGCCGAAGCAGAACCCGACGGTGAACACGGGGCGGCGCGTGTTCGTGGCCCGGAGATGGTCCACCGCCGCGGCAACATCGGCGGATATCCCATCGAGCGTGGTTTGTTGTACGTGGGTGGCGTAGTCCCAGTCGTTGCTGCGCTCCCCCATCCCGGCGGTGCGCCCGAAGTAGTCGATGGCGACGGAGTCGTGACCGGCTTCGGCGAACCGCACGGCCAGATCCTCGTAGAACCGAAACAACCCACGGACGTCGGGAAGCACCACCACCCCCACCCGGGACTCGTCCTCGCCGTAGGCGGCGAATGCCATGAGTTGGTTCCCATCCACCGCTCTCAGCGTCAACTTCTCGCCAGTGACCTCCCGGTCACCCGCCGGGATCGGCAGCTCGGAGTCGTGGTCGAAGCACATGCCACAACGGTACCGATCTCGCCCCTCACCGGAGCAGCGACGCTCCGGCTCAAACCGTCCCGATGAGGGAGGAGTTCGTCCGATTACCCTCAGCAGCCGTGGGTCGGTCGATACTCGGAGCATCCGTCAAACGCCTCGAAGACCCGCGTTTCATCACCGGTGCCGGTCGCTACCTGGGCGACATCCACCACGACGGTGAGGTATGGATGGTTCCGGTGCGCTCAACGGTCCCCCATGGGGACTTGGTCGAGGTCGATGTCTCCGCGGCCCGCATAGCGCCAGGTGTGATCTCGGTCTACCTCGCCGGGGACCTGGATATGGATCGGATGCCCCTCGGTGCTCCCCAGCTGAGCGATCGCACCAGACGCCACGCCATCAGCGGGGATCGGGTCCGCTTCGTCGGCGACATCGTCGCAGTGGTGGTCGCCGAGTCGCATCGGGCCGCGATAGACGCAGCCGATCTGACCTGGCCTGAGATCGACCCGGTACCGGCCGTTTCCGACCCGAGCGCGGCCGCTGCACCCGACGCACCGCTGCTGTTCCCGGACTTGGGCAGCAACGTCGTCTACGACCGGGGTGAGCCCGACGCCGATATCCTCGCCGATGCCGAGGTGGTGGTGGAGACCACGGTGGTCAACCAGCGGATCGCCGCGGTCCCCATGGAGCCCAACGGGGCCATCGCCTCGCCCCGCCCCGATGGCGGCATCCATCTCCAACCGGGGAGCCAGTCGGCTCACGGCCAGCGGCGGGCATTGTCGGCCGTGCTCGGTCTCGACCAGTCACTGGTCCACGTCGAGGTGCCCGATGTGGGGGGCGGGTTCGGGGCCAAGATCTCGCTCTACCCCGAACAGGCTCTCTGCGCCGCCATCGCCCTCGATCTGGGTCGCCCGGTGCGCTGGGAGGAGACCCGCACCGAGAACCTGCTGGCCATGAGTCACGGCCGGGCCCAGACCAGCGAGATCCGACTCGGCGCCACCAAGGACGGGGTGATCACCGGTGTGTCGATACGGGTCACCCAGGACGCAGGGGCCTATCCCCTCTTCGGCGCCTACCTGCCGGTGTTCAGCCGGCGGATGGCGGTCGGTCCCTACGCCATCCCCAAGGTGGAGTTCCTGTGGCGCTCGGTGATGACCAACACCACACCGATCCACGCCTACCGGGGGGCGGGCCGTCCCGAGGCGACCATGGCCCTGGAGCGGGCGATCGACCAGCTCGCCCTCGAGCTCGGCATCGACCCGGCGGAGCTGCGTCGCCGCAATTTCGTCCCCTCGGACGACTTCCCTCATGTCACCGCGGTCGAGGAGCGGTACGACTCCGGCGACTATGCGGCAGCGCTCGATCTGGCGTTGAAGCTCGGCGGCTACGAGCAGGCACGGCGGGACCAGGAGACCCGTCGCCGGGCCGGGGATCGTCGTCAGCTCGGGATCGGGGTCTCCTCGTACGTGGAGATCACCGCCGGGGCGGGCCGGGAGGACTGGGGTGCGGTGGAGGTCGGCCCGGACGGCATCGCCACCATCTACTCCGCGGCCGTGTCCCAAGGCCACAGCCACGAGACCACCTTCTCCCAGCTGGTCTCCCAATTGCTCGAGATCCCCCTCGACCTGATCCGATTCGTCCAAGGCGACACCGATCTGATCGAGCACGGCGGGGGGACGATGGCTTCGAGGTCGCTGCAGATCTCGGGCTCGGCGATCCTTAGTGCCGGCGAGCATGCCCTGCACAAGGCGCGAGCCATCTACGCCTTCTACAACGAGGCGGCCATCGACGACGTGACCCAGTTCGACGATGGGCGGATCGGCGTGGTCGGTGTCCCCTCCTCGGGCATGACCCTCGCCGAGATCGCCACCCTCGCCGCCGACCCGTCCAACCTCCCCGAGGACATGGAGCCCGGGCTCCGTGGCGAGGACACCTGGAGTCAGGAGGAGGCCACGTTCCCCTTCGGGACCCATCTCTCGGTGGTGGAGGTCGACACCGAGACCGGCGACGTCCGACTCCTCCGTCATGTCGCCTGTGACGACGCCGGGGTCATCCTCAACCGGATGGTGGTCGACGGCCAGGTCCATGGTGGGGTGGCCCAAGGAGCGGGCCAGGCCCTGTACGAGGAGTTCCGCTACGAAGATGCCCAACCAGTCACCGGCAACTTGACTACGTATCTGCTTCCCACCGCCTCCACTCTCCCATCGTTCACCGTGGACCACACCGAGACGCCCACCCCCGAGAACCCCCTCGGGGCCAAGGGTATCGGTGAGGCGGGGACCATCGGGTCGACCCCGGCCATCGTGAATGCGGTCATCGACGCCCTCTCCCCGTTCGGCATCCGCCACCTCGACATGCCCCTCACCCCGGGCAAGATCTGGTCGGCCCTGGAGGCCAACCGCGTTCGTTAGGAATAGGAGCCCATATATGGGTATTGCGGGCGTTTCACGAGGAGTCCCGGGCGGGAAAGGGGTTTCGTGAGGAACGCTGCAATATCGCGGCTGGAGGCGTTGATCGGGACTTGGGAGCTGGTGATGACCGGCTCTTGGTTCCTCGACAGTCTCGAAGAGCGTGTCGACGGCTGGGCCGGCTTCGAGTGGCTCGACGAGAGCTTCATCGTCTTCCGCTGGGCGCTGGGCGCTACCCCAGCGACGGTGCTGGTGATCGGCTACAGCGACGCCCAAGACCAGTACCACGCCCTCTATCACGACGATCGCGGCGTGGCCCGTGTCTTCGACATGGAGTTCGACGGGGACCGTTGGAGCATGCTTCGCGAGGACCCGGACTTCCACCAGAGGTTCAGCGCCGAGATCGTCGGGGACCGCATCGACGCAATGTGGGAGGCGTCCGATGATCAGGGCGTCACCTGGCGCAAGGACTTCGACCTCATCTTCACCAGGGCCGACGATGGGCCCTGATCGATCGGCGGGTGGTTCCAGACGTCCAGGAGCCCAGTATTGGGCTCCACTACCCAAGGAAAACGGATTGGAAGGAGGTCCCGATGGAGGTGCGTGACAAGGTGTTCGTGGTTACAGGGGGCGGCAACGGGATCGGGAGGGAGTTGGTGCTCGGGCTGGTGAGCAAGGGAGCCCGGGTGTCGGCGGTGGATATCCGCCAGGAGAGCCTCGACGAGACCGCCGCCCTGGCGGGCGCCGGGGAGCGGGTCCATACCTCAGTCGCCGACGTGACCGACCGGGAGGCCACCGCGGCCCTGCCCCAGAAGGTCATCGCCGCCCTCGGTGCGGTGGACGGGCTGATCAACAACGCCGGGATCATCCAGCCCTTCGTCAAGTTCAACGATCTCGACTTCGCCGCGATCGAGAAGGTGGTCAACGTCAACCTCTATGGGACGGTCAACATGTGCAAGGCGTTCCTCCCCTACCTCCTCGAACGCCCGGTGGCCCACCTCGCCAACGTGTCGAGCATGGGTGGGTTCCTCCCGGTGCCGGGCCAGGCAGTGTATGGGGCGACCAAGGCCGCGGTGAAGCTTCTGACCGAAGGGCTCTACGCCGAGCTGCTGGACACCGGTGTCGGGGTTTCGGTGATCATGCCCGGTGCGGTGGGCACCAACATCACGGAGAATTCGGGGGTCGACATCCCGGCCGGCGCCGCCCAGTCGGCCGAGGAGTCGAACATCCGCACCACCTCGCCGGCTGAGGCGGCCCGGATCATCATCGATGGAATCGAGGACGACCAGCTCCACATCTTCGTCGGCTCCGACTCGCTGATGATGAACGTGGCGGTGCGCCTGTCCCCGAAACGGTCCACCCATCTGATCCAGAAGCGGATGAAGGGTTTGCTCGAGGGGTGACAGGGACTGGTCACTAGGCTCCCACCTTCATGCCCACGTCTCGAATCTCTGAAATCACCAAGATCAACGAGCCACTGCTCTCCTTCATGCCCATCTGGGAGAAGCAACGATCCCGACCGGACACCCTCGACTTCGCCTTCGGCAACCCCCAGGAGATGGTGGTCGCCGGATTCCCCCGCGCCCTGGCCGATGCCACCGTCCCCCGCGACAAGAGCCACTACGCCTACAAGTTCTCCGAGGAGGAGTCTCGCCGTCAGGTAGCCGACTATCTGAGGCAATGGCGGGGCCAAGACTTCCAGCCCGAGGACATAGCCATGACCCCCGGTGCTTTCGGTGCGATCGCCACCGCCCTCAACGCCCTGGTGGACATCGGCGATGAAGTCCTCTACTCCGACCCGCCCTGGTTCTTCTACCAGTCGATGATCCTCTCCACGGGGGCGATACCGGTCAGCGTCCCGGTGAGAACCGAGGACTACGACCTCGACCTGGAGCGGATCGCCGACTCCATCACCCGTCGCACCCGTCTCGTGATCGTGAACACACCGCACAACCCCACCGGTCGCATCTACCCGCCGGAGACCCTGCGCGCCCTGGCCGGGATCCTCACCGACTCCTCGAGTCGTCACGGCGCTCCGATCTACCTCCTATCCGACGAGCCCTACTCCCGGCTGGTGTTCAGCGACGCCGAGTTCACCAGCCCCGCCGAGCACTACCCCTACACATTGATCTCCTACAGCTACGGCAAGATCCTGCTCACCCCGGGTCAGCGCATCGGCTGGCTGGCCCTCACCCCCGACATGCCGGACCGCGAGCAGCTGCGCTCCGACCTGTTCATGGCTCAGGTGGCGGGCGGATGGCAGTTCCCCAGCGCGATCATGCAGTACTCGTTGCCCGAACTGCATCGTCTGTCCATCGACCTCGAAGAGCTGGAGCGAAAGCGGGACTACCTGGTCGCCGAGATGCTCTCGTCGGGATACGACCTGCAGACGCCGGAGGGCACCTTCTACCTGTGGGTGCGCTGTCCCGACCCCGACGATCTCGCCTTCACCCGCCGTCTCGCCGACAAGGGCGTGTTGGTGCTCCCCGGGTCGACCTGTGCCGCCCCCGGGCATTTCCGCATCACTCTGACCGGCACCGCGGAGATGATCGAGCGCAGTCTTCCCGCCTTGAAAGCGGTGTCGCCCTGATCGCGGGTGGGCAGAGATCCGCTCAATCGATTGTCCAGCTGGGATTGCCTAGAATGACCAGATACGTCCGGAAGGAGACGGCGATGACCGACAAGCAGCGCATCAGCTATGTGCCACTCGACGACATGAGCCCGGAGATGAGGGCAGAGATGGAGCGTTGTGCCCGGGAGGGGACTCCCCGACCGGAGAGCTCGGCCATCCGCGCCCATGTCCCCAACGCCTTCTGGTTCTTCGCCAACAGCTGGAAGGACCTCTTCCGGGAAGGTGTGGTCGATCACGACATCAAAGAGCTGTGCCGGGTTTATGTCTCCCGTTCCGTCAAATGCGAATACTGCGGTAATCAGCGCTCCGAGAAGGGCCGCTCGATGGGGCTCACCGAGGGCAAGTACGACGATCTGCTCAACTTCGAGTCGTCCGAGCAATACGACGACCGACAGAAGGCGGCGCTGGCATATGCCGAGGCGATCACATGGCATCTCGACGTAGATGATGACTTCTGGGATCGCATGTACCAGCACTACACCGAGGCCGAGTTGGTAGAGCTCGGTTGCTTCGTCGGTCTCACCATGGGCCAGCAGAGCTGGCTGCGTCTCCTCAACATCGACCACCACCAGGTGATGCCGGGAACCACCGCATCGATGGCCCCCGGTTTCGAGAGCGCAGAGGAGCTGGCCCGCTCCAAAGCCTCGGAGGACTACTGGGCCAAGGTCTGAGTCAAACCGGACGGACAACTCAGTAGAGCCGCCAATGGGGCTTCTTCCTCGATAAACGCGACATCAACTCGTGGTGGGAGTCGGCGAACGCCGCGTAGAGTGTTGCCGTGCCCGTTCCCGCGAAGAGGAGCTTCGAGACCCCGAGCGAGCGATTCGTGGCGCCGGGCATCGTCGCCGACGTGGTCGAGTTGGCCGACAGCGCGATCAGCAGGGTCGTTTACGAGCCCGGAGTCCACTGCCCACAGATCAGTCATGAGGGCAAGGCGACTTGCACCGCGCATCACACCGGGGTGGTCCTCCAAGGAAAGCTGCACGTCGAGATGGCCGACGGCTCCGTTCTCGAGATCGGCCCTAACGAGGTGTTCGACGTCCCTCCGGACCACGACGGATGGGCGATCGGGGAGATGCCGCTGCTCGCCGTCAGTTGGGCCGGCTTCCGTTCCTGGGCCCCGGAGCGGAATGGGGAGCGGGTCTTGCTCACAATCCTGGTGAGCGACATCGTGGGCTCCACCGAGATGGCTGTGGCGATGGGCGATGCGGAATGGAAGGAGTCACTAGCCAGGCACTACCGCGGGGTGCGGGACATCCTCGACCGGCACCGGGGCAGGGAGGTGGGAACCACAGGAGACGGGTTCCTCGCCGCCTTCGAAGGAGCTGGGCGAGCCGTCGAGGCAGCTGTGCGCATTCGTGATCGCTCCGCGGACGAGGGACTGCCGGTCAGGGTCGGCATCCACTCGGGAGAGGTCGAGGTGGTCGGCGACGACCTGCGGGGAGTCACCGTGCATGAGACGACGCGTATTGCATCCGCCGCAGGCGCAAACGAGATACTGGTCTCTGGAATCACGAGGGCCCTGGCCGCCGGCGCCACCTTTGAGTTCGAACCACGGGGATCGCACCAACTCAAGGGTTTCGCCGAGCCGCGAGACCTCTTCGCGGTGGCCACCGAGCACCACGTTGGGGTGTGACCACGGCACTGGCACCTCGTTGTCTGAGGGCGGCGGTGTAATCGGCACCTCGAGTTCCTGAGCCGATGCGTCTTCATAGTGTTTGAGGTATGCAATTGCCAGATGAATTTGAAACCGTGGTCGATCAGCCGGTGTTCGCCCGTCTCGCCATCGTCTTGTCAGACGGATCACCACATGTCTCAGTGATCTGGTCGGAGGGTCTCGGCGATCAGATCTCGGTCGCCACCGCCGAGGGAAGAGTGAAGACCGAGGAGCATCCGCCGGGACAACCCGGTCGGGCTGTCCGTCACCGAGCTATTCCGACGAAGACACCTATTGGGTGCTCAACGGCCAGCTCACCAAGTTGGAGGCCGACGGTTTTGGTGGCTCACTGACGGGTTGACCCGTAAGCACACCGGCGCGACGAGTACAAGGGAAAGACGCCATCACAGGCTGAGCAGGAGCCTGGCGGTATATCCGGTCATCACGCCCCAGAAGAGGAACGTGTAGCCCCTCTCTCCGATGCGACGATTGATCCGTCGGCCGGTGAAGGTGGCTACCAGCATCAAGGGCACCGCGGCCAGGGCGAGGACGAAGCTCTCGGCGCCCAACAGCTCGGCCTCGGTGAACACAGCCGCCTTGGTGGCATCGCCCACCAGGGAGACCAGGGATGCGGCGCCCACGAAGTGTGCCCGGTCCAGGTCGAGCTGTCGAAGCGCCATCCCCTTGAGTGGGCCGGATGTTCCCGAGAAGCCCGAGGTGGCGCCGGAGCCGAATGCCAGTACCGGGCCTTCCACCCGCCGCAGCCGGCTCAGGTCGAGACGCTCGGCCACGAGGGCGAACACGAAGCTGGCTATCACCGCCAACGTGACCACCTGATCGGGGGCGGCCACCAGTAGCCGGGCGCCGAGGGCGGCGCCGACGGCGACGAGGATGATGACCAGCAAAGCCTTGCGGAAGGGGAGGGTCTCGCGGTACGCGAAGACCTTGACCACGTTGTTCGCCGCCAGCAGCAGGGCGGCCAGGGCGACACCCTCCTTGGTCCCCAGGGCCAACGCCAGGCTGGGGACGAGCACCAGGGATCCGCCCAGACCGGCAGAGGCGGAGACGGTGAACGACACCGCCGCCGCCACTAGAACAAGGGCGAAGACCCAGGGCTCCATCTATGTATTCCGCCTCAGGGTCGGACGGCGGGGAGGTCGGCGGCGCCCATCAACTCGTTGAAGCGTCTCAGTTCGTTCTCTTCGACGAGCGCGAGACGGCTCAGCTGTTCCTCGATCTCCTCGGAGTACTTGGCGGCGACCTGGAGCGAGTTGTGGGTGGGTCGGGCGTCGGCGGAGGCCAGCACGGCGATGATCGAGGTCAGCTTCTCGGTGAGACGGGCGGGCTCGTTGAGCCCGAAAGTATCCTCGTGCTCTCCGGGTTTCATGAGGGCGTCCTCGATGTCGTGGAGTGCGGTGTCCATGGCCTCGGCGGCGGCACCAGCCTCGTCGCCGAGATCCACGCGCTCCCGCCAATGACCGAGCTGTTTGCTCATGGAGCGGATCGAAATCACAGCCTCGTGGGCCTTGGACAGCGTGTCGCGCACTCGCTTCAGGGCCTCGAGTTGCTCGACGAGCTCGGCCGGATCGACCACGACCCTTGGGTCATTGCGCACCTCGAAGCTCTCGGTGAGAGCCCGGCTATCCCCGGAGGGGTCGGTGATCACCAGACGCACCTGGTAGGTGCCGGGCAGCGCCATAGGGCCCAGATAGGCGGCGGCAGAGAGCTTGTTGCCCAGGACCCGGGTCGCCCCCTCGTGACGCAGATCCCAGAGGAATCGGTTGATCCCCGGCTCGGTGGTGATCCACGGCCCCGAGTAGTAGGCCTTTTCGTCGTCGCTCATGTCGACACGTCCGGGAGGCTCCGGTTCGAAGCGACGGACCACGACACCGTCGGGGTCGACGAACTCCAGGGCCACCTGGTGGTCGTCACCGGCCGTGGCTTCGTCGAGGAGATAAGTGACGGTGACCCCGGGCGGGGTCGACTCACCGGCGTCGAGGAAAGTGCGTCGGACTTGACCGGTCTCGTCGACCTCGGCATCGAAGGTGGCCGCCTTGCCCAACGACACCCAGTAGTCCCTGCCCTCGGTGGTCACCCATTGGGCAAACAGGTCGGGGAGGATCCTCCACGCGTCCCTGGGGCGGAACAGCCGCGGCCCGTCTCCGGCGCCGTCGCTGAGGGCCTGATGGAGCTGGGTCAGGTCGTCGACGATCCAAAAAGAGCGCCCATGGGTGGCGATCACCAGGTCGGTGCCCTTGACGGCGAGGTCGTACACCGGGGTGACCGGGAAGTCCGACTGCCAGCGGGTCCATCCTGTCCCGTCGTCGGTGGATACGTAGATCCCGGTCTCGGTGCCCAGGTAGAGGAGGCCATCCCGGCTGGGGTCGACCCGGATCACACGGACTATCTCGTCGGACGGGATCGCACCTTCGCCCTCGCCACTGATCGAAGCCCAGCTCTGCCCATAGTCCGTGGTCTTGAACAGATAGGGGGTGGTGTCGTCGAGCTTGTATCGGGTGGCCGCTAGATACACCGTGCCGGCCAGGTGCGGGGAGGGCTCCACGGTGCGGACGAAGCTCCACTCGGGCAGGTCGGGTGGGGTGACGTCGGCCCAGCTCTTCCCGCCGTCCCGCGAGACGTGGACCAGCCCGTCGTCGCTGCCCGCCCAGAGCACTCCGGCCTCGATTGGGCACTCCCGCAAGGTGGCCACGGTGCAGTAATGCTCGGCGCCGGAGGTGTCCTTGGTGATCGGCCCACCGGAGGCGCCCAGCTTCTCGGGGTCGTTCCGGCTGAGGTCGTCGCTGATCGCCTCCCAGGTGTAGCCCTGGTCGGTGGACCTGAACACCACGTTGCCCGCGGTGTAGACCACTTCGGGATCGTGCGGGGAGAACAGGATGGGGTAGGTCCAGGGGAAGCGGTAGTCGAGATCGCCGGGGCCGATCCCACCGTGGAGCTGAGGCCACACATTGACCAAGCGGATCTGACCGGTCTTGTGGTCGTAACGCTGCAGCGACCCTCCCCCTCCCGGAGAGCTGCCCACCGCACCGACGAAGACCAGGTCCGGGTCGTCGGGGTGCACCGCCATGAACCCGCTCTCCCCCGTCCCGGCCGCATAGCAGTCCGCCCAGACGATTGCCCCGTCGCTGGCGCCCGAGGGCACCGCGACCGAGGAGTTGTCCTGCTGGGTGCCGTACACGTGGTAGTAGGGCAACCGGTTGTCGGTGGTCACGGTGTACATCTGGGCCGTGGGCTGGTTGTAGATGGTGGACCAGGATGCGCCACCGTTGAACGAGACGTTGGCCCCGCCGTCATTTCC
The DNA here is from genome assembly GCA_035249605.1 of Acidimicrobiia bacterium. Lineage (GTDB taxonomy): Bacteria > Actinomycetota > Acidimicrobiia > Spongiisociales > ZC4RG35 > JANQRA01. Next base: position 15,401 of record DATFGI010000003.1, read on the forward strand.
TTGGATCATCCGCTGGTTGTCGGAAGGGTCGATCCAGAGATCGTGGTTGTCGCCGTGGGGGGTGGGGAGACGCTCGAAGCTCTTGCCCCCGTCGGTGGACTTCCACATGTCGAGGTTGTTGACATAGACAGTGTCGGGGTCCACCGGGTCGGCGAAGACATGCATGTAGTACCAAGGGCGGTAGCGGAGCTTGGTCTCGGCGTTGACCAGCGTCCAGGTCTCACCGAAGTCATCGGAGCGGTAGAGACCCGGCTTCTCGGCTGCCTCGATCACCGCCCACACCCTTCCCGTCTTGGCGGGAGAGGCGCTGACCCCGACCTTGCCCAGGATTCCGTCCTTGGGGAGTCCCTTGTTGCGGGTGATGTCGGTCCAGGTGTCACCGCCGTCGGTCGACCTCCACATCCCGCTGTCAGGCCCGCCGCTCGACATCTCCCAGAAGCTGCGGTGTGCCTGCCACACGGTGGCGTAGATCACCTCGGGGCTATGGGGGTCGAAAGACACGTCGACCGCGCCCGCCACATCCGATTTGTGGAGGATCTTCTCCCAGGTCCGGCCGGCGTCGCTGCTCCGGTACAGACCCCTCTCCTCGTTGGGCCCGAAGGCGTGGCCCAGGGCGGCGACGTAGACCAGGTCGGGGTTCTTGGGGTGGATTCGTATCTCGCCGATGTGGCGGGTGTCGGTCAGACCACAGTGGGCCCATGTCCGCCCGCCGTCGCCGGACCGGTACACACCGTCGCCGTGGGAGACGTCGAGACGGATGCAGCTCTCCCCCATGCCGGCGTAGATCACGTTCGGGTCGGATTGGGACACTGCCAAGGCGCCCACCGAGGAGGTACCCAAGTACCCGTCGGATACATTGCGCCAGGTGGTGCCGGCATCCTCGGTCTTCCATATCCCACCGGCCACCGCGCCGAAATAGAAGACGGCGGGCCGGGCCGGATCACCCGCCACTGCCACGCACCGCCCGCCCCGGGTCGGGCCGATGCAGCGGAAGTGAGTGGATTCGAGAAGGTCCTTGGCGACTGGCGCGTCGAGCAGGCTCATGGTCGGCGGCGAGGCTAGCTGTCCGGCCCGGGCGGGGAGGCTGATGAGTGTCGGTGCGCGTTTTTGGCTGCGCAATCGTTTGCTGGGACGTGGAGCCGGTCGGTAGCCTCCGTTCCCGACATGGACGGTGCGATGCACATCGATTGGGACACGCCGGTCGAGATGGACGACGGGGTGGTGCTCCGGGCCGACGTCTTCAGACCGGATGCAGACGGCAGGTACCCGGTCATCCTCTCCTATGGGCCCTATGCCAAGGGTCTCGCATTCCAAGACGGCTATCCCGACCAGTGGCGTTTGATGACCACCCAGCATCCCGACGTCGAGGCGGGCTCGAGCAACCGTTACCAGAACTGGGAGGTGGTCGATCCCGAGAAGTGGGTCCCTGACGGTTATGCGGTGGTGAGGGTCGACTCCCGGGGCTGCGGGCGATCACCCGGCTTCATCGACGTCTTCTCCCCCCGGGAGACAGACGACCTGGTCGCCTGTATCGAGTGGGCAGCCATCCAGCCGTGGAGCACCGGCAAGGTGGGTCTCAACGGCATCTCGTACTACGCGATCAACCAGTGGCACGCTGCTTCCCGCCAGCCCGAGCATCTCGCCGCCATGTGCGTATGGGAGGGCGCGGCCGACTGCTACCGGGACATGACCCACCACGGCGGAATCCTCTCCACATTCTGGGCCAACTGGTACGACATGCAGGTGAAGACGGTCCAACACGGTCTGGGTGACCGTGGCCGGGTGAGTCGAATCACCGGAGTACGGGTCACGGGTGACGTCGAGCTCGACGACGCCGAGCTGGAGGCAAACCGCGCCGATCTCGGCGCCGAAGTGAGGAGTCATCCCCTCGACGACGAATTCCACCGGGATCGCTCACCTGACTGGTCGAAGGTCGACTTGCCGCTGCTCAGCGCGGGCAACTGGGGTGGGCACGGGCTGCATCTGCGAGGCAACGTCGAGGGATTCGTGCGCTCCAACACTTCCCGGAAGTGGCTGGAGCTCCACGGTCTCGAGCACTGGACGCATTTCTACACCGACTACGGGGTCGGACTGCAGAAGCGGTTCTTCGCCCGTTTCCTGAAAGACGAAGAGAACGGGTGGGACGACGAACCGCCGGTCCGGCTGCAGATCCGCCACCTCGACCGGTTCGAGGAGCGCACCGCCGAAGGCTGGCCGCTACCCGAGACCGAGTGGACGTCGCTCTATCTCGACGCCGGCGATGCGACCCTCACTGCCGAGGAGCCGGAGACCAACCGGCAGCTGCAATACGACGCCGCCGGAAACGGTGTCACCTTCCTCCTCGAGCCGTTCCACGGCGAGACCGAGATCACCGGGCCGATCGCTCTCAAGCTTTTCGTCTCCTCGGAGACCACCGACGCCGACGTATTCGCGGTGGTGCGGGTCTTCGACCCGGACGGCCACGAGGTCACGTTCCAGGGTGCGATCGACCCGCACACCCCGGTGGCTCAGGGCTGGCTGCGCGCCTCGCATCGCCGACTCGACACCGAGCTCACCGTGCCCCACCGCCCATATCACACCCATGATCGGGTGGAGCCGCTCACGCCGGGTGAGGTCTACGAGCTCGACATCGAGATCTGGCCCACATCCATCGTCGTTCCTGCCGGCTACCGACTTGGGCTCTCCATCCGGGGCAACGACTACCAATACGAGGGAGATCTCGGCGAAGCGTCGTTGAGCACATTCAAGAACCGGCTCACCGGGTCAGGGCCCTTCCTCCACGACGATCCGGTAGACCGTCCCGGAGAGGTCTTCGCCGGCATGGTCACCGTCCACACCGGACCCGAGCACAGATCCTCGCTGCTGTTGCCGGTGATACCTCGCTCGCGCGGGTCTGCTACCGACCGCTGACCGCGACCGGAGCGGTCGACGATCTAATGGCGAGTGTCGGTTGAAGTAGGACTCGACCCGGGGATACGGCCTCTCCGGCAATGAGGGCGAGAAGCGTGCTCGCCGCATCGGCACCCATCTGGCGATAGGGAACCCGAACCGCGGTCATCGGCGGCTGCATGAGGTCGAGCAGAGGAATGTCGTTATAGCCGGTTATGGAGACATCCACGCCGATGACCCTGCCCAGGGAGCGAACCGCCCGGTAGCAGCCCAGACCCAAGAGGTCGTTGGCGGCCACGATCGCCGTCAGGTCGGGATGACGACCGAGCAGGGCGAGGGCGGCGTTTGTCCCCGGCTCGACCCGGTACCAGCCGGCCTCCTCGACGAGATCCGGGTCGTCGTCGAGCCCCACCGTCGCCATCCAGTCGAGAAATGCGTCCCGTCTGCCCTTGCCGGTCGACACCCACGATGGTCCGGCCACATGGCCGATGCGCTCGTGGCCCAACTCTCTCAGGTGCCTCACCGCCAAACCGATCCCGGCGTGGTCGTCGCCGACGATCGCCGGAATGGAATCGTCATCGACGGAGCGATTGACCAGAACCATCGAAACGTCTCGTTGCGCCTGTCGGGCAGCATCCGAGACCACGCGACCGGGAGTGGCAAGGATCAGCCCGTCGACGTGCTTTTCCAGCATGTCGTCGACGAGCCCGTCGGCGTGACCCGGCCCCATGTCGGCGTTGCCGATCAGCACCGAGTAGCCCTCCTCCACCAGGACCGACTCGACTCCGGCGATGATCGGTCCGAAGAGAGGGTTCTCGACGTCGGGGATGATCACACCGACCGACATGGTGCGGTTGGTCCGCAGCCCTCTCGCCAAGGGATGGGGTCGGTAGCCGAGCTTGCGGGCGGCTTCGGTCACCCTCTCCACGGTCTCCGGGTTGACTATCGATGCGGTGCTCGGGTTGAGGGCTCGTGACGCGGTGGAGACGTGCACACCCGCCTCCCGGGCCACGTCTTTCAGGGTGGTTCGAATCGACACCGTGATGCGAGGCTATCCGCTGGTCCGGCTGCCCGTCGGGAACCCGATCGACTCGGAGCCGCGACATGACCGGCCGACGCTGCGGCTGTTTGCGCTGCCCTCTAGAAGATCCGATAATACAAACGATTGCGGGATGACATGCACGTCGAAGTCCTCTCGCATGCCCGCCGAGGCGAGAGGAGCGCGAGGAAAATGGCCGACAACAAGTACCCGCATCGGGTGGGCTGGATCGGGACGGGTCGGATGGGTGCTGCCCTCATCGAGCGACTGCTCGACTCGAATGTTGATCTCTGGATCTACAACCGCACCCGCTCCAAGGCCGAGCCGTTGGCCGCCAAGGGCGCAAAGGTGGTCGACTCGCCTGCCGAGCTCGCCGGGCGTGACATCGTTTTCACCATGGTGGCCGGTCCCGAGGACGTCCTCGAAGTCACGTTGGGGGAGCAGGGAGTCCTCTCTCGACCCGACCAACGGCCGGAGATCATCGTCGACTCGACGACGATCGACGCCACCACCTCACAGGTCCTCACCGACAAAGCCGCCGAGCTGGGGACGGCGGTGCTGGCCGCTCCGGTATCGGGCAACCCCAAAGTGGTGAAATCGGGTCGTCTCACCTCGGTGGTGTCGGGGCCCAGGGAGGCCTACGAGACCGTGCTCCCCTACCTCGAGTGCTTCGGACGCAAGGTGACCTATGTGGGCGCCGGGGACCAGGCCCGTTTGGTGAAGATCTGCCACAACCTCATGCTCGGAGTGGTAACCCAGTCCATGGCGGAGATCACCGTCCTCGCCGAAGCGGCCGGTGTGTCCCGGGCCGACTTCCTCGAATTCCTCAACGACAGCGTGATGGGCTCGACCTTCACCAAGTACAAGACACCGGCGTTCGTGAACCTCGACTACACCCCCACCTTCACCTGGCACCTGCTCCGCAAGGACTTCGAGTTGGGGTTGGAGACCGGCCGGCTCCTCGATGTCCCCCTCCCAACCGCCGCCCTGGTCCACCAGATCGTCATCGACGGCATCGGACGCGGCTACGGCGACCAGGACTTCGCCGCGATGCTCTCCCGGCAGGCCGAGGGCACCCCCGTCGAAATGACCTCCGAGGACAAGGACGTCTCCGACGGCCTGAGCTGACTGAGCGAACCCCGGGTTCCTGGCGCCGTATCCGGCGCCAGGAAGCCCCGGTTCGTCAGGTTGCGGTTGGTGCGTGTGCAGGAGACGGGCCATGTGCCCGTCTCCTGCACACGCACACACCCCTCACACGCACAACGCACTCACGCAACCCCCCTTACCTAGAGGTGCTTGTCCAGGTAGTCGAGCACGCCGTCGATCGCGGCCGCGGCCACCTCGTTGACCTCGTATTCCCCATCCGCGCCTCGCAAGGGGTACACGTAGCCATGGAGATGGTGGTCCCAACTGACCCACTCCGCCGCCTTGCCGGCCTCGGCGAGCAGTTCGTAGGTGACCCGGAATATTCCCTGGAGGTGGTCATCGTTTCTCCCCATGACCAGGATCGGTGTGTCGATCGTCGAGATGCGCTCGGTCGCCTTCTCCATGTCGATGCGTGAGCGGACCTTTTCGGTCTCCGTCATCTGCATCTCCTCGATGTTGCGCATCCCGGTGGCGGGCTCGACGAAGGCGGTCTCGTCGGGAGTCAAGGAGAGGAACTCATGGGCGGCAGGCTCGGAAGCCACCGCCGCCTTGATGCCCTGGTACTCCGAGGTCAGTTTCAGCACCATCTCGCCGCCGTGGCTCATCCCGATCAGGCCGATTCTCTCGGGATCGATACGCGGGTCCTTCTTGAGGTGCTCCACGATGGCGATCTCGTCCTCGTACTCGAGAGGTGAGCGGTTGAACATGTCGCGGCCCTGTCTCGTGTCCCTGACCAGGCGCCCGCCGTTGTCGTAGCCGAGCTCGACCTCGCTCCGATAGCGGATCCAGGCGCAGGCGAAACCCCGCTCGAGGAGACGTTCCATGATGTAGCCGCGGTTGGCTACGGCGTCCCTGATCCAGGCCATGCCGCCCCCGCCGTTTCCTGAAGCGAGGAGGACGAGTGGATGGGGACCCTCCCCAGGAGGCAGACGAAGACCGATGGGCGCATACAGTCCATCCCAAGTCTCGAGATACTGGAGCTCGACCGGTATGTCGGAGCCGGCCACCCTCTCCACGATCGTGACATTCTCCGGGTCCATTGCCTCTCCTTCTTCGACGTGCGCAAACGTTAGGGCAGTAAGATACCGATCGATGTCCATCTCCTGCCCAGAGTGAGGGCCGCCCAGGTCACCGCGGTCGGATCCGCGCCGGAGCCGGTCGAGTTGGTCGAGCCCAGCGCCGGCGAGGGACAGGCGCTGATCGCAGTCACCGCCGCCGCGCTGAACCCGGTGGAGGTGCGGGTCGCCGCGGGACGGATGCCCGGTGCGGTCACCCCTTATGTCCCCGGTCTCGAGGGAGTCGGCACCATCATCAGCTCCGCCACCCTGCCCGAGGGAACCCGGGTCCGTTTCGAGAACGACCTCCCCGGTTTTGGCAAGGACGGATCGATGCGACAGATCGCAGTCGCCGAAGAGACGGCCCTGGTCGAGTTGCCTCCGTCGGTGGACGACCACACCGCGGCAGGCGCCGGGGTAGCCGGGATCACCGCCGAGCTGGCGTTCCGCCTGGCGGGCATGGAAGCGGGGGCGAGGGTTGCCGTGCTCGGCGCCACCGGCGGCGTGGGTCAGATGGCGGTGCAGCTGGCTGCGGCCCGGGGGGCCTCCTCGGTGGTGGCGGTGGGACGTGACCGACCCCGGCTCGCATGGCTCGAGTCGAACGGGGCCACCGCGTCCGTGGAGCTCACCGATCCGGGAACCCTGGCCGAGGCCCTGGTGGCGGCGGCGGGTGGGCCCATCGACATCGTGGTCGACCCGATATGGGGCGCCCCGGGGATGGCGGCCATCGCCGCCCTGGCGGAGAAGGGGAGGCTGGTGAATGTGGGCAACACCGCCGGCATCGAAGTCGACCTGCCGCTTCAGGACATGCGCAAGGCGCGCAGCTCGGTGATCGGTCTCTCCTCGGGGTGGACCCCGATGCCGGAGAAGCTCGACGCCTTCCGTTTCGTGGTCGACCAACTGTCGGCCGGTGCCGTCAGGGTCGATCCGGACGTCGAGCCCTTGGATTCGATCGGTGCAGCCTGGGCGCGCCAGGAGCAGTTTCCTCACTCCAAGATCGTCGTCTCCCTGGTCTGATCGGAGAGCCGCTCCCTGGGCTGAGACCCGTGATGTCCTGCGTCCTCGATTCTCGAGCTGTTTTGCGCCGGATACGGCGCTACGAACCCGGGGTTGGCGTCGCGTGACCTCTCGACGCCGCCAGGGCGCTCCACACGGTGGCCGGGCGCAGCGGCATCTGCAGATCGGTGACTCCGTACGGTGCGAGGGCGTCGAGCACGGCATTGACGATGGCGGGTGGGGCGCCGATGCAACCGGCCTCCCCAGTCCCCTTCGCCCCGAGAGGGTTGGACGGGGCGGGATGGACCAGGCGATCCGACTTGATCGGCGGGGCGTCGGTGGCGCGGGGCATGGCGTAGTCCATGAGCGTGGAGGTGAGGAGCTGTCCCTCCTCGGAGTATTGGACACCCTCGTACAGGGCCTGGCCGATGCCCTGCATCAGCGAACCGTGGAGCTGGCCCTCGACGATCATCGGGTTGAGCACGTTGCCGCAATCGTCCACCGCCACCATGCGGTCCAGATTCACGTCACCGGTGTCGAGATCGACTTCGACCACGGCCACATGGACTCCGTAGGGGAAGGTCTGCGCTCCGGGGACGAAGATCTCCTCGGCGCTGAGGTCCACGTCTCGCTGGGCGGCGGCCTCGGCCACCTCGGACCAGGTCATCTCGGTCCCAGGCACCCCCACAATGGAGAAGGTCCCATCGGCTACCACGACGTCGGCTGGCGCGGCTTCCAGAACCTCGGCGACCAAGTCGATGGCCTTCCGCCTCACCACATGGGCGGTTCGCCAAATCGCAGCCGCCCCGATCTGGGCCGACCTGCTGGCGAAGGTCCCGGTGCCCTGTGCCACCTCGTCGGTGTCACCCGCCACGTAGCGGACTTCATCAGGGGAAACGCCGAGGGCTGCCGCAGCCACCTGAGACCAGGCTGTCTCGTGCCCCTGACCCGATGAAGCCGAGCCCGTGCGAATCACGATCGAGCCGTTCTGGTCGACCTCGACACGTCCGTACTCACCGGCGTCCACCGCGCCCCCGGCCCGCTCGACGAACGCTCCGAAGCCGACCCCGACCGGATTGCGACCCTCGGCGAGACGTTGCTGTTGCTCGTCCCTGATCCGATCGAGGTCGACCAGCTCGACCGCGAGTCGCATCGCCCCGGCGTAGTCGCCCGAGTCGTAGAGGGCGCCGGTGGGAGTGCGGTGTGGGAGTGCCTCGGTGGGTATGAAGTTGGTGAGCCGCACCTCGACCGGGTCCAGCTCGGCAGCCCGGGCGAAGGCGTCCACGGCCCGTTCCATTGCATATGCGGCCTCGGGACGCCCCGCCCCCCGGTACGACCCGGTCGGTGCGGCGTTGGTCACTACTGCGGTGGTGGTCACCGAGACGCTTTCGATGTCGTAGAGGCCGAGGGCGACGAGACGGGAGAAGTTGGGGATCCCGGTGCCGTTGTGCGGATAGGCACCGACGTCGGCCAGGATGTCGATCTCGGCGCGTTCGATGCGACCGTCTCTGCTCCCCATGAGCTTGACGCGATGCACCGAGCCCCGGCCGTGGGTGCCTCCGCTCAAGTGCTCCCGCCGTCGCTCCGCCCACATCACCGGTCGCCCGAGATGGAGGGCGATGGCCGCGGTCACGGTGTGCTCCGGATAGGTCATGCCTTTCATGCCGAAGGCGCCACCGACATCGGGGACGATCACATGGAGCTTCTCACGGTCGATGGGGATCAGCTTGGACAGCCGGGCCTGCACCCCGTGGGGACGCTGATGACTGATGTAGACGGTGAGCGCCCCGTCGTCCCCAGGCAGCGCCAGCATCACCAGGGGCTCGATCGGGTTGGGGGCGAGCCGCTGGTTGGTCACCTCGATCTCGGTGACCATCTCGTAGTCGTCGCGCACGTCTCCAACCTCGAGACTCGACCGATGCACGACATTGCTCCCCGCTTTCTCGTGGAGAATCACCTGGCCCTCGGCACTGGCGCGCGGGTCTATGACAGCCGGCAACGGGTCGTAGTCGACCCAGACCATGTCGGCGGCGTCGACGGCGGCGGCAACCGAGGTGGCGGCGACCACCGCCACCGGCTCGCCGACATACCGCACCTTCTCTCCGGCGAGATGTGGCCGGGGAAAATCGGGGGCGGCTGTGGAGATGCTGTCCCCGGGGATGTCGGCCAGTTCGAGGTCGTCGGCGGTGAACACTCCTACGACTTCGGGCCCGACTGCGGCGTCGGTGTCGATGGCGATGATCCGGGCGTGGGCTTCGGTGCTGCGCACGAAGGCCAAGTGGATGGTCTCGGGCGGGGCGAGGTCGGCGACGTACCGCCCGGCACCGGTGACCAGGCGATGGTCTTCCCGGCGGAGGTAGGAGCGGGGCTCGAGGTATGGGATCTCGTCCACGGCGGCCCTTTATAGCCTTGTGACGGGTCCCGGACAATCGATTGCAGGCGGTGGTCAGGATCGGAGAGCGGCCGGCCGGCTGATCTGACCCTGCCGGAGGAGACGACTCGACGATTCCCCGCGATCTAAGCCTCGACAGCAATGAGAGAATCGATCCGACGACGATCACTGATCGGTACGTCACTCACCACGAAATTCGACGCCACATATCTTCCAGTCACCCTGGAACTCCCACCAATCGCGCTCTCTCACCATATTAATACGTACGATTTCCCGATCCCTCTCGCGCTCAATCTCGAGATCCCACCAGACCGCCGTTATATCGCTCCTGAGCGTCTCATGATCTGGATATTGGCTATCTAAGGCCGAAACTCCGAATTCGCCGAGAAAATCGTAATCAGAGCCTCCGGTCCTTAAGAACTCGTGCTTGGCGATCCGTTCTTGTTCAGCCTCACAGAGACGATCATAAGCACCTTCTGCACTGGCACCAGCGGTCGGCTCGAGATCGCCAATGAACCAAGCAACTGCGTTGCCAGCGGTGTTGACTTGCCTCTCGCTCCAGAGGATCCAAGCGCCTGCGACTATGACAATGACGGCTATTAGCCGAATCGCCCAGCGAAACCACCCCGGCCATTCCTGACTCGTCATGGAATTGCACCTGTGAAAGTCGCTTTGCAGTCCCCTGCCACGGCCAACCCTTGAGTTGTCCCCAGATGGGAGACCTGCATGACGACAGTGCGTACTCCGGCTTCCCGCACCATATGGGCTTCAACATTGGGGAAGCAGTCTCCCTTGTAATCGACTTGAAGGTTTTGGTCTCCGAGGGGGCGCAGAGTTAGCGATCCGTCGAATGGGACTCGGGTGAAGGCTCCCTTCCAGCTTGTGTCCCCGTGCAAGACCGACCACCCCACCTTCACCGCATCTCCTCCGATCTGTTTCTCAAAGTAGAACCAGTTGGACAACTGTGCGCCGACAAATTCGGCTCCGGAGCCTTTCAAGTCTCCGACGATCAGTGGATGCCCGATGACTACCGGTAGGGCTGACCAGCACGGGTTGCCCGTCCAGTCGCATGTCTTGCTCACATGAATTCTCGTATTCCCAGTCTGAAAGTCGAGCCCTAGAAAGAATCTGTGTTTTTCCCGATCCAATGGTCCAGAGGCGAAACCACGAGGTCCGTCTCCTTGGTAAACTGCGGCTCCGAGGATTCTGGATACCGCTTCGGGGATAAATCCTGCCACCTCGAGTGCTCCGAAGTCCTCAAACACACCGAATGCCGATTGATCAAGGTTCAGCTCCGCCGCCTGGTCAACTGCGGTGGCCAGAGGGTGAGGGCCGTCGCCAGAACTCGTGGCCAAAATGTCTCTGTCCCGAGCCCGTAGGCCGACAGGATCAGTCAGCTCGATGGGGTTGTTGTTGGCGTAGTGATACTGGTTGGCGACGGTGGTGGTGCCGGGGATGCCGTTGAGGGGGTCGGCGGTGGTAAATCTGCCGAGGTGGGGGTCGAGGTAGCGGTTGCGGAGGTAGATGAGATCACCGACGTGGAGTTCTCCTCGGTAGCCGAATCCGACCGTGAGTGTGGGTGTGTCGGTGGTTCCGTATGGTCCAAAACTGGCTGCCGTCGTGTGGGTTCCGGCAATGGCGTCGCCGAGCACTGAATACTCGAATGAGGAGGCGGCTCCGGCTTGCACTGTGAATGCTCGGTTGGGTCCATAGACGAGCTGACTGGCGGTCTCATTGTGGGTGAGGGAGAGCACTTGGGCGATGGGCCGGCTGCGATCCCAGAGAAGCTCATAGATGTCGGTGGTGTTGTCGGGGCGGGTGATTGTGACCTCGGTTAGGAGACCGTCGCCGTCGTGGCTCCGGTCGATGGTGGTGGATCCGGGTACGGACAGCGGATCGGGGAGCGGACTCTCACAGGAGGTTGTTCCCGGCTCTCCTTCGCAGCTGTCAGTACCGGAGCCTCCGTCGAAGCTTTCGGTGTCGGGCCCGCCATCGAGGATGTCGTTGTTCTGGTCACCGGTGAGTGCGTCCCCTCCTGGTCCACCATGGATCTGGTCCTCGCCGCCTCCTCCGGAGAGGGTGTCGCTGCCAGCGCCCCCACTGATCAGATCGGCGCCGCCTCCACCGTTGATGCCGTCAATGCCGGCACCGCCGACCAACATATCGTCGCCGTTGTCGCCGTTGACGGTGTCGTCACCGCGACCGGCGCAGATGATGTCGTTACCTCGACCGCCGTCGATCGTGTCATTTCCACCCAATCCGAGGATGACGTCATCGCCGGTGGTGCCAGTGAGATTGTCGTCTCCCTCGGTCCCGGTGACATTTGGTGTCAGTCCGGCGCAGGGGTCGAAGATCGATTCGTTGACCAGAAGACCTCGGGCGTTGTAAGAAAAGAAGCGGATGCTGCCGTCGCCTTCTGCGGCTTGGAGGAGCCGACCAGCCGCGTCGTATTGGTATCCGGAGCCGTCCGTTCCGGCGACCAGTTGGTTGGCGTCGTCGACACTCAAAGTCTGCGATCCTCCCGGTCTGGTGATAGATGTGAGGTTGCCGACCGGGTCGTAGCCGTATGCGTAGCTGTCACTGCCCTTGGTAGCGGAGGTGAGCTGGCCCGCCTGGTCGTAGCCGAAGGCCCAGTCTTCTCCGCCGTTGGTGGTTGCGAGCCGCCCCGAGCTGTCGTAGCTGAGGGTGGTCGAGATCCCGTTTTGGGTGTAGGAGGTCAGACGCCCGTTCGTATAGGTGTAGGAGCGGGCGGACCCGTCAGGCAGCTCCTCTGAGGCGAGCCGACCGTCGGCATCGTAGGTGTAGACAGCCGTGCCAGCTGTCGAGTGAGCAGCCGACAGGATCTGTCCCATGTCGTTGTAGGTGTAGGTGACGGTGGAGCCGTCAGGATAGGTGATCTGGCTGCGTCGTCCGCCCGGGTCGTAGGTGTAGGTGATCGTAGAACCGTCCGGTTGGGTGACCGAGGTGAGGTTGCCAGCCACGTCGTAGGCGTAGCTTGTAGAACCGATGGGACCGGTTATCGACGTACGGCGTCCGGCGTCGTCGTACGCAAATTGGATCGTGGTTCCGTCAACGTAGCTCTGTGAGGTGAGCTGGCCAGCAGCGTCATATGTGTTGGTGACCGTCCGCCCGGAAGGGTCGGCGACCGCTTCTATCCGACCGGCATCATCGTAGGTCGACGAAGTAGTGCGACCGAGGGCGTCACTCGTGGATGTTCTCTCGTCCGCTTTATTGAAGGCGGCTGTTGAAACGCTGGTGAGAGCATCGGTAGTCCCGGTTCGATTACCACGCTCGTCGTACGAAAAAGAGGTCGTGTTGCCGATGGCGTCAGTCACGCTCAGGAGGTCCCGATCATCTCGATTGAGGGTGACCACACCATCGCCTTCCCGCTGGGTGGTGGCGAGACTCCCTCGAGCGTCATAGCTGCGGGTAATTGAGACGCCATCTGGACCGGTAGTGACCAGGGGTCGACCGGCGGCATCATAAGAAGTGGTCGTGGTCAGGCCATCAGGAGTGGTAACGCTGGTCTGGTTGCCATCAGCGTCATACCCGTAGACGGTGATCCCACCGTCTGGATGGGTGACCGTGGCCAACCGCCCTGCAGCATCATATCCGTAGGAGGTGGTCAGCCCATTGGGGTCAGTGACGCTGGCCACCCGACCTCCTGGCATATAGGTGGTCGTGGTCACACCGTTGAGAGGGTCAGTGACCGTTTCCACACGGCCCAGCGTGTCGTAGGTATAGGTCGTGACACCACCTGCAGGGTCGGTGATCGAAATGAGACGGCCGAAGGAGTCATATGTATTGCTCGTCGTTCTACCGAGTGGGTCCGTCACAGAAGTCACCCGTCCCGATGTGTCATGTTGTGTCGTCGTAACATTTCCCAACGGATCGGTCGTCGATGTTCGATTCCCATCGGCGTCGTAGTCAAAGTCAGTCACACGGGAAAGCGGATCGCGGAATGAATCAAGCCGGGCCAGCTGGCCCCAGCTGTTGGTGGTTGTGGCGTCTCCAGGGGCGATGACATTCATGGGATCCCCGAACGAGTTCCGTTTGAAGGTGGTGACGTCGCCTCTTGCGTCGGTAGACGTTGCCAAGCGTCCAGCCTCGTCGTAGCCATAGGTAGTCAGCCCGCCTTCTGCGTCGGTGACTGTTTCCACGCGACCCGCCTCATCGTAGGTATACGTGGTCACCCCTCCGGTCGGGTCAGTCGAGGTCAACAGCCGACCCTCCGGGTCATAGGTCATTGAGGTCACGTTGCCCTCCGGTGATGTGATTGATGTCAGACGACCAGTCGAGTCGTGACCATATGTGGTGCCGTTTCCTGCACCGTCGGCCTCTCCTATCAGCAGGCGTTGAGCGTTGTACGTGTACGTTGTGGTGACTCCATCAGGGTCTGTCACCGAGTGCACCAGCCCGTCGGCTACCACGAGCGAGGTGACATTCGCGGCGTCGTCGGTGACCGCGGATGGAATCCGCTCCGACCCTTCATAATCAAAGGTCGTGGTCGCACCGAAGGCACTCGTCGCTGAGACGACCCGGTTCAGGGAGTCGTAGACGAATGAGGATGTGCCAGTAGTTGGAGTTCCCGAAGAGAGCAGGTTGCCGTTGGCATCAAACGATTGAGACAGGTTCTCATCGAGCCGTGATGTCGCGCCGGTCAACTCACCGTCTCCCCGACGGTCGAGATCCAGCTCGCCTCCCAAGGGGTCAGTCATCCCGACGAGCCGACCTTCTGGATCGTGTTCGTATGTCATGACGCTGAGACCGCCTCCTACCGTGACCACCGAAGTCTCCCGCGTCACGATGTTGTAGGCGAAGCTGGCCTCGCTCCCCGAAATCTCTACACCGCCCGGCCAGGTGAAGGTGGGTTGCCGCTGCTGGACGACCCTCCCACTCGGGTCATATGTGTTGTCCACCAGCACCGCGCCTTCGGGGTCAGTGATCATGTTCAGACGATTTCCAGAATCGTATTGGTAGGTGGTGATCGCGCCGTTGGCGTTCATGTAAGAAGTGAGCAGGCCAGAGGCGTCGTAGCCATAGGACACCGAGCGTCCATCGTTGGAGGTCACGGTCGACAGCCGACCCGAACCGTCATAACCGACATCTAGCGAATAGCCGACGCTCGACGAAACCGATGTAAGACGATCAGCGTCGTAACTGATAGTCACCGTCTGACCGTCCCAATTGGACATCGAAGCCAGCCGACCTTGTGAATCAAAATCCCAGGTGACACCATCGAAAAACTCGAGGCGGAACGAATCATCCACCTCAGCGACCAGGCGTCCGTAGAGCTCATCGGGGCGCAGAAACCCGCCTTGGCCATCAGGAGTGAACGTCAACTCGCGGCCCTCGTTACTACGCAGAGTCACGTTCCCCTGGGGATCCTCGCCAAGCACGGACACTGCGAGACCAACCGTCCATCCTTGACCCAACCCGCCAGTCGTCGAAGCCCCGGAGTTGTACGACCGCGTCCAGTCCATGCCAAAAACCTGGTCGGGAAACTCCAAATCCTGTTCGACATGAACGAAGTTTCCAGACGCGGTGTTGACCGGATCCTCAGCGAAACCAGCCATCTCTCGATGACCGAAATGGTCCCCGGTTAAGTAGGTGTAAGTGCTCCAATCCGGATCCTGCCAGGAGAACATCTCATCCGAGGCGAACGCCGTCACTGACTGCCCACCAAATAGCAGCACTTCCTGACGGACTTCATCCCAGGTAGCAGTTGCCACGTACCGTCCGGGTGGGAATCCGGATTCCACGAGATTCCAGGCCCCCCCGCTCCAAACCCACGTCTCATCCGACAGCGTCGACCCCGAGCCGCCGTGCAGCAGGACGCCCTCAGGCAGCCTGGCCGTGGCAGCACCGAACCGGGGGGTCAAAGCACCAGAAGAGGCCTCGACCCAATTCGCCCCATCAAAAAGCCACGTATCACCGTGCACCTCTGCACCCCCCGGAAGGTCTTCGGTTTCATCACCCAAACCGCCGAACAACACGATATCCCCGGACAAGCCGTCGGCCGCCATCGCGTCGTAGACCACCCGACGCGAGGGACCTCCCTCGGTCGCCAATGGTGCCACGACGCTCCATCCCACAGCCAGGTGTCATCGAAAAAGCTGTCCGGCGTGTACAACGTGTCCGACATACCACCGAACAGGACAACTCCGCCCGCAGCCGCTGAATACGCCATCCCAGCCGCGGCGCGAGGCGCCGGACCAGTACTGGTCACCTCAGTCCACGACGTGCCATCCCACTCCCAGGTATCCCCCCACATGCTGCACGAACCAAAGTTCTCACAGCCCCACGACGCGCCGCCGAAGAACACAACCCGATCCCTCACCGGGTCGTATGCCATTGACGGATACTGCCGAGCCGGGGGACGTGGGTCCAAGGAGTCATGGGATGCGCCAATCGACCAAGTCACGCCGTCCCACAGCCATGTCTGCGAATAGGTGCCGGAGCAGAAGATCCCTGAACAATCCGCACCCCCTCCGTGCAGGACTGTTTGCCCGGACGTCATCGTCGCCATAGCCGCTCCGAACCGTCGGTGGGGTTGGGGACCAAGCCGCTGAGACCACCCTGGAATTTCACTAGACGTTACTGATGCTGTCGCGGCGGAGTCCCGACCAAGGAGTGACGAAGGCGAGTTAACAAATCCCTCGGGAACATCCTCGGCCGACATCGGAAGAAGGCCCGGCCTTGTCTCTTCAGCGATCGCCCTCCGGCCAGCCGGCATCATGGCGAATGTCAATGCGCCAACGACAAGAACGGCAGTAAGCCGACGGCCACTCATCGCACCCGTGCCTGCCTGTAGGCGGGCACCCGGCCAACCAAGCTCACGCAGTCCCCTTCGAGAGTAAGGCCGTGAATTATTGGAAATTAGTGTCTCTGCTCTGTCTCAATGGCGCACCTCGCTGGAGGAGTCTTTCCGCCAGCTCGTCAGGCACCTCGACGACCATCGCTGGACAATCGATTGCGCCCCACGGTTAGGATCGGTTTCGAGGGCCGGCGACGAGATGGGAAGGCGTGCGATGACCGAAACCGTGAAGGTGGCCAGCATCGGACTGGGCTGGTGGGGGAAGGCGCTCGCCCGGGGTGCTCAGACCGCGGGCCTCGAGGTTGTGTCCTGCTACGCCCGGACACCAGAGAGCCGTGAGGAGTTCGCTGCCGAGTTCGGCTGTGCCCCGGCGTCCAGTTTCGAGGAGGTCCTCGTCGACCCGGCAGTGGACGGCCTTCTCATCGCGACATCGAATAGCAACCGCCGCCAACTGGTGGAGGCCGCTGCCGATGCGGGAAAGCATGTCTTTGTCGAAAAGCCCCTCGCCCTGTCGGTCGAGGACGCACGTGCTTGTGTGGAGGCGGCCGAGGCTGCCGGGGTCGTGCTCCAGGTCGGCTTCCAACGACGACGCCATCCCGCCCACCGGCAAATCAAGCGGCTCATCGACGAAGGCTCGATTGGGGACATCGAGACACTGGAGGCCAACCACTCCTTGCCCAATCGCATCCCGGACAACGCCTGGCGCTGGAACGAGCAGGAGAGCCCCTTGGGATCGATGACCTCGCTCGGTATCCACCAGATCGAAAACTTCCACTATCTGGCGGGGCCGATCTCACGAGTGGGCGCGGTGTCCCGCCGGGGCCGCTCGGTGACCATCGATGAGGCGACCGCCATGGTTTTCGAGTTCGCCACTGGCGCGGTGGGGACCCTCGTTTCCTCCTTCTTCACGCCATGGCGGATCAGCCTCGCCGTCTACGGGACGGAGGGTGCCGCTTTCGCCGAACGCGACGGGACCGCCCTCGGATTCCAGCGCAAAGGCGAGAACACTCCCACTGAGATCCCGTTGACCGAGATCGACGCGATTGCCGATCAATTCCTCGAGTTCGCCGTCTGCATCCGGGAAGGCAAAGGCCCCGAGGTCTCCGGTGCAGAGGGTCTCGCCGTCGTCGCCGTGCTCGAGGCGGCCGAGCGGAGCGCAGTCACCGGGGCGTTCGAGGCCGTCGACACCGGGTGACCCGCATGCCAAGTCCTGAGACCACGGTCACTCTGTTGTCACGCAAACGTTTGCTCCGTACACTCGTCGACCCGTGAATCGCAGGCGACCCAAGGTGGCGATTGTCGGAACCCGGTTCCGCGATTTCGACGTCGAACGCGAGGTTTTGGGCGATGTCGAGCTCAGCTTCGGGCCCGGGCAGAGCCCTGCTGAGATCCTCGAGGTGGCGAGAGGAGCCGATGTCATCCTTGCCGGCGCCGCTCCGATTTTCGACGCGGAGACCCTGGAGGCGCTCGGTTGCCCGGCGATCGTCCGGCTCGGTGTCGGAGTGGACGGAGTCGATCTCGACACCGCTCGCTCCCTGGGGATGTGGGTGGCGAACGTACCCGACTACGGGACCGAGGCGGTGGCTCTGCACACGGTCACGATGATCCTCGCCGCCCTCCGCCGGTTGACCGAGGCCGACCGTCGACTGCGGGACGGATCGTGGGGTGTGGCCGAACTTCGTCCCCTCCACTTGCCCTCCACCTTGACCGTGGGCGTGGTTGGGTTGGGGCGGATCGGGCGCAGGGTCGCCGTGATGCTCAACGGCGTCGGGTTCGGGCGCTTCCTCGTCGCTGATCCGGTCATCGACCCGTCACGGCTCCAAGCGGTCCTCGGTGACCTCGATGCCCGGCTGGTCGAGCTGCCTGAGCTCCTCGCCGGCGCCGACGTCGTGACTCTGCACGCTCCCCCGGAGGCTGAAGGCTTCCTCCTCGGGGCAGATCGGCTCCGGATGATGAAGGAGGGATCGATCCTGGTCAACACCGCGCGCGGCGCCCTGGTCGACACCACCGCCCTCGTGGCCGCTCTCACCGAGGGCCGCCCCGCCATTGCTGCCCTCGACGTCTTCGAGCGCGAGCCGCCTGATGTGACCGTGTTCGAGGGTGTCGCCGATCGGGTGATCCTCACCCCCCACATGTCGTGGTACACCGAGGAGAGTGAGCTGGCGCTGCGTCGCCAGGCGGCCGAGGAGGCGCGGCGGATCATCGACTCCCAGGTGCCCCTCAACGCTGTCGTGACCCCGGCCACGGCGGAGGTCGGCTGAGCATGGCGAGGAGATCCATCTACGAGCTCACCTCTCCCGAGGTGGCCGAGCTCGTCGGTCGCACCGGTGTCGTGGTGATGCCCTTCGGCAGCGTCGAACAGCACGGCCCCCACCTCCCCTGCGGGACCGACACCATGGCCGCCGACCTCGTGGCCGCAGAGCTCGCCGAGATGTTGGACGCAATCGTCGTCCCCGCCGGCCAGTACGGGGTGACGCCGATCCATGCCGGGCACCCCGGCACGATCTCGCTTCGACGAGACGTCTTCGAGTCGTACCTCACCAACCTCTGCGACGAGATGGCGGCCATGGGCGCCCGCACGTTCGTCTTCGTCAACTGGCACGAGGGCAACATCGCATCCCTCGACGCGGTGGCCACCGACCTCCAAGCGGAAAACGATGTTCTGGTGATCGCCGCCCATGCCTGCTACACGGCGCAGCGCATCTACGCCCCGGCCGGTGGGGAACTCACCCATGGTGGCGGGATCGAGACGCTCGCCGTCCTCGCCCACGACCCCGAGCTGGCCCGCCTCGACCGGGCCCAGGAACCGACCCGGCCGGAAGGAGCCGACGACCTCGATGCCATGCGGAGATCCCGCGAGGTGTACGGCTACATCACCGACGTCACCGAGATCGCCGACGACGGCTGGTATGGCAACCCGGCCTGGGCCGACGAAGAACGGGCCGGAGGGTTCGCCAAGACCGTGGCCACCGAGATAGCTGGAACTGTGGAGTCGATATTGAAGATGCGAAGAGGCCGATCGTGACCGTGATCGGCCGAGGCGACCTCGAGTATCGCCAGTTCCCGGGACGGACCACGTCCAACCCCTTCAGAGACGCCGGACAAGGCGCCTCCACGGTGCGAGAGGTGGTGATCGAGCACGTCCCCTCCCGGTCCCCTCACCTCCACCCGAACAGCGAGGAGATCGTCTACGTCGCCGCCGGAAGCGGTCGGGTCTGGCTCGACGGCATCTTCCACCCGGTGGGCCCGGGCTCCTGGTATCGAATCCCGGCGAAGACTCCCCACGCCACGATGGCCGACCCGGGCCAGCGCATGACCCTGATTTGTTTCTTCCCCCACGACGACTTCGCCAACAACATCGAGGAGCTCGACATGGTCATCGAGGCCGCCAAGGAGGACGGAAATTGAGTGAACGGGTCAAACTCGCGTCGATCGGATTGGGTCGCTGGGCCAGGGTGCTGGCCAGGGGTGCGCAACGGGGATCGGTCATCGAGCTGGCGAGTTGCTTCTCCCGCTCTGCGGACA
>DATFGI010000004.1:0-25820 GCA_035249605.1 Acidimicrobiia bacterium
TCTCGCCGGAACCGGTTTTCGCGATCTGACCCGCATCGCCGCCGCCGACGGCGGGTGGTGGGCCGAGGTGCTCCGCGCCAACTCCGAGCAAGTCGGGACCTCGATAGACGAGCTCCGGGCGTCGCTGGACGTCTGGAAGGAGGCAGTCACGGCCAACGATGCCCTCGGCGAGCTGCTCGACGCCGCCCGACGGGCTCGGGCAGGTCTCGGCGAGCATCACACCCAGGTCCGGGTGGTGCTCCTGGATCAACCTGGTGAGATCGCCCGGGTCGGTCATGCCCTGGAGACCAGCCGCGTCGACGTCCGCGACTTCCAGCTGCGTCATGGCGAGCACGGCGGCGGCGGCATCCTCACCATCTCGGTGACGGGCCCGGGCAAGGATGCGCTCACCATGGCCCTCGTCGACGAGGGCTTCGAGGTGCGGGTCGACGACCGAGTGTGAGTGAGTAGCCGGGTACGACGCCGGCATCTACTCACGTTTGACGGCGCGGCGACGCTGCGGCTCGGTGAGGTGCCGTTTGCGGACCCGGATGGCGTCAGGTGTCACCTCGACCAGCTCATCGTCCTCGATCCACTCGATGGCGGTCTCCAAGGTGAGACGTCGCGGGGGCTTCAACCTGATGGCCTCGTCGGCTCCGGCGGCCCTGATGTTTGTGAGCTGCTTGGCCTTGCTCGGGTTGGCGAGGAGCACTTCGGGCCGTGAGCTCTCACCGATGATCATTCCCTCGTACACCGGATCGCCGGGCGAGATGAAGAGCTCGCCACGATTTTGCAGGTTGTCGAGGGCGAACCCGGTGGCAATGCCGGCGCGATCGGAGATCATGGCCCCGCCGTTACGGCCCCCGATCTCACCGGCCCACGGCATCCAACCCTCGTGCTGCTGGTTGACCAATGCGGTGCCCCTCGTGGCCGTCATCAGCTCCGACCTGAAACCGATCAGCCCACGAGCCGGGCCGGTCGCCGAGACGATGGTGCGGCCCCGCTCCCCGGTTCGCATGTCGTCGACATGGCTCCTTCGGGCCGCCAGGCTCTGGGTGACCGCACCAACGTACTCGTCGGGCACATCGACGATGGCGCGCTCTCTTGGCTCGTTCCTCACCCCGTCGACGTTGCGGACGATCACCTCGGGCCTGCTCACCTGGAGCTCGAAACCTTCGCGGCGCATCGACTCGATGAGAACGGCCAGTTGCAGCTCGCCCCGACCCGCCACCTCGATCATGTCGGGGCTCGACGTGTCGGCGATCTTGATCGAGACATTTCCCAGCACCTCGCGTTCGAGGCGCGCTCTGATATGACGCGACGTGAGCAGGGTCCCCGACCGACCGGCCATCGGCGACGTGTTCACACCGAATGTCATCCGCAGGACCGGCTCGTCCACCTGGAGGCGGGGCAGAGCCCGGGGGTCGTCTGGCCGGGCGAGGGTGTCGCCGATCTCGACCTCGGGGAAGCCGGCTACCACGAAGAGGTCACCGGCCTGACGCTCGCCCACTTCGACACGACCCAACCCGGAGAAGCCGAGCAGGGAGACCAGGCGACGGGTCAGCATGGAGCCGTCGTGTTGGACCAGCCCGACTTGTTCCCCGGCGCGCAATGTCCCCTGCTCGACACGGCCGATGGCGAGCCGGCCCAGGTAGTCGGAGGCGTCGAGGTTGGTCACGATCGCCTGCAGACCCGCCGATGGGTCGCCTGACGGGCCGGGGATGGTGTCGACGATGGCGTCGAGGATCGCGGCGAGGTCGCTGCCCTCCGCCGGGATGCCGACACCGGTCATGGCACGCCCCAGGCGCGCTATCGAAGAGATGATCGGGAAGTCGATGTGGTGGTCCTCGGCCTCGAGGTCGAAGAAGAGCTGGTAGATCTCGTCGACCACTTCGGTGATCCTGGCGTCGGGCCGGTCGACCTTGTTGATGACGACGACGGCAGGCAACCCGCGGGCCAGGGCCTTGGAGAGCACGTATCTCGTCTGGGGCATCGGCCCCTCCGCGGCGTCGACCAGCAGCAGGACACCGTCGACCATCGCCAGAGCGCGCTCCACCTCGCCCCCGAAGTCGGAGTGGCCAGGTGTGTCGACGAGGTTGATGCGCACCCCTCGCCATTCGATCGAGGCGGCCTTGGCCAGGATCGTGATGCCACGCTCCCGCTCCTGGTCACTGGAATCGAGGATGCGGTCCACCGGAGTCTCGTGCGCCTCGAACACACCGGCGGCATTCAGCATGGCATCGACGAGGGTCGTCTTGCCATGGTCGACGTGCGCGATCAATGCCACGTTGCGAATCGGAGGGGGTCCCGGCATGGGACCTCGATTGTACCTCTCGCCCGGGACTCGGCTTCCGGACCGCTTCAGGCCAGCGCGACCAGGTCCAACAGCCCCTCGTCGAAGAAGCGCATCTCGCCTTCGGGCATGAGAACCGCCCGGTCGGGCATGAGTTGGGCGACGAAGTCGGTGTCGTGGCTGACCATCACGATGGTCCCCTGGTAGGCACTGAGGGCGTCGAGCAGCGCCTCCTTGGCCTGGGGATCGAGGTTGTTGGTCGGCTCGTCGAGAAGGAGGACGTTGGGTCGCTCCGCGACCAGCATGGCCAGAGCCAGCTTGGTCTTCTCCCCACCGGAGAGGGTGCCGGCGTCCTGTTCCACCTTGTCGGCGAGCAGGAAGTGGCCGAGCAGGGAGCGCAGCGTGGTATCGGGCAGGTCCGTCACCAGACGCATGTGGTCGAAGACGCTCACCCCCTCTTTGACCTGCTCGTGCTCCTGGGCGTAGTAGCCGAGGCTGGCCCGGAGCCCGAGGGACACCTCACCGAGGTCGGCGGTCTCGACACCGGCGAGGATGCGGAGAAGTGTGGTCTTCCCGGCTCCGTTGAGCCCGATGAGCAGCATCCGCTCCCCACGCTCGACGGCGAACTCGATGTCGACGAACACCAGGTTGTCGTCGAACGACTTGGCCAGCCCGGTGGCGGCCAGGGGCACCCGGCCCGATTGCTCCGGCTGGGGGAAGGCGAGGCGGACCTTCTTGCCGCTGCGGCTGACCTCGACCAGTTCCCGTTTCATCCGGTCGACACGGGTCTCCATGGCGCGGGCGACCTTGGCCATCTTCTCGGTGGTTCCCTTGAAACGGCGGATGTTGTGCTCGAGCCGGGCGATGGCCTCGTCCTGATGCTTGCGCTCGCGCACCTTGCGCTGGTGACGCAGATCACGCTCGACCAGATAATTGGAGTAGTTGCCTCGATAAGCCTCGATCTCGCCGTCCTCGAGGGCCAGCACCGAGGTGATCGCCTCGTCGAGGAGTGGGAGATCGTGGGAGATGACCAACATGCCGCCCTGGTAGGTGCTGAGGTAGTCGATGAGCCAGGCCTTGGCGTCTAGGTCGAGGTGGTTGGTGGGCTCGTCGAGGAGCATGACGTCGGTCTCGGCAAAGAGAAGGCGGGCAAGCTCGACCCGACGTCTCTGCCCACCGGACATGGTCTTCACCGGCTGGGTCAACTCGTCGTTGCCGATCCCCACGTTGGCGGCGATTCGCTTCGCCTCGGCCTCGGCGACAAAGCCACCCTTGGCCTCGAACTCATCGTGGAGACGGGAGAACCGGACGATGCCCCGATCCCGCTCGTCGCCGCTGAGATGCTCGAGCCGCTGCCGGGAGTGCTCTATCCGCCGTTGCATCGCCCCGATCTCCCGGGCCATCAGGATCCGCTCCAGCGCGGTGGCGTCGGGGTGCTCCAGCTCGGGAAGCGCCGCCTCCTGGGAGAAGTAGCCGATGTTGCCGGAGCGCAGCACGGTTCCGTCCACCGGCGAGAGGTCACCGACCAGGGTCCGCATCAGCGTGGTCTTGCCCGCCCCGTTCCTGCCCACCAGCCCGATCCGGTCGCCTGCCTGCACACTGAACGAGACATCCTCGATCAGGGTACGGATGCCGGCTTCGATACGGAGGTCGCGTGCGATCAACATGGAGTCGTCCGGGGAACGGACCAGTCTAAGAAGCCGCCGACGGTTTGGCCGGCGGATTAACCGGTCAGACCGGGGGGCACCGCCGCCGGGGCGAGGATCGTGTCGACCAGCCCGTACTCCACTGCCTGGTCGGCGGTGAGCCAGCGATCGCGGTCGGTGTCCTGGCGAATCCGCTCGATGTCTTGGCCGGTGTGACGGGCAAGCAGGGCATTGGCCTGCTCCCGTTGCCGCAGGATCTCGGCGGCATGGATCTCGATGTCCGAGGCCTGGCCACCCACGTTCTGCACCCACGGCTGATGGATCATCACCCGGCCGTGGGGAAGGATCGACCTGGCGCCGGACTCTCCGCCGGCCAGGATCAGCGAGGCCGCCGAGGCGGCCATCCCGATGCAGGTGGTGCGCACCTCGGGCCTTATGTGCTGCATCGAGTCGTAGATGGCGAACATCGAGTCCATGGAGCCGCCCGGAGAGTTGATGTACAACGCGATCGGCTTGTCCGGGTCGTCCGACTCGAGATGGAGGAGTTGGGCCACGACCAGGTTGGCGATCTCGTCGTCGATGGGCCGGCCCAGGAAGACGACCCGGTGGCCGAGGAGACGGGAGTAGATGTCGTAGGCACGCTCGCCTCGGGAGGTCTGCTCGATGACGGTGGGCACGAGCATCGATGGGCTCCTTTCGCAACTGGTTGGTTGCATCAGCTTAACATGAACGCGCAACTGCTAAGTTGCACCGCATGAGCGAGCTGCCCGAGATCGAGAGAAGCACCGAAGTCCCTGCCTCCCCCGGAGAGGTATGGGAGCGGATCGTCGACGGCGAGCTTGCCGAAGAGTGGATGGGGGTGCGAATAGAGCCCCGGCCCGGCGGCAGGGTCACCTCATCCGAGCGAGACATGATCGGGACTGTCGAGGAGGTGAGCCCTGGCGAGTCCATCACCTGGTCGTGGCGGGAGGTGGATGGCGACCCTTCACAGGTCACCATCGCGATCGAGTCGGCCGGGGACGGCACACGGGTCACCATCACAGAGCGGCTGCTCGAGTACCGAATCACCGGGACGCCCCCGGTGTTTCTCTCCCTGGCGGCGTGAGCGACCCGCAGCCGGTGCTCACCGCACTGGCCGATCCCACGCGGCGCGCCGTCTTCGAGCGACTCAACACGAAAGGTCCGGCGTCGGCCACCCGTCTCGCCGGCGAGATGCCTGTGTCCCGTCAGGCCATCGCCAAGCATCTGGACATGCTTGGCGAGGTCGGGCTGGTCGACCGTGCCGAGAAGGGACGGGAGGTCGTCTACTCGGCGAGGACCGAGCCCCTTGGGGACATCGCCTCATGGCTCACCGAAGTCGGCTCGCACTGGGACCGCCGCCTCGAGCGGTTGAAAGAGTCGTTCCACTAGCTCAATCCGGACCTGCGGCACCGTCACAGCGCCCGATCGACGACCGTCATGGTCCCGGTGTAGCGGGCACACAGCTTTCCATCGGCCCAGACGTCGGCCTGGGTGACGATCAGGGTCCTCCCGGCGCGCACCACATCTCCCCGACAGGTGAGCACCTCGTCCGAGCCCGGGCGGAGCAGGTGGATCGTGTAGTTGGCAGTGAGCACGGACTTGTCATCGTGGATGACGGTGGAGGCAGCGGCACCGGCAGTGTGGTCGGCCAACGTCGCCACCACCCCGGCGTGAGCGAAGCCGTGCTGCTGGCGAAGCCGGCTGCTGATCTCGACCCGGGTCTCCACCCAACCTTCCCCGACGTCTGCGACCTCGATGCCCAGGTCGGTGACGAATGGCGCCTTGGCGAAGACCTCGATGGCACGTCGCAGATGATCGGTCACGGGCCGAAGGTAGCCCTCGCGTCGACCTGCCGGTTTGGTTATGTTGCCGCCGTGCCGTCCCAGACCTTCTCCCACAGCGCGACGGCGAAGACTTCGGTGCAAGCGGTGTGGGCGGCCCTCGACCGACCCGGGACATGGGAGACGATCGGCGGCGTGGACCGAGTATTCGAACCGGTGATCGACGAGGCGGGCCGGCTACGCGGCTTTTCCTTCGAGGCGGTGGCAGGTGGGAGACGCTACCTGGGCAGCGCGGCACCGTGGGACCGGGTGGAGGGTGAGGTCATTGCCTGGCGGATCGAGAGCTCAGAGGTCCGGGGCGGGATCCGGGTGGAGACTGCAGTCGCGGAGGGTGGAACCAGGATCGAGGTGACCCTCGAGATCGAGAGTACCGGGGTGCTCTCTTCGATTTTCTTCCCGGTCATCGCGGGCGCGATCGGGAGCGGGTTGCCCAACGCCGTGGAAAACTTCGCCGCCGGTCTCAGCACTCCGACGTGAATCCAACCATGGGAATCTGGCTCATCAACTCGACCCTGCCCTCGGCGGTGCCATCGTGAGTGAGCCCGAGCTCGCGTTGCAGCACCCCGGCCGCCGTGGGATGTTCGGTCTCGTAGGCCAGCATGATCCCCGCGGCCTCCTCGGGTTCGACGAACCTTGCCGTGGCGTGGCACCGTCTCGATCCGAGCCAGATGGCGACGAGTCCGCCCTCCCGCAGGTTGCGATACCAATCTGTGCGCGGCCCGAACCCGGAGACGACTAACCACTCTTCCCCGGCCGACCCTGGGCGACCCACCACTTCGACCACCGTCCGGTAGAGACGTCCGCTGCTCCGGCCGCGGTGTTCGATCATGAGGAACCTCGAGCCGAGCAGGAAGCCGAGGCGGGCCCTATACAGCCAGACCGGAGCGCGAAAGAGGAGGCGGAGCAGACCGGTGGGCCTCTCTTTCGCCATCAGGAGAGGCTGTCGGTTTCCTCGCCCTCCGCCTCGGCCTCGGCAAGCTCGAACGCGACCTCCTTGGCCGCTGCGGTGTCGGTTGCGATCTGAGCGCGGTCGGTGATCAGAGTCACCTGGTTGTTCAGGACCTGGATGAACCCGCCATGGACGCCGATCGTGGTCCGCTCTCCGGTCACCGACTCGATCTCCACCGGTCCCGTGGCAAGTGCCCCCATCAGCGGCTCATGGTCGGCCATGATCCCCAACTCCCCCTCGGGAGTGCGGGCGATGACGATGGTGGCCTCCCCGCTCCACACCGTCGCCTCCGGCGACACCACGTCGACCTGGAAAGCCTTAGCCATCAGATAGGCCTCCAGCGAGTGCGGCAGCTGCGGCCGACCGCGTGGGTCTTACGCGAACCCAGGGTTCCCAGCGTCGCTGAGCGACGCTACGAACCCTGGGTTGGCGTTCGCCGCTCAAGCAGCTTCACCTTTCATCTCGCCGGCCCGCTTCTCCACGTCCTCGCGACCGCCCACCATGTAGAAGGCCTGCTCGGGGAACTGGTCCATCTCACCGTCGATGACCGCCTTGAAGGAGGCGACCGTCTCCTCGAGCGGGGTGTAGATGCCGGGCTGGCCGGTGAACTGTTCTGCCACGAACATCGGCTGGGCCAGGAAGCGCTGGATCTTGCGGGCCCGGGCCACCAGCAGCTTGTCCTCCTCGGAGAGCTCGTCGATCCCGAGGATGGCGATGATGTCCTGGAGGTCCTTGTACCGCTGCAGGATCCGCTGCACCTCCACCGCAACCCCATAGTGCTCCTCCCCTACGATCTGTGGGTCG
Source organism: Acidimicrobiia bacterium (assembly GCA_035249605.1). GTDB lineage: Bacteria > Actinomycetota > Acidimicrobiia > Spongiisociales > ZC4RG35 > JANQRA01. The sequence goes on from DATFGI010000004.1 coordinate 7,534, forward strand.
AGGGCGCGGCTGGTCGAGTCGAGGGGGTCGACCGCGGGGTAGATGCCCAAGGCGGTCAGCGGGCGGGAGAGCACGGTGGTCGCGTCGAGGTGGGCGAATGCTGTGTGTGGCGCAGGGTCGGTGATGTCGTCGGCGGGCACGTAGATCGCCTGCAGTGAGGTGATGGACCGTCCCTTGAGCGAGGTGATCCGCTCCTGGAGGAATCCCATCTCGTCGGCGAGGTTCGGTTGGTAACCCACCTCCGAGGGCATCCGCCCCAGCAGCGTGGACACCTCCGAGCCGGCCTGGGTGAACCGGAAGATGTTGTCGATGAACAGCAACACGTCCTGGTTCTGGACGTCCCGGAAGTACTCGGCCATGGTCAACGCCGAGAGGGCAACCCGAAGACGGACCCCGGGTGGCTCGTCCATCTGGCCGAAGACCAGCGCCGCCTTGTCGATGACACCGGTCTCGGTCATCTCCAGGAACAAGTCGTTGCCCTCACGGGTGCGCTCGCCGACACCGGCGAACACCGAGACGCCGCCGTGCTGGGTGGCAACCCGGTTGATCATCTCCTGGATGAGGACCGTCTTGCCGACACCGGCACCCCCGAAGAGCCCGATCTTGCCACCCTCCAGGTACGGGCAGATCAGATCGAGGACCTTGATGCCGGTCTCGAAGATGGTCTTCTGCGGTTCGACGTCCTCGAAAGCGGGCGGAGTGCGGTGAATCGGCCAACGCGGCTCGGAGAAGTCCAACTCCGGTGCATCGAGCGACTCGCCCCACACATTGAAGATGTGGCCAAGGGTCTGATCGCCGACCGGGACCGTGATCGGCGATCCGGTGTCGTGTACTTCGGCGCCCCGGGTCATGCCGTCTGTGGGAGCGAGGGCGATGGCCCTCACCTTGGAGCCACCCAGATGCTGGGCGACCTCGGCGATCACCTTCTTGTCCTCGCCTCCGAGGGTGAAGTGGATCTCGACCGCGTTGAGGATCTCGGGAAGCTGGTCCGGCGGGAACTCGGCGTCCACGACAGGGCCCGCCACCTTGACGATCCGACCTACCGCTCCGTTGTCTTCTGCCATTGCCTACTCCTTCGATTCGTTGAAACTCGTTCTGTGAAGGTCTACCGACACTGTGGGTGCAAAACCCTTCACAGAACGGTGGAAAACGCTCATTTCCGGCTGGCGTCCTCCAACGCCTGGGCACCACCGACGATCTCGGTGATGGCGGTGGTGATCTCGGCTTGCCGGGCCCGGTTCGCCTGGACCGTGAGGGTGTGGATCAGCTCCTCTGCGTTGTCGGTTGCCGCCTTCATCGCCCGGCGCCGGGCGCTGTGCTCGGAGGCCGATGCCTCCAGCAGCATGTTGAAGATCACCGCCTCCACGTAACGAGGCAGGAGACGGTCGAGGATCTCCTCGGGTGACGGCTCGAACAGGTAGCTGGTGGCAGTGACCTCGCCCTCGGCGGTCGGCGGGGTGATGGGGAGGACCTCGATGGAGGTGGGCGACTGGGTCATGGCCGAATCGAACCGGGTGTAGAACGCCTCCAGCGCGTCGATGCGACGGGTCGCATAGGCCTCCATGACAGCATTGGCGACCGCCCGGGCATTGCCGTAACCGGGGGTGTCGGTGACTCCGAGGAATGCCTGTTCGATGCGGTAGCCCCGATAGCGGAAGTAGGCCTGGGCCTTCTTGCCGACCGCGTAGATGAGCACGTCGTTGCCTGCCCGTTCCAACACTGCGATGCGTTGCTCGGCGAGACGGATGATGCTGGATGCGTATGCGCCGGCCATGCCCCGGTCCGCGGACACCACCAGGATGCCCACTGTCGAGACCTCGCGTCTCTCCAGAAGGAGGTGTGAAGTCGCGGTGGCGACGCCTGACACGTTCTGGATCACCTCGACCAGCTTGGCGGTGTATGGCTTCGAGCCCTCCACCCGAGCGGTCGCCTTCGGGATGCGGCTGGCCGCGATCAGCTCCATGGCGCGGGTGATCTTCTTGATCGAGTCGACGCTCCTGATGCGGCGTCGGGTGTCACGGAGCGCGGCGCTGGCCATCGGGTCGCCTACTCCTCCTTCACGGAGGACTGGAACGTATCTCTGAACGCCTTGATCCCGTCGAGCATCTCATCGCCTTCGGGGAGCTTGCCGGTGTCCCGGATCGTGGCCAGGACGTTGCTGTACCTGCCCTTGAAGAAGTCACGCAAGCCGAGCTCGAACCGCTTCACGTCTTCGGTCGGTATGTCGTCCATGTGCCCCTCGGTGACTGCGTAGAGGGCCAGGACCTGCTCCTCGACCGGCACCGGGGCGAACTGTGGTTGCTTGAGCACCTCGACCACGCGACGACCCCGCTCCAACTGGGCGAGGGAGGCCGCGTCCAACTCGGAGCCGAACTCGGCGAATGCGGCCAGCTCGCGGAACTGGGCCAGGTTGAGCCGCAACGGCCCGGATATCTTGCGCATCGCGTTGATCTGGGCGTTGCCACCGACCCGGGACACCGACTGGCCGGCATCGACGGCGGGCCGGACACCCTGGAAGAAGAGGTCGGTCTTCAAGAAGACCTGACCGTCTGTGATCGAGATCACGTTGGTGGGGATGTATGCCGAGATGTCGTCGGCCTTGGTCTCGATGACGGGCAGCCCGGTCAACGAGCCCCCGCCCAACTCGGCGGAGAGCTTGGCACAGCGCTCCAGCAGACGGCTGTGCAGGTAGAAGACGTCGCCGGGATATGCCTCCCGACCGGGCGGGCGACGCAGCAAGAGCGCGATCTCCCGGTAGGCGACCGCTTGCTTGGAGAGGTCGTCGAACATGACCAGCGCGTGCTCGCCGTTGTACATCCAGTGCTGGCCGATGGCAGAACCGGCGTACGGGGCATACATCTGGAGGGCCGGGGCGTCGGATGCCGCGGCATAGACGACCACGGTGTACTCCATGGCGCCGTGCTCTTCGAGGGCGGAGACGACCTCCGCCACGGTGGAAGCCTTCTGGCCGATTGCGACGTATATGCATTTCACCGCTCGGTCGGTGCCCCAGTACTGCCTCTGGTTGATGATGGTGTCCACCAGGAGGGCGGTCTTCCCGGTCTGACGGTCGCCGATGATGAGCTGACGCTGGCCGCGGCCTATCGGGGTCAGGGAGTCGATGACCTTTATGCCGGTCTGCAACGGCTCGTGCACCGGCTGGCGCTGCACCACAGAAGGGGCCTGGGTCTCGAGGAGTCGACGCTCGCTGGTGTTGATCGGGCCTTTGCCGTCGATCGGTTTGCCCAGGGGATCGATCACCCGACCCAGGAGGGCATCCCCGACGGGCACGGAGAGCACGGTTCCGGTCTGCTTGACCGCGTTGCCCTCCTCGATGTGGTTGTAGTCACCGAGGAAGACGACCCCGATGTCCCGCTCATCGATGTTCAAGGCCACCCCGACCAGGCCGCCGGGAAAGTCGAGCAGTTCCGAGGCCATCACCGATGGGAGTCCCTCGACCCGGGCGACACCGTCGGCGATGGAGGTCACGTAACCCACCGTCTCCTTGGACGTGTCCGGCTGCCAACCCTCGAGCTGGGAGCGGAGCGCCTCCGTGATCTGATCGGCGGTGATGGTCATGTCGGACATGGCTAATCGACTCCTATCGGGTGTTCACGGCCTGGCGGACCGATTCGAAACTCTTGGCGATCGAACCGTCGATCACCGTGTCGCCGACCCGGGCGACGATGCCACCGATCACGGAGGGGTCGACGCTCACCCTGATCTCGACCTTCTTTCCCGTGGCGCGACCGAGGGCGGCGGCGAGACGTTTCACGGTCTCGTCGTCGAGCGGGATTGCAGAGCGGACCTCCGCCAGGGCCTTGTCCCTGGAGGATGCGGCGGCCTCGGCCAGGGCCATGGCGATTGCCGGTAGGTCGGAGGCATGGTCCTGGCCGACCATGAAGCGCACCAACCCCAGTGTGAGTGACGACGCCCGGCCGCCGACCAGCTCGTCGATGATGCCCAGTTTCCTCTCCAGGGGCAGCGCGGGGTCGGTGAGGCTCGCCCTCAGCTCGGGGGCGGTCTCCAAAGCCGTGGCTATCGCCAGGAGCTCGGCTTCGACCGTCTCCAGCTCGCCCTCGCCCCGGGCGATCTCGAAGATGCCCTGGGCGTAGCCGCTGATCCGGGAATCGGCCACCGGTTAGTGGCCCCTCGCCCAAATATTGACGGCGTCTCTCCGGCCCTCTACGCCCCTAGCTGTGTCGAAAATGCTCGCCGCAGAGACCGGCTGCGACTGCGCTTTGCTCCTTGCCAGCTGACGGCGATGACTCGGAGATACGCGCGCCCTATTTGAACGACAGACCACTAGAGCTTCTCCAAGTCGGCGAGATAGCGGTCGATCAAGGCGCGGTGTGCCTCCTCGTCGAGTGACTCACCGACGATCTTGCCTGCGAGATCCACCGAGATGTCGCCGACCCGGCTCCTCGCCTCGGCGAGTGCCCGCTCCATCTCCCGGGCCGCCTCGGTGCGTGCCTTCTCTCTGATCTGCTCGCCTTCGGCCTCGGCCCTGGCGAGAATGTCCGCTTTCACCTGCTCGCCCTGGTGGCGAGCCTCCTCGATGATGCGATTCCCCTCAGCCTTGGCCTCGTTCATCTGCGATCGGTAGTCGCCCAGCAGGCTCTCCGCCTCGGCCTTGGCCTTCTCGGCCTCGGCTATCTGGCCCGCGATGGCGGACTGGCGCTGCTCGAGGCTCCTGTTGACCGCGGGGAGGGCCCATTTCCAGACGAAGAAGAAGACGATGGCGAAGGCGATGATCCCGGCGATCAGCTCGTCTCGATGTGGCAGGACCAAGCTGAGGCCGCCGGCGCCCTCCCCTCCTTCCTCCACGGCCAGGATGGCCATCGCTGTCAATCCGTGCATCACCGTCTCCTATCCGGCTGAAGCGATGAAGAAGAGCACGAAGCCGATCAGGGCCAGCGCCTCGGTGAGGGCAATGCCGAGGAACATCGTGGTCCTGATGGTTCCCTGCATCTCCGGCTGACGGGCCATGGCAGTGATCGCATTCCCGGCCACTATGCCGATGCCGATGCCCGGGCCGACGGCCCCGAGTCCATACCCGATCAAGGCCAGAGCGCCTCTGAGTTCCTCGATGTTGCCTTCCATGTCTCTCTCCTTAGTGCTCGAAGTTGATAGCCGAATCGATGTAGATGGCGGTCAAGAGGGTGAAGATGTACGCCTGGAGCACGCCAATCAGGATCTCCAGTAGGAACATCAGCAAACCGAGGCCGAACCAGAAGACCCCTATGCCCCCTTTGAGCCCGATCTCGGGAATGGCGAGCATGAAGACGAGTCCGGACGTGAGCAACAGGGTGAGCATGAGATGCCCGGCAACCATGTTGGCGAAGAGCCGGACGGCGAGAGTGATCGGGCGCAGCACGAAATTGGAGACGAGCTCGATAAGGCCGACCAGCCATCTGAGACCGATCGGGACCGCCTTGGGCCACACCGTGTCGATGAGATAGCGGAAATTGTTGCGGGCAAAGCCCATGAACATGAACACGACGTAGGTCACCAGCGAGAGAAAGAACGGGATCGCCATTCGCGAGGTGATGGGAAAGTTGATGAGGGGGGTCAGCTCGAACATGTTCCCGATCAGCAGGAAGAAGAACAGCGACATCAAATAGGGCACGTACTTGGTGCCCTCGGGCCCGATGACGGTGCGGGCGATGTCATCTCTGACGAATCCGACCAGCCCCTCCACCGCCGCTCCAAACTTGGTCGGCACCAAACGCCGCTGTCTGAGCCCGAAGTAGAGGATCGCCACCGTGACGAGGGCAGCGAAGATCATCAGGATCTCGGTCCGGGTCACCTCGAACCCGCCGATGGTGAAGATAGTGGGGAATTCGAAGAGCTCGTTGACATCGGCGGGAGCGCAGATCACCTCACCAACGACGTCGCATTCAGAGGCGAGGATCAGCTCCGCCAACTCGGTTCCCTTTCTCTACCTCTCGACATCGTTATCGCTTCCCAGGTCAACAGTGCGAAATAGGCCACCACCGCCGATACCCCGAATGCCAGGCGGTCGACCTCGAATGCACTGGCGATGAGGTAGACGGCGCCGACGAACAGACCTAAGCGAAGGAAGAAGCCAATCAGGGCGGCGGCATGATAGGCCTGAAGGCTGATCCTTACCGAAATCGAGAGGATGGCCCCCGAGATGAGGAAGTTGGCCACCACCAGCACGACTCCTATGGCCGCACTCCAAGCTCCATCCCATCCCCGAAGCAGGCCGAAGACCAGTACGAGGACCGGTCCGACATAGACGCCGCGAGCGACGGTTTGCCGGGCGAGGTCGGCCTCGACTGCCGGACCGTGCTCAAGGTCGACGCGGGGCATCCTCGACCTCTTTCGCCCAGCGCCACACATGAAGGAACCCGGCGTAGCAGCCGAGCACGACCCCGGTGACCACCAGCCAAGGTGCGGTGTCGAGCCAGATGTCGGCCAGGTAGCCAAGTGTGGTGCCGGCGAGAATCGAGCTGAAAAAGGAGCTGCCCTGCATCCAACCGTGTGCCGTCGAGTGGACATGCTCGGTGGGGGTGTCTTGGTTCACGTGGTGGGTGCTTGTGAAAGTGTTAACAAGAGCGTATTTGTGGGGGGCGCCCAAGGCCAAATCGAACCTAGCAGCCCCCAGGGGAGCAGCTCACGTCACGCCGAGCACGGCATTCCTGATCTCGGGGTTGGCGGCCATGTCGGCTGCGTCACCCTCAACGAAGATGCGGCCCTCGGAGATGAGATACGCCCGGGACGAGATCTCGAGAGCTCGTGCCACGTTCTGTTCGACGAGCAGGACGCCGACACCCGACTGCCTCACGGTTTCGATGACCTCGAAGACCCCGTCCACTACCACCGGCGCCAGGCCGAGCGAGGGCTCGTCCATCAACAGCAAGCGGGGGCGTGCCATCAAAGCCCGGCCGATGGCGAGCATCTGCTGCTCGCCGCCGCTGAGACTGCCGGCCAGCTGCCCGCGACGCTCGGCCAGACGGGGGAAGAGGGTGTGGACTCGCTCCAGGGACTCGGCGTGATGGGGCCGGGCTTCCACGTTGAAGGCCCCCAGGTCGAGGTTGTCGGAGACGGACAGGCCAGGGAACAGCCTCCGACCCTCGGGGACGATGGCCACCCCGGCCCGGCACACACGGTGCCCGGGTATGTCGGTGATATCGGTCCCGTCGAGGAGGACCCTTCCCCGCCGCACCGGGATGATCCCCATCAGGGCGTTGACCAGAGTCGACTTCCCCGCCCCGTTGGAGCCGACGATGGAGACGACCTCCGCTTCGCCCACACGAACCGAGACTTCCCAGAGCGCTTGGGCCTCGCCGTAGTAGACGTCGAGCTCATTGACTTCGAGCATGACCCTCCTTGCCCAGATAGGCGTGGACCACCGCAGGGTCGCTCATCACCGTCTCGGGGTCGCCCTCGGCGAGCAACTCCCCGTGGTCGAGCACGACGATCCTCGTGGCGAGCTGGTTGACGACCCGAAGGACGTGCTCGACGAAAACGATGGCCACCCCCGACCGATGAATCCGACGCACCACCCTCACTGCATTATCGACCTCTACGGGGTTGAGCCCGGCCAGAGCCTCGTCGAGGAGGAGGACCGAGGGTCGGGTGGCCATGGCTCGCGCCATCTCCAGGAGCTGGCGCTCGTGGAGGTTGACCTGGTCGGGGAGTTGCCCGGCGAGACGGTCCAGCCCGACCAGGCCGAGGAATTCCTCTGCCGCCTCCCTGGCCTCGTGGAGCCCATGAGGATCGCGGCCGAACATGATGGCGATGGCCACGTTGTCCCTGACGGTCAAGGTGCGAAAGGGCCTTGGTATCTGATATGTGCGTGCGATTCCCAGGTGTGCGACCCGGTGTTGTGCAAGACCGGCGAGGTCGGTCCCGTTCAGCGTGATCATGCCCGACGTCACGGGGAGGGCCCCGGAGATCAGATTGACCAGGGTCGTCTTCCCCGAGCCGTTCGGGCCCACCAGCCCGATCAGCTCACGCTCCGAAACGGTGAATGACACCCCTCCCAGGGCGCGCACACCGCCGAAGTCCTTGATGACCCCGTCCGCCACGACCAATGGGCGGCCGACTTCCTCGCTGTCCATGACATCCTCGATACTCGCCGGAGGAGTTGTCTGACGCCCGGTCACGGCACCCTGACGGCGGCGGCCGGGAATGAACGCGACCAGCGCGGCCAATCCCAGACCCACCGCCAGCCAGTCGACCGGCCCCCCCAATCCACCCCAGAGGCCGAGACCGAGCAGGGCCGCGACGAAGACACCACTCACGATCCAGGGGCGGCGGGCGAAGCGGGCCATCAGGCCGTCCGGGGCGAGCAAGACCAGGAGGACGAGGATCACTCCCAGCGCGATGAAGCTCCAGCCCTCGAACCCGCTGTCTGCCAGCCGGTTCTGCAGCGTGTGAATGTAAACCGCCCCGATCATCGGCCCCGCCCAGTGGTTGCGCCCGCCGAGAACGCTCATCACGATCACGAAGAGAGGCACGGTGAGATTGAAGGTCCCCTCGACGCTGATGAATCCCAGGTTGAGCCCGATCACCGCTCCGGACACGCCCCCGATCAGCCCATTCGCCCCGATGGCGATCATCTTGTGCCGGAATGTGGGGACTCCCAATCCCTCCGCCACCGCCTCGTCGTCCCTGATGGCGAAAAGGGCCCACCCATACCGGGTGCGCTCCATGACGAAGGCCACCGTCAGGGCTGTCAGTCCCACCACGGCGCTGGCCACGAAGAAGAAGCTCTGGAACGAGCCGAGGAACTCGGGGAACTCAGGGACCGGCACGATGATCCCCTGCCCGCCGTCGATGGCGTCGCTGAGCCGGACCAGGGCGGCGAGGATGAACGGCACCGCCAGCGTGAGGAGCGCGAAGATCTCCCCTCGCAGCGAGCGGAGACGGAAGGCAAGGGTGCCGATCCCCAGGGCGAGCAGCATGGCGAGCAGCCCGCCGAGCGCGGTGGCGACCAGCCAGTCGACTCCGTGCCGGCCGAAGAGGACCGCCATCGAGTAGACGCCCACCCCGTAGAAAGCACCCTGGCCAAAGCTGAAGTAGCCGCTGTACCCGGAGAGGATGTTCCAACTGGTCGATTGGGCTGTCCAGAAGAGGATGCCACTGAGGAAGACCAGGTAGAAGGTGCTCAGGCCAAGGGTCTCGCTCAGCACCGGGACGCTCACCAGGGCTACGGCCACCACTGCGAGGCCGATCCAGCCGCGGTCTCGCATCAGTGGGCCGCCTTGGAGGGAAATAGTCCGGCGGGCCGGAACACCAGGGCGAGCACCACCATGGAGAACACCACGAAAGGCGACGCCGACGGGCTCCAGACCACCGCGGTCAGCCCGGAGATCGCACCGACCAAGAGACCGGCATACAACGTCCCGGTCACATTGCCGATGCCGCCGAGGATCACGATGGCGAAGACCCGTCCCACCCACTCGAAGGGTTGATCGGGATGGAGCGACTCTCCGAGGGCGTGGAGCATCCCGGCGATCGCCGCCGTCGCCCCGGCGGCTCCGGCGAGGAGGATGCTGAGCGTGGTGTGGTCGATCCCGAATGCCGAGGCGATTTCACGATCCTGGCCGAATGCCTGCAGCGCCCGACCGGCATAGGTTCGCTCGAGCACGAACTTCCCGATCACCACGAGGGCGAGGGCGAACCCGGCGGCAATGAGATTGGGCAGCGGGAACACGAGGGAGCCGATGGCCACGGACTCTGCGCCGTAAGGATTGACCGCGGTGCCCATCCGCTGGAAGTCGGCAGTCCATATGTTGCTGACCACCTGGATCGTGATGATGAGCAGCCCGTAGCTGATCAGCAGCGAGTTGAACTCGGAGACCCGCCATCGTTCGAACCCGGCCTGGACGACGGCGCCGAGGAGGAACATGGCGGCAGCGCCGATGACCGCGGTGAGGATGGGATCCAGCCCGGTGCTCGTCGCCAGCTCGAAACTCAGATAGGCGCCGAGCAAGATCATCCCGAAGTGGGCCAGGTTGATGATCTTGAGAAAGCCCCAGAGCAGGGAGAGGCCCAGCGCCATGACCGCGAACAGGCTTCCGGACAGGGCACCGAAGATGGCGGCCTGGAGCTCGCTCAACCGGCCTCTTCCCGGGGTCTCATCGCTGATTGGTGAATGGTGGGGCCGCCCGACTTCACGAGCGGCCCGACCATATCAGCGTCGATTCGGCCTCAGCCGGTGGGGCCGAGGAGCTCGGCGGCAGCCCGGTCCTCGGGCCAGACCACGACCCAGTCGCCGTCCTGGATCTGCTTGAGCACCTGGTTGGAGGGCCAGAAGTTGTTCTGCTCGGGATCGAAGGTCACCTGTCCGGCGAAGGGCAGGTCGGCCCCGTTCTCGTGCAGGTAGTCACAGATCGCGGCATGATCGAGAGACCCGGCGCCCTCGACACCCTGGACGAGGAGCGACCAGGCGTTCCACGAGGCCGCGGCCTGGGTCTCGAAGACCGTATACGGCAGACCGGCGTCCTCGACCCGTTGTGAGAACTCCTCGGTGATCTCACGGATCTCGGGGTCCATTCCCTCCAAGATGGCCTCGTTGGGCTCGAACATCGAGACCGAGAGCAGGCCGTTGGACGCCTCGCCCATCCCCAGCAAAGGTCCGGGGGCGGGGAAGAGGGCGAACATCACCGGCGGTGAGTAATCGAGCTGCTCCATGGCTTCGATCAAGCCATTGGCCTCGACACCGAGACCCATCACCAGCACCGCGTCGGGCTGCGCGTCCTGTAGCGAGACCGCGATCGGGCCCCAGTCGGTGTTCCCGATCGGATAGGGGATGTCGGCCACGATCTCGTATCCGCGTTCGGGGAGGATCGTGACCGTCGAAGGCTCCTCCACATCGGGCCTCCCATAGCTCACGAAGCTGGTGGACCCCCCCTCGTTGGTCACCACCGCGACAGTGCTCACCGCTCCGTCCATGCTGTCGAACAGGTCGGCGAGCTGGTTGGGGATGAACTCGTTCGGCGTCGGGCCGATCGACCAGCCCGGGAATTGGCACTCGTAGGTAAGGGCGGGAGCCAGCACCGCGGTGTGTTGAGGCAGCACGTAGCCGTGACGCTCCGCCACCGGCATCGCGGCCAGGATGTTGGGCGTCGCGTATGGGCCCATTATCAGGTCGGCACCGTCCTGGGAGATCAGTTGCTCGTAGAGCTCGGCGATCCGTGCCCCGTCAGATGTGTCGTCGATGAGGTTCCACTCCACCGGACGGCCGAGCAGACCACCGGCTTCGTTGAGCCGGTCGACGAAGAGCTGGCCGGCGATCTGATGGATGACACCGGTGGCGCTGAGAAAACCGGTCAGCGGAAGCGTGCCGCCGACCACGATCGGGTCGCCGGAGGCCTCGCCCCCCTGGGTAGTCGTGCTCTGGCCTTCGGTGGTGTCGGTACCACCTTGGGTCGTGGTCGCTCCGTCCAGCTGCGTGGTGGTGGTCTCCGCCCCACCATCCCCACAGGCGGCCACCACCAACACCAGCGCGGTCAGGACCGGCAGCGCCTTTATTCGTCTCCTCACGTTCTCCTCCTCGTCGGTAGACGGATCGCCGCCGGGCTGTGAAGCAGCGACAACCAATACTGCACACTAACCAACTAGCCGTTCACTGTGACTGCACATAGCGGCATCCCCGGTCTACCGGTAGCTTGGGGGACATGCCCTCACCACCGTCCGCAGTCCTCCTCGACGTCGGTGGTGTCTTCCTCCTCCCCTCCCGGGCCCACATCCGCTCCGCCCTCGAACAGGTGGGCCATTTTGTGGACGACGACTCTGAGATCGATCGGGCCCACTACGTGGCGGCCCGGGTCTTTCCGATGGACCTCGACGGCGACGACGAGTGGATGGGCCGCCATTGGACCAGGTACCTGGAGGTCTATGCCAACTATCTCGGCGTGCCCGAGGAGCGAGCGGAAGAGGCCGTGGAGCACCTACGCAACGAGTACGTGACCGGATGGCTGTGGAGCCACGAGATCGAGGGCTCGAGGGAGGGTCTGCGTCGCCTCGCCGACAGCGGTGTCGACGTCGGTGTGGTCTCCAACTCCGACGGCACCATCGAGCAGCGGCTCCTCGAGTCGGGCATCCTCCAGGTGGGACAGGGAAACGGCGTCGAGGTCCTCTGCCTGGTCGACTCGGGAGCGGTGGGCGTGGAGAAGCCCGACCCTCGCATCTTCGACTTCGCCCTCGAGGTTCTCGGAGTCGACAAAGAGGAGGTCTGGTACGTGGGTGACACCCCGGGTTTCGATGTCACCGGAGCCCGACGAGCCGGCCTCACCCCGATCCTGATGGACCCCTTCGACGTCAACGGCGACCTTGGGGTGACCACTGTGGAATCGCTGACACACGTGGCGGAGATGATCGAAGCCGGGAGACAACCGGGCTAAAGCTCCACCCCCACCACGCCGATCTGTGACCGAGGTGCCCAACGGCCGCCAGGAGTCATGGTTCGAACTGACAGATGGGGAATGATGGTCTTCGGTGCGATCGTCACCGGGTTGCTGACGCTCGCCATGGTGGCGGTGCTGCCGGCGGCGCCGGCCCGGGCGGCCCTGAGTCCTTCCGGATTCGAACGATGCCTCCTCGACCGGATCAACGACTCCCGCGCCGCGGTCGGCGCACCGCCGTTGCGCATGGCGAGCGACCTGGTCGCTCCGGTCCGGGCGTGGTCGGAGTGGATGCGGTTCAACGAGTTCGAGCACATGCCTTCCTCCCGGCGCCAGGACATACTCCCCCCGAGCTGGACGCGTTGGGGCGAAAACATCGCACACCACTCCTCCCAGAGCCTCTCCGATTGCTCGACGATCCACTCCATGTTCATGAACTCCGCACCCCACCGGGCGAGCATCCTCAATCCCTTGTACCGGTATGTAGCCCTCGGGACATACGTCGATGGCTCGGGATGGTGGGTGACCGAGCTGTTCTTCGACGCGAGCAATTACGAGGTGCCATGCAACGGATCGTGTGATGACGAGATCTTCTTCTATCGCCACGATGGGATCTACCGCTATTACGACATCCGCTACGACGGAACCATCGGCTTGCCGATCAGCGGCGGCGACGGTTACACCAGCGGCTGGTCGTCGATCACCGCCATCGACCTCGACGGGGACGGCGCGGACGAGATCCTCTTCTACCGCGACGACGGTCTCTACCGCTACTACGACCTCAGGCCCGACGGCACCATCGGATCGCCCATCGAAGGCGGCAACGGCTACACCGAGGGATGGTCCTCCATCGCGGCAATCGACCTCGACGGGGACGGCCAAGACGAGATCCTCTTCTACCGCGACGACGGTCTCTACCGCTACTACAACATCAGCGGCGACGGCACCATTGGATCGCCGATTCGGTCCGGGACTCAGTACACCACTGGCTGGTCCTCGATAACGGCTGTGTCGTTGGACTGAGCTCAGGCCCGGTGGACCAACTCCACCACCCGAGCCATCGCGCCGATCGCTTCGGTGGTCTTGGGGAGCAGGTCGCATCGGACTTCGGCGAACCCCATCTCGCCGAGACCGAGTATGAAACCGGCTATGTCCTCCGCCGTTCCGGTCACCGGCTGGGTCATCTCATGCTCGGCTTCCAAGCCGGAGGGCAGGACGCTGTACAGGTCGAAGGTCCAAACGATCGAGGTCGGGTCCCGGTCCTCTGCCTCACACGCCGCCTCGAGCTTGGCGATTATGGGGCTCAACCGCTCGCCGAGCTGGGCGATGGTCTCGTCCCAACCCCACCAGTTCCACTGATCGGCATAGCGGGCCACCAGAGTCAGCATCTTCTCCCCGCTCCCGGCGATGTTGATAGGCGGGCCCTGCGGACTCGGCCCACGCAGGACGAGCTGGGACTGCTCGACCGTGTAGTAGTCCCCGGCGAAGTCGGCCCTGCCGGTCTTGAGCAGGCTGTGGATGACCTGGATCGCCTCGGCGAAGCGGGAGTAGCGGTGGTCGGTCGGGGAGCCAACGGCGCGGTAGTCGGAGTCATCGGTGTTGCCCGCGCCGATCCCGAGCACGTACCTCCCTTCCGAGATCTCGTCGAGGGTGGTGGCGATGCTCGCCATCTGCGCCGGTGAACGGTAAGGCGTGTTGAACACCGAATGGGCGATCTGGATCCTCTCGGTCGTCGCGGCTAGGGCCGCCGCCATCGATACCGAATCCCACAGTCCGTTCGTGTAGTCGTCGCGGCGATAAAGGAAGGCATCCTCGAAGACGAAGCTGTCGAAGCCAACCGCCTCGGCAGTACGAGCCCTGTCAGATATGGATTCCCAGCTCGGCGGTGGCGGGTCGGTACCCGGCCTGCCGTTGAACTCGTTGATCAGCCCGATTCGCATCCGGCCAACCTACGGCCGAATGCCCGAGCCGTCGGGCCGCGCTGAGTTCAACCTCGACCGGCCCAATCCAGCACACGCATGGCGCGCAGCGTGTTCCAGCGGCTTGGGGAACCCTCGGGTCCTTCCATCCGGAAATGGGTCGGCCCCAGATGGATGTTCTCCACCCGCCATCGGCCGGCGCGATCGCGTTTGCGTTCGACCAGTTCGACTGCTTCGTCGCAACGATTGTCGAGCGGGGCGCCGGTCGAGCGGAAGTAGTCCAGCCCCCGGAGCACGTCGTAATACCAACGCGTGGGAAACGAGAACATGGTGAATCGGGGGTCGGCGACCTGTCCGGTCGAGCGCGAGCGGAAGAGCCCACGCTCGAGGAGATACTCCTCGGCCCTCGAACGGACCTCCCGCGTCTCTGATGATCCCTGACGCTGCTCCCAGCCGAGTAGCCCCTCCAGGACACAGATCGTCGTGTGGAAGGACGACACCTTCGCTCCGTACTCCGCCCAGCAGTTCCATCCTCCGTCTTCGAGCTGGTCGTCCAACAGCCGCACGACGATCCGTTCGACGTTCTCGCCGAAATAGGAGCCGATCGCGAGTGCGATCCCGTTGATGCATGGCTCGGTCTCGCCGTCGAAGTAAGGGGCGCCGTTGGCATCCCATCGGACGTTCTCGCGAACTAGGGACACTGCCTGACGGGCCTGAAGACTGTCAGGGTCGAGTCCGAAGGCGCAAAGGAGCTGAAGCGAGAAGTGAGTGGCCGTCCACGCGTCGAAGAATGGCTTCGACTCGTCGACCCAACCGGGTCGGTACGTCCCACCGTCCCATCTCCCGTCGGCGCCCTGGAGAGCAAGCAACTCCGCTCCCCACCCCTCTACCGCGATCCGCTCCCGCTCGCTCGCCACGACATCACCCGGCTCGGCCGTCAGATCTCGCATCACCCGCCATCGGATCGCCGGATCTGACTCCAGCAGCCACTCCATCACCATGACGATCTAGACGTGCCCGGCGAAGTCGTGTGGGTAGGGCGAGAACTCGGCGGCCAACTCGGAGACCCGCCCGGCAACCTCATCGAGGGCACCCTGGTCTTTCCTCTCCTTGAGCGCCCTGCAGATCAGCGACGCCGTCTCGGCAGCCTGCTCTTCTCTCATCCCCTGGGTGGTCATCGCCGGGGTCCCGATCCTCAATCCCGACGCCCGGAACGGGGGCCGGGGGTCGAAGGGGATGGTGTTGAAGTTGAGGGTTATCCCCACCCCATCCAACAGCCGGGCGGCGTTCTTCCCGTCGAGGTCGTCCGACACCGACCTCAGGTCGATCAGGAACAGGTGGTTGTCGGTGCCACCGGAGACCACACGCACCCCCTCCTCCTGGATGGTGGTCGTCATGGCCCGGGCGTTGGCCACGATCTGGTCGGTGTAGGTCTTGAATTCGGGCCGCATCGCCTCCTGGAAGCAGACCGCCTTGGCCGCGATCTGCGACTCGATCGGGCCTCCCTGCGCATTGGGGAAAACGGCCCGATCGATCTCCTTGGCGAATCCCTCGGTGCTCAGGATGAGACCGCCCCTCGGCCCACGCAGCGCCTTGTGGGTGGTGGCGGTCACCACGTCGGCGAAGGGCACGGGTGAGGGATATGAGCCACCTGCCACCAGACCGATGAAGTGGGCCGCGTCGACCATGAAGATGGCCTCGATCTCGTCGGCGACCGCACGGAAGCCCTCGTAGTCGAGAGTGCGCGAGTAGGCGGAGAAGCCGGCCAGGACGATCTTGGGCTTGTGCTCGATGGCCAGAGCCCGCACCTGGTCCATGTCGATCAACTCGGTCTCGGGGTCCACCCCGTAGGCAACGAAGTCGTAGTAGAGGCCGGAGAAGTTGACCGGAGAGCCATGGGTGAGGTGCCCTCCCTGATCGAGACGCATCCCGAGCACCCTGTCTCCGGGAGTGAGCAGGGAGAAGTAGACACCCATGTTGGCCTGGGCCCCGGAGTGGGCCTGCACATTTGCGTGCTCGGCCCCGAAGAGCTCCTTGGCCCGGTCGATGGCGAGCTGCTCCATCTCGTCGATCACCTGGCAGCCCTCGTAGTAACGGCGCCCCGGGTAGCCCTCGGCGTACTTGTTGGTGAATACCGAGCCAGAGGCAGCCATCACCGCCGGTGAGGCAAAGTTCTCCGAGGCGATCAGGTGGATGTGGGTGTTCTGTCGTTCTAGATCCTTGCGGATGAGGCCGGCGATGGCGGGATCGACCAGCTCCAACGGGTCCATCGAGATCATGATCTTGCAGGGTAACTAGATGGCTACCGGGCCCTGACGCAGCACAACCGGCTCCGACCCGGTGAGGTCCACCACCGTCGAGGCCCGCCCCCCCGGCGCGCGGCCGCGGACGTAGAACTGCACCCGGTCGCCGAAGATGGCGCGCGCCTCGGCGTCGGTCATCGACTCCGGCATCCCGCTCAGGTTGGCCGAGGTCACCGCCAGGGGCCCCACTGCCTCGAGCAACTCGATGGTCACAGAGTGTTCGGGCACCCGGAGACCCACGGTCCGACGTTGGGCGTCGCCCACCCAGTCGGCGAGGATTACCTTTGGAGTGACCACCAGAGTCAGCGCCCCGGGCCAGTGAGAGGAGGCAAGCAGGGCGGCCGCGCCTTCGATCCTCCCGATCGACGCAGCCTGCTCGAGTGAGGCGACGAGCAGCCCGACCGGCTTGTTCTCCGGCCGCCCCTTCAACTCATACAGACGGCCCACGGCTTCCTCGCTGACCGGGTCGGCACCGATCCCGTAGACCGTGTCGGTGGGAAGGCCGATCACCTGACGGGCCCGAATCGCCTCGACCGCCTCGTCGAGGCTCAAGGTTTGACGGCGACGATGTAGCGGTCGCGGCCCGTGAGATCGTGGCGGACCACGGCGGGCAGCTCGATGAACGAGCTCACCGCAGACACGCCTTGTTTCTCGCCGATCTCACACACGATCACTCCCCCGGGTCGAAGCCAGGAGGCCGCCGAGGCCCCAATCCGCTCGATCACCTCGAGCCCGGTCGGCCCGGCCACCAGAGCCACTCTGGGCTCGCGTTGGACATCGACAGGCAGGGCCGCGAAATCGACTTCTGCGACATAGGGCGGGTTGGCCACGATCAGGTCGACCGTCCCCAGGATTGCGGTGGGGAGCGGATCGAACAGGTCACCTTCGGCGAGATACACCTGTAGCCCGGTCCGCTGGCGATTGTTCGCGGCCACCTCCATGGCGTCCGCCGAGATGTCGGTGGCGAAGACGGCAGCGTTGGGGAACCGGCTCTTCAGTGCCAGGGCCAGGGCACCGGATCCGGTGCAGAGGTCGACGATGATCTCGGGGCTTCGCACCATCTTGGTGGCCAGCTCGAACATCCCCTCGGTCTCCGGCCGGGGTATCAGGACCCTCTCGTCCACGACCAGGTCCAGCGGGCCGAAGGCCGCGCTGCCCTCGATGTACTGGAGTGGCTCGCCGTCGAGTCTGCGGGCGATGAGGGCGTCGAGCGGTGCGTCGGGGCCTGCGACGGCCTCGAGCCTCACCATCTCGTGTTCGGGAATGGTCGCCATGGTGCCCCAATCTCATGTCACGCCAGGCGCCAGAAGATAGTTCGCATCGGGCCCACTCCCCGCCTCTTCGCCCGAATGGTGACCAGGAAATCGGCTTCTTCCTGCCATCATCGGGCCGATAGACAGGTCGCCATGGGAGGCCCGAGGCGGACATGGGTGATAACAAACGCGTGCTCGTGGCTGATGACTCGGACACGGTGACCACGGTCCTGGTCACTGCGCTCGAGCTCGAAGGATATGAGGTGGATACTGCAGTGAACGGGCAGGAAGCCTATGAGAAAGGCCTCACCGGCGATTACGACCTGGTCATCCTGGACCAGCTCATGCCGGGCCTGCTCGGGCTGGAAGTCATCGAGCGATGGAGACACGAGGGCCGCCAGATCAGCACGATCATGTTGTCGGGGGTCGACG
>DATFGI010000005.1:0-14012 GCA_035249605.1 Acidimicrobiia bacterium
CGGCATGGGCCCGGGGGCGGCGCCGCGATGCGGGAGCGATCGGCTGAAGTCATAGACTTCCCCCATGTCGGTCAAGATCGCACCGTCCCTGCTGGCCGCCGACTTCGCTCGTCTGGAAAAGGAGGTGGCCCGGGTCGCCCCCTACGTCGACTGGCTGCACCTGGACGTGATGGACGGCCACTTCGTGCCCAACATCTCCTTCGGCATCCCGGTGATCGCCTCGCTGCGGCCGGTGACCGATCTCTACTTCGACTGTCACATCATGACGACGAATCCCGACGACTATCTGCCGGAGCTGGCCAAGGCGGGGGTCGACCTGGTCACCATGCATATCGAGGCGATCCCCGACCCGACCAGGGCGATGGAAAGGGCCGAAGAGAATGGACTGGACTTCGGCCTCGTGATCAATCCGGGAACGCCTTTCGACGCGTTGGCTCCCTACGTCGAGCAATGCGACGTGATAGTGGTCATGTCGGTCGAGCCGGGCCATGGCGGCCAGACCTTCATCCCCGAAGTCCTCTCCAAGGTGGAGTCGGCCAGAGAATGGGTTGAGTCCCATGGCTTCAAGACCGATATTCAGGTCGATGGCGGTATCACGCCTGACAACGCTGGCGATGCGATCTCGGCCGGGGCCACCGTGCTGGTGGCCGGCACAGCGGTGTTCGGGGCCGATGACCCGCCCGCTGCCGTGGATGCACTGAGAAGGGCCGCAGATTCGAATGACTGAACGAGTTCTCGTCGCAGACGACGATCCAGACATCCTCACCGTCGTCAAGGTGAATCTCGAGCTAGACGGGTTCGAGGTCGACACCGCCGTGGACGGCGAGGATGCCCTGCACAAGGCAACCACGAACCCGCCCAACGTGATCGTCCTCGACATCATGATGCCGCGCATGGACGGGCTCACCGCCCTGCACCGTCTGCGCAGCCAGGCGGCAACCGCCAGCATCCCGATCATCCTCCTCACCGCCCGCGGCCTCCCCGAGGACCGGGTACGCGGTCTCGAGCTGGGCGCCGACGATTACATCACCAAGCCCTTCGACATCACCGAGCTCGCCGCCAGAGTGCGCGCCGTCCTCCGTCGCACCCAGGCCGCCCGCGACCTGTCTCCCCTCACCGGTCTCCCCGGCAACTTCAAGATCACCGCCGAGATCGAGAACGCCATCAAAGAGAAGCGGGAGTTCGCCCTGGTTCACGGTGACCTGGACAACTTCAAAGCCTTCAACGACCACTACGGGTTCATGCGCGGCGACGAGGTCATCCGCTTCTGCGGGAACTGCCTGTCTCAGGCGGCGGCCACCCTGGGAATCACCGGCGCCTTCGTGGGGCACATCGGTGGTGACGACTTCGTGGCGATGATCCCCCCGGAGATGGCGGAGTCCTTCTGCAAGGAGGTCATCGAGCGCTTCGACGACGGGATACTCGACCTCTACGACACCGCAGACGCCCTCCGTGGCTACATCGAGGTGATAGATCGCCGTGGTGAGCGTTACGCCTTCCCCGTCGTATCACTCTCGTTGGGGGTAGCGTCCACCGACGTGCGTGAAATCGGAACGCAATGGGAGGCGTCGGCGATTGCGGTGGAGATGAAAGAGTTCGCCAAAAAGCAACCGGGCTCGACCTACCGCATCGATCGACGCACTGCCTGAGTGGGGGCCCACCCCCACCTGCAACGCGCCTACGAGTTGGCGCGTGGCCACCACCCCCACCCCAATCCCAGAGTCGGTGCGGTCGTGGTGTCTGCTTCCGGTGAGGTCCTTGGGGAAGGCTCACACGCCGAACCGGGCATGCCCCACGCCGAGGTCACCGCACTCCAGGCCGCCGGGGGAGGACGCGGCGCCACCCTCTACGTCTCGCTGGAGCCCTGCTCACACCACGGCCGTACCCCACCTTGTGCCGACCGGCTCATCGCCGAGGGCATCGCCGCCGTGGTGGTGGGCATCGTCGATCCCGATCCCAATGTCGCCGGCAAGGGTGTTGCCAAGCTCCGTGAGGCCGGCATCAACGTCGAGGTGGTCGACGATCCGGAGGCACGAGCCGTCGATCCCGGCTATTTCCATCACCGCGAGACCGGGATGCCCTTGGTCACCCTCAAGTACGCCATGACGATTGACGGGTCGGCGGCGGCTGTCGACGCCAGCTCGCAATGGATCACCTCGGAGGAGGCCAGGGCGGACGCCCATGGGTTGCGAGCCGGGGCCGACGCCGTGGTTGTGGGAGCGGGGACGCTGCGCCACGACGACCCCGGATTGGACGTCCGTCTCCCCGGCTACGAGGGACATCAACCTCGTCCGGTCATCATCGCCGGACGTTCGCCACTGCCAACCGGGTCACGGGTCTGGGCTCGCCAACCTCTCGTCATCTCTACCGAAGACATCGAAGTCCCAGCCGGTGACCTGGTCGTCGTCGGAGGAGAGGAGTTGCCCGACCCGATCGAGACCTGCCGGGCATTGGCCGATGCCGACTACTACGACGTTCTCCTGGAAGGAGGCCCGACGCTCGCAGGGGCCTGGTGGCGTGCTCGCGTCGTGCGGCGAGGTGTCGCCTACATCGGCGCCAGGATGGGTGGCGGCACCGGAATTGCCCCGTTGCAAGGTGTGTTCTCCAGCATCGACCAATCGGACGCCGTGACGGTCGGCGAGGTGCGCCGGATCGGCGAAGACGTGAGAATCGACTTCGAGGCGGTTGAGTAGATGTTCACAGGCATCGTCGAATACAAGGGCACGGTGACTAGCACCGATCGCGGCGAGGGACGCATGCGGATCGGCGTCACTGCCCCGGAGATGGGTGAAGTCCCGATCGGAGCCTCCATCGCGGTCAACGGTGTCTGTCTCACCGCCGTGGAGTCGGGAGATGGCCACGTTGCGCTCGACCTGATCCCGGAGACCCTTTCCCGCAGCAATCTCGGCGAGCTGATCGAAGGCACCGAGGTCAACCTGGAACGGCCGATGCCCGCCGACGGGCGATTCGACGGCCACATCGTCCAGGGCCATGTCGACGGCACCGGGCGGGTTCGCTCAGTCACCCGCGACGATGACGGGGCTGTGCTCATGACCGTAGACGTCAAGCCGAACCTTCTCCGCTACATCGTGGAGAAGGGTTCGATAACGGTCGACGGGGTCAGTCTGACGGTCGCCTCCGTGGACGAATCGGGCTTCTCCATTGCTCTCATCCCGCATACCCTGGAAGTGACCACATTGGGCATGCGCACCGAGGGAGACAAGGTCAACCTCGAGACGGATGTGCTGGCCAAGTACGTAGACAGGCTGTTGAACCGATGACCTTCGCCGATATCGAGGATGTGATCGCCGCCGTGGGCCGCGGTGAGATGGTGATCATGGTCGACGACGCCGACCGTGAGAACGAAGGCGACCTCATAGTCGCCGCCCAGGACGCGACTCCCGACAACATCGGGTTCATGCTTCGTTACACCAGCGGGATCATCTGTCTCCCGGTGATCGGGGAGCGTCTCGACGAGCTCGAGCTGCCGATGATGGTGAAGAACAACACCGACGTCCGCCGTACCGCCTTCACAATCGCCATCGACGCAGCCCAGGGGACCACGACCGGGATCTCGGCGGCGGATAGGTGCCGCACCGTGCACGCGGTGATCGACCCTTCAACGAAGCCCGCAGACCTCGCCCGACCCGGGCACATGTATCCGCTCCGATACGAGCCGGGCGGCGTGCTCAAGCGTGCCGGCCACACCGAAGCCGCCGTCGACCTGGCCGTGCTCGCCGACAAATACCCGGCGGCGGTGCTGGCCGAGGTGATGAACGACGACGGCACAGTGGCCAAGTTGGCCGACCTCGAGACCTTCGCCAAAGAGCACGGTCTCCTCATCGGGACCATCGCCGATCTGATTGCCTATCGACGCAAGTCGGAGAAGCTCGTGGAGCGGGTCGTTGAAGCCAGGATTCCCACCGCTCACGGCACCTTCCGCGCCTATGGCTATCGCTCACTCGTCGATGACCGCCAGCACGTCGCATTGGTCAAAGGGGACATCGGCGACGGCCAGGGCGTGCTCACCCGGGTCCACTCCGAGTGTCTGACGGGGGACGTCTTCGGGAGCCTGCGCTGCGACTGCGGCGACCAGCTGGATCTCGCCTTGCAGATCGTCGGCGAGGAAGGACGAGGGGTGGTCCTCTACATCCGGGGGCACGAGGGGCGGGGGATAGGTCTGCTCCACAAGCTGGCCGCCTACCGCCTCCAGGACGACGAGGGGGTCGACACCGTCGACGCCAACGTCAACCTGGGCCTGCCCGTGGACAGCCGTGACTACGGGGTGGGATCGCAGATCCTCTACGACCTCGGTGTCCGCAGCATGCGCCTGCTCACCAACAACCCGGTGAAGCGGGCCGGGATCGAGGGCTACGGGCTCTCCATCGAAGAGCGGATCCCGCTCACACCGCCCGCCAACGAGGAGAACCGCAGCTATCTGCGGACCAAGGCGGAGCGTCTCGGCCACCAGCTCGACGTGGACACTGCGTGACCCGAACGTTTCAGGGCTCGAACCAGGGCGATGGGCTCCACGTGGGCATCGCCGCCGCGCTGTGGAACCAGGCCATCGTGGATCGCCTCCTCGAAGGAGCGCTGGGACGGTTGGAGAAAGCCGGGGTGGATGAAGTGACCGTGATCCGTGTCGCCGGCGCCCTCGAGTTGCCGCTGGCCGCCAAGAAGCTCGCCGAGCAAGGATGTGACGCCGTCGTCGCCCTGGGAGCGGTGGTGAAAGGGGAGACAGATCACTACGAGATCGTGGTCAAGGAATCGGCCAGGGGCATCGGCATGGTGGCCCTGGACACCGGGGTGCCCGTGGCCAACGGCATCCTCGCCGTGCACGACTACTCCCACGCCGTGGAGCGGGCCGGTGCCGGAGAGTCCAACAAGGGTGTAGAAGCGGTCGAAGCGGCTCTCTCCACGGCCAATGCACTTCGCGACCTGGAGTCGTCCTGAGCACACGGATATCGCTGTGCATCGGGGGCTGGTAGCCTTGGCGGCACAACCGAGAGCCAAGAGCGGAGGTGCTGCCTCCCCACCCGGCCGCACGGAGTCGTTGGACCACCGCAGCGAGCCGAGGTCGCATGAGAACGACCCTTCGGTCGATCTCAGATCGTCGTGGCAGCAGGCGTCCGCCTGCTGCTTTTTCATTGGCCGCGAGGCCGTGGTCGGTGGTGACAACGCAGAAGTAGCTGCAATTCAACAGGAGGTATCAGCATTCCAGAGCTGCGCGTAAATGGAGCGATCCGGGCCAAAGAGGTCCTGGTGGTCGCACCCGACGGAGAGCAAATCGGAGTCAAGAAGTTGAACGAGGCGCTGTGGCTGGCCGAACAGCTCGACCTCGACCTGGTCGAGGTGGCGCCCAACGCCAGACCCCCGGTTTGCCGTTTGATGGACTACGGAAGGTACAAGTACGAACAGTCCGTCAAGCAACGTGAGGCTCGGAAGAAGCAGACCCGGACCAACATCAAGGAACTTCGGATGCGGGTGCGCATCGGCGCACACGACTTCGACATCACCCGTCGCAAGACCCAGGACTTTCTCGAGGACTACGACAAGGTGAAGGTCACGATCAGGTTCCGGGGCAGGGAGCGAGAGCGTCCGGAGTTCGGCAGGGAGCTGATGGACCGTCTCGCCACGGAGGTCTCCGAATTCGGCACCGTGGAGCAGCCACCGCAGATTGAAGGCGGTTCGATGACCATGGTGTTGGCACCGATCCGGCAGCGGAAGCGTCCCAAGCGGGAAGAGCGGCACCAGGACGAAGAGGAATAGGAGGGCACCGTGCCCAAGATGAAGACACACAGTGGCGCCAAGAAGAGGGTGAAGATCACCGGCGCGGGCAAGTACATGCGCCGGCAGTCCGGCCGCGGGCATCTCAAGCTGGCCAAGGGCAAGAGCACCTTCCGCCGCCGCAAGGGATTGGTCGAGCTGGCCCCCGGAGACGCCAAGACCCTGAAGAAGCAGTTGGGTCGCTGAGGAGGTCGAATCATGGCACGTGTCAAGAGGGCGGTTCACGCCAAGAAGTCGCACAAGAAGGTCCTGGATCGCGCCAAGGGCTACAAGGGCGCCCGCAGCCGCAGGTTTCGCACTGCCAACGAGCAGGTGATGCATGCGATGCAGGACGCGTACCGCGACCGCCGCGCCCGGAAGCGTGACTTCCGCAAGCTCTGGATCTCACGGATCAACGCCGCGGCGCGCCAGAACGGGACGACCTACAGCCAATTCATCGCCGGGCTCAAGGCGGCCGAGGTCGAGGTCGACCGCAAGATGCTCGCCGACATGGCGGTCAACGACCCCGAGGCCTTCGCCCAGCTCGTCGAGGTCGCCAAGGGCAGCTGAGGCCTCGTCGACACCGAACGGACATGGAGCCGGTCCGCACCCATCGCGCCAAGACCGTGGTGGAGGCGGCCCGGCTTCATCGCGTCAAGGAGCGAAAGGCGCGGGGTCTCACCCTGGTGGAGGGCCCTGAGCTGATCCGCGACATCGCAGCTACGGGCGCCAATATCGTCGACGTCTTCTCTACTTCCGGCACCGAGGGTGCCGTTCCCGAGAGCGCCCCACTCCCAATCCTGGTCGACGAACGCGCCCTGGAGCGTCTGGCCGGCACCAAGAGCCCTCGCGGGCCGGTGGCCGTGGTGGAGATCCCCGCAGAGGGTCTCGACCGCTCCCGCAGTCTGTTGGTCTCGGTGGGTGTCTCCGACCCGGGGAACGCCGGGGCCCTGGTCCGCACGGCTGCCGCCTTCGGATGGGGGTTCGCATACATGAGCGGATCCGCCGACCCGTGGTCACCGAAGAGCATCAGGGCCGGCGCCGGTGGCCAGTTCCAGACCCCGGTCGCCGCCATCGACGCCATCGACGAGGTCGCCGACTGGGCCACGGTGGCCACCGTGCCCCGGGGAGGGAAGGACCCGTCGACGGTGAAGGAGCGCCCAGTGGCTGTGCTCATCGGGGAAGAGGCGCACGGTCTGGACGAAGCGATCCTCTCTGCCGCGACCCATCTGGTCACCATCCCTACACCGGGAGCAACCGAGAGCCTCAACGCCGCGGTAGCCGCCGGGATCGCGGTCTACACGCTGAGCAGGGGTTCCGGAGA
Organism: Acidimicrobiia bacterium; assembly: GCA_035249605.1. Taxonomy (GTDB): domain Bacteria; phylum Actinomycetota; class Acidimicrobiia; order Spongiisociales; family ZC4RG35; genus JANQRA01. The sequence goes on from DATFGI010000005.1 coordinate 7,091, forward strand.
ATCTGGCGCCGGGGTCTAACCTCCCGCCGAGGATGGACCCCTTGAAGACGCTCGATGAGGCGGTCGGCGCCGCCCCCGCCGCCATCGGCGCCGCCAGCACCCTGTCCGAACTGGAGGAGGTCGAAGCCGGCCTGCTCGGCGCCGATTCCAGCGTCGGACAGGTGCGCCGTTCGATGGGGGGGCTCGACGACCAATCCAAGCCAAGGGTCGGAGCGAAGCTGAACCAGGCCACCAACAGGATCGGTGCGCTGATTCAGGCGAAGCGCACCGAGCTCGAGACAGCCGAGGAAGAGCAGCGCCTCCGTGCCGAGACAATCGACGTCACACTGGACTCGGTCACCCTCCCCCGAGGACGACTCCACATCGTGCAACAGACCATCGACGAGATCGTCGACATCTTCATCGCCCTCGGCTATCAGGTGGCAGAGGGCCCCGAGGCCGAGCTCGCCTACTACAACTTCGATGCCCTGAACACCCCGGCAACCCATCCCTCCCGGTGGGAGCAGGACACCATGTACCTCGACTGGGGGACCTCTGAGAACGAGGTGCTGCTGCGCACACATACCTCCCCGGTGCAGGCCCGCTGGATGGAGAGCCACGAGCCGCCCGTCTACGTTGTCGTCCCGGGGCGGTGTTATCGCAAGGACACCATCGACGCCACCCACCTCCCCGTCTTCTATCAGATCGAGGGTCTGGCCGTCGACGAGAACATCCAGTTCAGCGATCTCAAGGGAACTCTTCTCCACTTCGCCCGTGAGATGTTCGGGCCACGGACCGAGGTGAGGCTCCGACCCCACTTCTTCCCATTCACCGAGCCGAGCGCCGAACTCGACGTGTCCTGTTTCGCCTGCGAGGGAGGCCAGGCCGGTTGCCGCGTGTGCGGGGGAGCGGGTTGGCTCGAATTGCTCGGCTGCGGCATGGTCGATCCCTTCGTCCTGGAGACAGCCGGCTACGACCCCGGCGAGGTGAGCGGATTCGCCTTCGGAATGGGACCGGAGCGTGTGGCCATGGTCAGACATGGCATCGACTCACTGCGTCATTTCATCGACAACGACCTCCGCTTCTTAGGACAGTTCTGATGCGAGACACAGTCCACGCGGCGGTAGCCCCGGCCGTCCGGCGTCTGTTTGAGTCCGGCTGGCAAGTCCATTTAGCCGATCCGTTGCTTTCCAGCTCGAAGTGCGCCGGACTCAAAGTCGGCCGGCATATCGAGGGACAGTTCTGATGAAAGTGGCCCTCCGCTGGCTGCAGGAGTTCATCGACCTGCCCACAACCGACGTCGAAGAGCTCTCCTACGCCTTCGACATGCTGGGTCTCACCGTCGAGAGCACCGACCGGCTGGAGGCCGGCTGGTCTGATGTCTACGTCGGGCGAGTTCTGGGGATCGAGGCCCATCCCGACGCCGACAAGATCAGGGTTTGCGAGGTGGACAGCGGCACCGGCCCCTCACAGATCATCTGTGGCGCCTGGAACTTCGAGGAGGGTGCCACGGTCGCGGTGGCCCGTCCCGGTGCGGTCCTCCCCGGTGACTTCGAGATCGGCCGGCGCACGATACGCGGAGTCGAGTCGAACGGGATGATCTGCTCCGAGAAGGAGCTCGGTCTCGGGGAGGACCACGCCGGGATCCTGGTCCTCGAAGGCTCGCCCGTGATCGGAACACCCTTCTCCGAGCTGGTCGAGTTACCCGATGTCGTCTTCGATCTGGAGGTGACCACCAACCGGCCGGACGCACTTTCCCTTCTCGGGGTGGCCCGGGACCTGGGGGCATGGTTCGACATCGAGGTGCACGTCCCGGCCGTGGAGCTGGAACCAGTCGAGGGAACGACCGGGATCAGTGTCGAGATCGCCGATCCCACCGGGTGCCGCCGTTTCACCGCCCGGGAGATCACCGGAGTCTCCGTGGGCAAGTCCCCGTTGCACATCAGGCACCGGCTGGCCAAGGTGGGTCTCCGCTCCATCTCCAATGTCGTCGACGTGACCAACTACGTCATGTTGGAGCTGGGTCACCCTCTTCATGCATTCGACGCCGCCACCATCGTCGGGGACCGGCTCGTGGTGAGGCGCGCCCAGCCCGGGGAGACCCTGGTCACCCTCGACCACGTCGAGCGAGAGCTCCACCCCCAGGATCTCATCATCTATGACGGGGAAGGGCCGACCTCGATGTCAGGGACGATGGGTGGATTGCGCAGCGAGGTGTCCGAAGACACGACGCGGGTGCTGATGGAGGCGGCCTCCTGGGACCCTCCCACCATCATGCAAATGTGGCGTCGTCACGACCTCCGGTCCGAGGCGGCCACCCGGTTCGAACGGGGGGTCGATCCCAACCTCGCCGATATCGCCAATCGGCGAGCGAGCGCGATGGTCGCCGGCTTCGCCGGTGGCGACGTGCTGGAGGGCGCAGTCGACGAGGTCGCCATGCCCAGCGAGCCATGGCAGATCGAGCTCGGCATCGCCCAGGTCACCCAACTCCTCGGGCCCGGATTCGAGTCCGGCTATGTGGCCGGGATCCTGGAGCGTCTCGGCCTGGATTCCTCCGGAGAGGATCCTCTACGAGTCACGGTGCCCACTTTCCGCCCCGACCTGACCCGTCCCGCCGACCTGGTCGAGGAGGTCGCCAGGATCCACGGATACGACAAGTTCGGGGCCACGGTGCCAACCGGTCCCGCCGGTGGCCTCAGCCCGGAGCAGAGCCGACTTCGTCAGCTCCACCGTGTCCTCATTGGACTGGGGCTGAGCCAGGCGATCAACCTCCCTTTCGTCAGCATGCAAGACGTGGCCGCCCTTGGTCTGGGCACCGGAGCACTGCTCACAGTGCGCAACCCGCTGCGTGACCAGGAGAGCAAGCTGAGACCAACGCTTCTCCCCGGCCTGCTCGGCGACCTTCGCTTCAATCAGTCGCATGGGACGCACGACGTGGCCCTGTTCGAAACCGGAAAAGTCTTCTTTCCCGAGCCCGACCCGGACGATCCACGATTGCCGCATCAGTTCGAACGGCTCGCCTGGGCCGTGGTGGGCGATATAGGCGTCGATGGGCTCGATGTCGATCGAATCGAAGCCGATGGTGCCGTCTCATTGTCCATCTGGAGAGCTCTGGCTGAGGCGTTGGGACTCGATGTCGGGGTCGAGGCGGTCTCACCACCCGGATTCCACCCGGGGCGCACCGCCCGGGTGAGGGCCGAGGGCACCGTCGTCGGCCACGTTGGCGAGCTCCACCCCGCCGCGGCCCGCGCCTTCGATATCGAGGGGAGGGTGGCGGTAGCCGAGATCGACCTCGCCCCGCTTCTCGCCCCGGTGACGGCGACTCTGGCCACCGCCCCGTCGGTCTACCCACACGTCGACTTCGACCTCAGCTTCGTGGTCTCAGACGACACCCCGGCCGACGACCTGGTCGCCGCCACCGTCGGGCACGGAGGCGGCCTGATCGAGTTCGCCCGTGTCTTCGACGAGTTCCGGGGAGATTCGGTGGGGGAGGGCAACAAGGCCCTGGCCGTCCGATACCGCCTGCGTGCCTCGGATCGCACCCTGGAGGCGAGGGAGATAGGCGAAGTCCGCCAATCGATGATCGATGCCGCCGTCACCATCGGTGCCACGCTGCGAGGGGCGGAGTGATCTCCCGGACCCGGCTCGTCGACGCCCTCGCCGGCGCTCCGGAGGAGGCGGCGCCAAGCCTGCTCGGCGCCCATCTCGTCTCCAATGTCGGGGGAGTCGAGGTGCGGGTACGCATCAACGAGGTCGAGGCGTACAAGGGGGAGGACGACCCGGCCTCGCATGCCTACCGGGGACGCACCCTCCGTAACGGATCGATGTTCGAGAGACCGGGAACTCTCTACGTGTACAGGTCTTACGGCATCCACAACTGCGCCAACTCCGCCGCCGGCCCGGAAGGAGTCGGTTGGGGAATCCTGATCAGGGGCGGCGAGGTGGTCGAGGGGCAGGGGATCGCCCGCAGTCGGCGGGGGCGGAGCAGCGGACTCGCCAACGGACCGGGCAAGCTGTGCCAGGCGTTGGGGATCGATCTGACCCACAACGGCACCTATCTCTTCGATCCCGACTCGGTGATCCACCTCGAGGAAGGCGACCGGCCCGAGGTGGTCATGGCCACGCCCCGCATCGGCATCACACGGGCGCAGGACCGTCCCTGGCGCTTCGTGACCGCCACCCAGCTCTCCGCCTAGCCTTTGTTCGGTGTCGGACGGGATCTCCAAGGAGGTACTCGCGGGGGACTGGCTGCCCCGCTACACCGGGATGCCCGTCGACGAGTTCGGCGAGTACATCCTGCTCACCAACTTCAAGGACTACGTCGACGCCTTCGCCAAGAAGTTCGACTGTGAGGTCAAGGGTCTCGACCGACCGATGCAGGCGGCGAGCAATGGCCTGGGGCTCAGCATCGTCAACTTCGGCATCGGGACGGCCAACGCCGCCACCATCATGGATCTCCTCACGGCCCGCATGCCCGCCGGCGTCCTCTTTCTCGGCAAATGCGGCGGGCTGAAGGACTCGACGGAGATCGGGCACTTCATCCTTCCCATCGCCGCCATCCGGGGCGAGGGAACCTCCGACGACTACTTCCCGCCCATGGTGCCGGCCCTTCCCTCCTTCAAGCTGCACAAGTTCGTCTCCGAGAAGATCGTCGAGCGGGGTTTCGAATACCGGACCGGGGTCGTCTACACCACCAATCGAAGGCTTTGGGAGCACGACCAGGCATTCCTGGCGAAACTGCGGGCCCTGACCGCGATCGCCATCGACATGGAGACCGCCACTCTCTTCATCGTGGGGCACCACAACAGCATCTCGCGTGGAGCCCTGCTGTTGGTATCCGACGTGCCCACCACACCAGAGGGCGTCAAGACCGAGGCCAGCGATCGCCAGGTCACCGAGGACTGGGCTCACCATCATCTCGAGATCGGGATCGACGCCATGAGCGGCATCGCCGAGGAAGGCGAGCCGATCAAGCACTTCTCGTTCTGAGGGTGCCACCGTTTACGCTGCCTCGTCGATGAGCTCAGCAGACCTGCAGAGGGCAATGCGCCATGCCGATCAGGTGGTTCCTGAGGACGACCTGGCGGCCAAGCTCGCCCTGGGTCGGCCGCTCCGGGTCAAGCTCGGCCTCGATCCCACCGCTCCGGCGGTGACGCTGGGCTGGGCCGTCGTCTTGCGCAAGCTGCGCGAGTTCCAGGAGATGGGTCATACCGCAGTCCTCATCGTGGGGGACTTCACCGCTCAGGTAGGTGATCCTTCGGAGCGGGGCGCGCAACGGACAAGATTGAGCGCCGCTGAGGTCAACGGCTATGCGGAGAATGTCCTGGGGCAGTTTCAGAAGGTGCTCCTCCAGGACAACCTCGAGATCCGGCACAACTCCGAATGGCTGGGCAGCCTCGACATGTCCGGTCTCCTCGAGCTCACCTCGTCGGCGACGGTCGCCCAGATGCTCGAGCGATCCGACTTCGCCGCACGTTACGAGGAGGGCACCCCGATTTCCGTCATGGAGTTTCTCTATCCGCTTCTCCAAGGCTACGACTCGGTGGCGGTGGAGTCCGACATCGAGTTGGGTGGAAGCGACCAGCTGTGGAACCTGATGATGGGACGGGTGGTGCAGGAGCGCTATGGCCAGGAGCCGCAGGTGGCGCTGACCATGCCCCTCCTCGTCGGGACCGACGGCTCGCACAAGATGTCACAGTCGCTGGGCAACTACATCGGTGTCGAAGACGACCCCGCAGACATGTTCGGGAAGACGATGAGCATCCCCGACGACCTCATGGGGCAGTGGTATCGCCTCGCCGCCAACTACGACGAGGACGCTGTGGCGAAAATCGAAGGTGCCCTCGTCTCGGGGGAGCTACACCCCAACGAGGCGAAACGCCACCTGGCACGTTCCATCGTGCACCTGTACTGGGGAGAGGAGGCGGCCCGAGAGGCGGAGCGGCACTTCGACACCGTCTTCCGGGAGGGGGGAATACCCGACGGCGTCGCGGAGTTCTACCTTGTGAGCGACGATCCCGTTGCTCTCCCATCCCTGATCCGAGAGGTTTTCGGGGTGTCGGGAGCGGAGGCGCGGCGAATGATCGATCAAGGCGCAGTGCGTCTCGACGATGAAGTCGTCTCCGACCTGGAAGTGGCCCGTGACCGGCTTGCCGGCCGTGTCCTCCGGGTGGGGAAGAGACGATTCGTCCGCCTCAAGGGTTGACTTGGAATAGCCGAGGACTTCCCGTACACTGGGTGAGCGCAGGCAAGAGTCTGCGTGATCCGCCGGCGGCGGAGCCCATGTTGCGGCTCACGCCGTCTTGTTTCTGCCCGGGGACCGCGATACGATCGCCGGTCGCCTGGCTCAAATCCAGACGCGGAGCTCGTGGGCTCCTTGACAACTGAACAATGTGCCAAAACAAGCCAGCAGTGCGCCAGCTCTCCGTAAGGGTGGAGTTGGAGCACTCAAGCGGTGATAGATCGGCGACTTCGGTCGTCGGTGACAATCACAGAGCAATCAAGCTCGGGACCCTCACGGTCCCGGGACCCAAACCAAACCCTTCATTGACAGGATTGGCCGACCGTCCACGCGACGGGAGGCGATGAACGTATGTTGGAGAGTTTGATCCTGGCTCAGGATGAACGCTGGCGGCGTGCCTAATGCATGCAAGTCGAGCGACGCATGCCGGAGGGGTAACCCACTGGCATGACGGAGCGGCGAACGGGTGAGTAACACGTGAGCAACCTGCCCCACAGACCGGGATAGCCCAGGGAAACCTGGATTAATACCGGATATCCTCGACCGACCACATGGCCGGATGAGGAAATGCCTTTGTGCTGTGGGATGGGCTCGCGGCTTATCAGCTAGTTGGTGGGGTAACGGCCTACCAAGGCATCGACGAGTAGCTGGTCTGAGAGGACGATCAGCCACACTGGGACTGAGACACGGCCCAGACTCCTA
>DATFGI010000006.1:0-33415 GCA_035249605.1 Acidimicrobiia bacterium
ATGTTCCGAGTCGGCCTGACCGGTGGAATCGGCTCGGGCAAGAGCACGGTGAGCGCCCGCCTGGCCGAGCACGGCGCCACCGTCATCGACTACGACCTGCTGGCGCGGGACGCGGTCGCGCTGGGGACACCCGGCCTGGCCGCCATCCGGGAGCGCTTCGGTGACGACGTCATCGCGCCCGACGGCACGCTCGATCGGCCCGCGCTGGGCCAGGTCGTGTTCGGTGACGACGCCGCGCGGGCCGACCTGGAGGCCATCACGCATCCGGCGATCTTCGAGCTCGCGGTGGCGAGGGAGTCGACCATCCCCGAGGACGGAGTCGTGGTGCACGACCACCCGCTGCTCGTCGAGATCGGCATGGCGGGCACGTGCGACTTCGTGATCGTCGTGGACGTCCCCGAGGACGTCCAGGTGCAGCGGCTGACAGCACTGCGCGGGATGACCGAGGCCGATGCCCGGGCGCGGATCGCAGCGCAGGCCTCACGCGAGGAGCGACGCGCCGCTGCGGACGTCGTGCTCGACAACACCGGCTCCATCGAAGAGCTCGAAGCCCGGGTCGACGAGGTCTGGGCCGACATCAGCTCGCGCACCTGAACGGACGAACCCGCCCCGCTCGGGGGAGGGCGGGACGGGTTCGGATCAGGGGGTGGGTTTACGCGGCCAGGTCGGGATCGGCGATGCGGCGGAGGGTGACGAGCGCCTGCCGCTCCAGCTGGCGCACACGCTCGGCGGAGATGCCGTGGCGCTTGCCGATGTCGGCCAGCTTCTGCTGGCGCCCGTCGAGCAGGCCATAGCGGGCCCGCACGATGTCGGCCTCGCGCTCGTCGAGGTGGTCGATGAGCGTGGAGATCAGCTCGCGCGTCTCGTCGTCGATGACGGCGAGGTCGGGGCCGGGCAGCGTCTCGCGGGCGATGAGGTCGCCGAGGGACGTGTCGCCGTCCTCGTCGACCGGGGTGTCGAGGCTGACGTGCTCGCGGCCCCAGCTCATCAGGTCGATGACACGGTCCACGTCGAGGCCGAGCTCGTCGGCAATCTCCTGCGGCTCCGGGTCGCGGCCGAGCTGGCGCTCGAGGGTGCGGCGGGCGCCGCCGACCTGGTTGAGCTCCTCGACCACGTGGACCGGGAGCCGCACGACGCGGGCCTGCTGGGCGATGCCGCGGGTGATGGCCTGGCGGACCCACCAGGTGGCGTAGGTGGAGAACTTGAAGCCCTTGCGGTACTCGAACTTCTCCACGGCGCGGATCAGCCCGAGATTGCCCTCCTGGACCAGGTCGAGGAAGGGGAGGCGGGCCCGGCTGTAGCGCTTGGCGATGGAGACGACGAGACGGAGGTTGGCCCGAATGAAGGTCTGACGTGCCTCCTCCCCGACCCTGACGAGTTGGCGGAGCTGGCGGCGCTTGGTGGGATCGGTCTCGTTCTCGAGGGCGATGTCGGCCTTGCGCCCGGTCTCGATGGCTTTGGCGAGCCGCACCTCGTCCTCGGCGGAGAGCAGGTCAAATGTTCCGATTCCGTCGAGATATTGACGGATCGCCTCGTCGCTGACTTCCCGTTCGATGGCCCTTTTGCTCATTCCCGTAGTTACCGCCGGCGGCCAGCGTAGGAAGACGCCGACCGACTCTCTGGCATTTGTCAACAACCCCATCGGCATTTGTCCACAGCGGCCTGGATGGGCATCGGGACCCATTTCTGATGTGGGTTCCGCCCGGTGTCTCCCATAGAATCGGACGACCCCGGGCGTTTAGCTCAGTTGGCTAGAGCACTGCCCTTACAAGGCAGGGGTCGGCGGTTCGAGTCCGTCAACGCCCACCACATCCTCGCGATGGTCGTCGCTGTTTTCCCCTTGTAGTTATTGGGATTTCTTAGCATGGTGCTTCGCCCCTCGCCACCGGAGGGATCTCTGGGAGCCACATCTCTCGATCCATGGGACGAGAATCGACCGGATGGCCACTGGTCCTTCTCCACCTGGTCCTTTCCAGGGCTTGTTGCCGGTCGGTGGCGCCGGGCTGTTCTACCGTCACATCGGACGAGGCCACCCCATCCTGGTCCTTCACGGCGGGCCCGACTTCGACCACAACTACCTCTTGCCGGAAATGGACCGTCTCGCCGCCTCCTTCCACCTGATCTATCACGACCAGCGCGGACGAGGCAGGTCGGCCCCCGGTGTCGAGCCGGAGGACGTGACCATCGATTCCGACGTGAGCGACCTCGACGAGCTGCGACGCCACTTCGGACTGGACTCGATGGCAATCCTCGGGCACTCCTGGGGTGGGATCCTCGCCATGGAGTACGCCGTGCGTCACCCAGGGCGGGTATCGCACCTGATCCTGATGAACAGCGCGCCCGCCTCCTTCGACGACCGCCTCCTCTTCCGTGAGCACCTCCTGGGCCTGAGACCGCCCGGGGATGTCGAGCGAATGCAGCAGCTGAGCGAGAGTCCCGAGTTCAAGAGCGGAAGCATCGAGGTCGAGACCGAGTATTACCTGACTCACTTCCGAGTCGCACTACCCCGACCGGAGCTGGTCGAACAGGTCGTTGGGAGGTTGAGGTCCCATTTCTCCGAGGAGACCGTCCTCATCGCCAGAGCGATCGAGCATCGCTTGTATGAACAGACATGGCTCCGCCCCGGCTACGACCTTCCCCGCGAGCTGAGCCGGCACCCCGTGCCGACCCTGGTCATCCATGGGGACCAGGACTTCGTGCCGGTCGAACTGGTGTCACACATCGCCGAGGCGCTACCGGGCTCACATTTCGTCGTGATACCTGACTGCGGACATTTCGCCTTTCTCGAACATCCGGATCTGGTCTTCGAGCACATAGCGGCGTTCATCGGAGGCAGGTGAGTCGGGACGACTCGCCGGCGCATCTTCTACCCTCGCCGTGATGGGACTTCTTCGGTACTCCATCAACATCATTCTCGGACGGGTGCTGTGATCATCGTGCGATCCCCGCCGACGAGGCGCTCCATCACCACGCCGCCGGCCTGGCGCTTGCCCGCGCGCTGCGCGCCCGCGGCATCACGGCCGACGTCGTCGAGCGGACGGCTGAGTGGGAGGCGAGCGGCGCCGGCATGTACCTGCCCGGCAACTGCGCCCGGGCGCTCGACGAGCTCGGGATATCGGCGGAGGTGGCAGCCCGCGCGAACCCCATCGTGCGGCAGCGGTTTCTCGATCACGGAGGCCGCCTGCTCGCCGACATCGACGTTCGCCGCTACTGGGACGGCGTCGGCGGCTGCCTCGCGATCACTCGAGGAGCACTTCACGAGGTTGCTCCGCACCGGCAGCGCAGAGGGCCCCGCGGCTCGGCCTTTCGGTGACAGCTGTCGACGACGCCGGCCACGTGCGCTTCTCCGACGGGTCGACCGGCGCGTACGACCTCGTGGTCGGTGCGGACGGTGTCCACTCGAGCGTCCGCAGCCTCGCCTTCGGGGACATGCCTGCCCGCTACGTCGGACAGGTGAGATGGCGGTTCGTCGCGGAGGACTTCCTCGAGATCGGCGAGTGGACAGTCATGCTCGGCCGAAACCGCGCCTTCCTCACGGTCGCCCTCGGCAACGGCTCCGCTTACTGCTACGCCGACGTCAGCACGAGCGATCCGGCCGATGCTCGAGGGGCGGACTGGCGGGACCTGTTCGCCGACTTCGCCGATCCGGTGCCGCGCCTGCTCGAGCACGGCGGCGACGCGTACTTCGCGCAGATCGAAGAGGTCACGCCGCCGGCCTTGGGCAGCTGGCCGCGTTGTGCTCGTCGGAGACGCCGCGCACGCAAGCTCGCCGAACATGGCCCAGGGTGCGGCCATGGCGCTGGAGGACGCACTCGTGCTCGCCGACGAGCTCGAGAAGAGCCATCCCGTCGTGCGGGCGCTCGCCGAATAACAACGGCGGCGCATCTCCCGCGTCGCATGGGTACAGGAGCAAACGCATCGCCGCGACCGCACCCTGCACCCGATCGTCCGCAACCTGACGCTACGCCTCGCGGGCCAACGCATTTTCCGCTCCAACTACCGGCCGCTGCGCGAGCCGCACTAGACGGCGTCACGCGTGGTGACGCCGTCACGACGGCTGAGCCGGGTGGAGGGTCCCTCGGGATTGCGGATCGCAGGAGTGCCTGCTCTTCGTCGTCCGGTCGCGGCCCTCACCTCCCGGCGCGGCGCACGGTGAGCCTCTTCGAGCCGGCGGCCAACGTGCTCGCCGCCCCGTCGTCGACGTAGGCGCAGATCCGCGCCGTCCCCGGCGCGTACGGCCGGATGCCGACCGGGACGAAGAAGCGGCCACTCCGGTCGGGCACCGCGCGGGTGCTGAGCACGAGGATCGCGCCCCCGGTGGCGGCGGCGACCTGCTTCGGGTCCCAGACGCTCGCGGGGCAGGTCCTCACCACCGACGTCCGGACGGAGACCACGGACACCCAGTACGCGTACCTGAGGTACTGGGTGGGGATCGTTCCGGCCGCGCGGATCACGGTCGGCTTGCCGACGACGACCGTCTGGGGCGCGACCACCCGGACGGTGAACGCGCCCGCGCCCGCCTCGGCGGCGCAGGCGCCGAACGCGACCGCCGCGACGGCTGCAGGACGGCGACGGGGTTGACGGACGGTGCTCCGATCCTTCTCGACATTGCAGCTCTCCTCTTCTGTGTTTGCGGGGAGGAGAGTGCGCGGCGTTGCTCACCGTCCGCTTACGCGCGCCCGTGCGACGACGGCGTCGAGCGCCGTCCACGTCGCGTTCACCTGACAACGCAAAACGACCAGAAGCGTTGCGAGGCCACGGGAGATGAAGTGCCTGGCGGGCGGCCGATTCGACAGGTTCTCCCAGGTCGCGGGGACGCTCGAGAGGCCCTTACAAGGCAGGGGTCGGCGGTTCGAGTCCGTCAACGCCCACTCTCGGTGTTCAGTTCTGAAAGGTCGGAGTCCGCTTCGACGACGTGGAACCTGAGCCGGCATCCCGCCTCCATCGGATCGTGGGCCTCGAGTCCGTCCACCACCAGGTTGTCGAACCGCTCGGCTACGCCTTGGGCCAGTCCGAGATGGAGAGAGCAGATCGTTTCCGGGTCGGCGGAGGCGGCGTCCGCGAAGGGACAGTTGCGGAGCACCAGCTCGGTTTGTCCGCCCCGTTCGACGAGTACCGGGTCGAACCCTCCTGTCGTGGCGGCTCGCTCGAGACCCGACACGGGTTCCCGTTCTTGGGAAGGCTCCCTTTCCCGGCCCGCTTTGCGTCCCACCTCCACCGCGGTGTCACCGGAGCGGATCATCTCGACGAGCAGCATGCTCAGGCGCCGGTACGGACCGCCGGCGCCCCAGCGATCGTCGATGACTGGATGGACCTCGAAGATCTGACGGGGTCTGCCGCGACCTTGCACGGGAGCGGTGCTGTGCGTCACCAGATCGGCATCCACCAGCTTGGCGAGATGCTGACGAATGGCGTTGTGGTTCAACCCCAACACCTCTGTCAGCTCGGCAACGTCAACCCCGCGCCCGGCATCAACGATGTGCCATATCCAGGGAGAGGAGGCCGGAATCTTGCGGGTCGCCGAAGAGATGGGACTGGGAGATCAGTACGTGTACGACCTGGAGGACGACCACCGTCGGTTCGACAACGGGCTCACTGCAGATGAGGCCTTGGATGCGAGCGCCCTCGAAGAGATGCTCAACAAGATCTATCGCCATATCGCGGTCGAGGAGTACGACCTCTTCCCCGAGGTCTCACAGATGTTGGGTATGGGCTGGCAGGTGACAAGACCTGACCCGATTTCAGACCGCGGCCCCCTCGGCGACGGAGAGGACCTCGACGATGCGCTCGGCGTCGAGAGTCTCCTCCTCAAGTAGCACTTCGACCAGCCGCTCCAGGGTGGCACGATGCTCGGTCACCATCTCGTGGGCGTCGCCGAGTGCTTCGTCGATCAGCCGGGTCACGTCGGTCTCGATGGCCCGTGCCGTGTCCGGCGAGATCGGGGTGTCCGAGCCGACGAAGATCGGTCCCATCGATCCCATGCCGTAATTGGTGACCATCTGACGGGCCAGCTTCGACGCCGACGCCAGGTCGTGAGCGGCGCCTGATGTGATGTCCTCGCCGAGGAGTAGCGCCTCGGCGGCGCGGCCGCCCATCATCGCTCGCAGTGAGGCGAGGGCCCGGTTGCGGGTCATGAACGCGGTCTCTGACGGCGTGAAGTGGGACGCTCCGCCGGCGAAGCCTCGGGGGACGATCGAGACCTTGTGCGGCCGGTCGGCTGCGGGCTGGAGGTAGGCGCACAGTGTGTGACCGGCCTCGTGGTGGGCAACGATCTCGCGGTCGCGCGGCGATACCACCGCAGAGCGGCGCTCGAGCCCGAGCACTATCCGGTCGAACGCCGCCTCTAGATGCGTCTCCTCGAGAGCGGCGGAGCCGTTGCGGGCGGCGAAAACCGCTGCCTCGTTGACGAGGCGCTCCAGGTCGGAACCGGAGAACCCGACGGTGCGCGCCGCCAGCGAGGAGATGTCCACGTCCGCATCCGTGGTCACATTCTCGAGGTGGATTCCCAGGATTCGGGCGCGGCCGGTTCGGTCGGGAAGCCCGATGTGTATGTGGCGGGGGAAGCGTCGCATCAGGGCCGAGTCGAGGACGTCCGAGCGGTTGGTGGCAGCCATAACCACCACCGGAGCCGAGTCCTGGAAGAAGCCGTCCATCGCGGTGAGAAGCTGGTTGAGAGTGGACTCCCGCTCCTCGTTGTTGTTGGCCGAGGCCGTGCCCCGGGATCTGCCGATGGCGTCGATCTCATCGATGAAGATGACCGCCGGCGCAGCCGCGGCGGCGGTCTTGAACAGCTCACGCACCCGTTTCGCTCCAACACCGACGAACATCTCGACGAATTCGGACGCCGATGCGGCGAAGAAGGGCACCTCCGCCTCGCCGGCCGCGGCACGGGCCAGGGCGGTCTTACCGGTGCCTGGTGGCCCCTCGAGCAGCATGCCCTTCGGCGGCTTGGCGCCGAGCCGGGTGAACCTCTCGGGGTCGGACAAGAACTCGACGACCTCTGAGACCTCGACGATCGCCTCGTCGAGGCCTCCCAATCGGTCGAACCCGAAGCTGGGGGTGGTGACCGGTCTGGCCTTGTGTGCCATCTGCGGGCGTCGCCGCAGCGCGACCACCACCAGCGCGACGATGCCGCCCACGATGAGCAGGGACACGATGCTCGCCCCCGGGCCTGCGCTCGGGGAGGGCGTCACCACGTAATCCGGGGCGTGGGAGCGAAGGGCGGCGAGCAGCTCCTCCTCGGCAGTCTGCAAATAGCGGTACTCGAAGGTGAACTCGCCGTCTGTGTCGGTGCCCACACCGGACACCCTCTGGGTAGAGGGGTGAACCTCGAGCTCGGCCAGCTCGCCGGCGGAAAGAGCGGTCATGAACTCCGGCTCTGTGAACGTCACCTGGCGGGGCGAGGGCGAGGAGACCATCACGGCCAGGCTGACCAGCCCGGCAATCAGCCCGGCGACGATGAGACCGCTCCAGAGACGGTGCTCTCTGGTGAACCGGTTCAGCGTGGCGAAGAGGCTCGCAAATGACGATTCGCGCATGGAGGCCCCTACGGTGCCACAATCCGGGGCCTAACCAACACCTCCATTTCGTCTTCACACCGTCTCCACAGTCGTGCTCGACGATGTCTCTGTCTCCAATAGAAAGGAACCGAGACATGACTCGGAAGACGATTGGCATCGCCCTGATAACCGTCCTCGTGATCGGTGCGCTGAGCGCCATCGGGTTCGGGCTCTATCAGATCGGCCTGCAGCAGGGCCTGGTCGAGAACGGGGCGGATATCGTGGTGCACGGCGGCCGCGAGGGATTCCGCGGCGGCTGGTGGGGCCCTGGTTGGGGAGTCGGCTTCGGGGTCTTCGGATTGCTCTTGAAGGTCCTGTTCTTCGTCCTCATCTTCGGCATCATCGCCCGGCTCTTCTTCGGGCCACGGCGTTGGGGCCCGGGCCCCTACTGGGCGGGTCGTTGGGAGGAGGGTCACCACCCGGCGATGGAGGAGCGTCTCAGCCACTGGCACGACAAGGCCCACGGTGACGACTCGGCCCCAAAGCCGGGACAGGACACCACGTAGCCTGAGCCTCGATGTCCAAAGTCCTCGTCGTCGATGACGAAATGAAGATCGCCCGCCTGGTCAGGGACTACCTGACCGAGGCGGGCTTCGAGGTGAGCCTGGCCTCGAGCGGGCCCGCCGCGGTGGCCGCGGCCCGGTCGGATCAGCCCGACCTGGTCGTGCTCGACCTCGGTCTGCCCGGGATGGACGGTTACGAGGTGACCCGAGCCATCAGGGGCCGGTCGGCCATCCCCATCATCATGCTCACCGCCCGCAGTGAGGAGACCGACCGGATCGTCGGTCTCGAGTTGGGCGCCGACGACTACGTGGTCAAGCCGTTCAGCCCTCGGGAGCTGGTGGCGCGGGTAAGGGCGGTGCTGCGCCGCGCAGCGGGAGCCGTCACCACCGAGGTCATCAGGGCGAAGGATCTCGTGATCAACATTCCCCACCGAACCGTGGAGCGCGAAGACCAGCGGATAGAGCTGACCGCGTCCGAATTCGAGCTGCTCAGGGCCCTCGCCTCGAGCCCCGGCCGGGTGTTCACCCGCGGTCAGCTACTCGATGCGATACGGGGCGTCTCCTTCGAGTCGTACGAGCGGTCCATCGACGCCCATGTCAAGAACTTGCGCAAGAAGCTGGAGCGCGACCCCCGGCAGCCGGTCTATCTCCTCACGGTCTACGGCGTCGGCTACAAGTTCAGCGATGCCTGATCCCGCTCGGCGCGGCCCGCCCTGGATGAGGGAGGATGGTCCCGACTGGGGCCCCGGTGCCGGGGTCTTCCGACGGATCATCGGCATCGTCTTGTTCCTGATCCTGCTCGGCCCGCTCTTCGGAGTGGCCATGGCGAGTCTGTTCGGATTCATGCACGGCCCCCGGCGCTGGATCATCGGCGGGGTGGCAGTCCTGGTCTTGGTCGGTCTGGCCGTCCTCGTTCGCAATCGATTCGGACGCACCTGGCGACCGGTCGGCGCCCTCATCGATGCAACCCGGAGGCTCGGTGACGGCGAGACCGGGGTCAGAATCCCGATCAGCGAGCCCGGGCCCCTGGCCGCGGTGAGCGGTTCGTTCAACCGGATGGCGGCCCGCTTGGAGGAGGAGGACGAGCGCCGGCGTCGGCTGCTTGCCGACCTGGGGCACGAGATGAGGACCCCGCTCACCGTGATCAGGGGTGAGATCGAGGCGGTCATCGACGGTGTCCACGGCCCCCAGCACCTGGGCAACGTGATCCACGAGGTCGAGCTCATGGAGCGTCTCCTCGAAGACCTGCGGGTGCTCACCCTGGCCGAGGCGGGCCGGTTGCAGCTCCACCGCGAGCCCACCGACGTAGAGGGCCTGATCGCCGACGTGGTCGCCTCGTTCGCCACCACGATGGAAGCCAGGGGAGTGACGTCGAAAATGGCCGTCGAGGCGGATGTCGGAGAGATCGACGTCGATCCCTACCGGATCCGCCAGGTCCTCTCCAACCTCATCTCCAATGCCCTCGACCAGATGCCGGACGGCGGCTCCCTGATCCTCTCGGCGACACACCAGGCAGACGGGGTGTCGATCGCGGTGGCCGACACCGGCCCGGGAATCCCATCCGACCGGCTGGAGCAGGTGTTCCAGCGGTTCGTGAAGTCAGGAGACTCGACCGGGACCGGTCTCGGTCTCTCTATCGCACGAGACCTGGTCGAGGCCCATTCCGGCACCATCAACGGGGCCAACCGCCCCGAGGGTGGGGCGGTATTCACGGTCCGTCTACCCGGCTGATCGGCTCGGTTTCGGTGCCCACAGCGGGTAGTCGATCCCGGCGGCCCGGTTGATGATGAAACCCTGGGCCGTCAACAGGACGACGGCCAACATGAGAACCCCGAGCTGGGGGAGGGTGCGCAGGATGCCCAACGAGACGATCAGCGTGGTGGCGCCGGCGGGGGGATGGGGGACCCGGAGCCAAACCATCAGGCCCGAGGCGAGGCCGAGGGAGAGGGCGGCTGCGCCCGCTCTGGGAAGTGTCACTGCCGAGGCCAGGGCGGGCTCCGCCTCGGTGAGACCGAATACCACCAGCGAGAGGTACCCGGCGGAGGCCCCGATCAGATGCCCGAGGATGGTGTTGCGCGGGGCGGCCGAGGCCATGGTCGGCGTGTAGAAGAACAAGAAAGCCGTCGGCCCCAGCGATGGGAAGACGAACGGGCTGGCGGTGGCCCATGCCGCAGCCGCCATGACCCCGATCGACACCACACCGTTGACCAGCGAGAACAGGCCCATCACCAACACCGAGGAGTGACGGCTGACCAGATAGGGGATGCGCATCCGCTGGGCCAGACCCGCCACCACCGAGCTCATGTTCCCACCGATGGGACCGGTGGGCCTGTCCGGCTCAGTCACGTCGGGGCAGGAAGACGTAGAACAAGACCGCGGTCCCGGCCAGGACGGCGCTGATCACGGTGGCCGCCCAGGCGAGACCGATCTCCCCGGCCAGGAATCCTTCGGCGGCCACGGCCAGCAGGAAGAGTTGGAGGCTGAGAAGGAGAATGACGTAGACCAGGAGGGCGCTGTTCACCCGGGTCCGCCGGTGCCATCTCATGCGATGTCCTCTCGTGTGCCGAGCGCCCAGACCACGCCGTCGCGCACCTCGACCTCGACGCGTCCCAGCGGGCGCTCGGGCGGGCCCGCGGTCGGCTCACCGCTGAGGTCGAACACTCCCTCGTGGCAGGGGCATTCGAATCGCCTCTCCTCCGACACCCAGAAGACCACACACCCCAGGTGGGTGCACTTTTGGCTGAAGCCGAGGAGGATGTCGTCGTCGGGCCGGACCAGGATGGCGGGGTCCTGGTCGGTGGGGTAGCTGAACAGATAGCTGCTGCCGACGCCGATCTCGTCGAGGTCGACGATCGGTTGAGGCTCTCCGGTGTTGACCGAGCGCAGCGAGGCCCACAGGGTCACCGCACCACCGGCTCCGGCCACCGCCACCGAGGCAGCGACTAGGAACCGGGTGAATTCGCGCCGGGTGACACCCTCCTCCCCCTCGGATGTGTACGGGAAGTCCCGGCGCCAGATCGGCTCCCGGTCGGTCACGGCGTCGTCTCCAATGCAAAGGGGTCCTCGAGCCAATGACTCGCTTGCCGCCCGATGACGACGTCCACCGGCCCGGGCTCGTCGGCGACGATGGCCACCTTGGTGCGGACCTCCTGATTACCGAACTGCCAGTCGCGCACCAGGGTGCCCCGGCGGGTCCGCTCGAACTCCTCCTGAGTTCCGTACCACAAAGCCTCGGAAGGGCATACCGAGGCGCACATCGGCTTGAGCCCCTCGGAGGTGCGGTCGTAGCACATGTCGCATTTCATCATCTGGTCGAAGGCGGTGACCATCTTGGGGATCCCGAAGGGGCAGGCGTATACGCAGTTGGAGCAGGCGATGCAGCGTGGCTTCAGCGAAGACTGCACCACCCCGTCCTCGTTCTGTTTGATGGCGTCGGCGGGGCACACCTCGGCGCACGTGGGGTCCTCGCAGTGCATGCAGACGATCGGCAAGGTCTGGGTGGTGGCTGCTCGGTCGACGGTGTCGAGATGGATCATCGACACGCCGCGGTGTGTATCGCACTCGGCGCAAGCCTGGACACACGCCCCGCACCCGATGCACCGACTGTGGTCGACGGCGAACACCGCGGTGGCGGGGTCGATCGCCAGTGTCATGTGATGACCCCGTGGATGGTGAGGTCGCGGTCGTCGCGGACATCTCCGCGACCCGGCGCCTTGGATAGCCTCACTGCGCTCACCTTGAACTCGGGGATCCCCGAGACCGGGTCGATATCGCGATGGGTCAACAGGTTGACCGACTTCTCGCCCGGCCAGTGATAGGGGATGAACACCGTGTCGGGCCTGATGGTGGAGACGACCTTGGCGGGGAGGGTCATCTCGCCCCGTCGTGACGTGACCCTGACCATGTCACCGCTGGCGATCCCGAGATCGTCGGCAAGACGAGGGTGCATCTCGCACAGCGGATCCGGGTACTGGTCGACCAGCGCTCCAATGCGACGGGTCTGGGTTCCGGATAGGTACTGGCTGATGACCCTCCCGGTGGTGAGATAGATCGGGTATTCCTCGTCGGGCACCTCGGCCGACTCCCTCCACGGTGTCGGGATGAAGCGGGCCCTGCCGTCGGGGTGGAAGAAGCGGCCACCCTCGAAGAGACGTCTCGTCCCGGGGTGGCCCACCTCCGGGCACGGCCAGAACACACCCTGCTCTTCTACCACCCGGTCCCAGGTGATGCCGTAGTAGTCGGCGGTGCCTCCCCGGGAAGCGACTCGAAGCTCCTCGAACATCTCCTCGGTCGATGTATACGGGAAGTAATGCCCCCGTCCCAGACGTCGGGCGAGGTCGCAGACGATCTCCCAGTCGAGACGGGCGTCTCCCGGCGGGGGAACGGCCGGATTGATCTTCACCACCCGCCCCTCCAGCGTCGTGTTGGTCCCCTCGTCCTCCTCGTGCAGCGAGCCGGCGAGCACGATGTCGGCGTGGTGGGCGGTCTCGGAGAGGAAGAAGTCGATGGCGGCGTAGAACTCGAGCCGTCCCAGAGCGGCACGGGTGAAGTTGGAGTCGGGCAGCGACACCAGCGGGTTGAAACAGATGGAGAGGAGACCCTTGATCGTGCCGGCCGCGATGGCGTCCATGATCTCCTGGGCGGTCAGCCCTTTGCCCGGGATCTCCGACTCCTCACATCCCCACACCGAGGCGACGTATGCCCGATGCTCGGGGTTGGTGATGTCTCGGTTGCCGGGGAGCTGGTCGCATTTGTGGCCGTGTTCCCTGCCGCCCTGGCCGTTGCCCTGGCCGGTGATGGTGTTGACCCCGCAGCCCGGCTTGCCGTACTTGCCGGTGGCGAGGCCGAGGTTGATGCAGGCGAGGACGTTGTCCACGCCCTTGGTGTGGTGTTCCAGTCCCCGGGCGTGCAACAGCATCCCGGTGGCCGCGGTGCCCCACAGCTCGGCTGCCTGCTCGATCCGCGCCGCAGGGACGTCCGAGATCTGCTCAGCCCAGGCCGGGGTGGCCCCGGCGACCGATGCGGCGGCTTCCTCGAAGCCAAGGGTGTGGGCGGCGATGAAGTCGTGGTCGAGCCAGTCGCGCTCGATCAGGACGTGGAGAATCGCCGAGAGCACCGCCAGGTCGGTGCCGGGGCGAAGCCCGAGGAACACGTCGGCGGTGCGAGCGCCCGGGGTGACCCGGGGGTCCATCACGATCAGCCTGGCTCCCCGGTCCCGCGCCCTCCAGATGTAGCTGGTGGTGATCGGGGCGCACTCGGCGATGTTGGCTCCGGCCACGAATACAACGTCGGCGAGCGGGATGTCCGACCAGGGATTGGCGGCCCGGTCGACTCCGAGCGCCTTCTTGCCGGCGGCGCCGGCCGACACCATGCAGAGACGGCCGTTGTAGTCGAGGTTGGCCGTCCCCACCCCGAGTCGGGCGAACTTGCCCATGAGGTACGACTTCTCGTTGCTGATCGACACCCCGGACAGGACGGCGAACGAATCTGGTCCGTATGCCTCCTGGATGCGGCGGATCTCGCGAGCAGTGCGGTCGAGGGCGTGATCCCAGGTGACGGGTCGAAACCCGTCGGGGTGGGACGGATCACGCTCGAGCGGCCCGGTGAGCCGGTCGGGGTGGCTGCCCTGCAGATAGCGTTTCACACCCTTGGGGCAGAGCTTGCCCTCGTTGAAAGGGAAGTCGTAGCGGGGCTCGAAGCCGACCACCGCGTCGCCCGACACCTTGAGCTTTATGCCGCATTGCTGCCCGCAGAAACAGCAATGGGTGTCGACGACCCGGTCGATGTCGAGCCCGGCGTCCCATCCTCCCGGCGGGGTGCGGTTGAGATGGGGGCCGAACCTGGCGACGAGGGCCTCCTCGGTGAGAGGTAGCTCGGCCATCAGCCGAACCCGCCCACCCGCAGGTTCTGCGCCTTGCCGACGAGGACGCGACGACAGCGGGGACAAACGTCTTGGTAGTTGCCGCCATCGGGAAGGCTGTAGTCGAAGCCGAGCTGGGGGAGCACATCTTTGAGGTCCTCCATCTGCAGCCGGGAGGCGAATTGCCCGCCGCACACGGCGCAGGTGTGTTGGCCGCTATCGGCGGCCGCCTTCTCGTAGAAGGCGACCCCGAGGTTGGCGGGTCTCTGCATGACGTGGAACAACTTTCCGAACGGGATGTAGAGGAGACCGAGGATCACGGTGAGGGCGTGGAGGTTGTTGAGGAACGAGTAGAACCGCCCCTCCATCCACAGGCTGGAGGCGGTGAGCATCAGCCCGGTCACCGACACGGCGAACAGTCCGGCCAGGGCGGCGAAGTCACCCGTCCGCTCCAGGGCCAGGGCCCCCCGGTCGCGGAAGCGGCGGATGAGGAAGATGCTGACTCCGGCGATCACGAGCACGGCGGCGACGTTGAGGGCGTGGAATATCAGCCACCCCACCACGCTGCGGGAGTCGAACGTGATGGTGGAGATCGGCCCCAGATAGGCGACATAGGTGCGGCCCGTGGGGTCGGCCGACTCGAAGTGGAACCACCCGAAGGTGAGAGGAAAGGTGATCAGAGCGGCGAGGATGCTGCCCCAGAAGACGAGTTGGTGGGCCGCCCACCGTACCCGGGAGCGGGGAGCGATGAACCTCTGCAGGGCCAGGTTGGAGACCACCAGCCCGGCCAGGGCGACCAGGTTGGAGCCCAGCTTGCCGCGCGCCCGCAGCGCCTCCCAGCCACGCTGGTTGAGACGTGCCGTTGGGGGCCGACGCAGCCACACCACATAGCGATACACGGTGGCGAACACCGCGAGCAGCGTCCCGAACAGATAGGGGGCGAGAGCGGCGTCGAACCAGCGCAGCGCTCCCGATCCGAAGTACACGCCGACCAGCAGGACCACTACTGCAACCACACCCAGACTCACGCCCTTGCGGTCGAGTCCGAGCGGGGAAGTCATTGCCGCGACCCTACCCAACGACCGCTCAGACTCACGCGGCCCCCCTGGGCGCCTCGTCAACCGTGTTCTGAGCGTGTCGACACCGTCGACCGGTTAGCCTCGGTGGGACCGATCGATATCGGTGGCTAGGGTTCCGTCCGCTCGAAGGCGGGGTCTGGACCGAGCGCCACAAAGCCCGGCGACGGGTGAGCATCTGACGGGATAGAAGCCTCGAGGAGTTGAGATCGGCACAGCGAGACGCGTGCCGATTGGAGGCGAAATGCCCGATACACCGAGTCACACGAGAGCCCTGCTGCTCGCCCTCTTCGTCACCCTCTTGTGGAGCTCGTCGTGGGTGCTGATCCGCTGGGGCCTCGACGACGAGGCGCTGGAACCCGTCACCTTCGCCTCCCTCCGCTATGCGCTGGCTGCGATTGTCCTCGGTCTCTGGGTGACCCTTCGCCGGCCCCTCCGCCGCAGGGTCCGCCGGCTGGACCGTCGCACGTCGATCGACATATTGGCTCTCGGTGTCGTCTTCTACGCGTTGACCCAGGGGGCACAGTTCGTCGCCATCGACTCCCAACCGGCAGCCACCACGAGTGTCTTCCTCTCCTGGACCCCGCTGCTCGTCGCCTTGCTCGGGGCGAGATCGATCGCGGAGGGCTCCACCACCCGCCAGGTGTTCGGCTCGGTCATGGTCGGGGTCGGGGCGGTGGCCTACTTCGCCGGCGATCTCGGGGCGACACTGGTCGGGGTGGTGGCGTCGCTCGCGGGTCTCCTCGCCAATGTCGCCAGCTCCCTGCTCGGCCGGCGCGTCAATCGGGAGACCGCCGTCCCGGCGGTAGTGGTGACCGCGCTGAGCATGGGTGTCGGCGCCCTGTTGCTTCTGGCGGTCGGGCTGGTCGTCGAGGGGCTGCCGGCGGTGAGTGTTCGTGGCTGGCTCATCATCGGCTGGCTCGCGGTGGTCAACACCGCGGTGGCGTTCACCTTGTGGAATGTCTCGCTGCAGCGTCTCACCGCTCTCGAATCGGCCGCGATCAACAACACCATGCTGATCCAGATAGCCGTCCTGGCGTGGGTGTTCCTCGACGAGCCGCTGGGCATCCCCGAGGGCATCGGGATCGCCCTGGTCACGTTGGGCGTGTTCATGGCGCAGGCTGCGAGCCCCCGCCGGAGGCGAGAGCTCGCTGCCCATCCGCCGGAGGGGGTGGCCTAGGCGGGCGCCTCGGTCTCCTCGGCCGGGCTCATGCCGTTGCGGCTGCGCCACATCCTCCAGGCCAGCCAGGCGACCACCGGCACCCAGAGGAAGGGGAGAATTGCTCCTGCGATCAGGAGGGCAAGCCTCCCCAATGCCACCAACAGGTCCCAACTCGCCTCGAGCCCCTCGCTGAAGCTTGGGATGCCGCCCGGGTCGACGGTGTCGACGAAGAAGGTGGCAGTGGTCGATGCGGTCCCGGGGAGCTCCTCGCCTTCCTCGTCGACGGGGACGGCAGTGATCGTGGTACGGGTGCGCAGGTCGCGACCGGGCACCACCTCAACCGCCAGCATCATCGATTCGCCCGGTTCCAGCGGCCGGTCCAGATCTCCGAACACGACGATCGTGTCTTCCAGGGTGATGTCGAGCACCGGGTCGCGAACCTCGAAGTCGGTGAGCAAGGTATCGCCGGCATTGGTGATGCCGAAGCAGACGGTCGCTTCGGTGTCGGTCTCCAGCTGGAGCTCGGTGGATCCAGGGCAGGAGGCGCCCTCATCATGAGCCAGGTAACCGGTCATGGCCACGTCGATGCCAGGCCGGCTCTGAGCCTCGGTGAGGGTGAGCACGATGGTGGCCAGGGCCACCTGTTGTTGGAGGGTGCGCAGACTGCCCCGCAGCGCCTCCAGCTCGGTTTCCCTCTCGAGCAACTCGTTCTCCAATTCGACGATGGTCTTGATGTCCGTCGCCTCCGAGAGCAGGGCGCGTAGTCGTTCGACGCTGGCAGCGGCGGTGTTGATCCGGCTCTCCAGGTCGACCACACGCTCGGTGACGTCGTCGGCGGAGACGGTCTGTGACCTCACCTCGCCAATCTCGCCGAGACGGGAGAGGGCATCCTGGAAGCTCTCCGGCTGCACCTTGAAGGTGAGGATGCTCATCGGCTCCGGTGATCCGACCGTGCGCTGGCCGAACAGGAACCCACCGAGACCGGAGATCGCCCGGCTCGCTTCCTCTCCAGCAGCTGCCACGTCGGTCACAGCCACTGTGACATCGGCGGTGTAGATGATGTCCCGGCCGAAGTCCGAGGGCAATACCACCGGAGTGATCCCACCGCTGCCGAGATCGTCGTCTTCACCACTGTCTCCGGCGGGTTCCCGGGTGACTGCGTCGTCGGCAACGTCACCTGCCCCGGCAAATGTGGGTTCCGTTGGACCACGGTCCGCATCGCTCCCGTCACCTGCCCCGAGCCCGCTGCCGACCTCCGAGAACACCTCTGTGGACTCCCCGCCGCCGTTACATGCCCCGATCACGAGGACCAGTACCAAGACGGTCAAGGCCAGACGTTTCCAACTCCATCTCACGTTTCCCTCCTCGGTACGTGTGGGATTGGACGGCGGGCAGAGCGGACACGGTTCCCACTCCGGTCAGGAGGTAGCGTCCCGACGATGACACACGACCAAGTGCAACGCTGGCTCGACGCCTACGTGGCCGCATGGCGATCCGGTGAGGCAGAGGAGATATCCGGGCTGTTCGCCGAGCACGCCGTCTATAGCTACCGACCCTGGGAGAGCGAGGAGGAAACCGTCCGCGGACGTGATGCCATAGTCGCCAGCTGGCTGGAGTCGCCCGACGATCCGTCCACCTGGGACGCCGAGTACCACCCTTACGTCGTCGAGGGCAACCGGGCGGTGGCGGTGGGCTGGAGCCGGTACGCGCCGATCGATGACAAGCCCGAGCGTCTATTTCACAATGCCTATCTCCTCGAGTTCGACGAGGAGGGGCGGTGTTCCTCGTTCCACGAGTTCTACTTCCTGGAGAAGCGCTGAGTCACGCGCCGATCCGGCCCAGCATCTGGTCGACCGGGGCGTAATCGTCGGTGAGGACACCCGCCCCCGCGATGAAACGTGTCAAGCGGTCGCCCTCGATCCCGATCTCGGAGCCGCCACGCTCTCGCACCCGGGTCTCTATGGCGGCCACGTCGATCGGCGACTGGGAGGCAACCAACACGTAGTTGCCCCCACCATCCCCGGTGAGGTAGGCGGGCGGGGCGAACAAGGCCACTTCGGCGAACGACTCCCGGAGGGTGACGGCCTCGGCACGGACGAACTCGCGGTCGCCATAGTCGATCACGTTCATCGCATAGACCCCGTCCGAGATCAGCACCCGGTCGATCTGGTTGTTGAACTCGACGGTGGTGAGATGCCAGGGCACGGAGGCCCCGCTGTAGGCGTCGCCCACCACCACGTCGGCCGTGTTCGCAGGGACGTCGCGAAGCGAGGTGCGGGCATCGTCGACCACGACGTCGACGCTCTCACTCAGGCCCAGGTGCTCCCGCCCGATCTCGACCAGCTCGGAGTCGATCTCGAGAACGGTGTTCAGGCTCCCGGGACGGGTGTGCTCGACATACCCGGGGATGGTGAAGCCGCCACCGCCGATCGACACCACATGGAGCGGCAGCGGATCGGTCTCCGTGTCGATCACGTCGGCGATCAGACGGACATAGCGGAACTCGAGATAGGTGGGGTCGGCCACGTCTACATAGCTGTTGCGGAGCCGGTCCAGGACCAGGACCCGGCCGTTCGGGCGGTCGGGATCTTCCTCGATCACCGCGCAGTGGTAAGTCGTCTCGTACTCGCAGGGCCCATCCCAGGCGTACAGAACGAGTGATAGCACCCCGGCGGCGGCGACCGACAGCAGCGCCCAGGACCGTCGGGCTGCCGTCATGGCTGCCCCGAAGACGGTGAGGGCGATACCCAGTGCCATAACGATCGGTCGGGTGGGGAATGCGGCGATGAGGACGAACCCGGTGGCGAAGGTGCCGAGGATGGCTCCGGCGGTGCCGATGGCCGAGTAGGTGCCGACCACGCTCCCTGTCCACTCCAGCGAGTCGAGTTGGATCTTCACCACCACTGGGGAGACCGCGGAGAGGAGAGCGGCCGGGAGGAAGAATCCTGCGGCCGCGGCGAAGACGATCGATGCGGCGTCGGTCGACAGGGAGGGACCGACGACGTCGATCACCAGAGGAGCGGCCAGGGCGGTCAGACCACCGGCGATGAGCAGTGGCCCGAGCAGGCCGCGGGGGTCGACGCGGTCGGCGGCGCGACCGCCCAGCCACGCACCGATGGAGATCCCGGCGAGGATCACCCCGATGATCCCGGTGAACACCTCGAGACTCACCCCGAGATATGGGGCGAGCAGACGCGCCGCCAATATCTCCACGACGAGCACCGCAGCGGACGTGAAGAAGACCAGGGAGCGAGCGAGAAGCCGGTTCAAGACCCGCGAACTTTAGGAAGCGGCACCCATATTCGGGCTCTTGGACGCTTTATCACACACGCCGGGAGCCAGTTGTCACGCTCCGTAAGTGAAAACTTCAGGCTGTGGTCGGTATTGACACAGAACGGAGACAACCGTGACTTAGGGTGGTCATCACCACCGTCTCCACATGACCAAGTCACTCAGCCACACCAGGACAGATCGCGCCCTCGACCAGTTCCTCCGCCATGCCCGTCTCGGCCAAGAGATGGGAATCGGGCGCCAGCTCATCGAAGACGACCAATTCACCGGTGACACCATCACGGTGCGAGGACACGAGTTGATCAACTTCGGTCTCTGTTCCTATCTGGGTTTGGGTACCGATCCCCGTGTCACCGCGGGGGCCATCGACGCCACCGGACGCTACGGAACCTCATACTCGTCTTCGATGGCCTACACCGCGCTCGGTCTATATGGCGACCTGAAGGCGCGGCTCCGGGAGATGCTCGGAGCCCCGGTCGTGGTGGCGGCCAGCACCTCTCTCGCCCACCTGTCTGCATTGCCGGTTCTGGTGAGGAGTGGGGACACCGTCCTTGTCGACGCCGTCGCCCACGCCTCGCTGCTTCAGGTTCTCCCGCTCCTCGGGGCCAACGGTGCCACTCTCATTCAGGTGCCCCACAGCGACTTGGAGAGGGTCGCAGAGCTCGCCGAGTCGGCTCCGGGTCGTGTCTGGTACATCCTCGACGGTCTCTACTCGATGCATGGCGACACCGCACCCGCAGAGCGGCTCATCGAAATGCTGGACGCCTACCCCAACCTGTGGCTCTACTGCGACGACGCCCATGGCTTTGGGTGGTCCGGCGACAGAGGTCAGGGACAGTTCCTGCAACGGGCGGGATGGCACGAGCGGCTCGTGATGGCGTTCGGTCTGGCCAAGTCCTTCGGCACGATGGGTGGGGTCGTGGCCACGCCCGATCCGGATACGGTGGAGCTGATAGAGGCAACCGGTGGGCCGATGCTCTTCGGCGGGCCACTGCCACCGGGCACGCTGGGCGCCGGAATCGCCTCCGCCGACATCCACCTATCCGACGAGCTTCCCCGACTCCAGCATGAGTTGTTGGACCGGATCGACCTGGTCCACCAGGTCGCCGACCGAATCGGTTTGCCATTGTCGGTCAAGGAGCGGACCCCGTTGTGGTTCGTCGAGGTGGGCTCCTCTTTGAGCACGGTGTCGGCGATGACCTCCATGGCGCACCATGGCTTCTATGTGAACGGGGCGGTGTTCCCGGTTGTGCCGAGAAACCGTGCCGGAGTGAGGTTCACCGTCACCACCTACCTGAGTGAAAGCCAGATCGAGGAGATGCTGGTCCAGCTGGAGGAAGTTCGTCTCGCCCATTCCGGCCCGGGCGACGTGGTCGACCTGACCCCCCTCGAGCATTTGAGCAGTCCGGCGTCTTCCCGGGCCTGACCAAGACTCAATAAACAACACACCGGGCCGATAACCAATCCGTGGGTAATCCCTTGGCAAGAGGAGGAGGCAGACTTCTCCTCCCCGGATTGATCATCGTGCTCCTGGCGACAGGAGCCGTGGTCGCTGCTGTCATGCCTGAGACCGGTGAAATTGTCGGCTTCATCGGTCTGGTGCTCGGCCCGACTGTCGCCTCGGTCCTGATCTTCCGACGTTCCCGGACCTTGGCTGCCCGGGAGCGTCGCGCCTGGTTGTGGATCGCGACGGCCCTCATCCTGATAAGCCTCGGCGTCCTCGCCATCGGCATCGCCACCGAGATCGGAATCGTCCTTCCTGCCTTTGGCGTCATGGACACCTTCTTCCTCGGGGCGTACCTGGCCCTCATCGTCGGGTTTTACCAACTGGTCCGGCTCGATCGCGGGGGTCGAGAGTGGGTGCTGACGCTCATCGACGTCCTGGTGGGAGGGATCGCGGTTGCGACCCTGGTGTGGACCTATGTCTTCCAGGACCTGATGGTGACCCTGGCGGAGGGGCCCTGGTGGCAGGCGGCGATCGCGGCCACCTATCCGGTCCTCGACATCGTGATGGTTGTGGGAGTCTTCGTCCTGATCCTGAGGCGGTCGAGCTATCACCTCGATCTGCGTCTTGCATTCCTCGCCTGCGGTGCCGGTGTTCAAGTGCTGGGCGACCTGATCTTTCTCAATCGCGGAATCGGTCAGACCTTCGCGGCGGCGGATCCGGCCTGGGCGCTCAATCTGGTGGCGGTGACCTTTCTGGTGCTGAGTGCGACGATCGTCGACCGCACGCCGAGGAAGCGGGAGTTCGCGGAGACGCCTACACCATTGTGGGCGCTGATGTGGCCCTATCTCTTCGCGGCGTGGCTGGCCGCAGTCCACTTCCAGACCTATCGCAGCCTAGATCCGGGCTCCGACCAGATTCTCAT
This sequence comes from Acidimicrobiia bacterium, assembly GCA_035249605.1. Classification (GTDB taxonomy): domain Bacteria; phylum Actinomycetota; class Acidimicrobiia; order Spongiisociales; family ZC4RG35; genus JANQRA01. The sequence continues at coordinate 21,821 of DATFGI010000006.1, forward strand.
CCTCGATGCGGTGATCGCCATCGGCGTGGTCATCTTCCTCCGACAGGTGTACGTGATCTACCGCGACCGAGGCCGGGTGGACCAGAAGCGGTCGGAGTTGGTTGCGTCCGTGAGTCACGAGTTGCGCACCCCGCTCACCGCGATGGTGGGCTTTCTCACCCTCCTCGATGAGCAAGCGGAGGAATTCCCCGTGGACGCCCAGCGGGAGATGATCGGGGAGGCGGCCACCCAGGCGAAGCACATGTCTCGATTGGTTGCCGACCTGCTGATGCTGGCCCGCGGTGACACCAGCTACATGAGCACCGAGATGACGGAGGTCAGGGCGATGGCCATTCTCACCTCGGTGCTGCGGGGAACAGACCCGGGGGAGACCCGGATCGAGGAGGACCTCGATGCCGATGTGGTGGTCCGGGTCGACGCGGATCGGGTGAAGCAGGCCTTGGCCAACCTGATCAACAACGCGGTGAGGTACGGGGGTGACCGGTGCCTGGTGGTGGCCCGGGCCAACGGTCGCGACCTCATCTTCGAGGTGCACGACGATGGTGAAGGGGTTCCCACCCGGTTCGAAGCCGCCATCTGGCAACAGTTCGAGCGGGGGGCGCACCGTCTCGACTCGAGCACCCCTGGACTCGGGATCGGCTTGTCCATCGTCGAGGCGGTGACCGTGTCCCACGGTGGCTTGGCCGAGTATCGGGTCTCCGAGCGACTCGGTGGCGCCTGCTTCGCCTTGACCCTCCCCGGTTGCGTCGTCGACGCAATACACGCCACGAGTGCCAGGGTGTCGGTCCGCTCCTGATCAGCGGAGCAGGAAGCCCTCTCCGAGCCGATCCTCGGGATCGATCCAGATCTCCGCCCGACCGGTGATGTGGGCCGTCCCCGCCACTTCCGGGATCACCGCCGCGTGCTCTCCGACTTCAGCCACATCGGCTATCCGCCCCGTGAAGCGGCTGCCGACGATGCTCTCGAAGGTCAGCTCCTCACCGACCGAGATCTGGCCGCGACGATGGAGGATGGCGAGACGTGCGCTGACCCCGGTTCCGGTGGGCGAACGGTCGACCTCGCCGTCGGCGAAGACGCAGACGTGGCGGCTGTGGGCGGTCCGGTCACCGGCCGGCCCGGTGAAGATGACCCCGTAGAGGAAACCGAGGTCAGGGTCGATGGGATGGGAGGGCTCTCCTGAAACGACGATCGCCTGCTTGACCGCTCGGCCCGCGGCAGTGGCTGCTGCCACATCGGTGAGGTCGAGACCGAGGTCCTCACTGGCGACGAACGCGTAGAAGGCTCCGCCGAATCCAAGGTCGTACCGGACCATGCCCAATCCGGGGATCGCCAACTCCTGATCGAGGGCAGGAGCGAAGGAGGCGACGTTGCGAAACGAGGTGTTCACTACCCGACCGTGGCGTCTGGTGGATGTGGCGGAAACCTGGCCCGCCGGGGTGTCGATGCGCAACTCAACGATCTCGGTCCCGGCACCGATGATTCCCGTGTCGAGCACCACCTTGGCCACGGCGATGATGCCGTGGCCGCACATCGTGGAGAAGCCCTCGTTGTGGACGAACAACACGGAGAGGTCGCTGTCCGGCCGCGCCGGGGGCCCGATCCAGCCGCCGTACATGTCGGAGTGTCCCCGAGGCTCGAGGATGGTGGCCCGGCGCAGACCGTCGAGGTGGCGTTGGGCGTATCGCCGCCGCTCCATCATGGTTCCCCCCGGGATCTCACCGATTCCGTCGACGATGACCCGGAAGGGCTCGCCGCCGGTGTGCGACTCGATGGCAGTCAGGCGCTGCCATCCGGATGGTGGTTCCCACGTGAGTGCCGGCGCAAGCTCCATGTGGGCGCAGCCTACGATGACCGTCCCGTGCCCTCCGTAGCCGACATCGCCCATGCCCTTGCCGAGCGGACCCGACCCGGGGCCACTCCGGACTGGGACCCGGTGGGCCTCCAGCTCGGTGATCCCGATGCCGGCGTCACCTCGGTGGCGGTCTGTCACGAGGTCAACGATGAAGTGGTGGCGCGCATCGAGACGCAACCGGTCGACCTCCTCGTCACCTACCACCCCTTGCTCTTCACCCCGACCACGAAGCTGGTGGCGGGTCGCTCCCCGGGTGCGCGCTCGTATCGGCTGGTGCGCGCCGGAGTCAACCTGTTGGTGACCCACACCGACTTCGACTCCGCTCCCGGCGGCTCGGCCGACGCCCTCGCCGCTCTCTTCGATCTCCGCGACGTGAGGCCCTTCGGGGGAGACTCCGAGACCGGGCTCGGCGACATCGGCAGGTACGGCTCGTTCTCGGGAACCCTCGGCACCATCGACGCCATCGTCGCCGATGCCTTCGGTCATGTCGGGATCCGCATCTCCGGAGACCGCGACGCCGATGTGGAGACGGTGGCGGTGGTGCCCGGCTCCGGCGGCTCCCTGATCGAGGCGGCGGTGGAACGGGCAGAGGCCCTCGTGACCGGCGACGTGACCCATCACCGCGTTGTCGCGGCGCGCGATCTCGGTCTGGCCGTAGTCGACCCGGGCCATATCGCCACCGAGCGTCCGGGAATGGCCGCGCTGGTGGAGATGGTAGGTCAGGTGTCCGACATGGACGTGATCGATCTGACCGGGATCGACCCTCAAACCTGGAACTGATACCGGGCTACCCTGCCTGGTCCAGATGGAGCTGACCAGCCTCTCAGACCTCCTCGACCTCCAGGAGATCGACCTTCAGATCGACCGTCTCCTCGATCAGCGCCAATCGTTGCCCGAGCTGGAGGCGTACAAGGCCGCCCACGAAGAGGTCCAGAGCCTGCAGAGGGACCGCGAGAGGGAGGCTGCGATCTTGCGCCAGCTCGATCTCAACCTGGACAAGGCGGAGGGCGAGCTCGAGTTGCTCGAGCTCAAGCTCGACGAGCACGAGACTCGTCTCTTCGCCGGCGGTATGAGCGCACGGGAGACCGAGCACCTCCGCCTCGAGGTGCAGAGCCTGAAAGGCCAGAAGGACGCCCTCGAGTCCAAAGTGCTCGCCCTGCTCGAGGAGATCGATCCCGCTCGCTCCCGGGTCCAAGAGGTCGAGGCCGAAATCGCTCGGGTGGAGGGTGCCAAATCGGAGCTCGAATCGTCGATCAAGACCCAGTGGAAGACCATCGACGCCGAGCTCTCCCGGAAGGAGGAGCGCAAACAGGAGGCACTGGGCCCGATCCCCGAGGATCTCATCGAGCTCTACGACAGCCTGCGAGAGATCAAAGAAGGTGTGGCGATCGCCGCGTATGACCATGGTGTCTGCGGAGGGTGTCACATGACGCTTTCCCCTGCTGAGCAGGAAGAGGCCTTCTCCACGGAGCTCCCCCGATGCGTCCACTGCCGGCGGCTCCTCGTCGCCTGACCCATGCTGCTCTGGCATCTCGGGGCCACCCTCTGGCTGTTCCGCTGGATCTTCCGCGACCCGAAGGTGGACATCCGCTTCCTCATGCTGGGCGCGGTCCTGCCCGACCTGGTCGATCTCCCGATCGGGACCCTGCTCCTGGCCGACCACTTCTCGACCGGGGAACTGTGGGCCCACTCATTGCTGGTCCCCTCCCTGTACATGGCGGTCGTGCTGCTGGCCACGAGACGGGGACGACGCCGTCGCGCCTTCATGGCGGTGGGCATCGGTTGGCTCTTCCATCTGCTCCTCGATGGCATGTGGTTGAACGAACGGGCGTTCCTCTGGCCCTTCTTCGGGTGGGAGATACCCGCCGGCGAGACGCCGTTCTGGCCCCTCGCCTGGGAGCGGGCTCTGTCCGATCCCCGGAGATGGCTCACCGAGGCGCTCGGGGCCGGCTACCTCATCTGGCTGTGGCGCGCCCATGGGTTGTCCTCCGCGGCCCGTCGCCGCCAGTTGCTCACCACCGGGAGGCTCCACTGAGATGAGGGTCTTGGCTGCGACGCTGCTGGCGTCGCTTCTGGTCTCGACCACCGCCTGCAACGGACAGACGGACGCGGGTAAATCCATCTCCGCCGGCGAGGGCGCGGCCTCCCCGGTAGCTGCCGTTCAGGGACTGGTCGACGCCATCAACAGCGGAGACTTTCCCACCGCCTCCCGCTACGCCGTTCCGGGCCAGGCTGCCCTGGCCTCTCTCGCCGAGGGGGCGTCGTTCGGGGAGGTGGCCGGCGCCTTGCGCGAGGGTGACGAGGAGATCGCTGCCAACTTCTGGGCCGGTTTCGCCCAGGGGGCGGGAACTTTCCTCGCCGGCGAGGTGACCTCCGAGGGCGAGGGGACGGTGGAACAGGAGGACGTGGTGTTCAGTCAGGTCACGGTGAGCCCGCAAGGGGAGGGTGACCGTCAGGTGCTCACTCGGGACGTCGACGGTCACCGGGTGGATCTCTTCGCCTCCTTCGGCGCCGGGCTCGCCGACAAGATGACCCCGGCGGTGGAGCGGCTGCTCGGCACCCAGACCGAGGATGCGCGACTGATCCTGGTGCGGCTCCAGGAAATCGTCCCGTCGCTTCTAGCGGCGGCCCGGCTTCCTGGCACCACCGGCGCGGTGAATCAGCAGATACTGGCCCTGGTCGAATTGATCACCCGGGTGGCATGAGCGGGCTCAGCCACGCAGCTTCGGCAGGACCGCTTCACCGAGCAGGCGGATGAGGGCGGGCTGATCGAGCGAAGCCATCTGGAAGGCGACCACGTCGGCGTCGAGATCGTCTACCAGCGGCCGGTAGACCTCGACGATCCCCTCCACCGTGTCCACCTGGCGGTAACGGCCCAACACCTCCTCACGGGGCAACTCGTCTGCTCGCATCCGCAATTCCATGGGGTCCACCGCCTCGAGACGGCCAGGGGCACGCAATCCCCGCCACGGGTAGAGGGCCTGCCAGGCCTCGTCGTCGTCACCGGCGAAGATCGCCCAGGAGGTGGCGAGCACGGTCGGGTCGGGGCGGCCCGCCTCCGATGCCGACCTTCGGAGCGGCTCGATGACCCGCTCGATGGTCTCCGCCGGGTCCTTCACCGATGTGATGACACCCTGCGCCCTCTCCCCGGCGAGGGCGGCCGACTTCGGCCCACCGGCGGCGAGGAGTATCGGGACCGGGCCAAAGGGTGGTGAGTACAGCTTGGCCCGGTCGGTCCGGTAGTAGTCGCCGTCGTAGTCGAGTTTCTCGCCGTCCAGCAGTCGGCGCATGATCTCCAGGGCCTCGGTCATCCTGGCGTTCCGCTCGGCGTAGGGCGGGAAGTCGTAGCCGAGGGGGCCTTCGTTGATGTTCTCCCCGGTGCCCACACCGAGTGTGAACCGGCCCCCGCTGAGCCGGTCGAGAGTCGCCGCGGCCTGGGCCACGACCCCGGGGTGGTAGCGGAAGAGGGGAGTGGTGACGCCCGTGGCGAACTCGACGCGCTCGGTGGCTGCCGCCATGGCGCCAATTGTGGAGAAGGCGAATCCCGACGCCGACTGGTCGTCAACCCACGGATGGAAGTGCTCGGAGACCACCACCATGTCGAACCCGACCTCCTCGGCAAGGGCGGCATGCTCGAGAAGCTCCTCGGGATGCCATTGCTCGTGACCGCAGAAGTAAGCGAACTTGGTCATCGCCGGATCATGCCAGGTCTACTGATAGCTGACGTAAACCGGGGTCGGCACCTTGCCCATCGTGCTCTCCGGGCTGGGCGGCCCAGGCTCGTCCTCGTCGAAGAAATTCTTCCACCCCCAGGCCCAGTGGGCGTCCCCGGCGCCTTCATGGAGACGGGACCAGGTGGCATCCTTCTGCGCCTCGGTACCGTCACCGTCCATCTGCACGATCATCTGGATCTCCGGACGCTGCGCGATGTCGCCCCGGTTGGAGATCATGTCGGTGCGGAACTGATGGACCATCATCATCTTCTGGGGAAGCCCGTTGTCGCGCACCAAGTCGGCCACCCAGTCGACCGTCTCGTTGATTTCGGCAGCGTCGACGGTGCCGGTTTGCTGGAGGTGCACCTGGTCGTTGGTGAGCCGCCATTCCGGGTCGAGGGCGAGCCCGACGTTGGGTCGAAGGAGGAGCTCCTCGTACAGCATCGCCTGGCTGAGGAAGTCCTCCCGCCCCGACTGGAGATCGAGGACGACATACATCCCGTTCTCGGTTGCGTAGTCGATCCACGGGGTGAAGGTGTCCACCGGCCATTCGAAGCTGTAGTCACCATCCTCGCCGGGGCCGGCGGAGGCCACGGAGGCGATCATCTCGAAGGTGGGGATCACCTGCGCCCCGTCCCCGGCGTAGGCCTGGACGAATTCGTCCATGCGGGCCCGTGTCTCCGCCGGGCCCTGTTCACCGAGTGCACCGAGAGCGGCGGTCTCCGGGTGCCCGTAGAAGGCGAGATAGCGGCGGAGCCCTTCCCGGGGGAGGACGTGGAAGCCGCCACCCGGGACCTGCACACCGTTGGCCAGCACCGCCAGCTCCCATTCGCTGGCTTCGCCCACCCCGCCGACATAGCGAAGATTGGCGCGGTCATGGCCCGTCAGTGCCTCTGCCAAGGAGGGATAGCCGAGGATGTCGTCCCCGTCCACGGCGACTGCGGTGGCGTCGATTGCGTTACCCACCGCGGCGGCGAGGAGGATGGTCGCCGGCTTGCCCGATTCCACCAGCCAAATCGCGGCGGCCTCGGTGGCGACCGCCAGCCCGTTGACGATGGCCCCCTCGTCGAGCTCGGCCGGTGCGGTGGCCGAGGACGTGTTCGACGCGGCGGGGGCGACCACCCGCTCACCGCTGGAGATGGCCTGGACGGTGTCGACGACCGTTCCTGCATCGGCGACCACCGGTGCTGTGGTGACCTCCGCGGTGCCGAGTCGCTCCCGGGCCAGGGCGATGGCGCCGGAGACGTCGTGGGTGACCATCTCTGCACCGGAGGGGGAGTTGACCTCGACCGATCCGACGACATGCACCTGGTCAGGGTCGAGCCGGCCCAGCTCGGCGGCAAGCCGAGGTTCTGGGAACAGGAGGGGACCGGACACGGCGGCGGCGAGTTGAGCGGCTGCGGCAACCTCGTTGAGATTGCCTTCGGACACGACCACCACCTCATCGGCGCAGACGAACACCTCGCCGGAGAGATGGAGAGCGTCCCCGGCGAGCGTGCCGGTGTCGATCGAGGAACTGTGATCGCCGGTGAACCGAACACACCCGGCAGGGTGCGTGGTGGACGGGTCGGAGTCCTCGGAGGTGGAGGAGCTGGTGCCCTCCGACACCGTCGGTGTCGGACTCTCGCCGAGGATCGAAGAACACGCCGAGACCAGGACGGCGATGGAGATCAGCGAGATTGTGGACCGCCTCAGAGCGGTGGCAAGGCTAGACGGTGCCTCTGCGGAACCAGGTTTTCCACAACAAGCCGGCGGCGATCAGGACAGCCCCGGCGATCCATATCCCGGGGGTGACGAAGACGCTCAGGAAGAGGCAACTAGCCAGACCAAGCCAGGCGGAGACCCGGCTCCGGTCGAGGGCTATGGCGGCGAGGTTGGTGATGCCGTAGTAGAGAAGCACCGTCATCGCCGAGAAGCTCCAGGCGAGGGCGATGTCACCTATGAGGGTGAGGGCCGCCACCGGGACCGCAGCCACCACGATGGCGAGGCGTGGCTCTGACCGGTCGTCGAGCTCGGCCAGCCTCGCCGGCATGTCGTGACGTCGCCCCATGGCAAGCCAGACCCGGGAGAGCCCGAGGATGAGGTTGAGCAGCACTCCGAGCATGGCGGTCACCGCCCCGAAGGTGACGAATGGGATGTCCAACGCGCCGAGGGCGATGCTCTCTCCCCATCGCGGCCCGGCCATGACCCGGCCTCCGATCTCGATGGCCAGGTACAACAAGGCGGATAACACCAGGGTGACGATCACTGCCCGTGGGATCACACGCTCCGGCTCCCGGACCTCCTCACCGAGGGTGGCGATCCGCCCGTACCCGGTGTAGGCAACGAAGAGGAAGGCGGTGGCGGCGGCGAGGGAGCCCGCCTCGCCGCCCAGGTCGAAGCCGATCGACGGCTGGCCTCCTTGTGCCAGCCCGGTCCCGGCAAACCAGATGATGGCAGCGACGGTCAGTGCAACCAGCAAGGCATTGCCCAGGGCCGTGCGTCTGATCCCGGCTAGAACCAGGGTCGTGACCAAGGCCACGGCGGCGATGGGCACCCACGGGTTGTCGAACCCGAGGTAGAGGGCAACTCCCAGCGCCGCTGTCGCCGCCGACGCAGTCTTCGCTAGCAGGAAGAGCCATCCGGCGGAGAAACCCAGCCAAGGGTTGAGAGCCCGATATCCATACTCATAGGTGCCTCCGGCGACGGGGAAGCTGCCGGCGAGGAATGCCGAAGACAGCCCGTTGAACACGGCCACCACGGCAGCGATGGGAATCGCCCAAAGGACCACGTCCGCCCAGCGGCTCGAAGCGACTCCGATGGCCACGAATGCGCCGGTGCCCACTATCGAGCCCAGGCCGGTCACGATGGCGCCGCCGAGACCGAGCTCTCGTTTCAGCGCCTGGTGGCTCATCAGAACAGTGTCTCCGACTCCACCTGGTCACGCAGGTCCCCGGTGTTGTTCTTCACCGAGTTGACCCTCCGGGAGACGACATGCTCCATGATCGTGTCCGGGTCGATGGTTCGGAGAAGGGCGAGGGCCGCCTCGGAGTCAGTGAGGTCGCGGTCCAGCCAGGAGTCCCACACCTCGGGGATGAGGGAGACGGGCATTCGGTCGTGAATCGCGCTGATCACTCCGCCCGCATCCGTGGTGAGGATGGAACAGGTTCGGTTCCAGGTGCCGGTCTCCGGATCTTGACGGGATGCCCATATCCCGGCGAAGACCATGGGGTGGCCGTCTCCCCGATACACCCAGTGCGGGACACGTCCCCGCTCCGCCGGCTCCCATTCGTAGAAGCCGTCGGCAGGGATGAGACAACGTTTGCGGGCGAAGGAATCACGAAATGCCGCCGAGGTGGCCACCGATTCGGAGCGGGCATTGATGTGGATCGACTTCACGTCGCCGGACCAGTGAGGTACCAGCCCCCATTTCATCGACCCCAGCTGCCGACGCCCCTCGCGCTCGGCGATCACATAGACGGTGTCGGTGGGTGCGACGTTCCAGCTGTTGGGGAGGGGCTCGGTGAGGATGTCGTCGACCCCGAAGTACTCGGCGTAGAAGTCGAGGTCACCGGTGATGGAGAACCGCCCGCACACAGGTCAGGCGTCTCCTCGGTTGCGCATGTGTTGGGCGAGGGGTGCCAGTCGCTCCTCGAGGAAGCCTCGCAGTTGGCCGTCGACACCGCAGCGGTCCATGGCCACGACCATGCAACGCATCCACTCGGCGGCCTCGGCGTCGCCGATCGAGTAGGGCATATGGCGCATGCGGAGCCGGGGATGGCCCCACTTCTGCTCGTACAGCGGGGGACCACCCAGCCACCCGCTGAGGTACATGAAGAGCTTTCGTCGGGTGTTGGCAGTGCTGGCCGGGAGCATCGCTCTCAGCACCGGCGACTGCTCCTCGATGACGTCGTAGAACGCCTCGGCCAGGGCGCGGGTGCCCTGCTCGCCGCCGATCGACTCGTAGGGAGTGGCGGCGTCACCCCAGGGGTGGGTGGTCTCGGGGCGCGATGAGGGCAGCATCCTGAGCAAGGCTAGGGGGCGTCTTCAGGTACGCCCTGCCTTCATGCATGTCACTGCGGACGCGCCCACCGTGGCCGGGTGTGGGGTTCCCGGTGGGAGGTCGAGACGCTCGCCTGTGTGAGCGCCACATCGACGGGAGTATGGAAGACGATCGACTCTCCGGCGTCAGACCTTCCTCGATAGCTCCCCAGCTGATCCTCCAGGGTGAGGTTGCTCAGCCCCAGTGTCTGGACTCGCCAAGCAGCAATGCGGCCAGTTGCGAACCCCATACCCGGGCACGGTCTTCCTCGCCGTCGAGAAGCGGCCCGGCCACATCCTTCACGTAGAAGCTCTCGGGCCGCGTGATTGGCTGATAGCCACGATTTCGCAACACCTTTGCCGCGGCTTTCGCCGCCGAGCCGGGCAATCGACGCACGATTTCGACACGCGTGTCGAAAGCCGCACAGGAGGCGTCGCTGCCCGCGGGCAGGTCATCGATCCACTCACGCAAACCGAACTGGGGATCGGCTTCCGCGCCCTGGGCCACTGCATCCTGGCGCGTCGCCGTGCGCGACATGGAGAAGGCATGCGTCGGTCCACCAACGACGAGCAGGTCCGTTCCAGTGACCGGCGGCCCTTCCGAGACATCGTATGACTCGACCTCGAGGTGGTGGCGTAAGCCATCGGCGACTGCCCGGCCGATCACCGCGGTGTTGCCGAACATGGACTCGTAGACAACGTACGCTCGCAAATCTTCACCTCGTGTCCCGGCGCCCAGGCTGTTCGAGCGCGATGTGTGCCGATCAGCCGATGACATATCTCCGATCGCTTCGGCTTCGAAACGTCCAAATGTCTCTATTGGGCTCGCATTCCCAAGGAACGCGAATCAGTGGGATTGAGGAGAGGCTCCCTTTCGGGAGCCTCTCCACGTCTGAGCCTGTCTGTAAGCCGGATTCTGTCGAGGACGGCCATCCATCTCGACGGGTCGTCACCGACCCGCTCTAGCGGCCTACCCGGGACCGTTCGGCGGGCAACCGGGTCCCTGCTTGGCCTTGCTCCGGGTGGGGTTTGCCGATCCGCCGCCGTTGCCGGCGACGCTGGTGGTCTCTTACACCACCGTTTCACCCTTGCCTGTGCCCTTTACGGGCCATCGGCGGTCTGCTCTCTGCTGCACTTTCCGTCGGGTCGCCCCGCCTGGAAGTTATCCAGCACCCTGCCCTGTGGAGTCCGGACTTTCCTCAGCCAGTGGCTGCGGCCGTCCGACGGGCTCGCGTGCCCATTCTACCCGCCGTCGCCCGCTCGCCGGCCGGCGATCCAGCCGAAGAGCCCGGCCACAGCGACCGCGACCAGCGCCAGCCAGAGCACCGTCGGTGTCGGCGCCGGGCTTCCTCCGAGCCTGGCGATCACCACGATGACGAAGGCGAGCAGGAGCCCGGTCACCATCCCATGGAAGCGGTGAGAGTGAACGGCCCTGGAGCCCGCCACCCATCCGCCGGCCGCAAGCCCGGCGAGCACGCCTACCGCGAGCCCGATGTCGGGGCCGGTGTCGACACCGACGAGGGCGAGGGCGCCGCTGATCAGGAGCGCCGTGAGTGAGGCGAGAAGGCCGCCGGCGGCCACGCCGAGCGCGACGGCGCCGAAGTTGAGCGCGGCGAGCATCGGGCCCGATGTTTGCACGCGGTGCGGTGGAGGGGATCTCGATCAGGGTCGTAGGCGGGCGTCGGCGGCGGAAATAGCCTGACCAGCGAAACCTTTGGCAACCGCCCCGGGTCGAACCAGCGGATCCATCGACAGGAGGACACTTTGGTCATCAACAAATATCTGGCAGAGCTCTTGGGGACCTTGATCCTGGTGGGTCTGGGCTCCATGGGGATCCTGGCCGCGGGCGGCGCCACCGGAGCCGCGGAGATGGTTGCCATCGGGCTCGCGTTCGGGCTCGCCCTGCTCGCCGGGATCTGGGCGTTGGGACACGTGTCGGGTGCCCATTTCAATCCGGCAGTGACCCTGGCGATGCTGGCAGACGGGCGCATCTCGCTCACCGACGCCATC
>DATFGI010000007.1:0-14781 GCA_035249605.1 Acidimicrobiia bacterium
ATACAACCGTATGGTTGTATCAAATGCAGATGGCCCCTCCCGACTTCGACCGCATGTTCGGTGCCCTGGCGGACCACACCCGCCGCGACATCGTCCGACGTGCGATCGACTCCGAGGAGGGCGTCGCCGAGCTGGCAAGCCACTACCCGATGAGCTTCGCAGCCGTGCAAAAGCACATCGCCATCTTGGAGCGGGCCGGCCTGGTCACCAAGCACCGCATTGGACGACGCAAGGTGGTCCGGACCAACGTGGAGGGGCTACGGGTGGCGCGCCGTTTGCTCGACCAATACGAAGAGCTGTGGCGCGGTCGGATCGACCGCATGACCCAACTCGTCAACGAGTACACCAGGGAGATAGAACGATGACCGTGACCGCCGTCCGCAAAGACCCGCATGCCCTGAGCCTGACCCTCGACGCCGAATTCGACGCCTCGCCCGAGCGCGTCTGGGAGTTGTTCTCGGACCCACGCCAACTCGAGCGCTGGTGGGGCCCGCCGACCTACCCCGCCACCTTCACCAAACACGACCTGAAGCCCGGCGGCCGCGTCGAGTACCACATGACCGGGCCCGATGGCGACCAGCCGCGCGCATATTGGGATGTCGAGGAGGTCGTTCCCCCGCACTCCCTCGTCGTCCGCGACGGCTTTGCCAACGAGGATGGCTCCCCGAACACCGATATGCCGACCAACGAGCTCCGCGTCGCGATCGAGGAGGTCGGTGTGGGCCGGACCCGGATGTCGATCGTGAGCATCTTCCCGAGCACCGAGGCCATGGAGCAGCTGCTCGGCTTCGGCATGGAGGAGGGCCTGACCGAAGCAGTCGGCCAGGTCGACGCCATCCTCGCCGAGGACCCCATCGACGACGGCTCGGGGAGCTGACCGACCGATCGTTCCGCAAGCGCGGCTGACCAACGAAGGAGCACACGATGACCATGACCGAAGAAGCAACTCGCACGCTGACCGTGCCGGGGGCGACAGTGACCTACGACGTCCGCCCTGGTGGCTCCTCGGAAGCAACTCCGTTGTTTCTCATCGGCTCACCCATGGCCGCCCCCGGCTTCGGCACCCTGGCGGGTTACTTCCCCGACCGCACCGTGATCACCTACGACCCCCGTGGGAGCGAGCGCAGTGAGCTCACGGACCCGACCACTCCGCCGACGCCCGAGGAGCACGCCGACGACCTGCACCGGATCATCCAGGAGCTCGGAGGGGGACCGGTCGACCTGTTCGCCAGCAGCGGCGGAGCGGTGAACGCGCTGGCCCTGGTCGCCAAGTACCCCGAGGATGTGCACACGTTGGTTGCGCACGAGCCCCCGCTTCCAACGCTCCTTCCCGACCGCGATGCGGCGTTGGCCGCTGCCCGTGCCGTGAACGAGACGTATCGGCAGCTGGGATGGGGTGCGGGGATGGCCCATTTCATCGCCATCGTCAGTCATCGCGGCGAGTTCTCCGCCGACTTCGCCCGGCAGCCTGCGCCCGACCCGGCCATGTTCGGCCTCCCCACCGAGGATGACAGGTCACGGACCGACCCACTCCTCGGCTTGGCTCTCGTCGGGTCGATCGGATACGAGCCCGACTTCGAGGCCTTGCGCGCCGGGTCGACCCGCATCGTGATGGCGGCCGGCGCGGAGTCGGAGGGCGAGATGGCGAACCGCGGCGCACACGCCGTGGCCGAGCGTCTGGAAGTCGAGCCGGTGATCTTCCCCAGCAATCACGGCGGCTTCCTGGGCGGCGAGTACGGCCAGATGGGTGACCCGGAGCCGTTCGCCGCCAAGCTCCGAGAAGTCCTGGCGGAAGGCTGACCGATGCCGGAGCTGATTGTGGACTTCATCACCTCACTGGACGGCTATGCGTCCGCCGAGGGCTGGTCGGGGTGGTGGGGACTCGAGGGCCCCGAGTACATGGCCTGGCTCGGGGAGCGTCCCGACCGGGACTACACCATCTTGATGGGAGCGAACACCTACCGGCTGATGTACGGATTCACCACCGAGTCAGAGGGATCGGATTCGGACCTGACAACCGACGAAGAGGCGTCCGTGGACGAACTCACCAGACTTCCCAAGGTGGTGTTCTCGTCGACGTTGGAGGCCCCCTTGTCTTGGGCCAATTCCCAGCTGGTCACAGGGGATGCGGTCGAGACCGTGGACGCGATGAAGCGGGACGGGATGAGTATGAGCACGCTTGGCAGCCTGACCTTGTGCCGCTCGCTCCTCGAGGCGGGTCTGGTCGACCGTTTCCGGGTGGTGGTCTTTCCGGTGATCACCGGTAATACCGGTCGCGAGAGGATCTACGACGGTTATCCCGATGTCGGCCTCGAAATGGTTGACAGCCGCACCTTCGACGGCCAAATCCAACTACTCGAGTACGTCCCCACGGTGCTGCCCGGCCCACCCGGTGTCCACGCCGATTAGCGAGCACGGGTTTCGACGAGCATAGCGAAAGGGCCGGTGACTCCATCAGCGTAGTGTCAGGGGTGAGACAACCAGATGGAGGGACATTGACCCGGATCGCGATCAACGGCATCGGACGGATCGGAAGGTGCTCTCTCAAGCAGTTCATCACCGACGACCGCTTCGAGCTGGTTGGAGTCAATGACCTCGCCGATCCCGAAGATCTCGCCTACCTGTTGAGATACGACTCGGTTCACGGCGTGTACCCGGGCAAGGTCTCCACCGAGCCGGGCCGTCTGGTGGTGGACGGAGAGGAGATCCGTTTCACGTCCGAGCCCGACCCGTCCCGTCTTCCCTGGGCCGAGTTGGAGGTGGACATAGTCGTCGAGTGCACCGGAGCGATGCGAAGCCGCGCCGACTCGGCCCGACACCTCGAGGCCGGGGCGACTCGGGTCGTGATCTCCGCCCCATCCGACGATGCCGACGCCACCTTTGTCTACGGAGTGAACGACGAATCATTCGACCCAGAGCAACACTTCGTGGTCAGCAACGCCTCTTGCACCACCAACTGTCTCGCCCCAGTCGCAAAGGTGCTGTCGGACAGCTTCGGCGTCGAGTATCTGATGATGTCGACCATCCACGCATACACCAGCAGTCAGGCCCTCGTCGACACCCCGGCCCGCAAACGACGCAGGGGCCGGGCCGCCGCGTTGTCGATAGTCCCCTCCACCACCGGCGCCACCAGAGCCACCGCCCGGGTCATCCCCGAACTCGATGGGCGAATGGACGGGATGGCCTACCGGGTACCGGTCGAGGACGGCTCCGTGACCGACATCACCGCCATGTTGACGCGGGATGTGACAGTCGACGAGGTTCATTCGGCACTTCTCGACGCTGCGTCAGCTCGGATGAAAGGAGTCCTGAGGGTCACCGACGATGCCCTCGTATCGCGAGACATCATCGGCGATCCTCACTCCTCCATCGTCGACTCTGCCTCAACGCTTCTCCTCCGTGGCAACGTGGTCAAGATCGTCGCCTGGTACGACAATGAGTGGGGCTATTCAGCTCGCATGGTCGACATTGCCGCGGTATTGGCCAGCGGCTGAGGGCATTCCATGAGTCCTCGAGCCAGAGGATGATTTTTGGACTCCGGTTACCGCGCCCGAGAGACGGATCTCGTCTACGAGGTAACGACAGTGGACATCGGCGGAGAGGGCTGACCGCTTTGTCACCTCCGATCTCACGACCCTTGTGCCGGGCAGACGACCGCCGACTATCTTCGGAAGGAAGCGATCGAGGAGCCAGCTATGAGTGAGGGCGAAGACAAAGTCGAGAGCCTGACCGACGAAGACATTCGCACTATCGGTAGTCCGACACCGAAAGCGACCACCCGTGACAACGACGGCGTCGACAGCAACGACGGCGATGATGCAGACGGCACCGATGACGACGGGGTGGACAGCACCGACAGCGACGGCGTCGACAGCACCGACAGCGACGGCCGGGACAGCTGAGTCTGCACACCACCAATGACTCGACCGATCTCTGGGCCAGGGAGGCTTTCAGTCGTGCCGTGGGCGATCCGGAGGCTTTTGCCACACAGTTGTGGGGTCACCGGCCGCAGCATCGGCAGTCGTCCGACTCCGGAGGGTTCGCCGACCTCCTCTCCCTCGATGACGTCGACCTGATCGTCTCGACCACGGGTCTGCGGCTGCCCTCGTTTCGGTTGGTGAAGGACGGCGCGACACTGCCCTCGGCCCGTTACACCAAGACCACCCGGACGGGCACCCAGACTGCAACCGGCGTCATCGACGCCAGGGCGGTGTTCGACGAGTTCGCGAACGGTGCCACCTTGGTCTTCCAGAGCATGCATCGCTACTGGGCACCACTGGCGGACTATTGCCGAGGCCTGGAGCTGGCGCTCGGCCATCCGGTCCAGGCAAACGCATACATCACGCCGCCGGGGGCTCAGGGCTTCAGCACTCATGAGGACGAGCACGACGTGATCGTCCTGCAATCACAAGGGACGAAGAGGTGGAGGGTCCATGACCGCCACGATGCGCCGGCTGATCGCTCCCCGCTGATCGACGCATTGCTGTCCCCCGGCGACTCCCTGTACATCCCGGCCGGTTTCCCGCACGCAGCCAGCACCCAAGAGCGGGCTTCGGTCCACATCACGATCGGGATCCTCTACGTCACCTGGGCTTCGGCGGTCAGGGAGGCGCTGAGGTTGGTCGAGTCGGAGCCTGCGTTTGGTGAGCCGCTTCCTCTGCGCTTCTCGATCGACGATGGTGCCCTCACCGATGCGGTCAAACTCCGATTGGAGGAGGTCGGCTCGGCTGTGGCGACGATCGACGCGAGGGTGATAGCGGGGAGGCTTCGGCGCAAGGTCCTGACCGGGCGGCAACCGCTGCTTCGGGGCCAGATCCACCGGCTTCTCGCCCTCGACGAGGTCGAGCATGGATCGGTAGTCATCCGTCGCGAAGGCTCGTTTTGCGTTCTCGAGACGATCGACGGTGAGCTATCGGTCCTCCTCGGCGATCGTGAGCTGAGGATGCCGGCTTGGCTCGAGCCCGCGATGACCCTGCTCGCCGGTGGCGGGCGGGTGGTCGTGTCCGATTTGCCCGCCCTCGATGAAGCGGGCCGGCTGGTCCTGGTCCGTCGTCTGATTCGAGAAGGGCTCCTCGAGGTCGTCGCTTGACGTCGGGCGGGCCGCGATGCTCAGCGCAGGCGCTGGCTCGCGACGAACCTCTGTACGCCACCGCCTCTTTGGTCTCGGCGTGGCTTCTCATCGAACAGCGCGGGGCATGGGGGCCTGATGCCCTGTACGACAGCAGGTTCCCCGAAGATGTGGGGCGAGAGTTGCATCGACGAGCCAGGAACGTCCGCATCCTGCTCATCCGCCATCGATCGGCCTCGAGCGGCCTCCCGGTCTTCTTCAAGGCCCACTCCGGTGGCGACGGAGTCGCTCCTTTCCTGGTCTCGGCCTCCATGCCCGACCCGTCTGTCCTGCTCGAGGTAGACATGGATGCACTGGCCAAAGGATCGCCAGGTCCCGGCGAGACGATCGATCACCCCATCTTCCTCGTCTGCACCCACGGTCGTCACGACATCTGCTGCGCCGACCAGGGTCGCCCGTTGTATCGCGCCCTCTCCTCGGCCCGACCCGATCAGACCTGGGAGGTATCCCATCTCGGAGGCGACCGCTTCGCCGGCAACCTCCTCATTCTCCCCAGAGGTGACTACTTCGGCCGGGTGGAACCGGACGATGCCGAGTCGCTCGTCTCCGACTACGAGAGGGGTCGGGTCGACCTGGCGCATCACCGCGGCCGGAGCATCCAGCCCCGCCTCGTCCAGGCGGCCGAGCATTTCCTCCGCGAGTCGGACGGCCTGATTGGCTTCGACGATCTCTTGGTGATCGACTACCGCAGAACCGGCCATGATCAGGCCGAGGTGGTCTTCCGCGCTGCCGGTGGAGAGGTCGAGGTGCAAGTGCGGGCCCGCCAGCCCCCGGAACCCTCCTACCTCACTTGTCGCGCCGACCAACCCGGGTACCCGGTGCTCTACGACCTGATCTCGATCACGCGGGGCCCATCATGACCGAAGCGCCTGGTTGAGACGATGCCCTCTTGACCGCCTCCGGCTATCCCCGATAGAGTCATCAGCGGGCGCCAGTTTCTCGACCATCGGCAGGTCCTGTGAGACGGACGATCCGGATTTCGGTTCCGATCGCGGTGTTGCTTCTCTCAGCGGCGGGTGCTGTTGCGTGGGCGGGGACCAATGGTGTCGGCCCCTTCAACTGGGATCGGACGATCGACGACCACGGCGAGGACCTGCAGTCGGAAGGTCGCGAGATCTTTCGATTCGACACCTTCGGCAGTGAGCAGTTCTGGGGTGACACACTTCTCCTTCACGAGGCCATTGAGACCTCGGTCTCTCCCGCGGTGGCATTACAGCTCGGGCTCAAGGTGGATGTGGAGGCCCTCCCCGGACGGATCAAGGGAGCCCTCAAATCCGGCCGCTTGGACCTGGACGATCCGGCTAACACGGTCGAGCTCCTCCGCCACGACGCGGTCGTCGGTTTGGACGGCATCTTCAACGATGACGATGAGCTCGCCTCGGTGGGTATCACCTGTGCCTTGTGCCATTCGACTGTGAACGACTCCCTGACTGAAGGTGTCGGAGAACGGCTCGACGGCTGGGCCAACAGGGACCTGGATATAGGTGCGATCATCGCCGCTGCCCCCAACCTTCAGCCGGTTGTAGACCTGCTACGGAACGCTCCATCGTTGACTGCCCTCACCGAAGAACAGCTCCGCGAGCTTCTGCGGACCTGGGGACCCGGAAGATTCGACGCCGAGGTGCTTCACGACGGCAAGGCAATCAATCCCGAGACCGGACAGTCCGCCCCGACCCTGATCCCTCCGGCTTTCGGTCTGGCCGGAATCAATCTCCACACCTTCACCGGATTTGGGTCGGTTCCGTATTGGAATGCGTTCGTGGCCGTCACCGAGATGCAGGGCCAAGGGACCTTCTTCGATCCCCGCCTCAATGACCCCGAGAAGTTCCCGATCGACGCCGCGACCGGCCGCTGGAACATTCGCAGCGATCCCGACCTCGTTACATCCAAACTGGCCGCTCTGCATTTCTATCAACTCTCCATTCCCGCCCCCGAACCACCACCGGGAAGCTTCGACGCCGATGCTGCAAGTCGGGGAGAGGACCTGTTCTCCGGAGCGGCCGGGTGCGCAGAATGCCACGTGCCCCCCCTATACACGGAGCCTGGTTACGCCATCCATACTCCCGAAGAGATAGGAATCGACGACTTCCAAGCCAACCGGTCTCCCACGGAGGGGTACCGGACCACGCCGCTGGCGGGGTTGTGGTCCCACACCAAGGGTGGCTTCTATCACGATGGGCGATTCGCCACGCTGAGCGACGTGGTCGAGCACTACGACCAGCACTTCGGGCTTGGATTGACCCCAGACCAGATCAACGATCTGGCCGAGTTTCTCAAATCGTTGTAGCCGGCTGCCTGATCAACTTCGGGCGCACTCCGCTCATGGTCTACCCGACCAGAAGTACCACGCCGGTGAGGACGAGCCACAAGGACCAGGCGATGTAGGCGATGGGGACGATCGTGCCCGCGAGCTTCCATCCTTGCTCCTCGAATCGGCCAACGAATTCGAGTGAACCGACGATGAGTAAGAGCCCGATGACGATGCCCGGCCAGCCCAGCCAGGGGTCGAACACGGACGACCGGAGCATGGCCACACCGACCAGCAGACTCCACGCTCCTGTAAGGAGATAGCCGAGGCACTCTCCGATCCCCACCCCGAGGTAACGGTGGAATGAGTCGAAGACAACCATGGTCGCTTCGCGCGTCGCTGGGGTCGAAGCGGGATCGTTGTAGGCACGCGCTAGCGCCGGGACGAGGAAAGGCCAGCGGGCAAGACCGAAGAACTGCACGACAGCGGCGAGGATGCCGACAACGACCGCAGAGGGCACCACCGCCAGACCGTCGCCGGCGAGCACCTGTCCCAGGAGCACGGCCAGTGGCGCGAGCAGGACGGCGGTGAGCATGAAGCCGTACCAGACCAGCTTGAGACCAACCCCGCCCCGCTGAAAACGGCTCAGAATCTCCTCCGTTGGTCTGCGCAAGATGTCGGGGTAGTCGAACCGACGACCGAGGAGGAAGAAGAACGCGTTGAAGGCGAGAGGCAAGAAGATGAGGAGTGCGCCCGCTACGCGTTCGATGTTCACGGACTGGCTTCGACTGCCGACCCCCGGACTGCCGGTGCCTTGGTTCGGAGGAGCATGGCCAGGAGCAGCCAGGTCAGTAGGCCGAACGCCACCGCTCCGCTGGCACCGAAGATCGGCCACCGCTCACCAATGTTTCTCGCGATGACATACGAAGAGACGAGCCAGCCGAGCGACCAGCCCGGCGGGTTCGCCACCCCCCACCACCAAGCACCGGTGACGCGGTGTCGTATGAGCACGAGCGCCTGCATGCCCCCAACGCCGGCTCCGGTCACAGCACCCATGAGGGTGAGATCTCCTCGACTGATCCCGTAGTCGACCAGTGCCGCCCCAGCGGCGAGGCCAAGTGCCATCCCCACGGCCGTTGCCGGGATCCAAAGCCATGAGACCCATCGGCGCAAGGCGAACCATTCCGCCGCTCCGAAGATCATGCCGGCGATGAGGCCGGCGACAACTCCTGCTCCGACCGAATCGACTCCATCCACGACGATGTCTGCAATCAACCCCCCGATCGGGAACCCGATCAGGATCGACATCGGCCAAAGCCAGGTACGACGTGCAGTGGTCATCCAATCCCCGGACGTGTCGGCGACGTCTCGCATCATCTCACCACCTGTGGGCGGAATCCCTTGGCGATCAGCCAAATGGGCAGGATTACGAATTCGTACAATCCGCCCGGCGCCAGCAATGCGAGCCCGGCGCCACTGCCCTCCTCCACGGCGCCGACGAGGTCGAGCGGAACCACCAGTAATAGGAAGGCATATCCGATCAATCCGAGGACTGCGATGGGACGCGGGATCAACCTCGATGTGAACAGCAGGTAGTTCAGAATCAGGCCACCGATTCCGGTGGGGATGTACACCCACAGCAGGTGATTCGGGAACTCCTGGAGTTGGCTCAGGAGGTAGCCGGCCAGGATCGCAGACACCACGAACTCGAGAATCCTCATGACCGGGTATCCCAACGCCAGCCTCCGGTCCACCGACTTGAGGATCCGATACATCAGGAGTCCGATCGCCACCACCGCCAGCCCCGCAGCCATCTCGAGAAGAAGACCCATAACCAGGGTTGACCTGCCGGCCTCCCCCGCCAGGTATTCCTGAACCCAGGAACTTCCTATCAAGAACGTGATCAATTGGAAGAAGAACAGGATGCCTACGGCGACGGCAATTCTTCTGTTCGACCTTCCTGGGGCCCCGACTTCGAGTGCGGATGTTCGGGCGATGGTCATGGGGTGTCCATTTCTGATGGAAAGGGCGTCGTTGTAGCCCGATGCGGTCTCTGTCTTCCTGTCGGCGCTCGGTTCATCAGTTGAGGCTGAAGGGGGGGTAGCGATCGGTGATCAGCAGGAAGGCGTAGGCCTCGACGCGGAGTGACCACCGGCCCACTCCGACCAGGTAGTCGAAGAGGGGGCGTGGGTAGCGACCGGTGAAGAGGATGGCTAACCAGGCGATGAAGATGACGAAGACGGCAACGACTATCAACACCACGAGCACTATGTAATGAGGGATCGCCAGTAGCCACTTCACCAAGGGGAGCCAACGGTTGAGATCCTGTTCCACGTCGGGATAGTCGATCTCGAGGTGGACCGACTGCTCCTCGACGGTCGAGGGGTAGCGGTCGGTGAGAAGGGCCAGGTAGGCGCCGACTCGGGCCGAGAATCGGGTCAGCTCGCGGGCGAAGTCGAACCACCAACGCGGGTATCGCTCCCGGAAGACGATCATGAGCATCGTTGCCGCGAACAGCCCGGCGCTGATTCCGCCACCGGTCCGTGTGATCTCCTTGCCGCCTTCGATGACCGTCTCGTTTCCGGTCGCGCTGATCAGCGTCAAGATGATGAGGATCGGTATGGCCCAGATGAGTCGAAAGAAGGTCGTGAGCCGGTCGAGTTTCTCCGGGTAGTCGATGTCCAGTCGGGCTGGGTAAGAGGTTGTTCCTGTGGTCATTCGTTGTTCCTTTGTTGGCTTGCGCCGGCGATCTGTCCGTCGTGACTGACGGATCCATTGCGGGTCTTGGTCAGATGGTGATGGCGATCTTTCCGCTCACCTTTCCGGCTTCCAGGCGTTTCATTGCGTTGGGCACTTCGGCCAGTAGGTAGGTGCTGTCGATCACCGGAGTCACCTGGCCGTTGGCGAAGAAGGGGCTCAGGGCCTCCAGGTCGGTGTATCGCTCCTTGGACGCCAACATGGTCAGTCGCTGGCTCACGAAGAGGGACAAGACGAGTGCGCGGAGCTGGCGGCCGAAGCCTCCGGTGAAACTGCCACCTTCCTCTCCTCCGACGATGACCAGCGTCCCCTTCGGCGAGAGCGCCCGGCGGAGCCGGGATAGCCGGCTGTTTCCCGCGATATCCAGGATCAGGTCGTAGCGCTCGGAGCCGTCGAGGTAGTCCTCTCGGGTGTAGTCGATGACGTGATCGACGCCGAGGGAACGAACCAGATCTACCTTTCCGGTGCTGGCCACACCGGTGACCTCTGCTCCGAATGCCTTCGCGATTTGGACGGCGTAGGTGCCGACACCGCCCGAGGCACCGATGACCAGCACCTTCTGGCCTGCTTCGATGCGCCCCGAGTCGGTGAGCCCCTGGAGGGCAGTTCCCGCCGAGATGGGGACGACCGCCGCTTGCTCGAATGAGAGGCTGGTCGGCTTGTGGGCGAGCTTGTCCTCCCGCGCCGCCGCGTACTCGGCGAGAGAGCCCCGGCTCATGCCGAACACCTCGTCACCGGGCTGGAACCTGGTCACCTCCGATCCGATCGCCACGATGGTGCCGGCCACGTCCAATCCGGGCACCAGGTTCTTTGGTCGACGAAACCCGAAGCCCATGATGCGCATCAGGTACGGCTTGCCGGCCATGGAATGCCATGTGCCCCGATCCATCCCGGCCGCGGCCACCTTTACCAAAACCTCGTTGGCCGCGATCTCGGGGCGATCGACCTCAGCCACACGCAGCACTTCGATCGATCCGTAGGCCCGCTGAGCGATGGCACGCATGGCTCTCGGTTTGACGTCCTCTGCTTCGACGGTGGGTTTTCGGGTGGAAGTCATGGAGTGTCCAGTCTGTTTGAGCGGGCCAGGTTGGCTCGTGTTGCGGTAGTCGTCTTCGTGGGGTCGATGGGTCCGGAGTGACCCGTGGCCCTTGTCGATACATGGCGGGAACCCGGGTGCTGACCGGTGGTGGGCCGATAATTCAAGAGGCTGCCTTCTCACGGCTAGGCCCCATGTCCACCGGGATTCCGACCAGGTCGGCAGACACCCGCCACAGTCGGGCGGCGACCGTGGTGTCGTACGAGGACTCCACGGACACTTTGGCCTTGCGATTGAAGAAGTAGCGGCCGGTGACACCTTCCACCTGCGGGGAACTGGCCAGATAGATGGTGGTATCCGCCCCCCGCTTCGGGCTCCTCATGAACGGTCGCATCGCGGCGACGACGACGGCCATGCTTCGCGCTGGATCCTCGGCGCTGAAGGCGGTGTTGGTCATACCCGGATGCAGCGCGTTTGCCGTGATGTGGCTTCCTCCGAGTCGGCGGGCCAGTTCGTAGGTGAACATGACGTTGGCCAGCTTCGACTGGTTGTATGCCTCCTGCCCGGAGTAGTTCCGCTCGCCCATCAGGTCGTCGAAGTCGATCGTTCCCATGGCGTGCGCCCCGGATGACACGGTGACGACACGGGCGGGTTGGCCGGCGACGAGTCGTTCCAACAAGAGGTTGGTCAACAAGAAGGGGGCGAGATGGTTGAGGGCGAAGGTGCGTTCCAGCCCATCGACCGTCGTGTGACGGTGAGCCCAGAACCCGCCGACGTTGTTGACCAAGATATCGAGCTGCGGGTATGCGGAGAGAACCTCACCGGCTAGTCGCCGGACCTCGGTCTGTGATGACATGTCGGCGACGAACACATCCACTGTCAGGTTGCCCGACTGGTCGGCGATCGCGGTCGCGGCCTGCTCGGCCCGGGCGCGGTCCCGGCCGGTGATACCCACCCTGGCGCCCATGGAGGCGAGGCCGACTGCGGCGGCTCTACCGATCCCGCCAGTTCCTCCGGTGATCAACACCGTTTTGCCGGTCAAGGGTGCGGACATCAACTCGTCAGTCCGAGCGCGGAGTCGGCTCAACGTGCGCTTGCTTGAAGGATTGGTGAGTCGCGCCGAAAGCCCCAGATGGCGCAGTAGACGCCCAGGAAGGCTTCCCAGATGAACTCCGGGGCTACCAGGAGGGCCGGCAGGGCGCTGTCTGCTCCCCACCCGTCAACGAGCGTGACAATGCTCCCGATCAGAAGGATCGGCCCCCCCACCAGTCCGAACCAGGTCATGCGCCGCGGTACCAGGCCGGACTTGTACATCAGATAGCCCAGCATCAGCCCATTCCCGAAGGGGACGACCAGTCCGGGGCCGAACAGAGCAGTCCAATCCTTGAGGGCGGCAAGCGATACGGCCAGGTCGGCTGCGCCCGAAGGGTCCAGGCGCAGGCTCACTATCCCGAGCACGAAGATGATTCCGAAGGCAATGAAGACACACTCGATGATTCGCGCCGCGACGTAACCGAGAGCGAGAATCTTGTTCTGCCGCAGGGCGATCGGGTAGAAGACGACGGCCGTCCCGACGTTGGCGATGATGAGAAGAAACTCCAACAGCGCGGCCAGGTAGATTTGGTTGACGTTCCCGCCACCCGCGATGAAGGCGGCCGGGTCGTCGATGACCGATTGGAAGAAAAGGGCGGCTGGGATCGATGTGAGGAAGGTGACGATGAACAGCACCCCGAAGATCCGGGCGTTGCGCTGATCGTTCTTCATAGAGCCAGTGGGGACCTGACTCTTTTCGGCGCTTGTGTTGGTCATAGTGCCGCTTGCCATATGTCGTCTCCCTCTTGGAAGGTCCAATCGAGTTCAGTCGGGCGAGCCGGCCCGGCGACTCCCCCGCGCCGCCGGACCATTTCGTCGCCCCTATACCGCGGGTTGGGTGGTCGGCGAAGTGGGCACCCCCAGAGACTCTCTCGAGGTTGCTTCCTTCCTTTCGGACCAGAGTGAAAGGCCGAGCCCGATCAGGGCGACGCCGACAGGGACGGCGGCGAACCTGCCCACTTCGTGGGGAACCAGAGCGGTGAGAGGGGTGACCACCGCTCCCGCTATCAGGAGGATTGCCGCCCACGACCACAGGATCCTTGCCCGCAAGACCGCGATGCCGAACAGCACTCCCCCTGCCAGGTAGAGCACACCGGCGACGGTGCTGATCGATTCGAGGGCACCCAGGGTGCCGTCGGTGCCTTCCCCGTTGAAGAGCCCGTTGAAGCTCTCGACGAATCCTGGGGCATCGCTGACGATGAGGGGCAGGATCAAGGCCTCGGCGAACGAGAACGCGATCGGGAGGAGGAAGAACAGCCCGAAGGAGAGATAGCCGAGAAGCCCGAGTATCCCGGTTTCCTCCGTCTGGCGAAGATAGATCCCGGTGACACCGACGAGACCGAGGACGGCCATTGCCACCGTGAGGAGCGCAACCACCACCCACGCGTTGGTACTCACGGCTGCAACAGTCTCTTCCGGATGTATGAACTGGATCCCGACGTACAGCAGGCCGGATAGGACTGCAGAGACGGCGGCCGCCCTGCTGAGTTTGGTGCTTGTCATTGTTTCCTCCCTTTTTCTTGCCGAGAGACCAGAGGAGGCGTCTTACTACTGGTCTACTTCGTAAACGTACTATACGTCCGCAGAGGGTGGTGCTGTCAAGTAGAATTGATCCATGTCCCAGGCGAAGTTCATAAACGATGCTCTCAGCGAGTGGGGCCGGACTCGCCCTGAGCTCGACCTCTTCGGTTTAGGCGTCATCGGGCGGCTGATCTGGAGCGGGCGTCTGGCCGAGGAGATACTGGAGCGGACGGCCCAAGTCAGCGGACTCCGACGGAGGGGCGACTTCGAGGTCCTATCCCTGTTACGGCGGGTGGAACCATCGCTCCTCACACCGATCGAGGTTGCCCAACAGCTCCGAACCTCACAGTCGGGTATGACGGGAAAGCTGGATCGGCTCGAGCACCAAGGTCTCATCCAACGGCGACAAGACCCCGACGATCGCAGGGCGATCAGGCTCGGAATCACCGAGACCGGCCGGACTCTGATCGACGAGGCATTCGACACGACCCTCAGGGTCTACGAATCCATGATTCATGGGTTCGCTCCCAACGAGGTGAAGAATCTCGACGCCCTCCTCGCGAAACTGCTCACCCGTCTGGATGAGCTCTCAGATGTCCGACAGCCCTGGGCTGTCAGCTAGGTCAGCTGCACACTGTCACAAAGCAAGCCTTCGAACTGTGGCGAACATGAATGACCACACCTCTCCTGAGGTTGTAATCGTCGGCGGCGGAGCCGCCGATTCGTCCGCAGCGCTCGTCCCCGGCCGTGCCCGCGCTCGCGTCCTATCGATGGACGGCGGCCAACCATCCAACACCGCATCCACTGGGTATCGGCGGCTTGCTCGGCAACGACGGGACTACTCCCGCCGAGTTCTAGCGATCGGCCCCGAACCGAGACAGCTCCGGCTCCCGGCGAGCGAACTCACTCCAGCTGACCGTGGTCGGGATTGCCTGATCGGACACGCCCGTCGGGACCGGAGCGCCCAGGGTCTATCCCTGCTCGATGCGGATCATGTTC
>DATFGI010000008.1:0-147120 GCA_035249605.1 Acidimicrobiia bacterium
TAGTGGATGTCGGCGATGATGGGAACCGGGCTCCGGGGCACGATCTCGGACAAGCCCTGGGCAGCCTCCACCTCGTTGCACGTGATCCTCACGATGTCGGCACCGGCGCCGGCCAGGGCGTAGACCTGGGCCAGTGTCCCGTCGACATCCGCCGTCTTCGTCGTGGTCATCGACTGGACGCTGATAGGGGCACCACCGCCCACCGGCACCTTGCCCACATGCAATTGACGGGTCTGGCGTCGCTCGAAGCTCACAGGCTCAACGCTAGATGTCCCGATGGGATCTCGTGACTGTGCACAAGGTCATCGCCCCGCCCGGGCTCAACCGAAGCTGATCGGGTTGACGATGTCGAGGATGATGGCGACGAACCCGAGAAAGAAGAGGGTCCCCATCACTGCAGCCGCCACCGGCATCAGCTTGCGAATGTTGGCCTGCCGCCCGCTCAACTTCTCGTACGCGGCGACGGCGAAGTGCCCGCCGTCTAGAGGGAACAGGGGCAGCAGGTTGATGGTGGCCAAGATCACGTTGACATAGCCGAGTATGGCCAAGAAGCCGGCAGCGCTCTCCGCCTGGTTGCCGATGGACACGATGCCGATCGGGCTGACCGGGCGAATCTCCCTGGGGACGTCGGTATCCCCGCCGAAGACCGCGAAGTACTGTGCCAAGCTGGAGGGCCGGAACATCTGGTAGAGCGAGTAGAAGGTGTCCTGGATTCCCTGCCAGACCATCTCCCCCGCCATGCCCAGTGAGGCGAACACGCCGACGTCGGAGTTCTCCACCGATGGGGCGATGCCCAGATAGCCCGCCCCTGTGACATTCTCGCTGGCGGCCAGGTCGGCATCGAGGATCAGTTCTTCGCCATCCCGGGTCACGGTGATCACGGTCTCCCGGGGCCCCTCGGCCAGGCTTTTGGTGGCGTCTTCCCAGGAGGTCACCGGGTCGTCGCCGATCGCCACGATCCGGTCCCCGGGCTCGATCCCTGCCTCGGCGGCAGGGGACTCCGCCACCACCCTGTCGACCACCGGGACGAGCTCGTTGACGCCGTTGGCGACCAGGATCCCCCAGAACAACACAAAGCCGATCAGGAAGTTCATGGCGACGCCGGCGAGAACGACCACCGCCTTCTCCCAAAACTTCTTCTCCCGGTATGTGCGCCCCATGTCTTCCGGTGCTACGTCCTCGAGGGGGTTCATGCCCACGATCCGCACGTAACCGCCCAAGGGCAGGGCCTTGAATCCGTATTCGGTCTCTCCCCTGCGGGTGGACCAGATACGAGGCCCGAAGCCGAAGAAGAACTCGGTGGCCTTCATACCGGTGGCCTTGGCCGCGAGGAAGTGCCCCGCCTCGTGTGCGGTCACGAATACGACGATGGCGATGGCTGCAGCGACACCCCCGAGCATGCGTTGAGGTTACCCAGTGCCGGGTTGCTATCAGCAGACCCCGGCGATCAGCGAGGCTGCGGTTTCGCGGGCCTCACGATCTACCGCGACCACGTCGTCCACGGTGCTCAGGTCCCGCCACTCGACGGCTTCGAGGGCCCGGGAGACGACCTCGGTGATGCCGAGGAAGCCAAGCCGTCCCTGGAGGAAGGCTTCGACCGCGATCTCGTCGGAGGCGTTGAGGACCGCCGGGGCCGAACCACCAGCACGACCGGCCCGATATGCGAGGTCGATCGCGGGGAACACCTCCCGATCGGGGGCCTCGAAGGAGAGGGTGAGCCCGGCGAGGTCGAAGGGCGATGCCGGGGAGGGGGCACGCTCCGGGGCGGTGAGTGCGTACTGGATGGGGATCCTCATGTCGGGATGCCCGATGTGCCCTTTCCACGATCCGTCGACGAACTCGACCGCGGAGTGAAGGAGCGACTGAGGGTGAACCACCACCTCGATGCGGTCATAGCCCACTCCGAAGAGATGATGGGCCTCGATGATCTCCAGCCCTTTGTTGAACATCGTTGCCGAGTCGATGGTGATCCGCGGCCCCATGTCCCAGGTGGGGTGACGCAGCGCCTCCGCGGGGGTCACCCTGGCGAGGGAGTCACGATCCCGCCCGCGGAACGGCCCTCCGGAGGCTGTGACGATCAGCCGGCTCACCGACTCCGGGTTCTCCCCCTGGAGACACTGATGGAGGGCAGAGTGCTCGCTGTCCACGGGGATCAGCTCCCCGCCATGAGCGGCCAAGGCCGCGGTGACCACCGGGCCCCCTGCCACCAGGCTCTCCTTGTTGGCCAGGGCCACCCGGTTCCCCGCCTCGAGCGCGGCCACGGTGGCGCGAAGACCGGCTGCGCCGACGATCCCGTTGACCACAACCCGACCCGGTTCGCAAGCCGAGGCGAGCATCGCGTCGGTGCCGAACGCGATCTTTCGCCCGGCCCGACTTTGGAAGATGTCGCGTTCCTCCCCTGAGCCGCCCGCAACGACGACCTCGGCGTCGGGGTACCGCGCCGCGATGGCGAGAAGATCGGGCGAGGGGCGGCGGGCCGCGACCACGGCGACGTGGCGACCGAGATTGTCGGCGACATCGAGGGTCTGGGCCCCGATTGATCCCGTCGCCCCGAGGACGACCAGGGAGGCGGTCACAGCAGCCCGAAACCCCGGAACAGGACGTAGACCGCGGGGACCGCGAATAGAAAGCCGTCGATGCGGTCGAGCATGCCCCCATGACCGGGGAGGACCGACCCCATGTCCTTGACGTCGAGGGCACGCTTGATCATCGACTCGGCGAGATCACCGATCGGGGCCAGGACACCGATCACGGCCGCGATGACCAGGGCCCGGGTGATCCCGATGGGATCCCACGGAGGGAAGACGGCGAGGACGGAGGCGATGACACCACCTACCAGGAGCCCTCCTATGAGCCCCTCGACCGTCTTCTTCGGGGAGATATGGGGAGCCAGCGGTCTGCGGCCGAAGCCACGCCCCACGAAGTAGGCGCCGATGTCATTTCCGGCCACCACGATCACCACGAAGAAGATGTGGGCCACCGGCTGTGGCCCGGCCGCGATCAGGATGGCGAAGGCGAGCATCCCGGCCCAGGCCATGCCCAGCACAGTCACGGCCGAGTTGGCCAGGGCATTGCGTCTCGGGGAGAGAGAGAAGAACAAGACCGTGGTCACGGTCATCGCCGCCGCCCATCCGGCGATGGCGAGTGGGCCGACGTTGTGGGCGCCAATCCCCATGACGATCACTCCGAGCAGGCCGAACAACGCGACCGGTCGGTAACCGCGGGTGCGCAAGGTGGCATAGAACTCGCCCGCCGAGACGATCATGAGCAAGATCACGAAGACGCTGAACCACCATCCTCCCAATACCAGCGAACCGAGGAACAGCCCGAATACGACCAACGCCGATCCGGCTCGCATGGCGAGATCGGAGGTGGCTGCCTGCTCGGCGGCCTCATAGGACTCTTCGGGCTCGGACTTCGTTCCGGAGACATCACCAAAGCCGACCAGCCCCGACTCCACTCCGGGGAGGCTGGCGGCCACCGCCTGCAGCTCCCACTCCTCCGTGGACGCCCGCTGCACCTCCTCGGCGAGACCCTGGTACTCCTGGGTCGTGCCCTTCAGATACTCCTCTGAGGTGTACTCGTCGAGATCGGAAGGACCGCTGGCCATCGCCTCCCAATCCGGTGTCCCGTCGTCCACCTCGACCGATCCCGGGGTCTCATCGGGCCCTTCCTCTCCGCCGTCGTCGCCCCCATCGCCGGTGTCGGGGTCGTCGCCTGCGAAGGGCAGCTCCTCCATCGGCGTCTCCCCGGCGACGTCCTCGTCTCGTGGTCGTTCTTTGTCTGTCACTCAGACCTCGAGGAGCTCGTCTTCCTTGTTGGCGAGGACTTTGTCGATCCGGTCCACGAACTTGTCGGTGAGCTTCTGCAACTCATCCTCGCCCCGGCGAATGTCGTCGTCGGAGATCTCCCCGTGCAACTCCTCCATCTCCGCCTTGGAGTGACGCCGGATGTTGCGGACGGCGACTCTCCCCTCCTCACCCATGTTGCGCACCACCTTGATCAGGTCCTTGCGCCGCTCCTCGGTGAGAGGGGGGAATGCTATGCGGACCACGGTGCCGTCATTGGTCGGGTTCAATCCCAGGTCGGCCTGTTGGAGGGCGCGTTCGACGTCGTTGACCGTGCTCTTGTCGAAGGGCTGGACCACGAGGAGGCGAGGCTCGGGGACTGAAATAGATGCCAGCTGCTGCAGCGGGGTCGGGGTCCCGTAGTACTCGACGGTGATCCGCTGAAGAAGCTGGGGGTTGGCCCGCCCGGTCCTGACGGTGGAGAACTCGGAGGCGACATGATCGACCGCGGCCTGCATCTTCTGCTCGGCTTCGGTCAACAGGTCACTGATCATGGGGCCTCCTCAGTGGACGACGGTACCGATCCGATCACCCTCTACGGCCTTGACGATGTTGCCGGGGACCGTCATGTCGAAGACATGGATGGGAACCTGATGCTCCTTGCACATCGTAACGGCGGTGGCGTCCATCACCTGGAGTTCGGCGGCGATGAAGTCCATGTACGACAACTCGCTCAGCTTGGCGGCCTGTGCATTGGTCTTGGGATCCGAGTCGTAGATCCCGTCCACCTTCGACGCCTTGAGCAGAGCATCTGCCCCGATCTCGATGGCTCGGAGTGCGGCTGTGGTGTCCGTGGTGAAGAAGGGGTTGCCGGTGCCGGCGGCGAATATCACCACCCGGCCCTTCTCCAGATGCCGGATGGCACGGAGCCGGATGTAGGGCTCGGCCAGCTCCTGCATGGTGATCGCGCTCTGCACCCGGGTGGTGACCCCCACCTTCTCCAGCGAGTCGCGCAGGGCTAGGGCGTTGATCACCGTGGCCAGCATGCCCATGTAGTCCGCGGTCGCCGGGTCCATTCCCTTGGCGGCCTGGGAGACACCCCGGAAGATATTCCCCCCGCCGACCACGACAGCGACCTCCACACCGGTCTGCTGTGCCTCGGCGATCTCCTCCGCCACCCGGTTGACCGTGTCGGGATCGATGCCATAGCCGATCTCGGGGTCGGCGAAAGCCTCTCCGGAGAGCTTGAGGAGGACCCTTCGATGGGCTGGCTCTGTCAAAGGGGCTCCTATGCGCCGACGGCGAGCCGCGCCACTCGCCGGACCGAGATGTTCTCACCCATCTTCGTGGCGAGGGCCGCGACCATATCGCCCACGGTGCCGTCGAAGCGCTCCGGATTGACGAATTTCTGGTCGTAGAGGACGTTCTCGGCGTACCACGACTCGATGCGCCCGGCGACGATCCTCTCCACCACGTCTTCGGGCTTGCCCTCGGCGGCGGCCTGGCGGGCGATCATCTCCTTCTCCTTGGTCAGGGCCGACTCGTCGACCGCGTCCCTGGTGACCCATTCCGGGCTCGACCAGCTGACGTGGAGGGCGATGTCGTCGGCGGTCTTGCGAAAGTCCTCGCTCTTCGCCACGAAGTCGGTCTCACAGGAAAGCTCCACCAGAACGCCAATCACCGGCCGGTCGTTCTGGATGTGGACGTAGCTACCAATGGTGCCCTCTGACGCCTCGCGGTCGGCCCGTTTCGCCATCTTGGCCTGGCCCCGCTCCCGAAGCAGCTCGAACGCCTTCTCGAAGTCGCCGTCGGCGTCGGTCAGCGCCTTCTTGGCGTCCATCATTCCCACGCCGGCCTCCTGGCGCAGACGTTGGATGTCTCTGGCGGTGATCTCGCTCACGAGTGCGGTCACTCCCCGGCGGCCGGCCCGGCTGCGGCAGCCTCCACCGTCTCCTCCTCGGGGGCGGGCTGTTTCTTGGATGCGATCTCGTTGCCCTCGACCATGGCGTCGGCGAGGGCGCCGGCGACGAGGTCGGCGGCGCGAATGGCGTCGTCGTTGCCGGGGATGACGAAGTCGACTGCATCAGGGTCGGAGTTGGTGTCCACCAGGGCGATCACCGGGATACCGAGACGGTCGGCCTCCTTGACCGCCGTCGCCTCGGTGTTCACATCGACGATGAAGACGGCGTCGGGAAGACGGTTCATGTTGGCCACGCCCCCGAGGTTCTGCTCCAGCTTCTCCAGCTCGCGACGCAGCTTGAGACGCTCTTTCTTGGGCCGGTTGTTCATCTCACCGGTGTCCTCCAGGCGCCGGAGCTCCCTCATGTAGTAGACCCGCTTCTGGATCGTGGTGTAGTTGGTGAGCATGCCCCCAAGCCAGCGATAGTTGACGTATGGCTGGCCGGCGCGGGTGGCAGCCTGGGCTACCGCGCTCTGCGCCTGCTTCTTCGTCCCCACGAACAGCACCGACCCGCCGTTGATCGCGATCTGCTTGACGAACTCGAGCGCCTCCGCGACCTGGTTGACCGTCTGTCGAAGGTCGACGATGTGTATTCCGTTCCGTTCCCCGTAGATGTACGGGCGCATCTTGGGGTTCCAGCGTCTGGTCTGGTGGCCAAAGTGGACGCCTGCCTCCAAGAGCTGTTTCATCGTGACCTGGGCCACAACTGCTCCTCTCTGGTTGTTTCCTCCGCCCGGTGGGTCAGACCCCCGCCGCCTGTGGCTGCGGCCCTCTCCCGAGCTGGGCTCGACCAGTGAGGGGTTGACGGGCGTGCGTGATGGCATGGATTCTAAGGACCGTGCCCTCGATTGGGTAATCGTCGACCATGCCAGACTCGACCGCGATGACCACCCCGACCGTCTCGATCACCGAGATCGCCACTGCCGCCGGCGCCGACACGGTCGGGGTGACCGCGGCACGCCCCTTCACCGAGGCGAGGGAGGAGCTGGTCATTCGCAAGCAACGAGGCATGGCCGGTCCGCTCCATTTCACCTTCGACGATCCGGACACGGCTTCCGATGTGAGCCGGACGTTTCCCTGGGCGCGCAGTCTGGTCGTGGTTGGGTGCAGCTACCTCCCCCACTCACCTCCCCCGGCGGCGACCGGTGCGGTGCTCGCCCGCTTCGCCACCGCGGACCATTACCAGAGGGTGAGGGAGGTGGCCAACGCGGTGAGTGGCGAGATCGAGCGTCTCGGGGGCAGGTCCGATGTGCTGATCGACGACAACCGGCTTGTCGACCGGGCCGCCGCCGTCCGTGCCGGGCTGGGCTGGATCGGCCGTTCCACCATGGTGCTCGCCCCCGGGCACGGGCCCTGGCTGCTGTTCGGCTCGGTGGCCACCGATCTCGACCTGGAGCCGACCGGGCCGATGCGACGGAGCTGTGGCACGTGTGTCGCCTGCGTTCCCGCCTGCCCCACCGGCGCCATCACCCCCGACGGCCTCGATGCCCGGCTCTGCATCTCGACATGGCTGCAGACCGGGGGCGCCCTCCCACGCTGGGTCAGGCCCCTCGTCGAGCGGCGGATCTACGGCTGCGATGACTGCCTCACCTCCTGTCCACCGGGATGGCCTGCGCTGCGCCGGCCGGCGACGGAGACCACCGAGCTCGACTTCGCCGGGCTGCTCTCCTTGGACGACGAGGCCCTGGTCGCTCGATTCGGCTGGTTCTACGTGCCCCATCGCCAACCGCGATTTCTCCGGCGCAACCTGTTGGTGGCCGCGGGCAACTCCGAGGAGCCGAACGCGGTTGGGCCCATCCTCGACCACTTCGATCATCGCTCATCCCTGGTCAGGGGTCACGCCTACTGGGCGCTGGCCCGGTCGTTGGGGATGGAAGCCTGGACCCCGCTCCGGGAGCGCTATGGCATCGAGACCGTGCCCGACGCCCGAATCGAGCTGGAGCACTCCCTACTCATGCTGCGCCAGAACCGTTTTTCAGCCCCAGGCGGGATCCCCGAGACGGTTTCGCAACGACATCATCGTCTTGGCGTGGATCTGACAGACCCGGGACTCGGTGACCCCGAGCACATCGCCGATCTCGGCCAGGGTCATTCCCTCGTAGTAGTAAAGGGTCACCACGAGACGCTCCCGGCTGGGCAGTCGGTTGATCGCGTCGAATAGCGAGCGACGTGTTTCCTCGGCTTGAAACTCGGACTCCGGCGACACTCCGCGCGGGTCGGCGATCATCTCCCCCATCGAGGTCGACGAGTCGTTGGACACGAACTCGTCGAGGGCGGAGATGCCGGACCGCCCGATCTGAGCGAGGGCATCGCGGAACTCCTCGATGTCCATCTCCAGGTCGGTGGCGATCTCATCCTCGGTCGGAGGTCTCTGCAACTTGTGCTCCAGCTCGGCGATGGAGGTCTCGATGCGTCGCGCTCGGGACCGCACCGAGCGGGGGACCCAGTCCAGGGCGCGAAGCTCGTCGAGGATCGCCCCCTTGATCCGGTTGATGGCGTAGGTCTCGAACTTGAACCCCCGCTCGAGGTCGAACTTGTCGATCGCGTCGATCAGCCCGAACAGGCCGTACGAGGCAAGATCGTTCTGGTCGACCGAACGGGGAAGACCGGTGCCGACACGACCGGCCACGTATTTGACGAGAGGCGAGTAATGCAGGATGAGCCGCTCACGGGCGTCATCGTCCGCCGTTGCCTTGAACCGCTCCCAAAGCCCATCGAGCTGAGAAGCCTCAGGCTCTGGGGTGGCTTTGGTCATACATCCCTCTCAAGTGCTTGCGGGTGACGGCAGTGTAGATCTGCGTGGTGGCGAGGTCGGTATGTCCCAACAGGTCTTGAACCGTCCTCAGATCGGCCCCACCCTCGAGGAGATGGGTGGCGAAGCTGTGCCTGAGGGCGTGGGGAAAGGTGGCGACGTGGCGGGAGACCGCCCGCCGAAGACTTCTCGTGCCCATCTTCGCCCCCCTCGATCCCACCCATAGAGCGGACCCTGCCTCGGCCCCGACGAGACGGGGCCTCCCCTCGGCGAGGTAGAGGTCCAGAGCACGCTGCGCCGGCCGCCCCAGGGGGACCATGCGTGTCCTCCCTCCCTTGCCCGTGACGATGACGATGTCCCCGGAGACGTCGCGAACGGTCAACGAGCCCAGTTCGGAGACGCGGAGCCCCGTGGCGTAGAGAGTCTCCACGATCGCCTTGTCACGCATGCCCGCCGGCTCCGAGACGTCGATCCCGTCGATCGCCGCCGCCACCGACCGGGCCGGGATGGCGTGGGGGAGAGACCGACCGCGCCGCGGAGTGGAAACACCGTGGAATGGGTTGTGTCCAACTTCACCACGCAACACGGCGTCGCCGAAGAAGGCTCGGACCGATGACGCCTTGCGGGTGACAGTGCTGCGCGAGTAGCCCAGCGTGTCGAGGAATGCGAGGAAGCGTCGGGCGATGCGCCGGTCGACATCGCCGACGGACCCGACCCCTGCCCGTGAGCAATAGTCGAAGAACTGGGCGAGGTCGCGCCGGTAGGCATCGATGGTGTGAGCCGAAAGACCCCGCTGCTCGGCGAGCCGGGTGAGATAACGCCCGACCAGGGCGGCGGCGAACTCCGGTGTTCTCGGCGTTTCCACGACATGTGATGCTATTTGCCGTTGCCGATAGGTCCAGTGACTTCAGGCGGGCAGCACGTGATCGCCCTGCCGGCGAACCTTCCCCTCCGCCTCGAGACGACCCAGCTTGATGAGGGACTCGGTCACCGTGAGCGCCCAGATCCCGGGGAGGTCGGCGACGGCAAGACCTTCGGCGGGGATGCCGTGGGAGCTGTCTGAGATCGGCGCCGGCGGGCCGATGACCAACGTCAGCTCCTCGATCAGGTCGTGCCCACCAAGCACCGGATGGGCCCCATCCTTGATCAGGCGATTGCAGCCTTCCGACATCTGCCGGTCGACGTCACCGGGCACCACGAAGACCGGCCGGCCCATCTCGGCTGCGAGTCGGGCAGTGATCAATGCACCGCCGGTCGCTGCGGCCTCCACGACGACCACCGCAGATGAGACGGCGGCGATGATCCGGTTACGCGCCGGGAATCGCCACCGATCGGGCGGCGTGCCCGCCGGGTACTCGGAGAGGATGGAGCCTCCGGACGCGAGTATCCCTTCATAGAGCGGCTTGTTCTCCGCCGGATAGCAGACGTCGATGCCGGAGCCGAGCACCGCCACCGCATGACCGGAGACACGGAGGGCGCCCCGATGGGCGGCGGTGTCGATGCCACGGGCCAGACCACTCACCGTGGTCCACCCCGCCCGGGCGATGACCGACCCGAACGACTCGGCCAGACCGACTCCGTATCTGGTACAACGGCGGGTACCCACTACCGCCACACCCGGTCGCGGGGTGAGCGCGCCCAGGGCCCAAATAGACGGCGGCTCCTCCAGGTCGAGAAGGCCAACCGGGTAATCGGCCGAACCCGGCCCGATACGCACCGGCGCGGTCACCACTCACCTCTGAGGCCCATTGCCTCGGCGACGTGCTCTTCCTCGATCGTCCCCGAGCCGCTCAGGGCGGCGATCGTGGCGGACACCCGGCTCACCCGATCGGCGCCCCGGGCCGTCACCGTGGCCGAGGCGAGAGCAGCCTCGACGAGACGGGCCGCGCTGGCCGTTGGTTCCGGGGTGTGCCCGGCGAGGAGAGTCCTCGCCCCGGCGACCCTTTCGCGGATCGACGCCGAGGCCTCCTCGGGCCGAGCGCCCGAATCGGGCGTGAGACGGTCGACTTTGACCACCAGGTCGAATCGGTCGAGCAGCGGTCCGGATACACGCTGGCGGTACCTGGCGACTGCGGCGGGACGGCACTCGCAGGGCTTGCGCCGATCGTCCAAGAAACCGCACGGGCACGGGTTGGTCGCGCCGACCAGGTGAAACCGCGAGGGGAAGGTGGCCGTGATCCCGCGTCGGGCCACGGTGACCCGCCCGTCTTCGAGTGGCTGGCGCAGGGTGTCGAGATTGGCCCTGGGGAACTCGGCCATCTCGTCGAGGAAGAGGACCCCTCGGTGGGCCAGGCTCACCTCGCCGGGAACGGCCACTCCCGAGCCGCCCCCGACCAGCGCCGCCCGTGAAGCGGTGTGATGCGGGGAGCGAAATGGCCGGGTCGGGCTCAGCCCGCGTTCGTGCCCCGCCGCGGCATGGACCAACGCCACCTCGACGGCCTCGGCCTCGGTCAGCCCGGGGAGGATCCCGGGGAGTCTCCGGGCCAACATGGTCTTGCCGCCACCGGGCGGCCCGTGCAGCAACAGATGATGGCCTCCCGCGGCGGCAACCTCGATCGCCCGCCGGGCCATGGGCTGGCCATTCACTTCTGCGAGGTCACCTTCCACCGGATCGTGCTCGGGAGTCCGGGGCAGCGTCCCGGATTGCCCGTTGATACCGCCCGCCAGCAGCCCCACCGCCTCGGCGAGTGTGGAAACGCCGTGGACCCGGGAGCCAGGGACGCCGGCGATCTCGGCGGCGGACGTCTTGGCCACCAGGCAGGGCAGCCCGGAGCGGGCCGACAGGACCGCAGCACCGATGCTGCTGGCGCCGCTTCGCACCGAGCCGTCCAGGGCGAGCTCGCCGACGACCACCACTCCCGAGGGCCGGGGGATCTCTCCCGCGGCAGCGAGCACGCCCAGGGCTATGGCCAGGTCGTAGTCGGTGCCCGACTTGGGGAGGTGCGCCGGGGCCAGGTTGACGGTGACGGTCCGGTTGGGGAAGTGGATACCCGAGGACATCACCGCCGCCCGCACCCGATCCTTGGCCTCCCGGACCGCGGTGTCGGGTAGCCCGCTCAGCTTGAACTGGTCACTCTGACGCCCGACGTGGACCTGGACCTCGACCGGTCTGACATCTCCCCCGACGAGCGCCACCGATGTGGTCGCCGCGTACATGGCCCGACCGTACGTTCAGCTTGGGCCGGCTTCTAGGGGTCTGTTCCCGGGCCCTTTCAGCGAACCCAGGGTTGGGAGCGTCGCTCAGCGACGCTAGGAACCCTGGGTTCGCCAAAAGCCGCGATCAGGCCCTGACCTCTTGTCTCATGAAGAGGACGTATGCCACGGCGAACAGGATGACGGTGGCGGCCACCAGGCCCACCAGTTGCGGCCAGGCGAGCAACAGGCTCTGACCGAGACCGAGGTCTGACAGCCAGGTGCGGTCCACCTGCTGCAGGGTGACGAACCCCAGGGTGCGCACACCCGGGTTGAGCAGGGCGGACGCCGCCTCGCCGTAGAGCACGATCGGGGAGAGGCGGGACAGGGTGAGCTCGGTCTCGGCGTTGGCAAGAGCGCTCTCCGGCAAGCCGGGGGTGACCGGTGAGATCACGTCGGCGGCGAGCTGTGCGAGCAGAGAACCGAAGAGAGCCACGATCAGCCAGATCCCGATCGACACCGTTGCCGAGGTCGACGCACGTTCCATCCACACGCTGCACAAGACGGCGAGGGCGAGCCATACCCCGACGAACACGATGGCGGCGAGCAGCCAGATCAGGATCCGGATCACCTCGGTCGTGGTGGGCACGATCCCGAGCAGGACGATCCCGAGACCGCCGACGATGATCGTGATCACAGTCAGCGTCACTCCGACCACCCCCAGCCCTGCGGCGAACTTGCCGTTGATCACGTCGTCGCGATGGATGGGCTGGGCGACGAGGCGGGGCAAAGTCCCCTGGGCACGCTCCCCGTTCACCGAGTCGAAACCGAAGGCGATCCCGAGGACCGGGGCCAGAAAGCCGAGGAAGGTGAGGAAGGAGAACGGCACCAGGTCACCAGACACCGTGAACAGCCGGAGGAACATCCCCTCTAGCCCGGCGGTCTGCGGGGCCACGTCCCGCAAGGCCCCGGCTGCGGTGTAGACACTGCCCATCGCCACCAGGGACAGCAAGAGGAGCAGGGCGAAGAAACGGCCGGAGAGGATGTGGTCGGTGAACTCCTTGCCGGCGATCACCACCCACCCGGGTCGCTGCCTCGTCCAACGCTCGGTGTGGGTCGTGGCGCTCATGCCACCGCCCCTGCCGAACCGGTGAAGTAGCGGTGATAGATCTCGTCCAGGTCCGACCCGAGGTCGCGCATCTGGCGAACCGGGATCCCGGCATCGACCAGGGCGGGCAGCAGATCGGTCCCCAACTCGACCGGCACTGAGACCCGCCACCGGTCGGTCCCCACCATCCTGGAGGTGGCTTGGGGCGAGACCCGGCGCAGCGTCTCGGTCAGGACCTCCTCGGAAACCGGCGCCACCAGCTCGAATGCGCTCTGGCCGTCGGCGAGCCTGGAGGCGAGCTCGGCGGCGGTGCCTTCGGCGATCACCTTGCCACCCACGAATATCGCCATGCGGTCACAGGTCTGCTGCACCTGGTGCAGCATGTGGCTCGTGAGCAAGACGGCCCTCCCCTGTTCCCGGGCCAGCCTGGTGATCATGCCCTGCATCTCGATGACTCCCTCAGGATCGATCCCCACCATGGGCTCGTCGAGGATCACGACCAGCGGATCCTTGACCAGGGCGTCGGCCAGCCCGAGACGCTGACGCATTCCCCTCGAGTACTCCTTCACCGCCCGATCGGCAGCGTGGGAAAGCCCCACCTGTTCCAAGAGACCGTCGATGCGGGTCGCCGCCTCCCCGGGATCCAGCTCATTGAGCCGGGCGGTGTAGTCGAGGTTCTCCCGCCCCGTCATCGGCTCGTAGAAACCCACGGTGTCGGGCATGTAGCCCACCCGGCGTTTCACCGCGAGCGGATCACGTGCGGGGTCGTGCCCGCACACCCGCACCGTGCCCGCAGCGGGCTCGCTGAGACCCAGCAACATGAGCACCGTGGTGGTCTTCCCGGCCCCATTGGGGCCGAGCAGGCCGAAAACCTCGCCGGCCCCGACTTCGAGGTCGATGGCATCGACCGCGGTCAGATCGCCGTATGTCTTGGTCAGCGACCGCGCCTCCACGAGTGGCGAATCGGTCATGCCGCTATCTCCGGCCGAAGCGCCGGAACACCATCGCCAGGGCGGCGAGGGCGACGACGATGACACCGATCCCCACCGCACCCCACAGTGCCGATGTCTCCACGGTGGCCCGCACCTCCACCGAGTCCTCCGCCTCCGGCACGCTGGCGCGCATCGTTATCCGGTAGTCGCCGACGATGGCCTCGCCGGAGGGGGTGATGACCGCGGTGACCTCTGCCGAAGCTCCCGGCTCGATCACCTCAACCGTCTCCGGGCTGAACGAGACTTCCCATCCCGAGGGCGGGGTGGCGGCGATACCGACGCCGGTGAGCGGTGCGCTGCCCTCGTTGACCACGAGAAGGGGGATCTCGCTGGTCTCGCCGGCACGCACGTCGACGTTGAGCCGCTCGTCCGGCAGCACGATCCCGATGCCGAAGGTGCCGGTCACTTCCACCGTCAGCTCGGCGCTGGCGGTATTCCCCCCGCCGGCCGCCTGGACCACGACCGGATAGGTCCCGGAGGTGGCTTCGTCGGGTGGGTCGACCTCGACGGTGAGCCGCTCTGAGCCCCCGGCGGGGACGGTGACCGAGGCGGCCCGTGTCTCTCCGGTGGGTCGGGCCGACACCTGCCAGCCATCGGGGCCCTGCGCCTGAAGACCGAACTGGACCTCCTCGCCGGTG
Source organism: Acidimicrobiia bacterium (assembly GCA_035249605.1). Taxonomy (GTDB): domain Bacteria; phylum Actinomycetota; class Acidimicrobiia; order Spongiisociales; family ZC4RG35; genus JANQRA01. The sequence continues at coordinate 14,371 of DATFGI010000008.1, forward strand.
TTGTTGGCCAACTCCAGGGTGTAGGAGAACTGGACGTCGGAAGGTCCGCGCAATACCGGGAACTCGGCTTCGAGTGTCACCGATCCACCGACCGCCTCGGCCACGGTCAGCGAGAGATCGACGCGGTCGCTCGAGCCTTCTCCGGTGGCCACCACCCCGAACTGGTAGGTGCCTTCACTGACATCGGGAGGGACGATCACCTCGGCCTCGAGCTCGAGCTCGGTCTGATCAGAGATCATCACCCTGTCGACGACGAAACCGCCCCCGCGGAGACGGGCATCCCAGCCCTCGGGCACGGAATCGACGGCGAGCTCGATCACTTGACCGGCGGGAGCCACCAAGTCGAGGGGAAAGGAGATGGTCTCACCGGGCTCGACTGCGACACCGGGGTACGGCGTGACCAGGCTGAGACCGTCCGGTGGCGTCTCCTGTGCCCAGACCGGCGCGGCCGGAGCCAGCGCTAGGACGAGGGCAGTCAGCGGGGCCAGGGCCACCCGAATGGGGCGAGCGAGCATCGTCGTGTCCATGGGTCAGCCGACGTCGCCGCCCGACGAGGTCATCGTCGGGTCGGGGGTCTCGAATGGCTCGTTGAAACGCAGCATCGGGCTTCGCTCCTTTCTCGCATGGCGATCTGCGTCCCACACGAATATCGCCTTCCAGGTAACGTTCGCATAAATGCAGATAATCTCAGTGTGAACTACTCAAGTCTCGACGATCCCGGGGCCGTCGACTCTCCCGGTGCATAGGATCGGGCACATGGTCTACGCCGGTCTGGAAGCAGCCATCGCCGAGGCTCGAGCAGGTGTCGCCGAGGGTGGGATCCCGATCGGATCGGCGCTGGTTGTCGATGACGAGATAGTGGGTCGTGGGCACAACCGTCGGGTGCAGCGGGGGTCAGCCATCCTCCACGGTGAGATGGACGCCTTGGAGAGTGCCGGTCGTCTCCCCGCGGCCTCCTACCGGCGTTCTGTGATGTACACGACCCTGTCCCCGTGTGACATGTGCTCCGGGGCGATCATTCTCTACGGCATCCCCCGGGTAGTGGTCGGCGAGAACCGCACCTTCCTCGGGGCGGAGGACCATCTCCGGGCCAATGGAGTTCGGGTCGACGTGGTGGACGACCCGCGATGCGTCGAGATGATGACCGAGTTCATTGCCGTCCATCCCGATCTCTGGAACGAGGACATCGGCGAGGAGTGAGCGGGATCATGGCCGGATCATCCCGGCGATCCGGTCGCCGAGGGCGCTGATGTCCTCGTCACGCACCGAGCCCGGCTCGACATGAAAGGTGTCCACCACCTCCTCTCCCCGGGACTCCAACTTGGCGAGACGGACCGGGAGAGAGAGCTCGGCAAGCACTCCGAGGATCTCGGCGAGCCGACCGATCCTGTCGCTGCACTTGACCGTGATCACGAGAACGCCCGACGCCGGGTCCGTGGCGGCGCGTGCCTCCGCCCGGCGGGCGACACCCGCGTCCGGGTACGAGCTGACCCGGGATATCAGGCGGGGACCAGCTCCGGGCCCCCCGGACAGGGATTCGACCAGGTCGGCGCGCACCCCCTCCCAGCGTTCCGGCGGCACGACACCACCGGTACGGTCGTCTCTCACCCGGAAGGTGTCCACCATCATCCCGTCATCCCGGGTGGCCATCCGCGCCTCGACGACGTCGATGCCGTGGGCCGCGAAGGTCTCGCCGACCCGAGCCCTGCCGTCGCCGCCGGCGGGACCGACCACGACCGCTGACTCCAATGGAGAGTCCGCCCGCACCCCTACCTCACACAGGCCATCGGCGGCGGACAGAAGCTCGAGATGCCAAACGATGTCCTCGATGTGGTTGTCGCGCACATAGGGATCGGGCATGGCATGAAGATGGGCGGCCACGGCCTCTCTCATCCCGGTTGGCGCCTGCGAGGCGAGATCGGCACGCTCGGGCGGAGCGAGAAGTGCCCGGTCGCCGCCGAACCGGGAGGCGCACCTGGTGAACAATGTGCGAACCAGCGTCGCCTTCCATGGGCTCCACATGGTTGGGCCGGTCGCTCTGGAGTCGGCGACGGTGAGCAGATAGAGCGTCTGCAAGGTCGTCAGGTCCTCGACGAGCTCGACGACGTGATCGATGACCGCAGGATCGTCGAGGTCGCGTCTGGTGGCGGTCAATGCCAGGAGGAGATGATGCCGGACCACTCGCTGCACCCTGGTCGCCACCGTCGGCGGCACACCGAGTCGGGAGCACACACCGTCGGTGATGACCGCGCCCGCCTCGGAATGATCTGCTCCCTGGCCCTTGCCGATGTCGTGGAGGAAGGCGGTGAGGTAAAGGGTCTCCGGGCTGTCCACCTCGGCGGCCACTTCCCCGAGATGGCCACCATCCTCGGTGAGCCGGCGCATCTCGTGGACCGTGCGCCAGAGATGCTCTCCCACCGGGTGCTCGTGGAAAGGCTCCAACTGGGCCCTCGTGCCAACCATGTCCCACGCCGGAACGACCGCGGTCAGCTCGCCGCTCTGCCTGAGCTGCGCCCACGCGTCGGCTTGCCCGGTCTCCAATACACGCATCAGCTGCGCCAGGCCGGGAGGAGACCCGTCTCCCTTGAAGGGCGTTCGTCGCTTGACCGAGGAGATCAATCGGGCAGGTCCCTTCGGTCTCGAGTCCTCGAGTGCCTCAGGCCAGTGTCGGGCGGCGAGATGATCGACCTGGTGCATGGCGCCCGTCACCTCCTGAACTATCTCCCGGAGATCGCCGCCCAGCCAGTCGGCCACCGGTTGACGCAACTCCGCCGAGAAGAAGTCGTGGGGCCGATCGGTCACGACATGGAGGGCGTTGCGCACCCGTATCAGGGTCTGAGCGGCCGCTGCCTCCTCGGGCTCGGGTGGGGCGGTGAAACGCCCGATCAGCTGTTCCCGACGTCGCTCCCACTCCAGCCCCTGCAGTGCCCGTAGACCGCCGCGGCCGTTCTTCAGGTCCGGAGCCATGACCAGATATGGCCAGCGGCGACGTCGGTCCCGCTCCTCGGCGACCAGGTGGCGGCGCAACGGGCGGGCACGGGTGACCAGAGCCACCCGGGAGATCAGGTCGTCCCAGATCGCGAGGTTTCCGGCGACGAAGCGAGCGGTGAGCAGGGTGGTGTGGGTATCGAATCGCTCCCTGGCTGCGGAGTCCGCTTCGGCGACGGTACGGACCGAGTGGCCTACTCGCATCCCGGCGTCCCACAGTGGACGGAACAGCCGGGCGGCTGCGACGGAGGGGTCGTCCAACCGGTGGAGCAACATCACGTCGACGTCGGAATGAGGGCTCAGCTCCTCGCGCCCGTATCCGCCCAGGGCGATCACGGTCACCGGGGCCTCGTCGTCCCACTCCTGGGCGACGATCGCCGAATCGAGTGCCGCGCTCAGCGCGGCGCACAGCTCGAGACCGCCGTCGCCGATCCGACCGTTGCGCAGGGAGTCCCGGAGGCCGACGAAGTCGGCCATCCTGGGATCAGACGGCGTCGGCACCTCGCTCGCCGGTACGAATGCGGACCGCGTCCTCGAGGACGACGACGACGATCTTGCCGTCCCCGATCTCCCCTGTGTGCGCCGCCGACTCGATCGCGGACACCGCGGAATCGGACATATCGTTGGTGACGATGACCTCGAGACGCACCTTCGGCACGAACTCGACCTCGTACTCGGCACCCCGGTAGACCTCGGTCTGGCCTCCCTGCCGGCCGAAACCGGAGATGTCGCTCACCGACATGCCGGAGACGCCGACCGTCTTGAGGGCATCACGCACCTGCTCGAGCTTGAAGGGTTTGATGAAGGCGATGATCAGTTTCACTGCGCATTCCTCCTGGCCGTCGACCGTGGGCGATTCGTCGATTGTGTTGGCGTCATCGGCGCTCCATTCAATGTCCCGCCGAGCTGGCGATACCGGTGCTGTATGCGGCCTCGGCGTGCTCGGCCAGGTCCAGGCCGCGATCCTCCACCTCGGAGGTCACCCGGACCCCGATCGTTGCCTTGATCGCCAGCATGATCAGCGTCGTCACCACGAAGCAGTAGACGATGGTGGCACCGTTGGCCAGGGCTTGCTCGCCGAGAAGGGCGAGCCCGCCGCCGTGGAAGGCGCCCGCCAGGAACTCGCCTCCGAAGAACTCCGGCTCGGCGAACAGACCAACTGCCAGCGAGCCGACCAGCCCCCCTACGAAGTGGACACCGACGACGTCGAGGGCGTCGTCGTAGCCGGCCCTGACCTTCAAACCGACCGCGAAACAGCAGATGACGCCGGTGGCGAGCCCGATCCAGATCGGCGACATCCCGGCGACGAAGCCCGCACCAGGGGTGATGGCCACCAGACCGGCCACGATCCCCGACGCCACACCCAGGTTGGTGAAGTGCCCGTCTCGCAGCCTCTCCACCAAGCCCCAGGAGAGCCCGCCCGCCGCTGCGGCGAGAAATGTGTTCATGAATGCCTGGACGGCCTGGCCGTTGGCGGCGAGTGCCGAACCCGCGTTGAACCCGAACCAGCCGAACCAGAGGATCCCGGTGCCGAGCATCACCAGTGGCATCGAATGTGGCGGGTGGCCTCTCTCCGGCCAACCCTTGCGCCGGCCCAGCACCAGGACCGCGGCCAAGGCGGCGATGCCTGCGTTGACATGGATGGCTGTGCCACCGGCGAAGTCGAGGGCGCCACGGTCCCCGATCCAGCCCCCGTAGACCCAACGGAAGACGGGGCAGAACACCAACAACAGCCACGCCGGGGCGAAGATCGCCCACGCCGAGAACTTCATGCGATCGGCGACGGCACCGGATATCAAAGCCGGCGTGATCACGGCGAACATGCCCAGGAAGGCCACGACCACCAGGGCAAAGCCGCCATCCTCGCCGGTGATGCCGAGACCCCTCAGCAATACATTGTCCAGGTTGCCCAGCAGGGGATCGTCGCCCGACTGGGCGAGGGAGAAACCCACGACCGCCCAGAGGATGGGGATGACGATGACACACCAGAAGTTCATCATCAACATGTTCAGGACGTTCCGGCTCCGGTCCATACCGCCGTAGAACAGAGCCAGACCCGGTGTCATGAAGAGCACCAGGGCCGCCGAGACCAGCACCCATGCCGCATCGCCAGTGTCCATCAGCCCTCCTCCCGATCCGGGGTTGGATGTCTTGGCCGGCATGGTTCGGTAACACTGTTTCAGAAGTGTTTCTGGTCTTCGAACAGATCGTGAACACCGTCCCCAACCGCAACCCAGGGTTCCCTGGGTTCCTCACGCGACGGACTACCGGCCCCTCCACTCGGGTTCGCGTTTGTCGAGGAACGCGGAGACGCCCTCGGCCACGTCCTCGGTGCCGAAGGCGATCGATTGGGATTGGCCCTCCCATCCGATGGATTCGGAGAAGCTCGACTCGAACGAGGCGTTGATGCCTTGCTTGGCGAACATCTGGGCGATGGGAGCCCCGGCGAGGAAAGATCGGGCGACCTCGCCGACACGGTCACGAAGTGTCGCCGCGGGCACCACCTCCATGGCCAGGCCCAGGCGTTGCGCCTCATCGGCCTCGACGAACCGTCCCGACAGCGCCAGCTCCTTCGCGCGCTGTAGACCGACTACACGGGGAAGGAGCCATGTCCCTCCGAAGTCCACCGTCAGCCCTCTGCGCACGAAGATCTCCGAGAATCGGGCACGATCGCTGGCGACGACGACATCACAACCGAGGGCCAGATTCATCCCGGCGCCCACCGCCACCCCGTCGACAGCGGCAATGGTCGGCTTGGTCGTTCCATGCAAGGCGGTGGCAGCGCGCTCCACCACCTTCATCCGCCGGTGGGCCTCGGTGATCGACATGACGCCGCTGAAACGGTCGCTCTCCAGATCGGCGCCGGCACAGAAGTCCCCTCCGGCGCCGGTGACGACGAGGACCCGGTCGTCACTCCTCTCGAAAGAGGTGATCGCCTCGGTGAGCACCGGCCACCCGTCGGCGGGAATCGCGTTCTTCCGTTCCGGGCGGTCGAAGGTCAACCAGCGGACCGAGTCGACGGTCTCCACGCTCAGCCAGCTCATGGGGTGACAGTAGACATCGGCCCCGGTCGGTTACCGTCGCGGCCGTGGGTTTCAACCCGTTCCGAGAGCATGAGAAGACCGCACTGGACATCGTCATGGTGGTCCTCGCCATCGTGGCCACGCTGGGGGTCATCGCATGGGCGATCTTCTCCGGGTGAGAAGCTAGGCCCGTCAGGCCGGCGGGGCGGACAGCTCTCGAGCACCCTCCCGATAGGTATCCGTGATCGTGGCGAGGAAGTCTTCGTCGAACAGGCCGGAGAAGATCTCGAGCAGAGCCGGTGTGAGGCTGGCGATGCCTTCGGGGGTGAGCGGGTCCATTCCCGTGTTGCGCTCCACGTGGGTGTGCAGCGATACCATCCCGAGCATGAGGGCCATCTGGAGTGTGGTCCTCGTGGCGATATCGGGCGAGTCCTTGACCAGGCCCCTTTCCACCGCCACCCGCGTGATCTCCAGTCCTTCTTGAACCATCTCGTCGAACAGCTCGTCTGCAGCGGAGTGGCCCCGCACCAACGCCCAGCCGAAGTATCTGAGCAACGGCTGGGACACGCGGAATGCAGCGGATGCAAACGCCGGGTTGCCGATGTTGTCCTCCTCCATCGCCGCCAGCTTGGTCTCCCGGAACTTGGCGACCACGTAGCCATCGCAGGCCTTCCGGAGCCCGTCCTTCGACCCGAAATGGTGAACCACCAGCCCGGGGGAGACCCCGGCATCCCCGGCTATCGCCCGCAAAGTCGTGGCGGCGAAACCGTCGGAGGGGAACCGGGCCAGGGCGGCGTCGCGGATTCGCGCCTTCGTGGTCAGGTCGTGACCGTGTTCGACTGAACGCATATTCAATATCTTAAACACTCGTTCAACCGACATGTTATTCTCGGATCGTGATGTCGAACGCTGTATCGATCTCCGGTCTCGAGAAGCACTTCGGTCAAATCGTCGCCCTCGATGGCCTCGACCTCGAAGTATCCACCGGAGAAGTTCACGGCTTCCTCGGCCCCAATGGGGCGGGGAAGACCACCACCATCCGAGTCTTGCTCGGCCTGCTCAAGGCCGACGCCGGCACGGTGACTCTGCTTGGCGGCAATCCATGGTCGGAGGCGACCGAGCTCCACCGCCGTCTCGCCTACGTCCCCGGGGACGTCTCGCTGTGGCCCAATCTCACCGGAGGGGAGGTGATCGATCTCCTCGGCCGTCTTCGCGGCGGTCTCGACGAGGGACGTCGATCGTCGCTGCTGGAGAGATTCGATCTCGACCCTACGAAAAAGGGGCGCACCTACTCAAAGGGGAATAGGCAGAAGGTGGCTCTCATCGCCGCCCTCGCCTCCAATGTCGAGCTGCTGATCCTCGATGAGCCCACCGCTGGTCTGGACCCGCTGATGGAGGCACGGTTCCGGGCCGCGATCGAAGATGACCGGACCGAGGGGCGGACCGTCCTGCTCGCCTCCCACATCCTCGCCGAGGTGGAGGCGCTCTGTGACCGGGTCAGCATCGTGCGCAAGGGCCGAACCGTGGAGTCGGGCTCCCTCGCAGACCTCCGCCATCTCACACGCACAACGGTCGTGGCCGAGCTCAATGGCGACCCGGCCAGCCTTCGATCTGTGCCAGGCGTGCACGATCTTCGCATCCACGACCACAGAGTCGAGCTCGAGGTCGAGACCGACCGCCTCGGCGATCTCGTCACCAGTCTCGCCCCCTTGGACGTACGCAGCCTGATCAGCCATCCCCCAACTCTCGAAGAGCTGTTCATGAGGCATTACGAGGACGGGGAGACACGAGGGTGAAGAGCGTGACCGGCACCTGGGCGTTGCTCCGCCTCTTTCTCCGGCTCGACCGCGTGCGGCTCCCGGTATGGATCTTGGTCCTCGCCGTCGCCCCCGTGGGAACGGCCAGCGCCTTCGGGACTCTCTATCCCACCGAGGCCTCTCGAATCGAACTGGCAGCCACCGTCATTTCGAATCCCTCCTTCACCGCCCTCCTCGGACCCCTCTACGACCCGTCGATCGGCGGTCTCACCGCGTGGCGCATCGGCACGCTGGGCTCGCTTCTCCTGGGCATCATGGCTGTGCTCACGGTCATTCGGCACACCCGCGACGACGAGGAGACAGGGCGCCGCGACCTGCTCGGCTCCACGGTGCTCGGCCGGCACGCGCCGCTCACCGCTGCCCTGGTTGTCACTGTGGGTGCCGGCATCGTGATCGGTCTGACCGTCACGGCTGGCCTGGCCGGGCTCGGCTTGTCTCTCGGGGGGTCCATGGCGTTCGGGGCGGGGTTCATCGCGGTGAGCGTGGCCTTCGCCACGGTTGGTGCCTTCGCCGCCCAACTAACCCAAGCCGGCTCAACAGGGCGAGGCTTGGGTGTGGGCTTGGTGGGCCTGTTCTTTCTGCTGCGCATGGCAGGAGACGCCGGCGAGGGGGACGGGTTGGGATGGCTCTCCTGGCTCTCCCCGATCGGGTGGTTCAGCCGACTGCGCCCTTTCGCCAGCGAGCGATGGTGGGTATTTGCCCTGTGGGCCGGCTTCGCAGTCGCCGTTGCCGCAGCGGCAGTGGTCATCCAGTCGCGGCGAGACGTCGGTGAAGGCGCCATCCCTCCTCGTCCCGGGCCGGCACGCGCCGCCGGATACCTGAGGAGCCCGGCTGGTCTTGCCTGGCGCCTGCAACGGATGGCGCTTTTGGGGTGGACCGTCGGTCTCGCCGTTCTCGGCGTCGTCTACGGCGCCGCCGGAGACTCCGTCGGCGACATGCTCGCCGACAGCCCACAGCTCGTGGAGATCTTCGAGCAGCTGGGTGGCGCCGAGACGCTCACCGACACCTTCTTCGCCGCTGCCGTAGGCATCATCGCCATCGTCACGGCGGCATACTCGATCCGGTCGGTTCTCAAGCTCAAGGGCGAGGAGGACTCGCTGCGCTCCGAGTTGGTCCTGGCGACGGCCACGCCCCGGGTGCGTCTTGCCTGGAGCCACCTCTTCTACGGCCTCGCCGGCCCGGCGCTGATCCTCGTGGTCGCCGGGGCACTGGCCGGTGCCACCTACGGGGCGATCGTAGGTGACGTAGCCGGCCAGACTCCACGAGTCCTTGTGGCCGCGCTGGCTCAGGTGCCGGCCGTGTGGGTTCTCACCGGGATCGCCATCGCGCTGTACGGCCTGGCACCTCACTTGTCGCCGCTGAGCTGGGGGGCGTTTGGCCTGGTTCTCATCCTGGGTCAGCTCGGTCAGATACTCCAGTTCCCACAATGGAGCCTGAACCTGTCGCCGTTCAGCCACATCCCGATGATCCCGACCGGCGACTTCGTGGCCACCCCGTTTCTGGTCCTGGTCGGCATCACCAGTGCGCTGATCATCGCCGGCCTCTCGAGCTTTCGAAACAGGGACGTGCCGGCTTGAGCGACCAGTTCCGGGTGACCGTCACCCCGGTCCAGCCCTACCAGGCTGTCAAGCAGTACGTCTGCCCGGGCTGTGACAACACCATCCCACCCGGGACCTTCCATCTGGTGGTGATCCCCGACGACCAGATCGACATGAGACGTCATTGGCACCACGGCTGTTGGCACAAGGAGTTGCGGCGGCGGTTCGGGGCTCAGGCGTCGCGGCGCTGAAGCCCCCACCAGGCGAGACCGAGCCCGAGCGCGGTCCAGCCGGCGAGAATCGAGAGCATGTGCCACAGCGGTAGCTCCAGCCCCGGGATGAACCCGCTGAGCCCGCCACCGATGTCGACACTGAACAGGCCAGTGGTGGCTGCGGTGAGTGACACGTTCTCCCACGGGTCCCAGAGGGCGAGAAAGCTCTCCGCGAAGTAGACGGCAAGGCCGACGCCGATAGCGGGCCCGACCGAGCGGAGCACCGAGACCGCACCTATGCCGATCGCGGTCCATGCCATCCCAATCACCACAGCCTTCCACAGCACACCGACCAGATCGGCCGGCTCCATGAAGCCATCCCCCGGAGAGAAGATGAGAGCGACGACCACCCACAATCCGAAGGCGACGAGGAATGCGAGGACGGTGGCGGCCGAGTAGGTGGCAAATCGGGTGAGAAGCTGGCGGACGATGCGCGAGTCGCGGGTCAGCGAGGTGGCCCACACGGTGGTCGCCAGCTCGCCGCCAAGCAGTACCACCGCGAGTATCAGCGGGTACCACGTTTGGGTCGCCGCCTGCTGGGCCCCGACCTCGTAGACCCCGGGCTTGGCCAGGACCGGCAGGTCCTCGGCCAGTTCCGGGGCGATCTCGCCGAACACGATGAGGAAGAAGGCGCCGAGGCCGACGAAGATCAGGAGGACGAGAGTCATCCCGGGGTAGATCTTCCTCCCGGTGATCTTTCGATACTCCGCTTGGAAGAGGCTCAACGAACGGTCGTCCCGGTCAAACCAAGGAACACCGACTCGAGCGTGCTCCGCTCCGGGCGGACCTCGTCGGGATAGATGCCGACGCCGGCCAGGGCGGCGATGATGGCCGCACCCTCGGGCGACGCGACCACCAGGCCGAGCTCGTCCTCGCGCACGTCGAGACCGGCGCTGACCAGCGTTTCCCGAGCCCGAGCCCTATCGGCGACCTTGACCCTGGTGTCCCCCCCGCCCAACAGCGTTTCCAGGGCGCCCTGTGTCACCAATCTCCCTTGATCGATGACGACCACATTGTCAGCGAGCGCCTCCACGTCGCCCAGGTCGTGGCTGGAGACCACCACGGTGCGTCCTTCGGCGGCGAGGTCCTTGAGCCTGGCCCTGAAGGCGTGCTGTCCCGCCGGGTCGAGTCCGTCCAGCGGCTCGTCGAGGATCAACAACTCAGGATCCCCGAGCATGGCGGCGGCCAGGGCGAGACGTTGCCGCATACCCTTGGAGTAGTCGCCCGCCTTGCGATGGGCATCGTCGCTGAGACCGACGAAATCGAGCATCCCGTCGATCCGGTCGTGACCGAAGCCGAGAGTGTCGGCGGCGACCGCCAGATTGGTGCGACCGTTGAGCGACTTGATCAGCCCCGGCTCCTCGATGATCACCCCGACCTTCTTGACGATCTCGGGGAGGCGGTCGGGCACGGCCATTCCCAGTATCTCGATCTCCCCTGCGTTGGGTCGGGTGAGACCGAGGATGGCGCGGAATGTCGTGGTCTTGCCCGCTCCGTTGGGGCCGAGAAAGCCGGTCAGCTGCCCTGAGGGGATCTCGAAGTCGAGTCCCTGGAGGGCCTGGGTCTGCCCATACCTCTTGTGGAGACCGTTGACCCGGATGGCAGAGGATCCGCCCATGAAGGCGGCAGACTAGGGAGGGGCAGGGGCGGCTCCAATTCAGCCGGGGAGCCAGTGGAGCTCGACGGCCTCGGGTCGAACCGCGACCCCGAGAAAGTCGACCCTGCCCGCCCCGAGACGACCGGCCAGCGATGTGACCCGTCTTCGCTTGGGGGTGTCCACCGCGTCGAGAGGATCGCCCTCCCCGGTGATGGTCCGTACCTCTATCACCACTGTGGTCCCGCCGTCCCTGGCGACCAGGTCGACCTCTCCGTCACCGACACCGACATTCCGACCCTGGATCTCGAGCCCCTGTCGCGTCAGCCACCAAGCGGCGATTTGCTCGCCGGTACGGCCGACCGCCCCTCTCGGGTCGCTCAGAGCTTGAGCTCCGTCTTCTCCAGCTTCTCCACGTTCACGTCGCGGAATGTGAGAACCCGCACCTTCTCCAGGAACCGGGCGGGACGGAACATGTCCCACACCCAGGCGTCGCTCATCGTGACCTCGAAGTAGGTCGACCCGTCTGCGCTCTTCACCTCGACGTTGACGTTGTTGGCGAGATAGAAGCGACGCTCGGTCTCGACCACGAACTCGAACATGGGAAGGACGTCGTGGTACTCCTTGTAGAGCTTGAGCTCGACTTCGGTCTCGTAGCGCTCCAGGTCTTCGTCCATCGTCTCCTCGACTCTCACCGCTGGGTCCGGGCGATCATATGCCCGCCGTCGCCCTAACCACTACCTATTCCGGGGGACAGTTTCGAGGGTCTCTTGCTGGAGGCCCTTCGCTAGGGACCTAGAGACCCCCGAAGCGGTCGAGTGGCCAGATGACGACGAAAGCCCGGCCCACCAGCGAGTCCTGGGAGATCGGACCGAATCGGCGGCTGTCGAAAGAGAACTCGCGGTTGTCACCCATCACGAACACCTCCTCGGGACCGACGGTGAAAGGCCCTTCGTCGGGCATGACCACCCCGTCGTCGAGGTAGGGCTCGGATATCGGGACGTCATCGATGTGCACCTGGTTGTCCGAGATGGTGATGGTCTCGCCGGGAAGCCCGATCACTCTCTTGATCAGGTCCTCTCGGCCCCGGGTGCGGATCCCGACGGCCTCGAGGACGCTGCGTATCACCGTCTCGGGGATCGACTCCTCGACTTCCGGCGCGGCCGGGTCGCGGAACACGACGACATCACCGCGCTGGGGCTCACCGAGGTCGAAGGCGAGCTTGTTGACCATCACCCGATCGTTCACCTGGATGGTCTCGAGCATCGACTCCGAGGGGATCCAGAAGGGTTGCACCAGGAATGTCTTGATGACCACCGCGATGACGAGAGCGGTGAGGAGCAAACCGGGCAGTTCGGCCCAGAACGAACGCTTCTTACTCGCTCTGCGCCGGCGCTGTTGCTCGACGGGAGCCTGGCTCGGCTCATGCTCGTCGTGCTGGGAGTGGGGTTCCGGGTTCAGTCGCGCAGCTCCTTGATGCGGGCCGACTTGCCGACCCGATCGCGGAGGTAATAGAGCTTGGAGCGGCGGACGTCACCCTTACGAACGATCTCTATCCTGGCGATGATCGGTGCGTTGACCGGGAAGACTCGCTCCACACCCACCCCGAAGCTCATCTTGCGCACCGTGAAGCTGGCCCGAGGCCCGCTGCCATTGCGGGCGATGACCACGCCTTCGAAGACCTGGATCCGCTCGCGCCCACCTTCGACGACCCGGACGTGGACCTTGACGGTGTCACCGGCGCGGAATTCAGGGATGTCATCGCGCACGTGCGCGTTTTCTACGGCTTGAAGATCATTCATGGAGGACTCCTGAAGCATCCGGGGGTGGTCGGTCGGCGTCCCGGCCCCCGGAATTGTATCAGTTATCGCTGTCGTTGCCATTCGGTAGGAGGTCGGGGCGGCGCTCCTTGGTGCGCCGTCTCCGCTCCTCTTGACGCCACGCCTCGATCCGGCCGTGGTCACCGCTGAGCAGGACCTCGGGGACGGACACCCCACCGAATTCGGCGGGACGGGTGTAGACCGGCTCTTCGAGGAGGCCACCCCGGAAGGACTCGCTCTCGGTGGAGGCGGGGTTGCCCACCACACCGGGGAGGAGACGGGTGACACCTTCGATCGCGGCCGCCGCGGCCACCTCGCCACCGGCGAGCACGTAGTCACCCAGACTGACCTCCTGGTCGATGTAACCATCGGTGACCCGCTGGTCCACCCCCTCGAACCGTCCGCAGACGAAGGTGATCTCGTCCCGTGCGGCCCAGGTGTCGAGTGTGACCTGACGCATCTGCTCTCCGGCAGGGGTGAACAACACCCGATGGGTTTGCGCCAGCGGCTCCAGGGCCATCGCCAGCGGCTCCACCATCATCACCATGCCCGGTCCGCCGCCAAAGGGGGCGTCGTCGAGCTGCCGGTGCTTGCCGAGGCCGTACTCGCGGAGATCGATCAGATTCACGAGTAGGGCACCGTCTTCCACGGCGCGACCGACGATCGAGGTCTGCAGGGGCCCTTCGAAGTATCCGGGGAACATCGTGACGACGTTGATGCGCACGCCAAGCAGGCTATCTCCAGCCATTCCGTGAGGGTCTGTCTACCTCCGGGGTGCAAGAACCTTCACAGAACGGCTTCGGTCTCCTAGCCGAGACGCTCGACGAGCATCGCCATCCCCTGGCCTCCCCCGACGCACATCGTCTCCAGCCCGATGGTCCCGTCGAGGGCTCGCAGATCGTTGAGCAGCGTGCCCATGATGCGGGCGCCGGTCATCCCGAACGGGTGGCCGAGGGCAATGGCGCCCCCGTGGGGATTGAGCTTGTCCATGTCGATCCCGAGCTCGTCGACACAAGCGAGGACCTGAGCGGCGAAGGCCTCGTTGATCTCGATCACGTCGACGTCGTCGAGGCTCATCCCGGCCCGGGCAAGGACCTTGCGCACGGCGAACACGGGGCCCATGCCCATGTACTCGGGCTCGAGCCCGGCCACCGACGAGGCGAGGATCCGTGCCAGGGGCTGCAGACCGAGCTCGGCGGCGCGGTCATCCGACATGACCAGGACCGCGGCCGATCCGTCGTTGAGAGGGCACGAGTTTCCCGCGGTCACCGTTCCCTCCGGGTCGAAGACCGTGGGCAGTTCGGCGAGCCTCTCCATAGTCGTGTTGGGCCGGGGACCATCGTCGTCGCCGACGATGCGCCCGTCGGGGAGCTCGATCGGTGTGATCTCCCACTCGAAGAACCCGTTCTTCTGCGCCTCAACCGCCCGATCCTGTGAGCGCTTGCCGAACTCATCCTGACGTTGCCGGGTGATCCCGTACTTGCGGGCAACGTTCTCCGCGGTGTTGCCCATCGGGATGTAGACGTTGTTGATGAAGTCGTCCCTGGTGGCGTCCGTGAAGCGAGGGTTCAGGTCTTCGGAGTCCATGGCCTTGCCATAGGTGCGGGTCACCGACTCCGACCCGGCGGCGACGTAGGTGTCACCCTCGCCGCGGGAGATGGCATGGAAGGCCATCCGGATGGTCTGCAGCGACGAGGCGCAGAACCGGTTGACCGTGGTCGCCGGCACCACATCGGGCATCCCGCCCAGCAAGGACGCGGGTCGTGCGAGATTGAAGCCCTGCTCGTGGTGGGTGAGAGCGCATCCCAACATCACGTCCTCCACCGTTGCCCGATCGACCTCGGGGACCTTCTTCATGAGGGCGTCGATGGCGAACCCGGCGAGGTCGTCGGCGCGCACATCGACGAGTGAGCCCTTGTAGGCTCGCCCGATCGGGCTCCGTGCCGTGGCGACTATGACTGCATCGGTCATCGGCGTCCCTCGATTCTTGAATTCACGCTCAAACTTAGCCGCGGTCCATAGGCTGCGGGGAATGCGCAAGCTGTCGGCGTTCTTGGTGGCGTTGGCCATCGCCGGGTGCAACGGGGACGGAACCCCACTCAGGTTGGGCACGCAACCCGAAACCACGACGACGTCTGCCGGCGCCACATCCACACTTCCTCCCGTCGTCGAATGCCCGGGAGAAGGCGATTTCGAGGAAGGCGGTGGCATCGCCGACATCGAAGGCGAGGGCAGCGACAGCAACAGCCTGGGCCGCATCTCGTGGGTGACCTCGGATCAGTGCGAGAGCTTCGTATTCGAGTTCGAGACATCCGAAGGCGCCCCGGCCACGACGGTGCCCGACGTCGCGGTCGCCCATTTGGAATCGTTCCAGGTGATAAGGATCTCGTTGGGGGTGTCGTCCACCGTGATCACCGACCAGCTGGTGGAGACGACACTCGTCGATCGTCTCTATGTGGTGAGGGGCCTGGACGGCGGGATGTTCGTCGATCTCCATCTCTCGGCCCCGGCGGCCGCCCGGGCCCAGGTGGAATCGTCGCCGGCCCGGCTCACGGTCGATCTCCGGCCCGGGTTCGTCGACTTCGTCGGGACGTCGCTGACCGACGAGCTCGTTGTGGTCGTCTCACCGGGCACCGGGGCAAGTGTCGCCCCAGTGACCCAGTTCATGGGGTATGCCCGCTTGGCCGAGCCCAACATCACATTCATCGTCACCCAGGAGGGCGTGGTGGTCACCGAGAGCAGCACCGCCGCCGTCGACCTCGGCGCAACCTGGGCGGAGTTCCGTCATCAGCTGGGGCTTCCACCCGGCAACGTCTCGGTGTTCGTGGGCCGGTCGGACCCCGAGATAGGCCTGGACGGGGTCACCCTGGATCTGGCGGTGGGCTGAGCCCCTCGATCTCGACAATCTCGACAAACCCTCCGGCGAGGTCGACCACGGGAACCAGCTCTTCGACGAAGGGGACCTCGAATCGCTCACCCCCCCGATCGATGACCAGTCGATCCTGAGCGGCCCCGTGGTCGACCGCCACCACTACCCCCCCACCGGGCCTGACTTCCAGCCCGATCAGGTCGGAGGGCCAGAACTCCTCGTCGCCCAGTTCCCGTCTCCCCTCGGCTGCCACGTCATGGCCACGCAACACCTCGGCCTGCTCACGGGTGGTCACCCCCTCGAACTTCACCTGGTGGCCCTTCTTCCCGCGTCGAATCTCATCCACGGTGTGGCTGCGATCATCGACGAGCACCGCCGAACCAGGCTGGAAATAGACGAGGTCCTCCGGCTCGACGTACAGTCCGAGGAACCCGTCGAGACCGTGTGGCCGTCCCAGCCGGCCGATCCGGACCGGGGGCCGATCAGTCGAGGAACTCGACTCCAGCGTTGATCCCCTCTTCCTCCCCGGCGGCGCCGGCGGCTGCCCGTATCGCCTTCGCCACCCGGCCCCGGCGCCCGATGACCCGCCCCATGTCGGGCTTGGCGGTGCGGACCTCTGCGACGAACTCGTCCGGGCCCTGCTCGACCAGGGTCACCTGGACGGCCTCGGGGTCCTCGACGATGCTCTTGACGACGTAGCTGACGACCCTCTCGACGATCTCTCCCTTGGCCAAGCTCATTCCTCCTCGGACGTGGCGTCCTCGGCCACCGGCACGGCGGCTTCCTTCTCGACCTTCTCCACGCCGACCACGTGGATACCACCGCTCTGGATCTTCATCGTGTTCATTGCGCCCGAGATGTTGAGCAGTTTTTCCACTGTTTCGGACGGTTGGGCCCCCTTGGCCAGCCAGTCGGTGGCGCGCTCGTTGTCGATCTCGACGAGCGAGGGCTCCTGTCGGGCGTCGTAGCGCCCGATCTGCTCGATGTACCGGCCATCCCGAGGAGCACGCTGGTCCATGACGACGATGCGATACATGGGCTGACGTTTCTTGCCCATCCGCATCAGTCTCATCCTGACAGCCATCTATTCACCTTCACCTTCCGTGCCGACGGCCACCGGTGAGGGCATCCAGGGACGGCATACCCTTGCCTGCGGCCAACGTCTTCATCATCTTCTGTGCCTCGGCGAACTGCTTGAGGACCCGATTCACGTCCTGGGGTGTGGTGCCCGAACCGGACGCGATTCTGCGCTTGCGGCTACCGCCGATGATCTTGGGGGCCTGGCGCTCTTCGGGAGTCATCGACTGGATGACAGCCTCGACCCTCTTCAGGTCGCGATCGTCGACCTCGACGTCACGAAGGAGCGAACCGGACCCGGGCAGCATAGCAAGGATGTCCTGCAGAGGCCCCATCGACTTCATCGCGGCAAACTGCGCGAGGAAGTCCTCCAAGGTGAACTCGCCCTTCTGCATCCGGGCGGCCGCCTTCTCGGCCTCCTTCTGGTCGAAGGCGGTCTCGGCCTTCTCGATCAAAGTGAGCACGTCGCCCATGCCCAGGATGCGGCTGGCCATCCTCTCGGGATGAAATGCCTCGAGATCGCCAAGGCCCTCCCCGACACCGGCGAACTTGACGGGAGCCCCCGTCACCTCGCGTACCGAGATGGCTGCCCCGCCCCGAGCGTCTCCGTCGAGCTTGGATAGCACGATGCCGGTGATGCCGATCTGACTCTGGAAGCCGTCGGCGACGTTGACCGCATCCTGGCCGGTCATGGCGTCCACTACCAACAGCACCTCGTCGGGGTCTGCCGCCTTGCGCACGGCGACGAGCTCCTTCATCAACGCCTCGTCGATTTGGAGTCGGCCCGCGGTGTCGACGATGACCACGTCGCGCCCGGTGCCGGCCGCTTCCTTGAGGGCCGCCTTGGCCAGTTTGGCGGGCTTGCCCTTCCGGTCCACCAGGACCGGGACATCTATCCGACGGCCGAGGGTCTCCAGCTGGTCGATGGCCGCGGGTCGCTGGAGGTCGGCGGCCACGAGCAGGGGGCGCCTCCCCTTCTCCTTGAGCTGCTTGGCCAGCTTGCCCGCGGTCGTCGTCTTCCCCGATCCCTGGAGCCCGACCATGAGGATCACCAGGGGCGGCGAGGATCTGGCCAGACCGGCGGTCTCCGCCCCCAGGGTGGTGACCAGCTCTTCGTGGACGATCTTGATCACCTGCTGTCCGGGGGTGATCGACTTCGAGACGTCCACGCCCACGGCGCGCTCTTTGACCCTGGCGAGGAACGACTTGACCACGGCGACGTTGACGTCGGCCTCGAGCAGGGCGAGCCGGACCTCGCGCAGGGCGGCGTCGATGTCCTTCTCGGAGAGCCTGCCCTTGCCCCGCAACGATGTGAATACCGCCTCGAACCTCTGGGTGAGTGTGTCGAACATCGAGGTATAGGTTATGGCTGATGAGCCTCCAAGTGGACACCGTGTTCGTATGGGTCAACGACCTGGACGCCGCCCTAGATTGGTACCAGACAATCGGGTTCGAGCCGGGGCCCCTCTACGGGACCTGGCAGATCCTCGATGTCGCCGGCGAGACCCGCTTCGCCCTCCATCAGGGCATCCGACCCGAGGGCCAATCCACCGCGGTGCTCTCGTTCCGGGTGGTTGACCTCGAGGCCGAGATCGAGCGTCTCGGCCGTGAAGGAATCACCCCGGTTGACGAGATCACCGACAGCGGCACCGCCCGATTCATCACTTTCGCCGACCCCGACGGCAACGAGATCCAACTGCTCGAACGATGAGCAAGCTGATCGGTGTTTCGCGAACCCAGGGTTCGTAGCGTCGCTGAGCGACGCTGGGAACCCTGGGTTGCGCGATTCCGCTCGAGGGTCCCGCCCGGCACCGCTTAACCTGTAACTGTGATCCCGAAGACAATCGAGGAGCTCGGTTCGGCCCTGGACGCCCAGGACTACTTGGCGGGTGAGGACCTCATCGTCGCCATCCACCTCGCCCTGCAGCTGGGCCGCCCGCTGTTCCTGGAGGGAGAGGCCGGAGTCGGGAAGACAGAGGTCGCCAAGGCGCTGGCTGCCATCGCCGGCGAGGACCTGATCCGGCTCCAATGCTACGAGGGCCTCGACGTGAGCCACGCCCTGTACGAGTGGGATTACGCCCTGCAGATGATGGAGATCCGCCTGCTCGAGGCTCGGGGCGAAGGTGCCAATGCGACATCCCGGGACATCATGAGCCGGGACTTCCTGATCGCCCGGCCCCTGCTCCGGGCCATCGAGGCGGCCAGGGCCGGCCGCCGGCCGGTGCTGCTCATCGACGAGCTCGACCGCGCCGACGAGGAGTTCGAGGCGTTCCTCCTCGAGCTTCTCTCCGACTTCCAGGTGACGATCCCCGAGATCGGGACCATCGCCGCCGACGACCCGCCGATCGTCATCCTCACATCCAACCGCACCCGTGAGATCCACGACGCCCTGAAACGCCGCTGCATCTACCACTGGATCGACTACCCCACCCCCGCCTCGGAAGCAGCGATCGTGTTGCGCAAGGTCCCCGGCGTCGACGCCTCGCTGGCCGAAAGCCTGGCAGCGGCGATGGAGAAGCTGCGTGGCATGGACCTCTTCAAGCCGCCCGGGGTCGCCGAGACCCTGGACTGGGCCGAGTCGCTCCGGCTGCTTCACGACGGCCAGCTCACTCCGACGATGGCCGACCGGACCCTGGGTGTGGTGCTCAAGTACAAAGACGACATCGACGCGGTTCGGGAATCGGGGGTCGAGGCCCTGGTGGGATGACATCCCGAGCCGGCCCGGTACGCGACCTGGCCACCTTTGCCGTGGCCCTGCGCGGCCGCGGGCTCGTCGTCACGCCCGACCAGGTGTCGGACATGGCGAGGGCGATCACGTTGGTGGATGCCTCCAGCCGTGACCAGGTCTTTGCCTCGTTGCGAGCTCTGACCATCACCGGGCCGGAGCAGCGGGAGCCGTTCGACGAGGAGTTCGAGAGGTTCTTCCACCCGCGGGCGGAGCCGGTCCCCCCAGCCGGGGAGCAATCGCATCTCACAGCGCTCTCTGCGGTGAAGCCGATCGTGGAACGGCTCGGAGAGATGCCGGGTTCAGACACTCGCACTCAGGCCGGGGCGTCGGCTACCGAGAACCTGTCCTCCCGAGACTTCGCCGATCTCGACGAGGACCAGTTGAGCGCGGCCCGTCGCCTGGTCATGGCGATGACGTGGCAGCCCACCGACGTGCGGACGAGACGATGGTCGCTGTCGAAGTCCGGGGGAACCCCGGACCTGCGCCGGACCCTGAGAGGATCGACACGTCCCGAGGGTGACCTGATGCCGATAATGCGTCGGGAGCGGCGGAAGCGTCAGCGACCTCTGATCATCATCGCCGACATCTCCGGCTCGATGGAGAAATACGCCGACCTCTTCCTGGTCTTCGCACATGCCGCGCAACACCGCGTCGATTCCGTCGAGGTGTTCACGTTCTCGACTGAGCTGACGAGGGTCACCGAGGATCTGCGACGACGGGATACCAGGAGCGCGCTTGCCCGGGTCTCGGTGAAGGTCCACGACTGGTCCGGTGGCACCAAGATCGGGGACGCCCTCGCCGAGTGGAACCAAAGATGGAGCCGCCGTCTCTCCCGGGGCGGTCCCATCGTCATGATCCTCTCCGATGGCTGGGACTGTGGCGACCCCGGGCTGCTGCGCACCGAGATGGCGAGGCTCTCCCGTTCGGTGCACAAGGTGATCTGGCTCAATCCGCTTGCGTCCCGGCCGGACTATCGGCCGGCGACCCGGGGCATGCGGGCCGTTCTCCCCTATGTCGACCATCTCCTTCCCGCGGCGAGCGTGAATGACCTGCGCGGAGTCGTGCGGTTGCTCGATGCGTTGGCGCGGTGACGTGACACCGGCCCCCGCACTACCGTTCGACACGAGATGAGAAACCAACTCGCCCTGCGCAACAAGTGGGTCGACGAAGGCAAGAAGGTCGCCGTCGCCACGGTCATCAAGGTCCATGGCAGCGCGCCAAGACCGGAGGGCTCGAAGTTCCTCGTTTCCTCGGATGGAGACATGGAAGGCTCGGTCAGCGGAGGCTGTGTCGAGAACGACGTGTTCCTCCACGCCCAAGAGGTGATCGAGACCGGCACGCCGAAACAGGTCACCTACGGCATAGCCGACGAGGACGCCTTCGAGGTCGGCATGTCCTGCGGCGGCACCATCGACATCTTCATCGAGCCCTGGTGAACGGGACAAACGAGGCGATCCAGACACTCCTCGACAACGAGTCTTTCGGTGCCGTGCTCACCCTCGTCGCCGGGCCGGCCGTGGGGGGCAAAGCTGTGGTGGACGACGACGGCACCGTGTTGGCAGGCGAGGTCCCCGAGGAGATCGCGTCCGACGTGCTCGAGGACGCGGCCGTCCTGATCGCTCACGAGCAGCATCGCGCTCTCGACTACGGGGAGCACTCGGTCTTCATAGAGACACTGGCGCCGGCGCCCGACCTCATCGTGTTCGGGGCGGTTCACATCGGTCAGGCCCTCGCTTCGTTCGGCACCCAGATGGGATACCGGGTCACCGTGGTCGACTCCCGAGCTCCTTTTGTGACCGAGGAGCGGTTCCCCACCGCGCATCGTCTCCTGGTGGGCTGGCCACGCGACCTGATGGACCAGCTCACCTTCGACCGACGGACCTGGGTCGTCGTCCTCTCCCACGATCCCCGTCACGAGACACCGCCGTTGGAGGCGGCGCTCAAGGCGGACACTCGCTACATCGGAGCGATGGGAAGTCGGCGGACTCACAATCTGCGCGTGGAGCGGCTCCGCCACCTCGGGTTCGACGACCGTGATATCGGGCGTATTCACTCCCCGATAGGCCTCGACATCGGGGCGGAGACACCCCAGGAGGTGGCGGTGTCCATACTCGCCGAGATGACCATGGTCCGCTATGGCGCCGGGACGGGAATCTCCCTCAAGGGTGTGGCGGGAAGAGTGCACAAGCAGAGGGAAGACGAATGAGCGGGATCGCTAACTTTTCCGGCGAAGGAGGTCGGGTTGACTGATGATCTCGCTGCCCTGGTGCTCTCGGCGGAGCGGCGTTGGATGGACAACTGGGTAGCCGGGCCCACTCTGCAGGGTGAACCGATCAGACGTGGCGCCCAGGCGCCGGACATGGAATTGACCGACGAGGAGGGCAACCGGGTTCAGCTCAGCGAGAGCTGGTCGGAGCGACCCGCCCTGATCATGTTGTGGCGGCATCTCGGCTGTGGCTGCGGCCTGGAGCGAATCCGGAGGCTGCAAGACGAGTACCAGCGATACCTCGACGCCGGGCTCGAAGTGGTGGTCGTTGCCCCCGGCGAGAGAGAACGGGTCGTCGCCTACAAGGAGAAATACGGGCTGCCACCTCCCGCCCTGGCCGACCCCGAATATCGCACCCACCGTGCGTTTGGGCTCTCCCACTGGTCGCGTGAAGAGGTCCTCTACGACGCTCCCGACGAGTACTGCTCTCTCGCCCCCGAGATCGGGGAGGAGTTTCAGGACCAGCGTCGCGAGATGGGTAGGAGTCTGGTCGATGACCCTTGGATGCAGTCCGCCGAGTTCGTCGTCGACACCTCGGGGATAGTCAAGGTCGCCTACTACTACAACTATTGCGAGGACTATCCCGAGCCCCGCGTCTTCGAGACCGCGGCCCGTCTCGCCTCTGATCCCTACCCATCCCGCTGAGACTCACACCCCAACGGAAGCCCGCAGCGCCTGCCACTCGGGCAGAGAGATGAGAGCCTCACACTCGAGACGCACCGACTCGCTGATCCGTCGCATCCTCGCCGAGGCCTCCGGCGGCTCCCAGCGATACGCGGCCAGGGCGCGGGACTCCTCGTACATCGTCACCGACAGGGCGTCGCGCCGGCCCTGGTAGCGCCGCATCGACACGACCTCCGTCGCCGGGTCGACCAAGCTGGCGTCGATGCCGCGGGCACATAACTCGGCGTCACGCAGCGCGTCGCTGATGCCGTGCGCCGAGATGGGGTCCTTGGTGTACCCGGCATCGCCCACCAGTGCCCAGCCCCGGCCCCAGCAGCCACGAAGATGGCCGGTCAGACCACGTGTTCCCCGGAAACCGCTCACCCGCTCTCCCCCCTCGACCACCGCAGCCAGATCCTCGCCACCCCGATGCAGGATGGCCATGAACTCGCCGTCGGGATCGTGACGGAAACGGCCGACCTGTGCTGTCGGTCGGGCGGCGAACACAAGCGTCTCCCCTCCGTTGGTCGGGATGAGCCCGGCGTTGACCCCGGGGGCGAAGAAGAACCAGAAGCCGGTGGCCTCGACACCGGTGTAGTAGGCATAGTGCACGGCATTCGTGGCGGGATGGGTTTGGAGGTCGGGGGCTCCCACCAGTGCGGCGAAACGGGACTGATACCCATCGGCGCCGACCACCATGCGGGCAGTGACCCTCTCCCGCCGGCCTCCCGTGTCGAGCTCGATGCCGGTGACCCGGTAGTCATCGTGGCGCACGACGTCGACCATCCGGGTCCCTCCCCGAAACTCGACACCCTCGGCCTCGGCCTCCTCCACGAGCATTGCGTCGAGCATGAATCGTCGTGGGGCATAGAAGGTGTCGACGCCGCATTCCGGCCGCACCTCGAACCGGATGCGCTCCTCACCGAAGCCGAGGGTGATGTCGCGCACCGGCGGCGCTCCGGCGGAAGCCACCCGGTCGATGAGGCCCCACCTGGTGAGCTGGAGCACGCCGGTCCGTAGCAACGCATGGGTGGACAGGGTGTCCGAAGGCATGGTGGCACGGTCGACCAGCAGCACCCGATGCCCGCACCGGGCGAGGAGCATCGCCGTGGAAGCCCCCGCTACCCGGGCACCCACCACAATCACGTCGTAGTCGTATTTCATCGGTCGCTCCCGCGACGGTGTGGGCCCGGGGAGATGCCCGGGCCCACACCGACCCGGTTCATCGGGTCTCGACCTCGACCGACACGTTTGTGCCGTTGGTGAGGATGTCGTACACCGCAGAGCGGGCAACCGAGCGCTCCACGACCTTGCGCAGGTCCTCGGCGGCGGCGTCACCTTCGATCTGGATGCGGATCTCCACGCCCTGGTAGCCGTTGCGGACCTCGGTGTCGATGCCAAGCAGGCCGACCAGGTCGATGTCGCCCCGCACCTCGGATTGCACGCTGGTCAGCTCGATGCCACGGGCGGCGGCGACGTTGCCGATCCCCGCGGTGATGCATGCCGCCAAGGCATGGAGCAGGTACTCGACGGGGCTCGGCCCCTTGTCGGTACCCACGAGCTGCAGCGGGTGGTCCGCTTCGAAGACGTGCTCCTCGAGGTGGGTCTGCTCGGCACCGAGCCCGAAGAAGTCGTGGATCTCGCTCCGGCTGTGTGTGCCGCTGACCCATTGGTTGTGGGCACGGAACTGGAACTTGGCCGCGGCGGGCTGGGCCTTCACGGCATCGAGGGCGCCGAACAACGCTGCGGTGTCGACGCCATTGGTCATGGTTGTGGTCACTTCATGTTCCTTTCATGGTCTTTCATCGATCTGGCGGACAGGGCCTTGCTCCGGGTCGGCATCACCTCCTTTCCGCGAACGAGCCACCCCTCCGGTGGCGGGATGGATGAGACGGATTCCGGCCCTCGGTGACGGATGCCCCAAATCGCCGACCGACCTGCCCAGATCGGGCACTGGCCTCGCCGACGTTGATAGGTCGATCGTTCGACCGATATCGGGCGTGATGATCGCATGACAGGTCAACACGAGTCCCCTCTCTAGATCAGCTCGGCGATCATCCTGGCGGCTATCGCCGCCCCATCGGTCTCCACCGGGCGGTAGTTCACCTCGCGGCCCGCCTCCGCGACGATTACCGAGGCGAGGCTGTCGGGATCGGTGGCGGCGTACTCCATGTGGTGCCCTGCCCCGTATTGGTCGAGACGATGCCGGACGTGGTAGTTCTGCTCGAAGTGGTTGCGAAGCGGGAAGTAGAGGAAGGGTCGATTGGCCGCGGCCAGTTCCATGGTCGTGGTCAATCCTCCCTGGACAACGGCAAGGTCGCAGACGGAGAGATGCCTGTAGAGACGGTCGACGTAACCGAGCACCTCGAGACCGGGGTGCGATGGCAGTGATTCGGGCTCGATCCGCGGGCCGGCAACGGCGATCATGCGCAGTTCGGGCATTTGCTCTTTGGCCATGGGATAGGAGGCGATGACCTTCTCCAACAGGTCGCGCCCGACTCCGGATCCTCCCACGGTGACCACACAGACCTTCTCATCCGGTGCAAAGCCCAGGTCGTCACGCAGTACGTCGACCTCGTCCGCCGTCGGCGGTGTGAACCCGGTTATGTAGCCGGAGAAGTCGAAGTGCTGCTCGGTCCAATCCCTGATTTTGGGCAGGTCGGCACCGAACGTAGCCGGGTAGATGTCATCGGGGTTGCCCACGAAGATCGCCCGGTCCCGTATCCGGGGGAATCGGGCGATGTGCTCGATCATCTCCGCGTTGTAGTCCGCGGTCAGATAGGCCTCGTGGTCGCCGCCCTCGGGCATGGGGAGGTAGCCGACGAAATCGGTCATCCAGACATGAGAGCCCCTCTTCAGCTCGGGGTTCTCGTGCCAGAAGTGGTCGACATCCCAGGCCTCGTCCCCGATAGTCAGGTCGTAGAGCCCTTCGTCCACGACTTCCTGGAACACCATGAAGTTGGCGAGGAGGATCTCGTCCATGGTTCGCAGGGCCTGGAAGCAGTGAAGGTCGTGACCTGAAGACTCGGACGCGATGTGGCCCGACTCCGATGCCAGCCAGGCGCTGGCAGGGTGGACCGACTCCCCTGCCGCCTCCAGGACCGCGGTCACCGGGTGCTGGGCCAGCCAATCGATCTGGACATCGGGCTCGATGGTCCGAAGCTGTTGGGCGATGGCCAGATCGCGGCGAGCGTGGCCCAACCCGATGGGCGAAGAAAGGTAGAGCACCCTCCTGGGGCGGCTCAGGCCGTGAGCCCAGACTCGGTTGCTCATGGAGACCCGCGCACTCCGGTCGACGAACTCTGTGATGGCGTGATTGACCCGAACCGGGTCGCGGCCGAGGGCCAGATGCCCCGCCCCCTCCAGGACGAGAAGGTCGCCCCCGGTCGCCTCGGCCAACGCCCGACCCCGGTCCACGTGCTGGCAGACGTCACGTTCGCCATGGATGACCAGCACCGGTATGTCGAGATCACGGCAGGCTTGCTCCACCTGGTCCCGGGTGGGAACGTCGATCTCCGGCCCCTCCTCGGCGGCAGCGAGGACGTCACCCGTCGATTCCAGCGCCCAAGACACCGCGTCCTCGTACTGCTTGGTGGAGTGAGCCTCGATCAACTGCTGGCCGAAGAAGAACTCGACCCAGTCACGGTGGCGGGTGATGATTGCGTGCCTATTGCACAACTCCCATCCAACCGGATCCTCGAGGACCTCCTCCCAGTGCTCATTTGCCTCGACCCAATGCGGTTGAGACCTGCCCAGATAGGGCACGCCGGGCTCGATGGCCACCAAGGCGGCCACCCGCTCCGGATGGTCATGCGCAGTCTTCACCGCCCACCAGTTGGCGTGGCAGTGGGCGACCAAGATCGCCTCCGCGGTAGCGGTGGCGTCCAGAACGGCGACGATGTCGGCCACGTTCTCCGCGGTTGTGTGCGAGTCGACGCCGATCGGCCGGCCCGATCTCCCGTTCCCTCGCCCGTCGAACGTGACCACCCGGTAGTGCCTCGACAGATAGGGGATCTGGCCCTTCCAGATCCGGGAGTGGGTGATGGGCGCGGGCGGGATCAGCATCAGGGTGGGCTCACCCGAGCCGTAGACCTCGTAGGCGATGTCGACGCCGTCACGATCGATCACACCCGAGTCGACGGGGAGAGCGGCCCTCACGATGCCACCCTCTCCACGAAATCGCGGATCGCCAGGTTCACCTTGACCGGATCCCGCACATTGGGGATGTGGCCGGAACCCTCCATGGACAACATGACAGCGCCGGTGAGCCGGGCCGCCTCGACCCCCCGGGCGTGAGGCGAGATCCGGTCTCTGGTCCCATGGATGACCAGGGTCGGGCATTGCACGCGACGCATATAACCGGGCCAGTCCTGGGTGAGGATGGGTGCCGCCCACTCCGCCTCCAGGATTTCGGGACCGGCCTCGAGAGCCCAGCCAACCGAGTCCTCGATGGGTTTGGTCGAGTGCGGCTCGTTGAAGCATTGCCCGAAGAAGAACTGGGCGAAGTCGGCGTAGTGATCGTGCCAATAGGCCAGGTTGTACTTGCCCCAGCCCTCCACACCATCGGGGTAGGGCTTGCCAAAGCTCTCGGCTGCGGCTGCTCGCTCGGGAGAAGGGGGGGTCAATGGGATCGACGGCCCGATCATCACCAGTCCGGCGACACGCTCGGGGTGGGCCACCGCCAAAGCAGCCCCGTACTGTCCCCCCAGGGAGAGACCGACGACTATGGCCCGATCGGTGGAAGTGGCCTCGAGGACGGCTGCGGCGTCCTCTGCGTATGAGATCGGCCCGTAGCGCTCCGGGTCGGTGACCCGGTCGGACCGGCCGTTACCCGGTCCGTCGTACGTGATCACCCTGAAATGCCGGGACAGGTAGGGGACCTGCATCTTCCAGAAGCGGGAATGGATGATCGTCCAGGTGGGGAGGAGGAGGATGGTGGGGCCCGCGTCGTCGCCGAAGACCTCGTAACCCAGTCGCACTCCGCCGCGTTCGACATAGCCGGCTTGGTCGGGGAGACGAGCTCTCACGCTCCCTCCAGCTCCCTGATGACTGCGCCCACCTTGCGCAGGGCCGATCGCATCGGCAGGTCCGACTCGTCGAATCCGAGAAGGATCATGGCCTCGACTCCGATGAAGGGCGCACCGGCCAGGACCCCGATCTCTTCCGGTGTGAACTCCCCGATGCCGCCGATGCGGTCCGAGACCCGCTTCGCCGTGTTGGCGAGCAGACCCATCCATGCCGTGAGATTGGAGCGAACCGCGGCGGCGATCTCGTCGTCGCCCCATCCGGCGGCCATCATCTCGTGGAGCAGTCGCACATACCCCGAGGCGACGTCGTCGTCGAGGTAATCGCAAGCCCGCTCCCATTGCTCCCAAAGAGGGGTGTCGCTCTCGTACAGATCGGTCTGACGCTCGAGAAGGCGGTGGTTGTCATCAGCGAGTACCTCGAGGACCAGGTTCTGCTTCGACCCGAAGTGGTAGTGGATCTGACTCAAGGGGACCCCGGCTCGCTGGGCGATGCTTCGGGTGGAAAGGCTCGAGTACCCACTTTCGATGAGCGCCTGCTTGGCCGCATCCAGTATCAGCGTCTTCGTTGCCGGGTCGGTTACCACTCTGTCCTCGTCCTTAGGAATCGGTCGACCGACCGAACTCTATAGGAGGCCGGGCAGCGAGTCAAGGAACGATGTTGTCCCGCCTTGTCGTCCGGTAGACGTCGACGACATTGCCTTCAGGATCTCGCATGTAAACGAAGCGGGCGGTGCAACCGTATGGCGTCGCCCAGTCGACCACCCCTCCCGACAGTGGCGAGCTGCCCCGACGGGGTGCCGATCTTCGGGGAGGATCTCCCCGGATATGACAGGAACCCGGAGCGAGGGTCGCTTCGTTGGGAGGGTGTGTCACGACACCCGACACCCACCGGAGCGGCCCTTCGCTCCGTTCTGGTTCCGGGATGGGGGCAGATGGCGACCGACCGCCCGGTGCTCGGTCGGGTCCTGGTCTTCACCACCGGGATGCTGGGGATCACCGCCCTGACGGTGTTCCTCTTCGTCGAGCCGGTTGAGATCGCCGCCTGGCTGGCCAATCCCGATGTGCTTCTCGGAATGGTCCTCCTCGACCTGGGACTGGCCATCGTCCGCATCTTCTCAACGGGTCTCGCCTGGCACGCCGGAGGCGGTCGTGGCTGGCTCATCATCGTCGCCCTCTTCCTCATCGTGGCCATGCCACACGCCGCTATCGCCTGGGTTGGTCTCGAGACCCGGGGATCGCTGGTCCGTGTCTTCGTCAACAACCCGGTGACCGTCGCAGCATCGTCGACCACGACGTCGAGCACGACCACGACATCGACAACCCGGCCCCTCGAGCTCAGCCCGATCGTCACCGCTCCCGGTCAGTACGAGGAGGACGAGATCACTGCCGAGCCCACCGCCCCGTGGCAGCCCTTCGGCACCGACCGGCTCAACATCCTCCTCCTCGGAGGCGATGCCGGCCCGGACAGGAGCGGACTTCGCACCGATACCATGATCGTCGCCTCGATCGACCCGATCACCGGTGACGCCGCCCTGGTCGGGCTGCCCCGCAACTACGGCTCGCCGGCTCTCACCGACGGCACGATCGTCCCGGTGACCCAACTGGGGCATGTCTACGGCTGGGGCCGGAGGCACCCCGATCTCTTCCCGGGCGTGGACCCCGGCGCTGGAGCGGTGCGCGACGCCGTGCAGAGTCTGAGCGGGCTCGAGATCGACTTCTTCGTGCTCGTCGATCTGACCGGCTTCGCCGAGGTCGTGGACGCCTTCGGCGGTGTCGACATCGAGGTGGCCGAGCCGGTCGACGGACCCCTCTACGACGTGGTGACCGGCGGATATGAGATGGTGCAGATCCCCACGGGCCGACAGCACCTGGACGGCGCCCATGCCCTCGCCTACTCCCGTGCCCGCTATGGATCCTCGGATTACGCCCGGATGGGCCGACAGCGCTGTGTCCTCGCCTCGCTGGCCACCCAGTCGGACATCCTCACGCTCTTCGCCCGAATGGACGCCATCCTCGAGGCGGTCACCGCCAACCTCGCCACCGACCTTCCCGTGGAGATGGTTCCCGAGCTGATCCGGCTGACCCCACGCATCTCGGCGACCAACATACGTCTCATCGGCTTCGACGCCACCTGGGGTGTGGGCAGGACCAGGACAGGTCATGTCATCCCCGACGTGGAGAGGATCCGGGAAGCGGTGAGGATCGTCATCGATAGCCCTGGCGACTCGGCCGCGTTGGGAGCGATCACGGCTGACGGTGGCTGCTGAGCACGTAGCCTCTGATTGATGACCACCAGGGACGAGGCGCTCCGCGCCGACATCCGCCGGCTCGGCAACCAGCTCGGAGAGGCATTGGTACGCCAGCACGGGCCGGAACTGCTCGACCTGGTGGAGAAGGTTCGGTCGTTGGGAAAGTCGGCCCGGCGTGGAGGGAGCGCCCCGGCGGCGCAGGAGCTGCACACACTCCTCGCTGCGCTCGACACCGAGGCCGTCATCCCGCTGGTGAGGGCGTTCACCACGTACTTCTATCTGGCCAATGTCGCCGAGCATGTCCACCGGATCGAGGAGATGGCCAGTGACGACCGCTATCTGCGGGCGACTGTCGATCGGATCCTCGCCGCCGGGCTGGACCAGCAACTTCTCGACGACGTGGTCGCCCGCTTCGAGGTGCGACCGGTGTTCACTGCCCACCCCACCGAGACGGCGCGGCGCAGCATCCTGACCAAGAGGGGCGAGGTCGCGGAGATGATCACGCGCCGTCTCGATACCTCCAACCCGGACCAGATCGACTTGATCGACCAGCGCAGCGCCGAGCTGATCGATCAGATCTGGCAAACAGACGAGTTGAGGACCGAGCGCCCCACCGTGGTCGACGAAGCCCGCTCCGCCCTCTACTACCTGGTGGGGCTGGCCGAACACGTCCTTCCCCGCCTCGGCGAGGTGATCGCCCGCCAAATGGCTCGCCTCGCCCCCGAGGTGGAGCCGGTCCCGCTCCGCTTTGGCACATGGGTGGGAGGGGACCGGGACGGCAATCCCGGCGTGACCGCCGAAACCACGCTGCAGACGTTGGGGCTGCAGCACGATCGCGGGCTGACGTTGCTGATCGAGGCCATCGAGGAGCTCAGCGACGAGCTGTCGATGTCGAGCGCGCTGGCCCCGCCCAGCGATGCGCTGGTCGAGTCACTGGCCGAGGACCGCGCGCAGCTGCCCGAGGTGTGGCAGCGGGAACGGGCGCGCACCGCGGAAGCGCCCTATCGCCTCAAGTGCTCTTTCATCCACGCCCGCCTCATCAACACCCGGGCGCGGGTCAGGACGGGGGCAGCCCACACCCCGGGCCGTGACTACGCCCATCCCGACCAGCTCCTGGCCGAGCTCGACCTCATCTCCGGGTCGTTGCGAGCTGCTCGAGGCGCCCTCATCGCCTCGGGGGCAGTCGCCCGACTCCGCCGCGCCGTGGCCATGCTCGGATTCCAGATGGCCGTTCTCGACGTGCGTCAGCACTCGGCGCGTCACACTGCCGCCGTCGACGAGCTTTTCGGCAACGTCGGCGTCGACCTCGCCGCGATGGGCGGTAATCAGCGTCTGCGAACGGTGTCCGCCGAGCTGGCCGGGGCCCGTCCCTTGTCGGGCCCGACTTCGACCCTTTCCGACGCCAACGCCGAGACACTGGCCACCTTCCGTTCGATACGCACCGCCCAGGAGCGGTATGGCAGACAGGTGGTGGAGAGCTACGTCATCTCGATGACCGAGAACCCGACGCACGTCATCGAGGCCGCCGTGCTGGCCAGGGAGGCGGGGCTGATCGACCTGGAACGGGGCATCGCCGACGTAGGGATGGTCCCGTTGGTGGAGACGATCGAGGACTTGGCCAACTCCGGCGAGCTCCTCGACGACCTCCTCCACGATCCCAGCTATCGGAGACTGGTCTCGCTACGGGGCGACCACCAGGAGGTGATGCTCGGCTACTCCGACTCCAACAAGGTCGGCGGGATCACGACCTCACAGTGGGAGATCTACAAGGCACAGCGGGTGATGCGAAACGTGGCGGAGCGCCACGGGGTGAGGTTGAGCCTCTTTCACGGCCGGGGCGGGACCATCGGCCGTGGCGGCGGCCCAACCCATGCCGCCATACTCGCCCAACCCTTCGGGACCGTCGACGGCACCATCAAGGTGACCGAGCAAGGTGAGGTGATCTCCGAGAAGTACGGGAACCCTGAGATCGCCGCCCGCAATCTCGAGCTGATGGTGGCTTCGGTGCTGGAGAGCTCACTCCTCCATCGCCAATCTCGTCGGTCGAAGGAGACACTCGATCGTTGGACAGAGGCCATGGACTGCTTCGCCGCCGAGGCGCACGCCGGCTACAAACGGCTGGTCGAGGATCCCAGCCTGGTCCCCTACTTCCTCTCCTCCACCCCCGTGGAGGAGTTGGGAAAGATGAACATCGGGAGCCGGCCGTCGCGTAGGCCCGGAGGTGTGGGCGGTGTCGACGACCTGCGCGCCATCCCCTGGGTGTTCGGATGGACCCAGACCCGTCAGATCGTCCCCGGCTGGTTCGGGGTCGGGTCGGGGCTACGCGGGGCGAGGAAAGCCGGCTATGGGCAGGTCCTCGAGGAGATGGCACGGGAATGGAGCTTTCTCTCCACCTTCATGTCCAACGTGGAGATGACCCTGTACAAAACCGATCTCGACATCACCACCAGCTACGTCTCCGCACTGGTGTCACCGGAGCACCGCCATCTCCTCGACCTGATCCGCTCCGAGTACGACATCACCATCGAGGAGGTGCTCTCGGTTCGGGGAACCGGGGTTCTCCTCGAAGATGCACCGCTCCTGCGCAGGACCCTCGAGGTCCGCGACGTATACCTCGACCCGATCAACTATCTCCAGGTGTCGCTCCTGTCGAGGAGCCGCGCCGGGCCGCCCTCCCCCGTGCTCGACCGCGCCCTCCTCCTCTCGGTCAACGGCATCGCGGCCGGCATGCGCAACACCGGTTGACGCGTTCCTTCGGAAGGGGAGCCCAACAGGGGCACGTGGACTGCAGCCGCCGGAGGCGGGACCGGCGCAATCGCCGCGTCGTAATGTCGGGGCCATGCCGATCACGATCCTCGATCACCCCCTCGCTGCCGACCTGCTCACCATCCTTCGCAAGAAGGAGACGGCGCCACCACAGTTCCGTCAGATCGCGGAGCGGCTCGGCTACTTGCTGGTTGCCGAGGCCCTCTCCGACATGGCCGTGGACGAGGTGGAGATCGAGACACCGCTGGAGCCGACCACCGGGATCGAATTGCACCGCCCGGTGGTGGCGGTGGCGGTGCTGCGCGCCGGTCTCGGCCTCCTCCACTCCGTGCTCACCCTGGTGCCCGACGCGGCCATCGGCTTCGCCGGTGTGCAACGAAACGAGGAGACCGCCGAGCCGATGGAGTACTACAACAAGTTCCCCCAGCTCGGCTCGGCGCGGGTCATGATCTTGGAGCCGATGCTGGCCACCGGCGGCTCATTGTCGTGGGCGGTGGACAAGGTGAAGGAGAACGGAGCCCGGGACATCGTCGCGGTCTGTGTGGTCGCCGCACCGGAAGGGGTCGCCGCCATGGAGCAGAACCACCCCGACGTGCGCATCGTGGCCGCCGCCCTCGATCGAGAGCTCAACCCCAGTTTCTACATAGCACCCGGGCTGGGCGACATGGGAGACCGTCTCTTCGGGACGCTATGACCGATTTCGAAGAATCGGTGGTCGGCGTGATCTCGTCACTGCAGCCAGGTGACGTGGTCACTTATGGAGAGGTCGCCGCCGAGGCCGGCTATCCCGGTGCGGCGCGCGCCGTGGGCACGGTCCTCGCCAAGAGCGAGGGGCTCCCGTGGTGGCGGGTGGTGGGCTCCGGGGGGAGGCTCCGCACACCCGATCGTGCCCGTCAGGCCCGCCTACTCGCCGACGAGGGCGTGCTCGTGATCGACAACCGCGTGGCGACCTTCGACTGAGCCCCAAAGCATCGGCTCGACGAACTTGACCTGACCACCGGCCGGCCACGACACTTGCTCCGATCAGGCATTTCCTCAACACCTTCGACTGGTCACGATCCGAGCTCCAGGCGATCCTCGACGACGCCCGCGCACTCAGGGAATCACCGCTGGGTGACGAGTTGGCCGGCAAGACGATCGCCCTCATCTTCCTCAACAACTCGCTGCGCACGCGCACCTCGTTCGAAGTCGGGGCGTTCCAGCTCGGCGGTCATGCCGTGGTCCTCAGCCCCTCGGGCGGGATGTGGCCCCTGGAGTACGCCAAGGACGCGGTCATGCTCGAGGACGCCGAGGAGCACGTGAAAGAGGCGGCCACGGTCCTCTCAAGGTTCTGCGATCTCATCGGAATCCGTGCCTTCCCCAAGTTCGAGGTATGGGAGGAGGACCGCAAGGACCTCATCCTCGACGCCTTCGCCGAGCACGCCTCGGTGCCGGTGATCAACATGGAGACCATCACCCATCCCTGCCAGGAGATGGCACTGGCCCTCGCCATGCAAGATCACCTGGGCGACCTCGCCGGCAAGAAGTTCCTCCTCACCTGGAGCTATCACCCCAGACCGCTGAACAGCGCCGTGGCCAACTCGGCCCTGGTCATCGCGGCCAAGTTCGGAATGGATGTGACGCTGCTCTGCCCCACCGACGAGTACGTGCTCGACCAGCGCTACCTCGACATCGCCCGGGCCGACGCCGCTGAGCACGGCGGAACGGTCACGGTCACCCATGACATCGACGAGGGATATGCCGGCGCCGACTTCGTCTACGCAAAGAGTTGGGGCGCCCTGCCCTTCTTCGGGAGATGGTCCGAGGAGAAGCCGATCCGTGACCGCTTTCGCCATTTCATCGTCGACGAGGCGAAGATGGAGAAGACCGACGGGGCGCTCGTGAGTCACTGTCTGCCCATGCGTCGTAACGTGATCATGAGCGACGGCGTCTTCGACGGCCCCAATTGCATCGCCTACGAAGAAGCGGAGAACCGCCTCCACGTGCAAAAGGCGATCATGAAACACCTCGTCGCAGGGATCTGAAATGGCACCCAACCGGGATATTCGACAAACCATCGTCCAACTGCTCTCCAACGTCAGCACCGGCAAGGAGATCCGCGACTACCTGCGCCGCTTCTCGGAGGTGGAGCAGACCCGATTCGCCGTCATCAAGGTGGGTGGCGCGATCCTGCAACGGCGTCTCGAGGAGACAGCGGCTTCCCTGGCCCTTCTCCACACCGTGGGTCTCACCCCGATCGTGTTGCACGGTGGCGGCCCCCAGCTCGATCAGCGACTGAAATCGGCGGGGATCGCCACCGAGAAAGTCGACGGTCTCCGCTTCACCACCCCGGAGGTGGTCGATGCCGCCCGGGAGGTGTTCACCTCGGAGAACATCCGGCTCGTCGAGGCGGTGCGGGCTCAGGGAGTGGAGGCCCATGGGTTGACCCAAGGCGTGTTCGACGCCGACTATCTCGACCTCGACCGCTACGGCCTGGTCGGCGAGCCGACCTCGGTCCACCTCGACCTGCTTCGCTCCATCGTCACCTCGGGAGCGATGCCCATTCTCACCTGTCTCGGGGTGGCCCCTGGCGGCCAGCTGGTGAACATCAACGCCGACTCGGCCACCCGGCTATTGGTCCACGAGGTGAAGCCGATGAAGATCATCTTCCTCTCCGACACCGGCGGCCTCCTCGACGGGGAGGGGCGGATCATCGACTCGATCAACCTGGCCACCGACTACGAGGGGCTGATGGCCCAGGACTGGGTCCATTCCGGCATGCGGCTGAAGATGCTGGAGATCAAGCGCCTGCTCGAGGGGGCGCCCCCTACCACATCGATCTCGATCACCACGCCTTCGGCCTTGGCACGGGAGTTGTTCACCCACAGCGGTGACGGGACACTGGTCCGCATGGGCGAGGCGATCGACCGTCTCACCGACAAGGCCGCTGTCGATCGGCATCGTCTCGTCAGCCTGATCGAGGAAGCATTCCACCGCGAGCTCATCCCGACCTGGTGGGACGATCTCGACCTGCTGAGCGCTTATGTCTCGGAGAGCTACCGGGCGGCCGCAGTGGTCGCCGAACTGGACGAGTTCGTCTACCTGGACAAGTTCGCCATCGACGAGACGGCCCGTGGCGAAGGTCTGGCCAGGACGGTCTGGGACCACATGGTGCGTGACCATCCACGACTGGTGTGGCGGTCCCGCGCGGACAACCAGATCAACGCCTTCTACGACAAGGAGGCCGACGGGACGGTCACCGTCAACCACTGGGCGATCTTCTGGAGAGGCATCGACGACTTCGAAGTGATCGGGCGGGCAGTGAAGCGGCTCTCCGAGATGCCGGCCGACTTCGAGAGGGACTCCAGCGGTGTCTGAGGACCACCGGGTCG
The DNA here is from genome assembly GCA_035249605.1 of Acidimicrobiia bacterium. Classification (GTDB taxonomy): domain Bacteria; phylum Actinomycetota; class Acidimicrobiia; order Spongiisociales; family ZC4RG35; genus JANQRA01. The sequence continues at coordinate 50,439 of DATFGI010000008.1, forward strand.
GGATCATCGGTGCCCGGGGCCACACCGGCGCCGAGCTCATCGCCATCCTCGACCGTCATCCCCGGGTCGAGCCGGCCCTGGCCGTCTCCCGCGAGCTCGCCGGCCAGGAGGTCCCCGGTCTCCCCGGGCTGGTCTTCGCCTCCCCCGACCCCGAGGCGGTGGCGAGGATGGACCTGGACGCGGTCTTCCTCGCCCTGCCCGACGGTGTCGGCGCTCCCTGGGTACAAGCCATGCCGCAGGACACCGTCGTCGTCGATATCTCCGCCGACCACCGATTCGACGATGGCTGGGTCTACGGGCTGACCGAGCTCAACCGGGAGAAGCTCGGTGGCGCCCGCCGCATCGCCAACCCCGGCTGCTATGCAACCGCACTCCAGCTCGCCATCGCACCGTTCCTCGACCGGATAGCAGGCATACCCACGGTTTTCGGCGTATCCGGCTACTCGGGGGCCGGTACGACGCCCTCACCACGCAACGATCCCGCCAACCTGGCCGACAATCTCATCCCCTATCGGCTCACCGGCCACAACCACGAGCGGGAGGCAGTCCGCAACCTGGGACACCAGATCCGGTTCATGCCCCACGTCCATCCCGCCTTCCGCGGCCTGCTGGTGACGGCCCACATCCCCCTGGCCTCGGCTATGTCCGGGGATGAGGCATTGGACATCCTGCGCACCTCCTACCAGGGCGAGCCGCTCGTCGAGGTACAGGAGGAGATCCCGACCCTGCGTGACGGGACCGGGCTCCAGGGCGTCCTCATCGGAGGCGCCACGGTGAGTGATGACGGGCTCGGTCTCACCGTGGTCGCCGTGGAGGACAATTTGCTGAAGGGAGCGGCGGTGCAGGCGGTGCAGAACCTCAACCTGGCCCTGGGACTGCCCGAGACCGCCGGACTGTCATGAAGAGGGCTCTGACCGGGGGCCGCGGGTAACGCTTAGATGGTCACCCGAGCACGATAACCAGGCCCCGACAGGCGATTCGACGCGCGATCAGCGGATCATCTCGCCGAGGGCGGCGAACCTCAGCATGTGCGCCTGACCGCTGTGCAGGGCGTACTCGTCGATCATCTTCACCAGGCTCGCGGCCAGGTGGCGGCCGTGGCCGCGGCCGGTCGAGTCGAGCCCAGGCATCGAGGCGATGGCCTCGTCTGCCCTCTCCACCTCGACGAGATAGGCCTCGACGTCGGCACTGACAGTTCCCGTCGATCCGCCGGCGTAGTCGTCGTCCCCATAGATCATTTCGAGCTCGCCCCCGCCTAGTCCCCAGGAGAGATTGACATGCTCCATCTGGGTCATGTGCCTGATCAGGCCGAGCACCGACAGCTCGACCGGGGGTATCGACCACTCCGCGAGCGCCTCCGGGCTGAGGTCGCGCCATTTCCGCCGGAACTCATGCCGCTGGTAGTCGAGCCATGCGGTGAGAAGCCGGCGGAGGTCGGTGTCTGGTTCGGGCTCGTCTCGTCTGTTGAAGTCGAGCCGGCCGAGGATCTCGTTTCCCATGGGCGCTTTTATACCCCCAGCTAGCTTGTCGCCATGCCGTACACCGCGGTCGAGTTGATCGATATGAAGAAGAATGGTGAGCCCCTGCCTGACGGCGGGATCGAGTGGCTCATCGCGGGCTATACCGACGGCTCGATCCCCGACTACCAGATGTCGGCGATGGCGATGGCCATAGTCCTCAAGGGCATGGATGCCGACGAGTTGGCGGCCTGGACAACGGCGATGCTCCGCTCTGGCGACACCCTCGACTTCTCCGGAATCCCATTGCCCAAGGTCGACAAGCACTCCACCGGTGGCGTCGGGGACAAGATCTCCATCCCGCTCGCTCCAATAGTGGCATCTTGTGGGATCGCAGTCCCCATGATGTCGGGTCGGAGTCTCGGCCACACCGGGGGGACGCTGGACAAGCTGGAGTCGATCCCCGGGTTCGATCCCCGCATCGACCAGGAGCGTTTCCGCCTGATCCTCACCGAGCACCATCTCGTCCTGGCCGGCCAGTCGGCCACCATTGTCCCCGCCGACCGCAAGCTCTACGCCCTGCGTGATTCCACGGCGACAGTCTCATCCATCCCACTGATCGCCAGCTCCATCATGTCGAAGAAGCTGGCGGAGGGTCTCGACGGCCTCGTCCTCGACGTCAAACACGGCTCGGGTGCGTTCATGAAGGATCTCGACGAGGCCAGGGTGCTGGCCCGGACCATGGTGGGGATCGGCATCCGGAACGGGGTGGAGACCGTGGCACTGATCACCTCGATGGACCAGCCGTTGGGCAACGAGGTCGGCAACGCCAACGAGATCAGGGAGTCGGTCGAGGTGCTCAACGGCAAGGGGCCCGCCGACGTCACCGAGCTGACACTGTCCCTCGGAGAGGTGATGCTCGAGCTCGGCGGTGTCGATGGCGGTCGCGACCGACTCCAGGAGGCGATCTCCTCGGGGACGGCCCTGGACAAGCTGAAGGACGTGGCCCGCGCCCATGGAGGAGACCCGTCGGTGCTCGACAACCCCGGGTTGCTGGAGATGGCACCCAACGAGGCGGTGGTCGCCTCGCCGCGGGACGGCTTTGTCACCAGGTGTGACGCCCTCACCGTCGGCATAGCCGCCACCCGGCTCGGTGCGGGGCGGGAGCGCAAGGAGGATGAGGTGGACCATGGCGTCGGGATCACGCTGCAGGCCAAAGTCGGCGACCGGGTCTCTGCAGGCGACCCCCTCGCAACGGTGCGCTACCGCGATGAGACGCGGTGGGCAGCGCAGAATGAGCGGCTGGCCTCGGCGTGGGTAATCGAGGACACCGAGACCGAGCCTCCTGGGCTGGTCCTGGAACGGATCGACCGAGACAATTTTGAGTGATTACTCAATTCAAGGTCCTCCCGTTACCATCCCCCCTCCAACGAGACCAAGGAGAGCTGCTGTATGAAGGTCGTCGTCTGTGTCAAGCAGATCCCCGACCCCGCCACCCCTTATCGGCTCGAAGAGGGCACCAACTGGCTGGTGAGGCCGGCCGAGCAGGTTCTCGACGACACCGACAGGTATGGAGTGGAGATGGGGCTGCAAATCGCCCAGGCCAACGAGGGCACGGTGACCCTGGTCAGCATGGGCCCGGCCGGGAACGCCCAGGGCATCCGTCAGGCGTTGGCCATGGGGGCGGACAAGGCGGTCATCATCGAGGACGACTCACTCCGGGGCTCCGACGCTCTCACCACTGCCCGGGTGCTGGCCTCCACCATCACCAAGGAGGGCTTCGACCTGGTGATCGCGGGCACCGAGTCCACCGACGGCTATTCCGGGGTGGTCCCCCAGATGATCGCCGAGCTGTTGGACGCTCCCGCTCTCACCTACGCCACCGAGGTGGACACCGACGGCTCGGACGTGACCATCCACCGCCAGACCGCAGCCGGCTATGACGTGGTGACGGCCTCACTCCCCGTGGTTGTGTCTGTCACCGCCGGGGTCGTGGAGCCGCGCTACCCCACTTTCAAGGGGATCATGGACGCCAAGAAGAAGCCGGTTGAGACAATGAGCCTCTCAGATCTCGACGTCGACAAGTCGGAGGGCCAGACGGTGGTCTCGATCACCGACGCCCCGGAGCGCTCGGCCGGACGCAAGATCGAAGACGAGGGCCAGGCCCACACCGAGATCATCGCCCTCCTCGAGCAGAAGAAGGTGATTTGAGTGGCGAACGTGTGGGTCTTCGTCGAAGAGACCGATGGCGCCCCCTCCAGCCTCGGCCTGGAACTCGTCACCAAGGGGCGCGATCTCGGCGATGTCACCGTCATCTACCTCGGCGCCGGTAGCGACGAGGCGTGGGCGTCCCTGGGTGACCACGGTGCCGAGACGGTTCTCCGGGCCGATTCCGACGACCGCCTCGCCCCCACCCCGCTGGCCAGGGCACTCGCGGAGAAGGCGGGCGCGGAGAGCCCCGATCTGATCCTCTTCGGCCAGGCCTACACCGACCGTGACGTGGCAGGACGGCTCGCCGCCCGTCTCGGTGTGGGGATCCTCTCCAACGCCTCGGACGTCAGGTTGACCGGGGACGGCGTGGAGACAGAGCACGAGATCTTCGGTGGTGCCCAGATCGCCACCGCTTCGATGTCCGGCCCGCCTCACATCGTGCTGATCCGTCCCAAGTCGTTCTCGGCGCAGCCCTCCGGAGGGACCGCTCCCGAGGTCGCCGACCTGGAGCTGCCCGAACCCGGCGGCTCCGAGGCCAGGGTCACCGAGTCCCACGTCGAGGAGCGTGAGGGCCCCCAGCTCTCCGATGCCAGAGTGGTGGTGTCCGGAGGCCGGGGCTTGGGCTCACCGGAGTCCTACGAGTTGGTGGAGAAGCTGGCCAAGGCCCTTGGCGCCGCCACCGGCGCCACCCGCGCCATAGTCGACGCCGGCTGGGTGGCTTATGCCAAACAGGTGGGCCAGACCGGCAAGACCGTCAAACCCGACATATATATCGCCGCCGGCATCTCCGGCGCCATGCAGCACTTGGTGGGGATGAAGGACGCCGGGACGATCATCGCCATCAACAAGGACCCCGACGCCCCCATCTTCTCAGTCGCCGACCTCGGCATCGTCGGGGATGTCCACAAGGTCCTCCCCCAGCTCATCGAGGCGTTGGAACAGCGCTAGCCCGAACCGTTCTGTGAGGGTTGTTGCACACTGGGTGTCCAACAACCCTCACAGAATGAGCTATCAGTCCCCCACCTCGGCCGTCTCCAGGATGGCTTCCGACGGGAGGTCGACGTCTCCGGAGGGCTCCACCACCCAGAAGTCGGTCAGCTCGTCTCCGCCGAGTAGCACATTTGCGATCGGGCTGCCCGTGCGATCGAAGTGCTCGGTGAGCACGGAGCGAAGCAGATCGGTCTCGGCAGCCGAGAGGCGGCGCGCCGCCGGGGCAGTCTCGGCGAGGCGGGCCTTGAGACGCACCGTGGGGTCCCAAACCATGGCCATCCCCCCGGTCATCCCGGCGGCGAAGTTGCGTCCCACCTCACCGAGCACCACCACCAGCCCTCCGGTCATGTACTCACAGGCGTGGTCGGAGACACCCTCGACCACCGCGGTGGCCCCTGAGTTGCGCACCCCAAATCGCTGGCCTGCCCGTCCGGCGAGGAAGAGCCGCCCGCCGGTGGCCCCGTAGAGCACGGCGTTGCCCGCGGCGTGAGGGATCCCCTTGCCCCGTGACGGTGCGACCGAGATGACACCACCCGCCATCCCCTTGGCTACGTAGTCGTTGGCGGTGCCTCCGAGGTCGATGCTGACCCCGTTGATCAGCCACGCGCCCAGGCTCTGACCGGCGGTGCCGTTGAGCCTGATCCGGATGGTGTCCTCGGGCAGGCCCTCGTCGCCCCAGAGGGCGGCGATCTCACCGGATAGGCGGGCGCCGACGCTGCGGTCGGTGTTCTGAATCGGGTAGTTCAGCTCGACCCGTCCCTCGCCCTTGGTGGCGTCGGCGGCGTCCTCGGCGATCCGGTCCGCCAGCCTGGACACCGGGATCGGCTTGTAGCCGGTGTGACGCCGGCGTCCCTGGGCCCGGACCAGGATGGCTGCCAGATCGGGCGCCAGCGGGTGACCGCTGTCGACCGGCCGGAGCAGGTCGGCCCGGCCGATGATCTCGTCCATGGTGTGGGCGCCGAGTGCGGCGAGATGGTGGCGGATCTCCTCGGCGACATGCCGGAACAGGACGATGATCTGGTCTACCGAGCCGCCGAACTTGGCGCGAAGGTCCATGTCCTGGGTGGTGATGCCAACCGGGCAGGTGTTGAGATGGCACTGGCGCACCATCTTGCAGCCGAGGGCGAGGAGAGGAAGGGTGCCAAAGCCGAACCGCTCGGCCCCGAGCAAGGCGGCCACCACAACGTCGCGCCCGGTGCGCAAGCCCCCGTCGGTCTCCAGGACCACCTTGGTCCGCATCCCTTTGGCCACCAGAGCCTGATGGGCCTCGGCGACACCCAGCTCCCATGGCGACCCGGCATGCTTGATCGAGACCAGCGGCGATGCCCCGGTTCCGCCCTCGGACCCGGAGACGGTGATCACGTCGGCATCGGCCTTGGCCACCCCGACCGCGATGGTGCCCACACCGGGCTCGGAGACCAACTTGACCGAAACTCGGGCCGACGGCTTGAACGCCTTGAGGTCGTATATGAGCTGGGCCAGGTCCTCGATCGAGTAGATGTCATGGTGTGGCGGCGGGGAGATCAGGCTGATCCCCGGCTTGGTGTGGCGAAGCCCGGCTATCTCCTCGGAGACCTTGTGCCCGGGGAGTTGACCGCCCTCCCCCGGCTTCGAGCCCTGGGCCATCTTGATCTGCAGTTCCTCGGCCGAGCTGAGATAGGCAGGGGTGACTCCGAAACGCGCCGACGCGACCTGCTTGATCGCCGAGTTGCGGGCGCTGCCATACCGGACCGGGTCCTCTCCCCCCTCACCGGAGTTGGACAGCCCGCCGATGGAGTTCATGGCCTCGGCCAGCGTCTCATGCGCCTCTCGGGACAGGGCGCCCAGGGACATGGCTGCGGTGACGAAGCGACGCATGATGCGCTCGACGGGCTCGACTTCCTCGATTGGAACCGGGGCGACGTCGACGAAGGTCAGCAGGTCGCGGACCAGGGCCGGTGGGCGATCGCCGATGGTCTCCAGGTAGTGATCCCAGGCCTCGGTCTCGCCGGAGCGGACCGACTTCTGCAGGTCGAGGACGATCTTGGGCCCGGTGATGTGGAAATCCTCGCCGCGGCGGTGCTTGTAGAAGCCCCCGGCCCGCGCCTCCCCGGAACGGTAAGCGGCGTGGCTGAAGAGTGCCTGTTGTGCGATCGCCTCGAAGCCGATCCCGCGGAGCCGGCGCGGGGCGTTGCGGAAGGCCCGGCGGCACACCGCCTCGGAGAGCCCGATCACCTCGAAGAGCTCCGACCCGCGGTACGCGGAGAGGGTGCACACCCCCATCTTGGACATGATCTTGAGCAAGCCGGTCTCCAGCGCGTCCCGGTAGTTCTCCTGGGCGGTCAGCGCGTCGAGCTCGATCATCCCGGAGCGGGCAAGGTCGATCACCTGATCGATGGCGAGATACGGGTTGACCGCCGAGGCGCCGAAGCCGATCAGGGCGGCGATGTCGTGGGAGTCCCGTGGCTCGCCGGAGACGACCACCAGGGAGACGTCGCCCCGCACCCCCTGATCGACGAGATGGTGATGGACCGACCCGACCACGAGCGCCATTGGCACGGGGGCGTCCTCGGCGCTGGTCTCGCGGTCGGAGAGGACGAGAATGGTGGCGCCCAGCTTGACCGCATCGGCCGCTTCGGCACAGATCTCGTCCAGCCGCCTCTCCATACCGGCCGGGCCATCGGCAGCGGGCCACGTGGCCGCGATCCAGTGGGAGAAGAAGCGGCGGTCGCCGGAGCGAACGATGGCGTCGAGCTCGGCGTCGGAGAGGATGGGGCTGGCGAGCTCGATCAGGTGGGCCTGGCTCGGTGAGTCCTCGAGGATGGGGCCTCTCTTGCCCAGCTGGATCCGCAGCGACATCACCAGCCTTTCCCGGATCGGATCCATGGGCGGGTTGGTCACCTGGGCGAACATCTCGTGGAAGTAGCGGGTGAGGCGGCGGGGACGCTCGGAGAGCACGGCGAGACCGGTGTCATCGCCCATCGAGCCGGTGGGGGCGGCGCCCTGCGCCATCGGGGCGAGCATGAGGCGGCGCTCCTCGGCGGTGTACCCGAATACTCGGGTGAGGGCGCCTGCGTCGAAGCGGTCGTCGTTGAGGGGATCGAACGGGGCCTGGATGACCAGCGCCTCGGTGTTCACCCACTCGTGGTACGGGAGGACCGCGGCGAGTCGTTCCTTCACCTCGTTGGAGTGGCGAATCTCACCGGTCTCTCCGTCGAAGACGATCAGCTCGCCCGGCCCGAGCTGGCCCGTCTCCAGGGCGCGGGACTCCTCTTCGGGGCAAACCCCGGCCTCGGAGGCGACGATCACCACGTCGGGGGTGATCGTCCAACGGGCCGGGCGAAGACCGTTGCGGTCCATCCCGGCCAGCAACGTGATCCCGTCACTGGCGGCGATGGCGGCCGGACCGTCCCAGGGCTCGGTGAGGAAGGCGTGGTAGCCGTAGAATGCGGCCAGCTCTGGAGAGAGATCGCCCACGTTCTCCCAGGCCGCGGGGATCAGCATCTCCTTGACGTGTGGCAGCGACCGCCCGCTCCGGATCAGCAGCTCGAAGACGTTGTCCAGGCTGGCCGAGTCGGAGAGACCGGGTTGGAGGAACGGGTACACGTCGGCAAGACGCTCGCCCCAAACGCCCGGGGTGGCGCCCCTCTCCCTGGCCAGCATCCAGGAGCGGTTGGACTGAATGGTGTTGATCTCTCCGTTGTGGGCGAGCACCCGGAACGGCTGGGCGTTGTCCCAGGAGGGAAAGGTGTTCGTGGAGAAACGCTGGTGGAAGACGGCTGACGCCGTCTCGAAGTCGGGGTCCCGCAGGTCCCAGAAGAAGTCGGCGATCCGGCTGGCGGTGAACAGGCCCTTGTAGACCACGGTGCGGCCCGAAGCCGAGGGCACCGAGAAGCCCGCCGGGCCGTTGCGCTCCATCCGCTTCCGGGCCAGGAAGAGGGCTCGTTCGAAATCGTCACCCTCCAGATCGGAGGTGACCACCGCCTGCTCGATGAGGGGAAGGACCTCCAGGGCGTGCTCGCCGAGCACGCTGGGATCGATGGGAACCGAGCGCCACATGATCAGCTTGATCCCCTCCGCCTCCAGGGACTCTGCGACGAGGGAGCGACATGCTGCAGCGTCCTCGGGTGGGAGGAAGCACATCACGATGCCCAGTCGGGAGGGGTCGATCTGCTTGCCCCGGGCGAGGAGCTCTCGCCCGATCAGACGGATGGGTATCTGGGTGAGCAGCCCGGCGCCGTCACCGGTGCCATCGGCGGCCTTCGCCCCCCGGTGGTCGAGACGTTGCAGGCACTCCACGGCGAGCCGGGTGAGACGGTAGGAAGGCTCCCGGTCAGTGGCGGCGATGAACCCGACACCACAGGCGTCGTGCTCTGGCCCGTTGTGGATCCCGATCTGGCTCATCCGTCCTCCGAAGAGAACGGGGCATGTTAGGGGCTGGAAGACGGGATCCCGCCATCGGGCCGCCTTTCGCGGGTGTGTTAGACCGCCTTCTCCCACATCTGCTCGCCGGCCTCGATGGGCACCTCGAGCCAGTTCTCCATGGGCGGGATCGGGCAGGAGTAGCCATCCGAATACACACACGAAGGGTTGTAGGCGTAGTTGAAGTCGATGGTGAGGGTGCCGTCGTCGTTGGGGTCGATGTCGAGGTAACGACCCGCGCCATAAGTCGTCTCGCCCGAAGTCTGGTCACGGAACGGGATGAAGAACCCGGGGTGCCCGGTGTCGAAGACGGTCAACTCCACCGGTTCCCCGCCGACCTCGAAGCGAACCCTGCCCGCCCGCGCATAGACCTTCTCCCTCTCGTCGGAGGTGGGGATCCGAATCTCCGAGCCGTCGCCCGGCTCCATGGCCACGGTGAAGACCAGATCGGAATTTGGGTCGTAGTAGTGAAGGCCTCCGAAATCATGACGGTCGGCGTGCTCGAGAGGGGAGTCGTGACTCGTCCTGAAGAACTCGTCCTTGGCCTCGCGGTGCTCGAGCAACTCCATGGTGTCCATCGTCCCAGCCAACCTTCCAGGTGTGACGCCGATTCCCGACGGGCATAATCCGGGGGATGGCCGAAGAGAAAAGCCACAGGACCCTGCCTCAGAAGCTGGGCATCGAGGCGGGGATGACGATCACGCTGCTCAACGCGCCCAACTACTTCGACTTCGACCTCGGCGACCTTCCCGACGACGTCGAGGTCAATCGCGACTCGGATGCGACCCCATCCGACATCTTTCTCATCTTCGCCGACCGCTCCGACGAGGCCGATCGGGCCTTCTCCCGGGCGGTCACCTACCTGCCGGCCGACGGTGCGATTTGGTTCGCCTGGCCGAAGAAATCCTCCGACCGTGAGTCGGACCTCACCGAGGACGTGTTGCGTGAAATGTTCCTCCCCAGTGGGATGGTGGACAACAAGGTCTGCTCCATCGACGAGACCTGGTCGGGTCTGCGCTTCGTGGTACGCAAGGAGAACCGGGCCGACTGGCCGCCCACTACAGACTGAACCGGTGAGGAAGCAGCTCGTCGAGGGTGTGCTCGCGCACCTCCGAGCCCTCCCCGGCAGTGACGACCACCCGCTTCACGTCGAACTCAGACATGATCTGCCGGCATCGGCCGCATGGGTAGGCGCCATCGACGTCGTCGGCGTCGACACAGGCGACGGCCACCGTGTCGATCTCGCGCACGCCGTGGGACACCGCGTTGTTCACCGCCGTCGCCTCGGCACATGTTCCGGAGGGATACGCGGCATTCTCCACGTTGGCTCCGGTGAAGACCTCGCCACCCGACCCCACGACGACAGCACCCACCTTGAATCCCGAGTAGGGGACATAGGCGCCCTCCGCGGCGGCACGAGCCGCCTCCACCAGTTGTTCGTTATCCATGCTCACTCCAGTAGAGATGCCACGAAGGTCTCCGGATCGAAGTGGACCAAGTCGTCGAGACCCTCGCCGACGCCGACGAACTTGACCGGCACTCCGAGCGTCCGCTCCACGGCAATGACGATGCCCCCGCGGGCTGTGCCGTCCAATTTGGTGAGGACGATGCCGCTGATCGGCACCGTCTCAGAGAACTCCCTGACCTGGGTCAACCCGTTTTGCCCGGCGGTGGCGTCCAGCACCAACAGCACCTCGTCGACCCGATCCCCGCCGGCGACACGGTGGATCTTCTCCAACTCGGCCATCAGGTTCCTCTTGCCATGAAGGCGCCCGGCGGTGTCGATGATCACGACGTCGCTGCCCCGGGCCCGTGCCGAGTCGACGCTGTCGTAGGCGACAGAGGCAGGGTCGCCGCCCTCCTCACCGTGCACCACCCGGGCCCCGACCCGGTCGCCCCAGGTCTGCAACTGTTCGGCGGCACCAGCCCGGAAGGTGTCGGCTGCGGCGAGGGTGACGGTCATCCCATCGTCTTGAAATCGCTTCGCCAGCTTGGCGATCGACGTGGTCTTGCCGGTTCCGTTCACCCCGACGACGAGGACAACCGCAGGGAACCCGTCGAGATGTAGCGAGCGGTCCTTTCCCTCCAGCTCGGCCTCGAGTATCTCGGCGAGGGCGCGCCGGGCGTCCTCCGGGTCATCCGGCCTGGTCTCTCTCACCCGGAACACGATGTCCGCACTCGCCTCGACGCCGACATCCGCCGCCAGCAGCGCCTCCTCGAGGGATTCCCAGGTCGGTTCGTCGAGACTCGTCCCGAGTGCCCGTCGCACCGCCGCCCCCAGGGTGAAGCGGGGCGCCCGGGTGGGCAGGGGTATGACTTCGAGGTCGGGGCTGCGCCGCTGACGGACGATGAGACCGACGCCGATGACGATCACGACGACCGCGATCAGGACGATCAGCGCAGATGTGTCCATCGGGATGGAATCTAAGCGACCTGGTCGGCGGTGATCGCCGAGCGCATCTCCTTGCGGACCGCCTGCGAGGACCCTCCGGGCTCCATGGTCACCCCGTAGAGGACGTCGGCCGCCTCCATCGTCTGCTGCTGGTGGGTGACGACGATCAGTTGTGCCCGTTGGCGAAACTCATCGACGATGCGGAGGAACCGACGCAGGTTGGCGTCGTCGAGCGCCGCCTCCACCTCGTCGAGAACGTAGAACGGGCTAGGTCGAGAGTCGAAGATGGCGAAGAGGAAGGCGAGGGCGGCCAGGCTGCGCTCCCCGCCGGAGAGCAGGGTCATGTGCGATACCTTCTTGCCCAACGGCTGGGCGTCGATGGCGACGCCGGAGTGGGGATCGTCGGGATCGACGAGACGGATGCGGCCCCGGCCCCCGGGGAACAGCACGGTGAAGTACCTCTCATATGCCTCCGACACCTCGGCGAAGGCGGTCTCGAAGCGAGTCTGGATCTCGGTATCCAGGGCGGTGATCACCTTGCGAAGCTCGGCTCGGGACGACTCGACATCGGCCATCTGGGCGGCGAGGAAGTCGTGACGCTCCTCCAGCTCGCGGTATTCCTCGGCGGCGAGGGGGTTGATCGGCCCGAGCCGTCTCAGCTGGGTCAGGGCGGACTCGAGTAGCTCCCCGAGGTCGGCGTCCTCGGCGGCATCCGGACGGGACGACTGCATCGCCGCCTCTTCGTCGGCGTCGGCATCACGACGGATCGATTCGATAACCGCCGTCCGACCAAGCCGCAACTCGGTGAGCCACACATCCAACTCGGCGATTCGGGCCCGGCCCGTGATGATCGACTCGGTGCGGCTCTCGTGCTCGGATCTGATCTCGCCAAGTTCTGCGCGTAGCGCCTCGTTGGCTGTCCGCATGCCCGCTTGCCGCTCACGAAGCTCTGCGATGCGCTGCTCGAGCACGCCCACGGCGTGCTTGGCGAGTGAGCCAACAGTCTCCAGACGCAGAGGATCCGGCTCCCCGGTCTTGCCAGAGTCGAGCCGGCCCAATTCCTCGTCGATGCGTCGAGCGCGCTCATCGAGGAGGGTCTTCCGCTCCGCAACGCCGCGTAGAGCGGTGGCGGCTTCCTGCCAAGCCGAGCGCGCATCCTCGCGTTCCGAAGCAAGCCGGAGCCGGCGCGCCTCCAGCGCCTCCCACACCGCGAGTCGCTCCGCCTCCTCCCCCTCCATTGCCTCCAAACGCTTTCGCAAGAGCTGTGAATGGGTGGTGGCCGCGGCAAGGGCCTCTTCCAGGGCGGTCTTCCGGTCCTCGACTCTCTTCGTCTCCTCGCCCAGGGAGCGGGCCGAGATCTGGAGCCGACTCATCGCCTCGGTGTGCCCGGCCAGCACGCTCTCCGCCTGCTCCAGCCTCTCCAGGGCGTCGCGTTCGGTCTGTCGTGCCCTGTCGAAGTCGCGCTTGGCGGCGGTATGCAGCGATCCGGCACGTGCCCTGTCGGTCGAGGCCTTCTCCAGCGCCACCTCGGCCGCCTCCAGCATCGCCGAGCCGGCCCCGTCCGGATCGGCGATACGGACACCTGCCACCGAGATGACGTCACCCTCCGGAGTCACGGCTCGCAGCGCAGGATGCTTGGCGATCAGCGCCCAACCGGCGCCCCAGCCCTCGACCAGGACGACGTCACCGAGGAGTCTGCTGGCCAGCCCGGGATGTCGGCCCGGGCCCAGCTTGTCGACCAGGGCATCGAGCCCGAGAGCGACGGCGACCTCCGTCGCCGGCGTCGCCGACTCCGACATCGAGGACACAACCGAAACCGATCCCCCTCCGCCGGCCTTCACCAACTCGACCGCCTCTTGAACCGCTCCAGCGTCCCCGAATGCGACGGCGTCGGCCCAGCCGCCCAGTGCGGCGTTCACCGCCGCCTCCAGCCCCGCGGGGATGTCGAGCTGCGAGGCCACCGAACCGAGAGCGCCCGGGGCCGTCTCCGCCACCCGTCTCGCCTCGGCGTCGTAGCGGCCGTCGAGGGCGGCCGTGATCGCCTCCCGGCGGGCGAGCGCAGAGGCCAATCCGACCTCCGCCTCCCGTAGCGCGGTTTCGGCGGCCGACCACCGTGCCTGGATCTCGGCTCGTTGCTTCGATGCCATGGCGTAGCCGCGTTGCAGCTGGGACATCGAGGAGTCCATTGCCAGGATCTCCTGGTTGATCCTCTCGATCTCGGCGGTCTCCTTCTCGACCTGTGACGTGAGTATGTCGCGACGGTGGGTGACGCCGCCAAGCTCCCTCTCGTCGCGCCCCATCGACGACTCCACTGCGCTCAGCTCCCCGCGCACCGCGGCGAGGGCACCCTCGGGGGAAAGCGAATTCTGGGTGGCCAGCGCCCGCTCCTCGTCCTCGAGTCTGCGGAACCTGGTCTCGGCCTGCTCAGCACGAGCCCGTGCCTCGTGGATCTCGGCCTCGACCGCGGCGAGTTCATCCGAGATCGCCACCGACTCCTCGGTCAGGTCGCCACGACGCTCCACTGCTGCTTCGCGTCGGCCGGACAGGGCGCGGCCCCGCTCCTGGGCGATCGAGCAGATCCGACGGAGACGCTCGACGGTCGTCTCCAGCATCGCCGCCGCCGACGTGTCGCGGTCGAGGTCGGCGGAAACGACACCTGCTCGCTCGGTGAGGGTGCCGAGCATCTCGGCGAGCTCGATAGCGCGTTTCTGGTCGACCTCGAGGTTCTCGGAGCGGATCGACTTCTCCGACGTGGCGATGGTCAGGTCCCGGTCGAGTCGGGACAGCTCCTCGCCGCCGAGATAGAGACGAAGGGCGGTGACCTCGTTCTTGAGCCCGTCATAGCGCTCCGCCGCCTTCGCCTGACGTCGCAGTGGCCGCATCTGGCGGGTGATCTCGCCGAGCAGGTCCTGGAGCCGGATCATGTCCTCGTCGGTGCGTTCGAGACGTCTCTCGGCACGCTCCTTGCGCCGCTTGTGCTTGAGGATGCCGGCCGCCTCCTCGATCACCGCTCGGTGCTCATCGTCGGAGGCGCTGAGCACCCTGCCGATCTCCCCCTGGCCGATTATCACGTGCTGATGACGCCCCACCCCCGAGTCGGAGAGCAGATCCTGGATGTCGAGGAGACGACAGGACACCCCGTTGAGCTCGTAGTCGCTGGAGCCGTCCCGGTAGAGACGTCGGGTTATGGCCACTTCGTCGAGGTCGAGATCGATCTGTCGTTGTGCGTTGTCGATCACCAGGGTCGCCTCGGCCTTGCCCAAGGAAGGTCGGGTGGCCGTACCGGCGAAGATCACGTCCTCCATCTTCTCGGTGCGAAGGGTCTTGTTCGATTGCGTGCCCAGCACCCAGGAGAGTGCGTCGACCAGGTTCGACTTGCCCGAGCCGTTGGGACCGACCACTACGGTGACACCGGGGCGGAACTCGAGCCGGGACCTGTCGGCGAACGACTTGAATCCGGCGAGCTTCAGTGACTTCAAATACACGCGTTTCTACCTGGCAATCAGTGTTTTGGAGATCAGTTGAGGCTAACTGGAGGCAGGAGAACTGCTGCGTATTACCGCCTCGGGGCCCGGAGGGCCGGAATGGGGACGGGGCCGAAGGCCCCGCGGGGGGTAGACCCGAAGGGCCCGGCGGGAGTAGGCCGTGTGGGGGGACGGGGCCGAAGGCCCGGCGGGGGGTAGACCCGAAGGGCCCGGCGGGAAGGAGACCGCGTGGGGGACGGGCCGAAGGCCCCGCCGGGGGGTAGGCCCGGCGGGAGTAGACCGTGTGGGGACGGGGCCGAAGGCCCCGCGGGGGGTAGGCCCGAAGGGCCGGAGGGGGGTCGCCCCCCCTCAAAATCACTGAGGCCCAGGCTGGATGAAGAAGTCCGTCAGGTTGTCGTCCATCGCGACCACATCGCTCTCCACACCGGTCACCCGGGCGCCGGACGGTCCGGTCCACAGCCAGTCGAGGAGATGGTCGACCCCTTGGCTGGGCCCTTGGGCGAACACCTCGACCCGGCCGTCGGCGAGGTTACGTACCCAGCCCACCAAGCCCTGGGACCGGGCCACCTGCCGGCATCCTTGGCGGTAGCCCACGGCCTGGACCCGGCCCGACACGAGTGCGCGGGCCGCCTTGGTCATCTCATCGCCTGACAGTTCGGGCAGAAATGCGTCGACCGTGCCCGCACCACCACGCGTTCGATGGGTGCGCCGCAGACGTCACACGACTCACCCTCTCGACCGTAGACCCGAAGCCGGGTCATGTTCTCCCCGGCCGCGCCGTCGGGAAGCAGATAGGCGAGATCGCTCAGGGTGGTGCCGCCGTGCTCGATGGCTCCTGTCAACACCTCCGAGACCGCATCGAGCAATCGGGCACAATCCTGCTCGCTCAACCCGCCTCCCGGAGTGAGGGGGTGGATGCCCGCCAGGAACAGGACCTCGTCGGCGTAGATGTTGCCCAAGCCGGCGAGTGGGCCCTGGTCGAGGAGGAGCGCCTTGATCGGGGCTGTCTTCCCCGCTAGCCGGGCGGCGAGCTCCTCGGGGCTGGGTGGCTCGGCCCAGGCGTCAGGACCGAGCCGGCTCAGCCCGGACTCGCCGAGCTCGTCCTCGTCATAGACGGCGACGAAGCCGAAGGTGCGGGGATCGACGAAGGCGATCCTGGTCCCGTCGTCGAGTGTGGCCACGAAGTGGGTGTGCGGAATCGAGTCGTCGCCGTTGACCGACCATCGTCCCGACATCCCGAGATGCGCGACCATGACCTGGCCATCGTCGAGGGCGATGCGGAGGAACTTCCCGTGCCGGCCCACCGAGAGGACCCTCCGTCCGAGGAGCCGGGCCACGACCTCCTCCCGGGAGGTGTTGTGCCGGGCGGTTCGATCGTGACGGAGCTCCACCGTCTCCAGTGCCCGCCCGGTGAGGACGGCCTCGAGATGACGTCGGGTGATCTCAACCTCAGGCAGCTCTGGCAAGGTGGCCTCCGGTCATGGCGCGGGTACCGTACCCCCGCCCATGCTGATAACTCCCCGTCCCTTCGGCCAGGTGCTGGGCGAGGCGATGAACAGCCTGGCCACCGTCTGGAAGACGCTTCTGGTCCCCGCAGTGGTGGTTTCGTTGCCGATGGGCCTGCTCACCGCGGCGGTCTTCGTCTGGACCGGAGGAGGGGACTTCCTCGAGCTGTTGATCAACAACCCCGAAGGTTTCGGCACGCTGCCCAACGAGGTCTTTTGGGATCTCGCCCGCCCTTTCTATGTGGCGGCCGCCTTCGCCCTTCTCCTCCAGCTCCTGGGCGGGGTATTCGTGGCCCTGGCCAGCCATCGCGCGGTGGCGGCACAGATCACCGGGGTCGTCCTCACCGGCAGAGAGGCATCGGCAGGAGCGCTCCGACGCTACCCGATCGCCATCGCCTCGACCCTGATCATCACCCTGACCCTCGTGCTCTTGGTCGGGCTCGGCGCGACGGTGTGGCTGGTGCCCATCATGTCTGTGGGAGTGCCCAACTCGGCCACCGTCCTGGTCGCTTTGCTTCTCCTCGTGGTGATGCTCGGGCCCGGAGCATGGGCGGCGGTGTCGGTGTCGATGACCACACCCGCGGTGGCCCTCGAGGACACCGGGATACTCGGGTCGATCCGCCGCAGCATGCGTCTCGTGCGCGGTCGGTGGTGGGCGACCGCCGGGTTCCTGCTCCTGGTCGGGCTGCTCGGAGGCATTGCAGTCCAGCTCATCCAGCTCGTGGCGCTGCCTCTGGCCGCCGCTGGCGGGGGCGACGCGGCCCTCACCGTGGCCTCGGCGCTCGGTGTCTTCACCCAGGGCCTGTTGGTGGCGGCCATCGCCGGGATGTACACCCACTGGTACGTCGACCTGAGAGCCCGCCAGGAGCCGCTGACTACCGCCGATCTCGGTTGAGGACCTCCAGGGCCAGACGGGCGGCCTCCTGCTCGGCCTGTTTCTTGGACCGCCCCTCACCCGATCCGTAGTCCGTGCCCTCGACAGAGACGATGGCGGTGAACCGGCGGTCGTGGTCGGGACCGAATCCGGTCACCCGGTACTCGGGCCGCAACCCGTCCCTGGCCGTCAGCTCCTGAAGACGGGTCTTGTAATCCTTCACACCCGGCTGCAGGGCTCGCTCGGCCACCCGGTCACTCCATAGCGAGAGCACCATCTTGCGGACGGGCTCCAGACCGCCGTCGAGGTACACCGCCCCGATCACCGCCTCCACTGCGTCGGCCAGGATGGAGTCCTTCTCCCGACCCCCGGTCGCCTCCTCACTCGGAGCAAGCTCGACGTAATCGCCCAGATCGAGGAAGCGAGCGATCTCGGCAAGGGCGGGCCGGCTCACCACCGCAGCCCTCACCTTTGCCATCTGACCCTCGGCCAGTCCCGGGTACGACTCGTACAAGAGATCGGTCACGATCAACTGGAGGACGGCGTCACCGAGGAACTCGAGACGCTCGTTGTCGTTGCGGGACCGGTCCTCGGAGCTCACCGATCGGTGGGTCAGTGCCAGCCGAAGGAGCTCGGCTCGGGCGAACGTGTGCCCGAGACGCTCTTCGAGGCTCATGCCAGCGATCCCTGCCTGCTGCCCTCTATGGCGTTCGCAACCAGGCCGGCCAGGTCCTTGTCGGCACTCTCGTGCGCCATCCTCAGGGCGTTGGCGATGGCGCGACGGCTGGAACTGCCGTGGGCTATGAGGGCGGCACCCTTCACCCCGAGCAGCTGCGCCCCGCCATAGGTCTCCCAGTCCATCTTCTCTTTCACCCGTGCCAGAGCGGGAAGGACGTCGGCCTGAATGCTCTGATCGAGTGTTGACATGGCCTCGAGCACATAGGAGCTGATGAGCGCGGCCGTGCCCTCGGTTGCCTTGAGGAAGACGTTTCCGGTGAAGCCATCGGTGACGATCACATCCACCTTGTCCGTGGCAACGTCGCGACCCTCCACATTCCCCACGAAATGGACCGGGCCTTCTTCGATCAACTCATAGGCGGCACGCTCCAGATCCCTCCCCTTGCCCTTCTCCTCGCCGATGGAGAGCAGACCCACTCGTGCCGGGTTGGCTCCGAGCAGGGCGGTCGCCGCCACCGATCCCATGATGGCGAACTGGGCCAGCTGATCCGCCCTGACCTCGGGGTTCGCCCCGGAGTCGAGCACGAGCGTGGGCGTGCCTGGCGTGGGGAAGACAGTGGCGATTGCGGGTCGGGCGACGCCCGGTATGCGGCCGATGATGATCGCCGCTGCGGCCATGGCGGCCCCGGTGGAGCCGGCGGAGACGAAGCCGGCGGCCTCGCCTTCGGCGACGAGACGAGCACAGACGGTTATCGATGCCCGGGGGCGCTCCCTCAGGGCGCGCGCCGGGTCGTCTGCCATGCCGATGACGTCGGGGGCGTCGACAATCGGGAGGCTGGTTTCGAGACGGTCCAGTTCGTTGCTGATCGCCTCCTCGTTGCCGACGAGGATGACTTCGACACCGCGTGACGTGGCATCGACCGCACCGGCGACGGTCTCCGATGGGGCGTGATCGCCCCCCATCGCGTCAAGGGCGATGCGGGCCAAGGCTCAACTGGTCTCGATGACTTCGCGTCCGGAGTAGGTGCCGCACTCGCGGCAGGCGCGGTGCGGGAGCTTGGGCTTGCCACACTGCTCACAGGGGACGGAGCGCGGCGCCTGGACCTTCCACGCCGCCTTTCGCTGACGGGTGCGGGAACGCGACATCTTCTTCTTGGGCACCGCCACTTGGGGCACTCCTTGATCAATCAGGAATCGAACAGATCTCTGAGGACGGCGAATGGCGAGTCCATGTCCTCTCCATGACCGTCACAGGGGTCTTCATTCAAGTCGCTCCCACAGATTGGGCAAAGTCCCTTGCAGTCGGAACGGCAGACCGGTGCGCCGGGCATGGACAGGGCGAGTTCATCGGTGATCGGTCCGGTCAGATCGATCTGGCCGCCCGTGATGACGTATCCGTCCTCATCGGGGACACGGGTGAAATGCTGGGAGCCGGCTGTTCCGAGCACCCCGTCCCATTCGGTGAGACATCGGACACAGTTGAAGTGCGCCGGTGCCGAGACGGTGAATTCGGCGATGACTCCGTCCACGGTCCCTTTGGCCACCCCCTCCGCTTGCGCAGGGCCGTCGATGGCGGTGTCACCGAGCCGAAGCCGGACGCGGTGCTCGCCGGAGAACTGTCGCCTCGACTCGGGGTGCCCGATCAGATCCTCGACGTCGATGATGAGACCGCGCGCCATGGGCGCGATGTTACGGCCGCGACGGCGTCAACTAGATGGGGACATCCGGTGGTCTGGGGCGTGCCTGATGGAGCTCGGCCCGGGAAGACTGGACCTGGGAGCTGAGGTCGCCGAGAAGGTGCTCTAGACGCTGCAGACTGCGCTCGATGTCATCCTCGGTCTCGAGACGGAGCCTCCTGGCATCACCTTCGGCGCGACGCACCAGGATGTTCGCCTCCTCGACCGCCTCCTTGACGATGTTGGAGTCGGCGACGAGTGCATCGGCCTCTTCGCGCGCTCTGTCGACGATCTCGCGCGCCTTCTCGTTGGTCCTCGTGATGAATGCCTCGCGCTCACGCACCATCCAGCGGGCGGCGCGCAACTCGTCGGGAAGCCCGGTGCGCAGCACCTCGAGCTTGCCCAGGAACAGGTCGCGATCGACCAGGGCATTGGAGGAAAGCGGCATGGTCTTTGCCTCGTGGAGATGGACGATCAGGTCGTCGACGATGTCCAGGATGTCGTCGAGCTCGGCCTTCGACGCCGGGATCTCCACCGGGTCGGCGGTGTCGACGATCACCTCCGGATCGGTTCTGGTGTCAGATGTCATGACAGCTTCTCCTTGAGTGCCTTCTCCACCACGTCGGGGACCAGTCCGGCCACCGACCCACCCAACCTTGCGATCTCCTTCACCAACGAAGAGGAGATGAACCGATACTCGGGCCTGGTCGGGATGAACAACGTCTCCATCCCGGTCATGTGCCGGTTCATCTGTGCCATCTGTGTCTCGTATTCGTAGTCATCCGAGGTGCGTAGACCCTTGACGACGACATCGGCCCCGACCTCGTCCACGTGGTCGACGAGCAGTCCGGCGAACGTGGTCACCTCGATCTTCTCGCCGTGGATATCGGCGAGCATGCCCGACCTCTCGGCAGGTGTGAACATCGCCTGCTTGGCAGGGTTGTCGATGACCGCCACCACAACCCTGTCGAACAGGGAAATCGTCCTGCCGATCACATCGGCGTGACCGTTGGTGGGAGGGTCAAAGCTCCCCGGGCACAGGGCCGTCGTCATCGTCTTCTACCTTCTCGTATCTGATGATTCTGGTATCTCCATAACGTTTATCCGCGGCAACCCGCCAGTTTTCGGGTGGCTCGGGTGGACGGTCGCTGTGACGGCGGGAGACAACCACCTCGCCGCTGGGGAAAAGCAATCGGTCCAGCATGGCCATCTCCTCCTCCATCCGGCTGGTCGGTTGGGGCCATGGCGGGTCCATGAAGACCAGATGGAAGCGATGGTTGGACCGCGCCAGGTAGTCGGGCACGCTGGCTTCGATGACCGAGCCGCCCAGCCCGACGGTCTTCAGATTCGCTCGCAGGGCCTGAAGCGCCTTGCGGCCGTTCTCGACGAACACCGCCGATTGGGCTCCCCGGGACAGTGCCTCGAGACCATAAGAACCGGAGCCTGCATAGAGATCGGCGACCACGGCATCCTCGACCCACGCCCCCAGAGACGAGAAGACCGCCTCTCTGACCCGGTCGGTGGCAGGTCGGGTCCCCTTGGAGTCGGGTGACTTCAGCCGCCTCCCCCCGGCCCTACCGGCGATGATCCTCATCTCTGGTCGCCTAGCTGACGAACAGCCACGCGACCTCGTCACCGAGCACGGCCGCCACCTCGTTGGCCAGGTCCCGGTGACCGGACAGCGTGGGATCCGAGTCGACCAGGGCGAATGCGTCGCGGCGGGCCGCGGTGAGGATCTCGAAGTCGGTGAGGATGTCGGCCAGTTTCAGGTCCTTGACCCCGGACTGGCGGGTCCCGAACACGGTCCCCTGGCCGCGGATGCGGAGGTCCTCCTCGGCGAGGCGGAACCCGTCGTTCGTCCCCACCATGGCGGCTAACCGCTCCTCACCCTCTGTGGTGGTGGGGTCGGCGAGGAGCAGACACACCCCGGGATGCTCGCCTCGCCCCACCCGACCCCTGAGCTGATGGAGTTGGCTGAGCCCGAATCGGTGGGCGTCCTCGATGACCATCACGGTGGCATTGGGGACGTCGATGCCCACCTCGATCACCGTGGTCGACACCAGCACGTCGATCTCACCGGCCCGGAACGAGGCCATCACCTGCTCCTTTTCCTTCGAGCGAAGCTGGCCGTGGATGAGCCCGATCCGCAGGTCCGGCATCAATCTGGAGAGACGCTGGTGCTCGGCGGTGGCCGAGGCTGCCTCCACCTTTGGGCTGTCTTCGACGAGGGGGCAGACAACGAACGCCTGGCGACCCTGGGCGACCTCCTCCTCGATCACCCTCCAGGCGGTCTGCTCTTCGATCTTGGAGATGAGCCGCGTCTTCACCGGCGACCTGCCCGGGGGCATCTCGTCGATGATCGAGATGTCGAGATCGCCGTAGAGCGTCATCGACAGTGTCCTCGGGATGGGGGTGGCGGTCATGATCAGCAGATCGGGCTCGGCGGCCTCCGCCTTCTCCTTGAGCAGCACCCTCTGGGCTACGCCGAACCGGTGCTGCTCGTCGACGACCGCGATCCCCAGGTTGGCGAAGTCAACACCCTCCTGGATCAGGGCGTGGGTCCCCACGACCAGGTCGACCTGTCCGGCAGCGATGTCATCCCGCAGTCTTGAGCGGCTGATCTCGGCGTCGTAATTGGCGACCGCCGACGAGCCGGTGAGCAGGGCGACGTGCACTGCCGGCCCCTCGGGGCTCTCGGCGAACAGGCTACCCATCCCGAGATGGGTCTCGCCCAGAGCCGGGGAGAGGCCGGCATCGGCGAGGACACTTCGCACACCGAGGTAATGCTGCTCGGCGAGGACCTCGGTCGGCGCCATCAACGCCCCTTGCCAGCCGCCCTCGATCCCGCGCAGGAGCGTGGCAACGGCTACCACGGTCTTTCCCGAACCGACCTCACCTTGGAGCAGCCGGTGCATCGGGTGACCGGTGGCGAGGTCAGTCCCGATCTCGGACAACACCCGGTTCTGTGCCGGGGTCAGTTGGTACGGAAGGCCGTCGATGAACCTGTCCACGAGCTCTCCGGTCGGCTGATGGCTGATCCCGACGGAGTCGATCATCTGATGACGCTTCTGCAGGGCCAACGCCAGCTCGAGACGGAACAGCTCGTCGTAGACGAGCCGCTTCCTGGCCGGGGCGACGTCGCCGAGTGACTCGGGGAAATGGATCGACTGGAAGGCCTCATCCCGCTCCATGAGGCCGTTCGCCGCCTTCAGCTCGGTTGGCATCGTGTCGTCGATCGGCTGGGACCGCGTGAGGGCATTGTGGATCGCCCTGCGGAGGACACCCGGGCTGACACCGCCCGCTCCGGGATGGACCGGGACCACGCGTCCCACGGTGAGACCCTCCACATCCGAGGAGAGGACGTCCACCGCCGGCGCCTTCATCTGCAACGATCCCCGGAAGGACTCGACCACACCGGAGAGGGCGACCTCGTTGGCGTTCTGCAACTGACGGACCAGGTAGCCCTGGTTGAACCAGACCGCTTTGATCCGGGCGGAGTCGTCCTCGATCATCGCCTCGATGATCTGCAGGTTGCGCCGGGGACGTTTCTGCTTGACCGAGCTGACCGACCCGATGATCGTCACCTCCGACCCGATCGGCACACGGGCGATCGGCGACTTCAGTGAGCGGTCGATGTAGCGGCGAGGGACATGATGCAGGAGATCGGCGACTGTGCCGATCCCGACCGAAGCCAAACCCTCCGACCGCTTGCCGCCGAGACCCTTCACCTGGCCCACTCCCACGGTGGCGAGATGGCTGAGTGAGGCCACAGACACACGTTACCTTGAGGGGGGACGACCCCCCTCCAACCCCCCGCGGCCTCCGTCACCCCAAACCTCGAGGCGGATGACCCCTCCAACCCCCCGCGGCCTCCGGCCGTCACCCCAAACCTCGAGGCGGATGACCCCTCCAACCCCCCGCCGCCTCCGGCGGTCCCCCAAACCTCGAGGCGGATGACCCCTCCAACCCCCCGCAGCCTCCGGACGTCACCCCGACCCCGAGGGGCAACGGCCCCCCTCTCCAACCCCCCGCCGCCTCCGGCCGTCACCCCAAACCTCGAGGCGGATGACGCCTCCAACCCCCTGCAGCCTCCGGCCGTCACCCCAAACCCCGAGGGGGGACGACCCCAGCGTGAGGAATGAAGGCCGATGGCCACCGCATCTGCTCACGCTTGGGACTTGCCGCCCCGTCCGGGTAACATTGCCCACGGTCTACGGGATCCCCGTACATACCTGACCATTCCAGGAGTATTCGTCATGTCCTACCGGTGCGAGGTTTGCGGAAAAGAGCCGTCCTACGGCAAGACGGTCAGCTTCTCCCACAAACGCAACAACCGTCGCTGGCTGCCCAACATCCAGAAGATCAGGGTGAAGGACGGTTCCAACACCCGCCGCGCTCGGGTGTGCACGTCTTGCATCAGGGCGGGCAAGGTCGTCAAGGCATAGGGCTAGCCTCCGCTGAAATGGAGCAAGGTGTCGTCAAGACCTACGACCCGGTGACCGGGGTTGGGATCGTGGTGCTCGACTCCGACCGCTCCGAGGTGTTCCTCCGCCCCGGCTCCCTCGATGGCTCGGTCTTCCGCACCTTGCGCCAAGGCCAGCGCATCATCTTCGACACCGTCGATGAGGATGGTCGAAGCTTCGTGTCGGGTATCAGGCTAGGTCAGGACGGTTACTGAGCCGACCGGCCTGCAGCGATCCCATTTAGGGTATTGGCAGTGACCCGCGCCGAGGGAACGGGCTCCGAGCCGATTCGAACCGCCGAGGTGACCGCCTCGCTGTGTCTCGCCACCGATCTCGCCATGGGCTTCCCGTGGGAGCACGGGCTGCGTGCCACGTTGATCGCGATGCGGCTGTGCGACCTCCTCGAGGTCGACGACGAGACCACTTCCCAGACCTACTACGCCACGATGCTCTGCTACGCCGGGTGCACCACCGACGCCCACCTGGGCTCCAAGATCTTCGGCGGGTCACGCACCGAGTCGTTCGTTCCCGGTCTCTTCGGCTCGACCTCGGAGCAGATGCGAGGCATCATCAGCGCGCTCCCTTCGCCCGACTCCTCACCGTTGGTCAAGGTCTTCGAGATCGCACGCCGGCTGCCACGCGCCATCGCCGAGAGCCCGAACCACCAGAAGTCGCTGTGCGAGGTGGCCGAGTTGCTGGCGCAGCGTGTCGGCCTGCCCCCGGAGATGTCCCGTCTATTCCAGTTTCTCACCGACCGCTGGGACGGGAAAGGCGCCCTGAGACATGCAGGGGCCGAAGACATCCCGCTGGCGACCCGTATCGGCGTGGTGGCCCGGGATGCGGCGTTCCAGCGCCATATCGGTGGTGACGAGCATGCCCGCGACACCGTTGCCGCACGGGGCGGACATGCCTTCGACCCAGAGATCGCTCGCCGCTTCGCCGAGAACGCCGGGTCGGTCTTCGCTGCTGCCGATGTGGACGGCTCCGCCTGGGATGCGGTTCTCGCCGCCGAGCCACAGATCATGCTCACCTTGGAACAGGACGCCCTGGACTCTGCTCTGGGAGCCTTCGGCAGCTTCGCCGACCTGGTATCCCCCTACTTCGCCGGACATTCCGAGGGCCTGGCCCGTCTCGCCGCCGCCGCCGGGGAGGCGGCCGACCTCAGTCAGGAGGAGGTCGTCATGCTGCGACGTGCGGCACTGGTCCACGACGTCGGGCGGGTCGGGGTCGACCCGAGGACCTGGTCTGTCCCCGGCCGCCTCTCCCCGGATCAGGTCGAGCAGGTCCGGCTGCACCCGTATCACACCGAGCGCATCCTCAGTCTCTCCCCCTCGCTCGCAGACCTGGGTCGGATCGCCTCATGTCACCACGAGAAGATGGACGGCTCCGGCTATCACCGCGGGGTGAGCGGGGTGGCTCTGGGCCCGGTGGAGCGGATACTGGGTGCCGCCGACCAGTTCAAGGCGATGACGGAGCCACGGTCCCATCGGCCTGCCATCACTGCCAGCGAGGCGGTACGTCGACTGGCCGAGCTGGCCGGCGAGGGAAAGCTGGCCCCCAATGCGGTCGCAGCCATCATCGACGCGGTCGGAGAGCAGACTCCCCAGATGAGGCGTCCGGCCGGGCTCACCGATCGAGAGGCCGAGGTCCTCGGCCTACTCGCCCGGGGTCTTCAGACCAAACAGATCGCGACCGCCCTCGGAATCTCCCCCAAGACCGCCGACACCCATATCCAGGGCGCATATCGCAAGGTGGGTGTGTCCACACGGGCGGCGGCGACCGTGTTCGCCATGGAGCATGGGCTCGTCCACTCCGGGGAGATCCCGACCCAGGGCTGACGGTCCCGCCAGTGTCGCCTCGGAGGCCGGTCACTCCGGCGTCGATGGTCCCGATTCGATTCCCCGGCGCATCGCCACCTCGGCCACCAGTGACTTGGGCACGACCATCCGCCAGGCGTGGAAGACGATCTCGCTCAGCTCTTCCCCGTCGATGGCGGCGAGACGTACCACCGCCCAGTGATAGCGCATGTCGGCCTGTTTCGGGAGGAGGAACTTCTCCGGCTCGGCTTCAACCAGCGCCTCCCGCTCTTCTTTGGGGAAAGCGAAGCCGAGCAGGGTCTCGTCCCGCGAAGCTGCCAGGTAGACGATGCGGCCCACCCGGAACTTGACCCGGTCCGCGACCAGGGCTTCGTAGCTCCGGGGCAGGGTGAGTGCTTCCCCGCGCACGTCATCGAGGGTCACTCCGGCCATCACCAGATCGTACGACGGTGTTGCGGACAGCAGCGGTCCGCATTCGCTCACCGGAGCAATGCGCTGACGGTGTCGTTGCTCAGGGCGAGACGCTCGGCGAGCAGGGCTGCGAAGAATCGGTGCAACGAGGCGGCTGCGACCGGATCTTCCCTCTCCAACCGGGCTACCGCATCGTCCCCGAGCAGATAGACCACCGACTCTGCCTCGGCGACCAGGCGCGCCGTGCGGCCCCTGCTCAGATAGAGCGACATCTCACCGAGCACGGAGCCGGCGCCGAAGGACCCAACCCTGGTCCAGCGTCCGTCACCGCTGGGCAGCTCGGCCACGACCCTCCCCGACGCGATCAGGAACAACCCCACCGACTCGTCGCCCGTGTCCACGACCACCGCGCCCTCCGGGTACACGGTGGCTTCGAGGAACTCGCTGAGCTTCGGCCACAGTTGGGGGCCGAACGTCGACTCCAGTGTCGGCGGTGTCGGGTCGTCCACAGAGCTCAACAAGATCTCCTCCGCCAGTTCGAGTGCGTCCTCCAGGTCCGGAGCGAGCACCATCACCTGCTCCGAGACAGGGACCGCTTCGAGCAGCTGCGTGGCGAGATGACCGTCCACATCGCTCACGATCATCCGGAACCCGTGGCGGGCGGCGACCCGAGCCAGGCGGGCGATGCAGGTGAGGGCGGTGGAGTCTGCGCCCTGGACCCGAGCCATGTCGATGACGAGACAGTCCATCTGCCCGTCATCCGGGAGCAGCGCACTGATCCGGTCCACCAGGGTGCGGGCGGTTCCGAAGAACAGGTATCCCTGCAACTCCACGATGAGTGCCGCATCCCCACGCTCCAGCAGGACCCGTCGCTCCTCGGCATCGCGGTAAACCGCACTACGTCGCTCCCTCGCCGTCGACACGTGCCGGATCGGATTCGCCCGGCTGTAGGCCACCACGAACAGGGCGGCCGCGGCGAGGGTGCCCAGCAAGACTGCGGGAAGCAGCCCGAGTGTGGCCACCGCAACCACGATCGCCACCATCATCAGATACTCGGGCCAGGTCATCGCCTTGCGCTGCCGAACCAGCCAATCGTCGAGGAAGGAGAGGCCGATCATCAGCAGGATGGTGGCGACCAGGGGTGTGGGCAGCGCCGTCACCACGCCACTAACGGCGAGACCGGAGAGACAGACCCCAGCGACCATCACCGGGACGAGGCGGCTGCCCAACCCGGCCCGATAGGAGATCGCGGTGATGCCGATCGTGTAGTAGCCGGGGGCGGTGCCGGTGACGGAGCCCAACAGGTTGGCCGTGCCCACCGCACGCAACTCACGGTCGAGGTCAGCGTCCTGATCGGCGACGACTTCGAGCCCGGTGACGTTGAGCAACAACCCAAGCGTGGCGACGACTGCCACGGTGATCACACCGCCGGCACCGGCTGCGATGGCACTCCAGTCGACCAATCCCAACTCGCCGATCGGAAATTGGAACCGCGTGGATGTCAGATCGGGGAGAAGGCCCAGTGCCCGTGCCTCTTCGAGACCCGTCCCGGTGAGGGCCAGCACCATGTAGAAGATCGCCACGCCGGATATCACCATGACCGGCAATGCTGTGACGGAGGGCCGGAACCGGGTCCAAACCAGAAAACCGACAGCGAGGGAGGCTGCACCGGCCAAGGCGATGACAGAGCTGGTGTCCCAACGAAACCCGCTCGTGGCGAGGTCGGCCGCCCCGTAGATGAGCAAGACCCCCGTGCCCGCCATGAACCCGCCGATCACCGGGTGGGGGACGAAGCGTACGAGATGACCCGACCGGGACAGGCCCAAGACCAGCATCACCGCACCGGTCGCCACGGCGCACAACACGGCGAACACGATGGCCGTCCCCAGGCGCTGATCCGCATCGACACCCTGGAGGATCGTCGCCAGTGTCACCGCCACGATGGCGCTGGTGGCGTCCTGGGGAACCATGATCCCACCCGCCAGTGAGCTCCACCGAGCGGTCACCAGGTTCATCAGCGCGGTACCTACGAGGTAGAGCCCGGAGCCCACCGCGAGGTGGGGAAGTAGGTCGCCGGAGAACACCAAGGCGGCGAAGGAGAGTGCGATTGCCCCTGTGATGAGTCCGCTGACCGCACCGGTGGCCAACTGGGCTGCGAGCAATCGCCGTGGAGAATCCTGTGCCCTGGTGACGCCCGCTCGCACGGTTGAGCCGAGGCTAGCCGAGGGTCCGCCTGCGGCGGCCCTGGCGATTTTGAACCTCGGGAGAACTCCCGATACCCGGCCGATTCGCCACCGCTTACGGTCGAAATGCAGCCAGACCGGAGGAACACTGTGTCTCACCATGAGTTCACCACGGCGCAGCGCCGCGTACTGGAGAGGTATGGAGTCGATGCCGACTCGACGATGGTCGACGTCCCGGTGCTGGACGGGTCGGCCCACGTCTTGGTGGCCGGGGATGGGCCTCCGGTGATGATGGTGATCGGGGGTGGGATCGTTGCCGGGACATGGGCCCCCTTGATGCGGAAGCTCGAGGGATACACGCTCTATGCCGTCGACCTGCCCGGTCAGGGTCTAAGTGACCCGATCACCCACAGGGCCGCCACCATCCGCGACAATGCGACCTCGTTCCTACGCCAGGTCCTGGACCGGCTCGGCTTGGACCGCCCGCCCTTCGTCGCCCAGTCCATGGGGGGACAGTGGACGACATGGTTGGCGTTGGCGGATCCCGGGCGGGTCGCCTCCATCTCCTACGTGGCGTGCCCGGCGTTCATCCTGGGGACGAGTGCTCCGCTCCCCTTGCGTCTGGCGTCGGTTCCGGCCGTCAACCGGCTCGTCTCACGGTTGGATCCGCCTTCTCCCCGCCAGGTGCGACGTCTCATGCGGATGGCGGGCGAGGACCCGACCGGCCTCGACGAGATAGGCGACCTGTTTCTGGCCGATGGGCGCATGCCCGGTCGGGCCGAGGCGTTCGGAGCCCTGCTCCAAGCGTCGATGACCCGGCTGGCACCGAGACCAGAGATCAGGCTCACCCCGGCGCTACTTCGGCGAGTGAGCCAGCCCGTGCAGTTCATATGGGGGGAGGACGATCCCTTCGGCGCGCCCGAAATCGGAGAGCAGGCGGCGAAGATCATGCCCGATGCCGAGTTTCACCTGGTCAGAGGGGGTCATGCCCCCTGGCTGAGGAATTCCGAAGAGGTGGCGTCCCACCTCCTTCCCTTCCTGGCCAAGTACACGACCACCGCCACGACAGGAGGGCCGCATGACCCGTGACACCCGCTACGAGGTCGATCACCTGATGGCCCGACCCGCGAGCGTCCCAAACACCGTCTCCGGGCGTTCCACTAGTGTCGCTCGCCCATAGAGCGATAGGAGGCTCACTTGGTCCAGGCGTATGTCCTGATCCAGACGGAGGTCGGCAAGGCCGCCGTCGTTGCAGAGGAAGTTCGGAGCATCCCCGGCGTCGACAGCGCCGACGACGTCACCGGCCCCTATGACGTGATCGTCAGGGCGAGCAGCGACGACGTCGACTCCTTGGGGAAGCTGGTCGTCGCTCGAATCCAGGCTGTCGACGGGATCACCCGAACCCTCACCTGCCCGGTTGTCCACCTCTGAGAGCCAGTTGCACTAGCCAAGTTTCGAGGCAATAGTCCCGGCGCTGCGTAGCGCCGTCCCATCGCTGCCCGCGGTCGAGAAGGCGCGGGTCGGGCCCGTTGCAGCCTCCTCGAGCATGTCGCTGAACAGTTGGGGGCGCCCTATGGGCGGCTCGATCCAGAGATAGGCGGCCATCGAGCCCGGGATGGTGTTGACCTCGTTGACGTACAGACTCCCATCCTTCTCCAAGAAGTCGATGCGCGCCACGCCGCGCAGCCCGGCTATATCGGTGATCCGTCGCGACAGCTCGGTGATCCCAGCAGCCAAAGGCGCGTCCAGCGTCGCCGGCAGCTCCCTGCCCTGGCTCACCTCACCACCCCAGGCCAGGTACTTCTGGTCGTAGCTGTAGATGCCCTCGGCGGATCGGGCCGGCGCCTCCACTGCGGACAGCTCGAAGCCGGGATGGGTGCGCACCGCCAACTGGAGGTCGCGGCTTCCGGTGAGAAAGGGCTCCACCACCGCCCCCTGGGCGAAATAGGGGGAAGCGGCGACCAGCGCCATCACGGTCTCCCAATCGTCCGCCACCTCGATGCCGATCGAGGACCCGCCGAAGCGGGGTTTGACGATGAAGGGCGCCTCGAAGCCCGGTTCCGCCCGGTTGTCCTCGGTGAGGAGGGTGCGGGGCAGCGTGGGCAAGCCGGCGGCGGCCATGGCCGCGCCGAAGGCGAGCTTGTCCATACCCAGCGCCGAGGCGGCCTGCCCGGGCCCGGTGTAGCGGATGCCGGCCACGTCCAACATCCCCTGCAACGTGCCGTCCTCCCCTGGCCCGCCATGACAGGCGATGAGGACCGCGTCGAACGGGATCGGCCTCCTCTTCAGGACGAAGCCCCCTCCCGGCGACGCCAGGAAATCGATCTCCCTCGATCTGCGGGGAGCACCGTCGACGAAGTCCCCCGCCTCCAGGTCGGAGTCGACGAGGTGCCACTCCCCCGATTTCGACCAATAGAGGGCGTCGATGCCTTCCAGGGCGTGGGCCACCTGGAGGCCGGTGAGGATGGAGATGTCGTGCTCGTCGGAGGGCCCGCCGAAGACGACTGCTGATCTGGTCATGTGCTCATGGATAATGGTCGGGCAGGTCGTTCTCGTAGAGGACCGCGTCCCCGGGACCGAGGTTGGCGCGCACCCATTCCACGGCCTCGTCCCGCGAGTCCACGACGGTGACCGAGGCCCGGCCCGTGGCGGAACCGTGGAGCAGCGCCCCGCGGTTGGTCCGTCCCACCACGATCAGATGGTCCGCCTGTGCCGCGGCCTCCTCGGCGAACTTTCGGTTCTCCTCTTCCTGGAGATGGCCCAACTCGACCATGCCCGGTGTGACCACGGCTGACTTTCCGCCGCGGCCTGCCTCGATCAGGGCGGCCAGGGCCGAGCGAGCCCCCGCCGGGTTGGAGTTGAAGGTGTCGTCGATGATGGTGAACCCCCCTCCGGCGGTGATCTGCGACTGACGGTGCTCGGCGGTGGGCAGATCGGCGGTGCGGGGGAGCACCGCGCCCAGATCGACCCCGAGCGCAGCACAGATGCCGAGGGCGACGGCGAGATTGGTGGCGAATACCCCCGTCGGGCCGTCCATGATCCTCTCTCCCTCGACCACGATCCCGTTCCCGGCGGAGACCTCGACCATCGGCATGATCTGGCGTCGTCGCGAGGCCATGGCAGCGAGAAGCGGGTCGTCGACACAGATCACACCCACCGCGGCACGATCGAAGATCTCCTCCTTGGCCTTCACGATGGTCTCGATGGCGCCGAAACGCTCCAGATGAACCGGCCCGATGGCGACGACGGCCGCCACCGTGGGTGGTATCCACTCACATAGCTCGGCGATCTCCCCAGGGCCGTAGGTGCCCATCTCGGCAACGAAGATCTCGGTCCCGGGGGTGAGGCTCTCGTTGATCGCCCGGGCCAGGCCCATCCGGTTGTTGAACGAGGCCGGGCTGGCCACCACCCTTTTCGACCCGGCGAGCAGGTGGGCGACATAGTTCTTGGTGGTGGTCTTCCCGTACGAGCCGGTGATCGCAACCACTTCGGCTCCACTCGCCTTCAGTCTGGCCGCAGCCCGCGCGACCCAGCGATTGCCCGCCCACTTCTCGTAGGGGGCGAGGACCCAGAGCGAGAAGTCGACCACGAAGGGAAGCAGGTACAAAGGGACCACAACCACCACCGGAACATCCAGTGCGAGACCCGCGGCGGCGGCGCCGATCACGACGACGGCGGTCACGATGGCGAGCCGGCGGAGACGCGGGGTCCATGCCAGAGGTGAGGTGGCCCCTCTCACCGGGAGCCCGATGGGCCCGAATTGGGCCAGCGGCACGAGAAATCCCCACATCACGTGGAAAATCGATCCGACGAGGCCCACCACCGACACCAGGGCGACGAGGTTGTTGACTGGCGAGCTTCGCCACCATCTCCACTGGAAGCGACCCACCGATCCGGCGTGATAGTGCTCGCGCTGGGCGACCCGGAGCCAGCGGAGACCGGCCGGGATCGAGGCCAGCACGACCGCGACGGCCAGGGCCCGTATCATCCCCTCGCCTTGTCCACCGCCGCCCGCAGGGCCTCGGGTGCCTCCAGGGGGACCATGTGGCCGACACCGGGCAGCACATCGAGGGAGGCCTTCGAGATGAGTGCCACCGAGGCTTCCGCCACAGAGACCGGCACCTCGCGGTCGTCCTCACCCCAAATGAGCCGGACGTGTGTGTTGATCCGGCCCAACTGGCCTTCGTAGCTCTCGTTGACGACCTTGACCAGAATGTTGCGCATGACACCGGTCGCCGCCCGATAGTCGGGCGATCCCCGGCTTCGCTTCACCCGCTCCATCCGCTCGTCGCTCAGGAAGCCGGCCCGATGCAGCCAGCGGGCCATGCGGTAGGCCGGCGGGGGCCGACGACCGGTCTCCAGCCTGATCAGAGGAGCTCCGGTGATGACCAGGGGGCCCACTCTCTCGGGGTGCCTGGCGGCGAGGCACACCGCGATCCGCCCACCGAAGGAGTGACCGAGGAGCACCGGCGGCCGATCGAAGACATCGAGCATCCCGGCGACGATGTCGGCGTACGCCTCGGCGCCGATGACATGATTCGGCGCCGGGGACGCGCCAAAGCCGGGCAGATCGGGTGCGAGGGCGGACAATCCGTCGAGCGTGACGGCGAAATCACTTCCCCGCCTTCCCCAGCCGTGCAACGCCAGGACTTCCGGCGTATCGGTGCCGTAGACCTCGGCGAAGACCGCGCCGTCCACAAAAGATCGCAGAGCCAACAAGAATCCTCGATCAGACCGGGAGAAACGCCGACAATACTTTCGGAGAGCCCGTAAACCCATGACCACCGAATCCGTCAACACCAGCGTCCACGAGGCGATGGCTCGATTCAGGTCCTCGCTGCTTCGCAGGGCCTCGGCGGTGGCGTGGATCGTCCTCATCGTGATCGGCGCCCAGGCGGTGCGCAGCCCACTCGAGGACGGCTCCCAGATCTTCACGCTCCCCGAGTTCTACCTCCCCATGGCCGGACTAGCCGCACTCCTCATCAGCTCGACGGCCGTCCGCTGGGACCGGGTGATGGCGACGTGGGCTGCCCCCTGGGTGGCCACGGGGTGGCTGCTCACCTTGACCGCAGGGATCACGGCACTGGCATCGATCCGTGATCTGAATGCCACCGCCGAGCCCATCCTCTATGGGATCGCCGCGGTCTCGGGGCTTCTTCTCGCCTGGTGGGCGCACACGCTGGTCACCGTGACCCTATGTTCTGCCATGGGCTTCCTGGCGTTCAGGCTCGGTGAGGCGAACGTGATCGGCGACGTGGTCGCACCGATGGTGGTCATAGTGGTGGTGGCGGCGGCCACCGCGTTGGTCGGCTTCGAGTTCGAGAAGGAGGCGGTGACCTCGTACGGGAAGGAGGCCAAGCTGGAGCAGCAGCGTCTCGACTTCGAGCATCTCTACGCGGTGAGCGCCACCCTGGCCCGGGCCGAGTCGCTCGCCGAGATCGTCCCTCACCTGGTGGGAACCATCTGTCAGTACCTCGACGCCCAGGTCGGAGTGGTGCTCCTCCACGACGCCGAGCTGCATCGTCTCGAGGTGATGAGCCCGATTTGGGTCAACGGTTATCCCCTGGAGACCGAGCCGATCACTGTTGAGATCAACGCAGTCAGTGTCGTCTCCCAGACGTATCGGGCCGCCAAGCCGATATATGTCAAGCGTGTCGACGAGGACACCGACTCCCATATCCTCTTGAAGGACCTCGGCCTCAAACAAGCCTTGGTTGCCCCGCTCAAGGTGGAGTCGATGCGGGTCGGGGTCATCGTGGTGGGCGATCCCTATGAGGGCGACTTCACCGAGGAGCAGCTGGACCAACTCGGTTCGCTGGCCGCACCCGCCGGCCTGGTCCTCAGCCAGATCGGACGCTATGAAGCGCAAGCGGAGATGACGCGTCGTCTCGAAGAGGTCGCCCAGATGAAGTCCGACTTCGTCTCCACCGTCAGCCACGAGCTGCGCAGTCCGCTCACCTCCATAATCGGCTCGCTGGACACGGTGAACCGCCCCGAGCTGGCTCCGCCGGAACCGACGTCACAGCAACTCCTGCTCAGCGCCCGACGGCAGGCCGGGCGTCTTCAGCGTCTCATCGAGGACCTGCTGGTGGTGTCCCGCATCGATCGCGGGGCGATACCGGTCCATGCCGAGCTCATCGAGATCAAGGCGATGTTCGACGAGGTCAACCGGGTGGTGTCGGTCGAGCCGACGGCCACGGTCGAGCCGGAGAACCTCACCGTCTACGCCGACCGCGACCACCTGTCGCGCATCCTCATCAACCTGGTGGAGAACGCGGCCAAATACGCACCCGACTCGCCCGTGGAGCTGTATGCCTGGCTGAAGGGCCAGAGGGCGATTCTGGCCGTGGTGGACCATGGCCCCGGCATTCCCGATCATTCCCGGGAGTCGATATTCGAGCGGTTCACCCAACTCGATCAGTCCGACACCCGCTCCCGGGGAGGCACAGGGCTCGGTCTCTCCATCGTGAAGAGCCTGTCGGAGGTGATGCACGGATCGGTGCGTGTCGAGGACACCGAGGGAGGTGGTGCCACGTTCCTGCTCGACTTCCCCGCTGCTCCGTCCAACATCCCGGTAGGTCGTTACTGAGTCGTCTTCTCCGAGGGGGCTCCCGCGGCCACCGCATGAAAACCCCCGTCGACGTGGACGATCTCACCTGAGGTCATCGGAGCCCAGTCGCTGAGGAGCACGCAGACCATTCGTGCCACCGGCTCGGGGTCGGACGTGTCCCAAGCCAGGGGTGAGCGCTGCGCCCAGACTTCGTCGAAGGCGGCAAATCCGGGGATGGACTTGGCCGCCACCGTCCCCAAGGGGCCCGCTGAAACTGCATTCACCCGGACGTTGTAGGGACCGAGATCACGGGCCAGATAGCGGGTCACGCTCTGGAGCGCGGATTTGGCGACCCCCATCCAGTCGTAGGCCGGCCATGCCTGGGAGTTGTCGAAGTCCATCGCCACCAGGGCCCCGCCGCCGGCCTCCCGCATCAGCGGGAGCAGACCGACCGCCAGGGTCTTGTAGGAGAAAGCCGACACGCTGAACGCGGTCTGTGCCGACTCCATCGGAGTGTTCAGGAAGTTGCCGCCCAGCGCATCCTCGGGCGCGAAGGCGATGGCATGGAGTGCTCCGTCCAGCTTCCCCCACCTACCTCCGAGATCGACGGCCACTTTCTCCACGTGTTCCTGGTCGTTGATGTCGAGCTCGAGGACATCACATGCCACAGGCAGGCGCTGCACCGCGCGCTCGGTGAGCCGGAGGCCGCGGCCGAAACCGGTGCAGACGATCTCCGCACCCTGCTCCTGGGCGACCCGGGCGGTATGCCAGGCGATGGAGTCGTCGGTGAGGACACCGGTGATCAGCAGTTTCTTTCCATCAAGCAGCATCTAGAAGCCCAATCCGAAAGTCATCATCCCTCTGATCCCTAGACCCATGGTGAACAGTAGAAGGGCGCCGTAATAGAGCGTCGGCCGTCTCCGGAACTCGGCGCGGTAGATGTAGGCGAAGCTGAATGTTGCCGCGATCACGCCACCGTAGAACACATGCTGGTCGCCCGGGTCGACCTCGGTCACTGTCATCAGGACCACACCGTTGATTACCTGGAAGAGGAGGGAGACGATGGCCAGGCCGACTCCCCAATAGAAGACCCGGGGCACGGTGTCGCGGCGGGAGAGGATCAGGCCCCAGAGAGCCACCAGCCCGTTGACCCACACCGCAACCTGTCCCCACACGACGTGGATCGACCTCACCGCCGGCAGGATAAACCCGTGATGGCGGCCACCACCGTCTGTGGTCACGGGGCTATGATGAGGACAGGAGGCTGACATTGTTCGAGGCTGTTCAATTCGTTGAGCCGAAGAACGTCCCCGAGCCCACCGAGACGGTGCTCGGTGAGTATGGGACCGAGGACGCGGCGGTGGACCAAGCCCGGGCGGCACGTGAGGCTTTCATGGCCAAAGGGTCGGACGACTATGCCTGGTGGATCGTGCGTGAGCAGGGCGCGAAACTCGCCAACTTCATCGCCGACTCCAAGAGCAACAAGGAGTTCGTACTCGACCTGACGTCCGGCGAGCTGGTCGAACTGCCCATTTGAACCAGATCAATCTCACGAAGAGTGATCGTGGCGAGGCGAACGGGGATGGGTTCGCGCCATGCTCGTCGCTTCTAGTGGCGGCGACACCAGTCGAATCCAGTGGCCGAAGGAGACCAGTACCTCGTGAAGTCGTGCTCGTGTCGTGGGGTCGGAGCCGATGATCGGCGGCGAAGACGCCGCCCGCGTTGGGGATGAATAGCGTCGGCTGCGGAAGCACCAGCGCCTGAGTCGAGATGAGCATCTGACGCAAGAGGGTTTGGGATGCGGGTTCCCCAGGGACCGGTGGTGGCGCCGATGACCGCTATGTCGAAGATTCTCAGGAATAGGCGCCCGATAATGAGTACTACGACGCTCACATATGGGCTCCCCTACCAAAAGAGCGATTGCAGCGTCTGCTCAGTGACCCATCAGCAATTCGGCGTACTGGTCCCGGACGACTTTCTTGTCGAACTTGCCGGTGCCGGTCTTGGGGATCTCGTCGAGGAAGACGAACTCGTCGGGGAGCCACCACTTGGCGAAGCGGCCGGCGAGATGCTCGAGGAGATCCTCCTTGGTGGCCTCGGCATCCGGCCGAAGAACCACGAAGGCGGCCGGACGCTCCTGCCATTTGACGTGCTTCAGCCCGACCACAGTGGCCTCGGCCACCGCCGGGTGAGCCATCAGCTCGTTCTCCACATCGAGTGAGCTGATCCACTCGCCACCCGATTTGATGACGTCCTTGGCCCGGTCGGTGATCCGGATATAGCCCTCAGGCGTGATCTTGCACACGTCCCCCGTTCGAAGCCATCCGTCCTCGAAGGACTGAGGGGTGCGGTCGTCCTCGAAGTACTCGGCGGCGATCCACGGGCCACGTATCAGGAGCTCACCGAATGCCTCGCCGTCGTGGGGAAGCTCCTCGCCGACCTCGTCGACGATCTTGACCTGGAGTCCCGAAGTCGGGATGCCCGCCGTCTCCAGACGATCGAGTTGATCGTCCAGATTCCACTCCTCCATGTGCGGCTTGAGATAGGCCATCGAGGCCACCGGGTTGGTCTCGGTCATGCCCCAACCTTGGACCACGCGGATTGCCCGCGCCTTCCAGTACCACTCGATCATCGCCCGCGGCACCGCCGAGCCACCGCAGAGAAAGGCGCGGATCGAGGAGACATCCACCTCGGGATGGGCTTCCAGGTACTGCTTGATCCCGAGCCAGACCGTGGGGACTCCGGCGCTGAAGGTGACGTGCTCCTCGGTGAACAGCTTGATGAGGCCCTCGGGGGTGAGGTCGGGGCCTGGATAGGTCAGCTTGGCCCCACGGGTCACCGCCATGAAGGGATAGCCCCATGCCGAGGCGTGGAACATCGGCACCACGGGGAGCACGTTGTCGCTGGGCTCGATGGCGAAGTTGGCCAGGTTGGAGATGGTGTGCAGGTAGGTCGACCGCTGGGTGTAGGCGACCCCTTTGGGATTGCCGGTGGTGCCCGACGTGTAGCAGAACATCATCGGGGAGCGCTCGTCGAGAAGCGGCCACGCCCCGTGCTCGGGCTGGTCGGCGATGAGGTCGTCGTATGCCACCGAACCGGGGATGGCCTCGCTCGCCTGCTCCCCCATCACCACCACCGTGTCCACGGTCTCGAATCGGTCGACCAGGGGGGCGATCATGGGAACCAGGTCGGGGTCGACGAAGATCGCCTCGTCACGAGCGTGGTTGACGATATAGACGATCTGATCGGCGAAGAGCCTGATGTTGATGGTGTGACAGACCCGGCCTGTGTTGGCGGTCGCCCAGTACAGCTCATGGTGACGGTGGTTGTTCCAGGCGAAGGTTCCCACGGCATCGCCACGCTCGATCCCCAACGCCTCGAATGCAGAAGCCAGCCTTCTCACACGCTGGTCGATGTCGCCGTAGGTCAATCGGCTGAGGGAACGGTCGTGCCCAACGGACACCACCTCCTGGTCGGGGTATATCCAGACCGCGTGGTCGTAGAGCGTGGAGAGGAGCAGGGGGAAGTCGTCTTGCATGTGCATCAGACGCTCCCCAGCAACCGGGCCTTCTCCGCTTCGAACTCGGCGTCGCTGAGCTTGCCCTCGTCATGGAGGCGTGACAGCCGCTCGAGTTGGGAAGCGGTTGACTCGGCGACGGCCGGCGCCGAGCCGCCACGTTCGACTTCCATCATCCGCGTCTCCCGAACCCGGTAGATCAGCGACTGGACCGCCTCGGGCTTGGGGATGTCCCGATAGCGGGTCTGGCCATGGGTGCCCGCCGACTCGATCATGAGATCACCCGTTCCGAAGATCCTCTCGATGAGAGTCTGGTTGAAGGCAACGTTCTGGATCACCTCGAGAGGTATCTCGGTGCCCTGTTTGGCGACGAATCCGGCGCGGTAGATGAGCCGCTCATTGGTGATCACGTGAAGCGTCGTCAGCCAGCGCACCAACCCCTTTGCGATCAGGACCACGACGATGACAGCGAGGATGGCGTAGGCCCACCATTGCGTCACCCCGAACACGGCCATCACGATGGCGAGGACGACGCCGATGAGCACGATCAGCCCCTCCCTCAGGATGCCCGACCAATGGGGCCGGAACTGTGTCTCGATGACCTCGTCTTGGCTGAGCAGATGCTCGGGATATCCCATGACTCCTCGACTCCTTTGCGCGGAGATTAACGAGGACGGTTCCGCCGCGTTGGATGGGGGATTCCCCCACACGCGAGAAACCCCGAGGGAGTCGAAAGCCGAAGCCTCAACCCTCTCGGGGCTCTCATTCCAACGGAATCGGGCCGGGGACCCAACTCCGCTAGGAGTCGCAGTGGACGAATCCACTGCTATGTGATTCGTGAGAATCACTTGGCAAGCCTTTCGACTTGCCCGACCCGACCTCTCGGTCAGGCCCGACAGACCTCTCGGCCCGTCTTGGTCTTCGCCCAAACGACGATCCCGAAGGATCCCCGACGGTCTCCGACCACCTTCCGCCGCCGGTTTCCCGACGACTTCCGGCTGACCTTCCTGCCGGCAAGCCGGCCATCCGGTCCGACCAGTCCGGTGGTTACCCGCCGATTCGGTCGCCGTCTCCGGGTTTCCCCTTCGACGTGGCGGGAAAAGTAGACCGCGCTCGGGGGGCTGACAAGTCGAAGGCCTCTTTGTTTTTCGCGATCGGTCGATGAGTTTTCGCGAGACCTGATCCGCCGATACCTTGCCCTACTGTGGGAGCCCTCAGGGACTGCGAGACCATCGTCGGGTCCTTCCTGGGACAGCCGGTCAACTCGATCACGACTCTCGCCTTCGTGGTCGCCGGTGTCGTTGTGCTGACTTCGACCGAGTTGGGCTGGGTGGGCTGGGCACTGACCGCCACCGGCGTGGGCTCGTTCCTCTTTCACGGCCCGATGCCGCCGTTCGCCGAATGGGCCCATGACGTCACGCTGGCATGGCTCCTGCTCGTCGTCGCCGGAGTCGGTTTGCGACGGGAGGTATGGACGCGGCTTCCCGGACTGATCGCCCTTGGAGCGTTCCTCGCAGTCGTCCCCAGCCTGGGTGACCCGCTGGGGGTCGGGTTGGCCGGGGTGGCGATCGGTGTGCTCATCGTTCGAGACCGCTCCCTGTCGACACTGGGCCCAATTGCGCTCTTGGCAGTCGCTGCGGTGGTGGGGAGGCTTGGTGCCACCGGAGGGCCTCTCTGTGACCCCGACTCGATATTGCAGCCACACGCGCTCTGGCACCTCGGCTCCGCCGCCACCGTCGCCTGGTGGGCGGTGGGGCACCGACGACGGGGGCACGCCCACGCCGATCCCGGGTGAGGCAGCACATCCTCCTACGTGCAATGAACGTCGTAGAGCGACGTTCATTGCACGTAGGACGGTCGGCACACACGCATGATCCGGACGCGAGAAACCCCAAGGGAGCTTTGGCCGAAGCCGCAGCCCTCTTGGGGCTCTCAGTGCCACTCACCGGGAAAGCGGGCCCCCGGATGGGTGGCGGTCCGGAGAAGCCGAAACCTCTCCTTCCCCGACCTGGGTTACCCCTGATCGGTAGTCGAAAAAGTATCCGTGGCCCCCGGCACCGTCAAGACGAGCAACCGCTTTGTTTTCGCGTCTTACAACGACTTTTCGCGGGACATGATCGCCCTTGGAAGAGAGCAGGAGCCAGTTAGCGTCCCGCCGTCATGTGGTCGGATCGCAACGCTCGCAGAGTGGTCCTCGCCCGTCTCATCTCCCGGATCGGCGGCGAGGCTGCCTTCTTCGTCGGCATCTGGGGCAAGGCCGCTTTCGACCTAGACGCCACCCCGGCCCAATTGGCCGTGGTCATGGCGGCCCTCGGTGCCGCCTCCTTGATCGGGGCCTCCGTCGCCGGCGTACTCGTCGATCGCTTCGACCCGCGACGCGTGGTGATGGTCGGCGAGGTCATCTTCGTCCCCACGGCCATAGCGATGATCTTCGCCGACACCATCCCGACCCTGGCGATCGCCACATTCGCCCTGGGCCTGGTGGGGACTCCGGTGTACACGGCTATCGCCTCCTTCGCCCCCTTCCTCACCGACGACGAGGACCATCTGGCCAGGGTCAACTCGTGGATCGAGGGAGCGTCGTGGACGGCTTTCGTGATCGGGCCGGCCATAGGGGCCCTGCTCGCCGGTTCGATCGGCCTCGACGCCATCTTCGTCGTCGATGCCGCCACCTCCCTTATTGGCGCCGCGCTGTTGATCCCGGTCAAGTTGAGAGACGTGTCCGGGACGAAGACACGGTCCGGCGGATTCTCCGAGCTCAAGGAGGGATTCGCATTCGCCTACGGCCATCCCCGGCTTCGCTTCTACATCTGGCTCGGCTCCTCGGTGTGGCTCCTATTCGGGATTTTCAGCTCCCTCGAGCCGATCTTCTATAGAGACATCCTCGGGGTCGAGGTAGAGACCCTGGGATGGGTCAACTCGATCTTCGGCCTGGGCCTGGTCGCCGGCACCCTCCTCGTCGGCCGTCTCCCCTCGCGGTTCCGGACCGCGGCCACACTCACCTTCTTGGTAGGTGCCAACGCCCTGGGCGTCCTCGCCTACGTCGGCACGGATGTGTTGGCTGTGGTTACGGTGGCCGCCCCCTTCTGGGGAGTGATCATCGGGATGATGGCGCCACTCCATCGCACCATGCTCCAGATCAACACGCCGGACAATTTCGTGGGGCGAATCATGGGCGTCAACCACATCCATTCCGAGGTGGGACACCTGCTACCGCTCGCAATCGCCCCGGGGATCGCCGCCGTGGTCGGTGTGCAGGAGACCTTGCTGATGTCCGGTGGCATCGTGGCCGTCGTCGCCATCGCCTTCGCCGGACCCGCCCGTCGACTCGACCGCACCCGGGAGGTACCGGTCCCCGCTCCCGGGCTCCCCGACCCCGAGGAGGAGCCGAAGTCGATCAGCCACTGACCACTTTCTGTCGGGGGCCGTTCCTATGATCGCCATCGTGACCGTCGAACTGGACCAGACCCGTCTCGAGACCCTCTCCCCGAGTCGGGCCGGTGACTTCAAGACTTGCCCCCAACTGTTCAAGTTCCGCGCGATCGACCGGATCCCGGAGCCACCCTCGGTGTATCAGGCCCGGGGCACCACCGCCCATCTCGCGTTGCAGCGGCTGTTCGACCATCGGATGGGGGAACGGACCCCGGAACTGCTCTTCGATCTGTTCCGGGAGGCCTGGACCGAGATTCGGGGCGAAGACGAGTTCGACGAGCTCTTCGCCACGGTGGACGAGGAGCGGGAATGGGGGGTGGAGAGCATGGCTCTCCTCGCCAACTACTTCTCCATCGAGGACCCGACCACGTTCGATCCCGAGGACCGCGAGTTGGACATGCTCGAGGATCTCGACGGGATCACGATCAGGGGAATCCTCGACCGCATCGACCGGGACGACGACGGAGCCCTCGTGATCACCGACTACAAGACGGGCAAGGCCCCGCCGGAGCGCTATGCGCTCTCCTCCTTTTTCGCCCTGAAGATCTACGCCCTCCTCATCCGCAACCGGCTGGGCGAGACACCCAAGGAGTTGCGTCTCCTCTATCTCAACGGCCCCACCCTGTACCGGCTCCCCGTCGACGACCGTCAGCTCGACGCCATGGACGGCCAGCTCAGGGCCCTATGGGCAGCCATCGACCGTGCCATGGATTCGGATCGCTTCCCCGCCCGCCCCGGCAGTCTCTGCAACTGGTGCTCCTACCAGGAGATCTGCCCTGCCTTCCCCGACGGCGCCCAAGCTTCCTAGTGGCCTGTCGTTTCGGGCAGGACTCCGGTGGGGTACCGGCGCTGATCGAAGAGATGAGGTGAGCGATGGCGTTGCATGTCCGTTACATCGTCAATGACGTCGACGAGGCGATCGAGTTCTACCGCGACCAGCTCGGGTTCGAGGTCCTGATGCATCCCGCCCCGGGTTTTGCTGCGTTGACCAGGGACGACTTTCGCCTCTACCTGAACGCACCAGGCGCGGGTGGTGCCGGGCGGGCCGGAGGCAGTCCCCAACCGGGCGGTTGGAACCGATTCCAGATCGAGGTCGATGACCTCGACGCAGTCATGGCCCGGCTTGGGTCGGCCAATGTGATCTTTCGTGGTGAGCGTGTATCGGGCCAGGGTGGTGACCAGGTCCTGGTAGAAGACCCGTCGGGCAATCCAATCGAGCTCTTCCAAGCTCCGAACACCGACTAGCTCTTCGACAGGTCGCACTCGGTGGCGGCCCGAGCCGGGTCGTCTCCTTCTACGGGAAGACTCCACGAACCAGCTT
Source organism: Acidimicrobiia bacterium (assembly GCA_035249605.1). Classification (GTDB taxonomy): domain Bacteria; phylum Actinomycetota; class Acidimicrobiia; order Spongiisociales; family ZC4RG35; genus JANQRA01. The sequence continues at coordinate 93,802 of DATFGI010000008.1, forward strand.
GGCGTCGGCCACCCGGCGGATGCCTTTGATCAGTGCCGCGGTGCGCATATCCACGTCTTCGCCGATCGCGATGCTGTGGACGTCGTCGAAGGCGCGGGTCATGATCTCGCGGAGACGTCCCACCGTCTCGTTCTCCGACCAGAAGTACTTCTGGATGTCCTGCACCCACTCGAAATAGCTCACCGTGACCCCGCCGGCATTGGCCAGGATGTCGGGGACGATGAAGACTCCCTTCTCCCGCAGCATGTCGTCGGCTTCCAGGGTGGTCGGGTTGTTGGCCCCTTCGATGATCAGCTTGGCCTTGACCTCGCCGGCGTTGTCGGCGCGGAGGACGTTCTGGATCGCTGCGGGCACCAGAACATCGACCTCCAGGCCGAAGATGGCGTTTCCGTCGATGAAGTCGGCATCTGGGTAGCCCTCGAGAAAACGGTTCTCGTCCACCCATTTGCCCACCGCGGCCACATCCAGCCCATCCGGGTTGTAGAGGGCTCCGGATATGTCGGAAACGGCTACCACCCTGGCGTTCATGTCATTGGCAGCCACCGCCGCATAGCGGCCCACGTTCCCGAATCCGTGGATCGCCACCGTGGCATCGTTCGGGTTGATGCCGGCCACCGATGCCGACTGTGGCAACAGGAACATCAGGCCGCGGCCGGTCGCCTCGCGTCGGGCGACACTTCCACCGAGCGCGGGCGGCTTCCCGGTGACCACCGCAGGCACGGCGTGACCCACATGCTGTGAGTAGGTGTCCATCAGCCAGGCCATGACCTGCTCGTTGGTGCCCAGATCGGGGGCGGGGATGTCCATGTCGGGCCCGATCACGTTGATGATCTCCATGGTGAAGCGTCGTGTCACCCGTTGCAGCTCGGCTCTGGAGAGATTCATCGGGTTGATGCGGACACCACCCTTGGCACCACCAAAGGGGACCCCGACGATGGAGCACTTCCATGTCATCCACATCGCCAGTGCCGCCACTTCGCCGAGATCGACGTCGAGATCGAAGCGGATCCCGCCCTTCGTCGGGCCCATCGTGGTGAGGTGTTGGACCCGGTAGCCGAAGATGGTCTCCACCTCGGTGTAGTTGTCGTGACGGAACGGAAAGCTGACGACCGTCGACTTCTGAGGGACCCGGAGGCGGTCGGCGATGTTCTCGTCGAGGCCCATCAAGGTTGCCACCCGGTTGAACTGCCCCACCGCTTCGTTGTACATCTGTGAGTCGAATTCCGGTCGCGACGACGACTCCATGCTCCTCCGTTTCGAGTACCCACCGATCCTATGCCAAGCGATGCCGAATACGCCGTCACCGGGTCGGGAGGGCCGGAGCACCGCAATGCGAAAGTCGGAGAGCGCGTCTCCCCGGGAATCTGTCGGTGCCGGACCGTATGTTGAACATCATGACGAAAGAGACGATGAACGCAGAGCAGACCGCAGCCGTATTCGCCGACCCGGTCGGGTATCTGGCCGATCTAGGCATCGACGCCGTGCTGATCTCGGCGACGAACCTGGCGGCCGCGGCCTGAGTCCTACGATCACGGAGGTGGACTCAGTTCGCCTCCGACCCGAGGACTGGCCGGACGCACTCGCCGAGACGGAAGGGCGCCAGATCGTGGTGGCCGGCCCGGGCACGGGGAAGACCGAGTTCCTGGTGAGACGTGTCGCACACCTGCTCGAGTCCGGCACCACCCGACCCGAAGGGATCGTGGTCCTCTCCTTCTCGAGGAGGGCCTCGGCCAGGCTGGACGAGCGCATCGACCAGACGAGGGATGCAGCCGGCGTCCCGGTGGACGTGGGGACCTTTCACTCGCTTGCCCTGCGTCTCATCGAGGCCGCCACCGGAGGGCAACGCCCGGTGCCGCTCACCACGCCCGAGCAGATCGGCCTGGTCCGCGGGATCCTCAGCGATGAGGACCCCCGGTCCTGGCCCCTCATCTACCGAGGCATCCTCGACACCCAGCCGTTCGCGGCCGAGGTCGCCGACTTCCTGCTCCGATGCTCGGAGCGTCTCCTCGGTCCCGACGACCTGGCCGAGCGAGCAAGAGAGCGGGCGGATTGGCGAGGGCTGGCAGGCCTGTACACCCGTTATCTCGCCCGCCTCTCCCAGCTGGGAAGGACCGACTATGGAGTCTTGCTCAGCCAGGCGGTCGACCTGCTCAGCTCCGAGCAGGGCCGGGCCCTCGCCGCCGGGTTCAGCTACGTCATCGTCGACGAGTACCAGGACACCACTCCTGCCCAGGCGGAGATGGCCGAGCTGCTCGCTTCCGGGCACGGCAACCTGACGGTGGCCGGCGACCCCTACCAGTCGATCTTCTCCTTCCGCGGGGCAGAGGTGCGCAACGTCGCCGCCTTCTCCGATCACCCCGGGACACGGCGGTTCGTGCTCGGTCAGAGTTTCCGGGTCCCCGAAGCGATCATGGAGGCGGCTTTGCGAGTCGTTTCCGCCGGAGATCTGCCCGGGTCGGCGGGGCCGGTCGAGGCGGCTCCTCGTGCCGGTGTGTGCGAGACATATCTGTTCGACCAGGAGACGGCCGAGGCCGAGTGGATCGCCCGCGAGGTGGAGCAAGCGGTCCGCGTCGAGGGTCTCGCCCCCTCCTCGATCGCAGTCGTCGTCAGGTCCAAGAAAGAGCAGCTCAACGAACTCTCACGAGCCCTGACGAGGCGCGGCCTTCCCCATGACCCCCCCGACTCCCGCCTGGTCGACCATCCCGCAGTCCGCATCTTCCATGATTTGGTGACCGTGGCGGTTCAGGGTGCGGGCACCGGGCTCCAGGCCGCCGCCGCAGACGGGGCGATGCGACGTCTCCTCCTCGGTCCTCTGGTCGGCGTCAGCGTGGGCCAGGAGCGGGAGATGCTGCGCCACCGCAACCGTGGCCCCAACACATGGGCCCAGGTCGTGGCCGCCGAGCGCCCCGATCTCCGAGGACTCAGGGAGCTGCTCGAAGATCGGTCATGGGCCAGTGAGATCGGCGCCGCCGCCGGATTCTGGGACGCCTGGACCCGTCTCGATGGCATCGCCGAGCTGGTGGCCGACCCGCGCCGGGACGAGTGGCGCCGGGCATGGACCGCCTTCGGCCAGATGCTGGCGCGTCAGGCCGATCGCGATCCCGCGGTGACCCTGAGCCGCTTCTTCGAGCTAGTCGAGGAGGACGACTTCGAGGCCACGCCGTTGATCTCCCACCGGCTCACCACGGATCGGGTTGTGCTGACCACCCTGCATCAGGTCAAGGGTCTCGAGTTCGAAGTCGTCTTCATCGCCAACGCCGTGGAAGGTGTGTTCCCCGACCTGCGGAGGGGTCGAAGCATGTTGCGCCCCGAGTTGCTCTCCCCGGAGCGGACGATCGACCCCGAGGCTCAGCATCTCTTCCAGCTACAGGAGGAGATGCGGCTCGCCTACACCGCGATGACCAGGGCCAAGCGACGTGTGGTCTGGACTGCGACCCAGGCCGGGGTCGACCAGGGCGAGCACCGACCCTCCCGGTTCCTTCTGGCCGCCGCCGGAGATCAGACTCCGGGCCCGCCCGAGGCCACGGAGCGAGAGCCCCTAACCGTTGCCGAGGCAGAGATCGCCCTGCGCCGCGATTTGCTCGACGTCGCGGTGGGGCCGGCGCGCCGGCTTGCCGCGGTCCAGGTGCTCGCCGCCCCCGCCCGCCCCTGGTGGGACCCGGGTTTCTTCGCCGGAGCCCCCCGACCCGGCCCCGACCGCCCGATTCACGGCGGTCGGTTCCGACTGTCACCCAGCCAGGCCGACTCCTACCAGTCGTGCCCCCGGCGCTACGTCCTGGAGAGACGGCTCCGTCTTGGCGACTCCAGCTCGGTGTATGCACATTTCGGAGATCTGCTGCACGAAGTCCTCGAGATCGCCGAGAGGGAGGTTATCGGCAGTGGCCGACGACACGCCGAGCCGGACCGGGCCCTCGAGATCCTCGACGAGGTGTGGGATCGAGCCGACTTCGGCCCACCGGCCCTGGACCAGGCCTGGAAGAAGAAGGCCGTCGACATGCTGGCCAAGCTCTACGACCACTGGCCTGGCAAGGGCGAGCCGATAGAGGTCGAGCTGGAGGTGGAGGACGAGATCGACGGGGTTCGTTGGATCGGGCGTGTCGATCGCCTCGAGCTGGGGCCGGAGGGTCTGCGTGTCGTCGATTACAAGACGGGGAGCTCGGCGCCGACACTGGAAGAAGCGAGCCAATCGATCCAGCTCGCGTTCTATGCCCGTGCCGTGGCCGGGCGCCGCGACGAGTCGGTGACGGCCTCCGAGATGTGGTTCCCCCGCACCAAGTCCAAGAGTGTCACCACCAGGTCGGTGGCCCTGCACAAGATGGAAGAGATCGAGGCGACCATGAGCTCGATCACGGCTGCCATCGCCGGCGAGGATTGGGCACCCAAAGTCAGCGGGGCTTGCACCCGGTGTCAATTCCGGCGGAGCTGCCCTGCCTGGCCCGAGGGCAAGGGAGCATTCCTGACGTGATCCGTCCCACACCCGAGCAGCAGCGAATCCTCGATCTGGGCCCGACCTCGATCCGAGTGAGGGCCGGTGCCGGCACCGGCAAGACCACGACAGTCGCCATGGTCATCGCCAACCTGGTCGAGCATCACGGAATCGAACCGGAGCTCATCCTGGGGATGACTTTCACCAACAAGGCGGCCGCCGAGCTCGCGACAAGAGTGGCCGAGTTCCTCCCCGAGACCGTCGACCCCTCCCGGCAGGTCGAGGTGCACACTTACCACGGCTTCGCCTCCCAGGTCCTATCCGAGTTCGGGGTCCTGGCGGGAGTGGATAGCCGGGCCGGTGTCATCACCCCTACTTTCGCACGACAGCTCATCAGAGAAGTCTTCTTCACCCGGGCATACGACCATCTCGACATGACCTGGGCAGGAACCCTCGACCGGATCCGTCGTCTCGGCGACCAACTCGGTGATCATTTGCTCCTTCCGAATGAGCTGCTCCGGGCCTCCGCCATTCACGCAGGAGACGAGGTCTGGGGAACGAGGGTGGAGATGGCAGAAACCCTCGTTCGGTACAACCAGGCGAAGCGTGAACTGGGCGTGGTCGACTACGCCGACCTGGTGACCCTCTCCACACGCATCCTCGTAGAGCACCCCGCCCTCTCCTCGTCACTCCGCGACCGTTACCGCGTCCTGGTGCTGGACGAGTACCAGGACACCAATCCGGCACAGCGGGTTCTTCTCACGACGATCTTCTCCAACGGTTTCCCGGTCATCGCCGTCGGCGACGAGGATCAGACGATCTACGAATGGAGAGGCGCGTCGGCGGAGAACTTCGAGTTGTTCATCGACCACTTCCCGACGGCCGCCGGTCTTCCGGCTCACGACCAGAGCCTCACCCTCAACCGCCGTTCCGGTGGGGGGATACTGTCGGTGGCCAACGAGGTGCGCCGGATGGCCAACCCGGACGCCGACCTCCTCGCGCCCGCCGGCGACTTCGACACCGAGATCGTCACCTACTGGGCCCAGGACGCCCTCGCGGAGGCGGAGTGGGTGGCGCGCCAGTTCGAGGCCCTCCACGATCGGGGTGTGCCCTGGTCGGAGATGGCTGTGCTCTTCCGCAAGAACAAGGACTTCGCGGTGTTCATCGACGTGTTGGGCCGGCACGACATACCGGTTGAGGTGGCCAATGTCGGTGGTCTGCTCTCGGTCCCCGAGGTCTCCTTCCTGCGTGCCTGGCTGACCGTGCTACACAACCCCGAGGACTCCAGCGCCCTCGCCCAGCTCATGTTCGGGAGCGGCTATCGACTCGGCATCGCCGACCTCGCCGTCCTCACCGGATGGCTCGGTGAGAACACGCCCGACCAACCCGACGCCGAACAGGCCCATCCGGTCACGCTGATCGAAGCGGTCGAGAGCGAAGAGGCCATCTCCCGGCTCGATGCGGAGGCGGCGATTCGGGTCGTCCACTTCCGCGACGTCTACCGCCGCTTGCTCTTGGAGACACAGGGGCTCAGCCTGGCCGAGACCTGCCGGCTCGTCCTCGACCGGACCCGAGCCTGGCAGGATGTGGAGAGCCTGCCCCCGAATGCGCGTCTCAGCGCCCGTCTCAATCTGTATCGCTTCCTCGACCTGGCAGATGATTGGAGCCCGCTCTCCGGCCGCCCATCGGTCGGGGCGTTTCTCGACTATCTCGACTTGATGGAGGAGGAGCCCGCCGAGGAGCTCGATTCGGCCCGCCTCTCCGGGGAGGAGGCGGTCACCCTGGTCACTGTGCACCGCGCCAAGGGTCTCGAATGGGAGAACGTGGCCATCCCGGCGGTCTTCGACGGCAACTTCCCGGCCAAGTCAGGGGGCTTCCCCGACCCGGTGCGCTTCGCCCACCAACTCCCCGTCGAATTCCGCCTCGACACCGCTCTGTCCGACCTGCCCGACGGGGACGGCGAACGGGCGGCGTTATTCCGGGCCCGTCATCACGATCAGGAATGGCGGGTGGCGTATGTCGCGGTCACCAGGGCAAAACGTCGGCTTCTCGTCTCGGGCGCCTACTGGTACGGGCTTCCCGAGCCGAGACTGACCCCGACCGAGCCGTCGGAGCTGTTCCGGCTGGTGGAGGAGAACGAGAGCAGCAGGAGCGACGGGCACGCCGCTCCCGGGACACGGCCGGAAATCCTGCGCACACCCGAAGAGGCGACGAGTCCGGATCCGCTATTTCCCGACGGTTGGCAGCAGGCCCTGCGTCTCGCCTCCGAGGGCCCGGAGTGGGTGGCGGCTCTGGCCCGGGGGGAAGGGCTCGAGGAGAAGTACCGCCTGCTCACCGAGGGCTGGCATGAGCGTCTGTTCGCCCTCGACGACGAGCCCGACCGGCGCGACAAAGACGAGATTCCGGTCGTGTCAGTCACCGGACTGGTCACCTTCGCCATGTGCCCTCGTCGCTTCTACTGGTCGGAGGTCGATCCTCTCCCCCGGCGTCGCAATCCGGCGGCGGTGCGTGGCAACGAGATCCATCGTCGCATCGAGCTCCATCAGCGCGGCCAGGTCCCCTTCGAGGACCTCGAGCCGGGTCTGTACGACGTGGTCGACCCGATCGAGGGGACCGGGGGGGGCTTCCAGGCATATGAGAGCTCACGCTTCGCCGCCCGCAATGCCGACCTGGTGGAGGCCCCGTTCACCGTGACCCTGGACAACGGGTCCCGGGTGAGGGGACGGATCGACGCCGTGTATGTCGACGACGGTCACTGGGAAGTGGTCGACTTCAAGAGTGGTCGGCGCAGCGATGACCCATCCCGCATCGTCCAATTGCAGGCATATGCGGTTGCGGTCAACGAGGTGGACTTTGGCAGGCCCGGCCCCGAGCGGCTCGATGTCACTTTTGCCTATCTCGGCGGCGGGCTCGAAGAGGTGAAAGAGAACGCCGACGACGATTGGGTGGCCGACGCGAGGTCGAGATTGGCGAGCCTGACCGACGCCATCGCCGCCGGCGAGTCCCAGCCCAATCCCGGACCCTGGTGTCGGAGTTGTGACTTCCTCCGCTTCTGCCCTGCCGGCCGGGCCGAGGTGGGCGAGTGAGTCTGGTCGCCGTTGGCGTCGTCGGATACTTGATCGGTTCGATCCCGACCGCCGGGCTGCTCGGGGGCATCTTCGGGGTCGATCTCCGTCGGGTCGGATCGTGCAACCCGGGCACCCACAACGCGCTGCGCAACTCCGGTCCCCTCCTCGCTGCTCTGGTCCTCATCGTCGAAGCCGGCAAGGGATTGCTCGCCGTGTGGGCAGGCCGTCGGCTGGCGGTCGACGACGCCGCGGACATCGCCGCGGTGATCGCGGGACTGGGGGCGGTCACCGGCAACGTGTACAACATCTGGTACCGGTTGAGAGGTGGGAAGGGCCTGGGGATCTCCCTGGGAGTCCTCGTCGGCATCTGGCCGTGGTCGCTCGTTCCGCTGCTGTTGGTGCTGGTGATCGCGGTGTTGGTGACGAGGTCGTCGGGCACCTCGGCGCTGGCAGCCATCGTGACCTTGGTCCTCTCCGGCCTCGTCTGGTGGCTGGCTGATTGGCCCACGGGTGGTGTCGAAGCCGGCCCCTGGCTGCTCGGGTTCGCCGTGGGGATGGCGCTGATCCTCACCTGGAAGCACTGGGTGGACTCGCCTCTCAGCTCGTCTTCCCCCCGGTGAAGTCGAGGATCAACGTGACCGGGCCATCGTTCACCAGGTCCACGTCCATCCGCGCCCCGAAGACCCCTTCTGACGTGGCGATGCCTCTATCCCGAAAGCCGGTGGCCATCGAGGCGACCAATGGAGCAGCCACATCTGGCGCAGCAGCGGCACCGTAGGAGGGTCTCCGTCCCTTGCGGGCATCGCCGAGAAGCGTGAACTGACTCACGACCAGGATCTCGCCGGCGACATCCTGCACGGACAGATTCATCCGACCGTCGTGGTCGGGAAAGACCCGCAAGCCGGCGATCTTGTCCACAGCGGCGCCAACCTCGGTCCCGCCGTCACCGACGGCGACACCCACCAGGAGGAGGAGGCCACGCCCGATCACGGCGACTTGTTCATCGTCGACGCTCACCCCGGCCCGGCTGACTCGCTGGCACACCACTCTCACTGAGCGTCGATTCTGCCAGTCAATAGAGTGGGCGAGACCACCAATGCCCCGCCGATCCTCAGCATCCGAAGAGGTCCTCACCGGGCCCCAAGGGGCTCGAGTCGTCTACCTGCTCGACGCTGCATCCGATTACGAGGCCAAGCTGCTCACCGGGTGGCTCGAGGACAGTGTCGAGCGCCCGGTCACCCGACGCATCAGGCCGTCACGGAGACGCCACGGGAAGGCGGACTATCTCTCCGACCTCCTCGACTCTTCCGATGACGTCTTCTTGATCCCGGTGCGGGTGGTGTGGATGGCACCGGAGAAAGACGGTCATCGCACCGTGGGCTGGTCGGACATCTTCAAACCGGGAGATCCCAGGGACCCACGCGGTCTGCGTGCCCGGCTCATCCGGACCTTCCGTCCACGACGGGTGAGGCTGGTGGCGGCCACCGGAGCCGCCGTCTCGGACCTCGAAAGTGCCTACGCCGAGTCCGGGGAGATCGACGGCCTGGAGCCCTTCGTGACCAGACGGGCCTGGCGCACCCTGGACAAGGTGGAGCGCAACTTGCGGGGCAACCGCTACAAGATCCCGCGCTTCGTTCCCGAGGCGATCCTCTCCCGCGGGCAGTTCGCCCTCAGCCTCGACCGATACGCCGCGGAGACCGGATCCGAGGCCGAGCGAGTGCGCCGGACCGCGGCGAGCTACCTCAAGGAGATCGCCGCCACTCACAGCCCATACGTGATCGACCTGATCGCGAGAATGATCCACACTCTCTACCGTCAGGGCTACGGCAAGATCCGTTACTCCGATCAAGAGGTCAGCGAGGTTGCCGCCCTGGGAGCCGACCACCCCGTGGTGTTCCTGCCCTCACATCGTTCCAACCTGGACCGGCTCAGCCTTCAGTTCATGCTCTGGGAGAACGACCTGCCACCCAACCACACTGCCGGGGGCATCAATCTCGACTTCTTCCCGATCGGCCCCCTGCTGCGACGGACCGGTGTGTTCTTCATCCGGAGGTCTTTCAAAGACAACGACCTGTACAAGATCGTTCTCCGTGCCTACATCGACTACCTGGTGGAGAAGCGCTTCCCCCTGGAGTGGTACATGGAAGGAGGTCGTTCCCGCTCGGGAAGGCTCAACCCGCCGCGGTTGGGCCTGCTCAGCTATGTCGTGGATGCTCAACGCCGGGGCAAGGTCGACGACATACAGCTGATACCGGTGTCCATTGCCTACGACCATATTCAGGACGTGCCCGACTACGCCCGGGAAGCGCAAGGGCGGGGCAAGGAGAAGGAGTCGCTGGGCTGGCTCTTCCGTGCTATTCGCTCTCTTCGTCGCCGCTACGGCGACATCCACATCCGCTTCGCCGAACCAGTGTCGGTGGCCGCGACGATGGCAGGGAAACTGGATGGCGATGAGTCGCTCGGATTGCAGAAGCTGGCCTTCGAGGTCATGTACCGGATCGGTCGCGTCACCCCGGTGACCCCGATCGCGGTTATGTCGATCGCCTTGCTCGCGGCCCGGGGCAAGGCGAGGACCGCCGAGCAACTCGCCGACGACAGCGCGGGTCTGGTCGAGTTCATCAGGGAGCGAGACATCCCGACCACCGAGACCCTCGATCTCGCCGACGGATCGTCGGTGACCGCCATCCTCGACTGGCTCGCCGAACACGGAAATGTGTCCAGTCACGAAGCTCTGGGTCGCCGCGTCTTCTGGCTCGAGGACAACCAGATGATCAGGGTTGCCTACTACCGCAACTTCGTCGTCCACTTCTTCGTCAACCGCGCCATCGCCGAGATGGCGCTCACCGCCGCAGTCGAGACGGGAGTCCGCGATGCCGAGCAGGTGAGACGGCACATGCTCTCGTTGCGTGATCTGTTGAAGTTCGAGTTCTTCTTCCCGGAGAGAGAGGAGTTCTTGGAGGCGGTCTCCGAGGACATCGCGGTGGACATTGCCGACTGGGAGGCGGTGATGTCGGCCGCCGGCCCGCTTGGCGTCCTCGCCAAGATGGGCCAGCCCGTGGCCTACTGGGCATTGCTTCCATTCCTCGACGCGTATCAGATCGTCGGTGACGAGTTGGAGACGTTGACAGGCACCTTCGACGAGAGGCGCTTCCTCCAGACCTGTCTCGCCCGGGCCCGGATGTACCGGATCGAGGAGCGGTTGTTCTCCGGAGAGAGCGCCAGCCAGGTCCTCTTCAAGTCGGCGCTGGCCCTGGCCAAGAACCGTGAGCTGCTCGATGACGATCCCGACGTCGTGAGACGCCGGGCCGAGTTCGCCGCCCAGGTGCGCTCCGCGCGCAGTCTGGCGGCGGCCGGGCTCTAGTAGGTCATTATCGGTGGCCCGCTAGCCCCTCCGATCCCAACGTCGCCGAGCGCGGGCGATCATCTCATCCGAGGTGAGGGTCTTGCTCTCCACCTCGTCTTCGGTGACGACATCTTCATCGGATGTCTCCCCGGTATGGGCCGATGCGGCGAACAGGGCCTTGGAGAACAGCTTCTCGCTCTCTTCCTCCTGCTCCATGTCCGTGGTCCTATCGAGGACGGGAGTGGGCGGTTTCGACTCCACCGGCCTGGGCGGCGGCGAGGGCGCCTGCACAGGAGTGGTCCGGTCGGTGTTGAGCGGCCGTGGCGCCGTCTGGGCTGTCGCTGTCTCAGCCTCCTCCTCGGGCTGTCGGCGCCGCGCCTGGCTCCGGAGGAGCCTGCCGACGACGACCAATACCAACCCGGGGATGAAGCTGATGTCCCCGACATCGAATATGGGGGCGGCGAGCCCGGCGATGAACCAGAGCCAGCCGAGCGTGCCCAGAAATCGACCGAGAGACGCCATGACCTCATTCAACCATCAGGGTCGGGTGATGGCGACGCGGAGACGCCACGCCGCCAGCCCGAGGAGGGCGGTCGCGAAGAGGGCGAGCACGCCGAGCTCGGGAAGGATGTCGAGGGTCGTCCCGCCACGTCTCACCAGTTCTGCGAATCCGTCGAGGGCCCAGGCGTGCGGCGTGATGTGTGCGATCTGGCGCATGGTCGGGGAGAACAACTCGATGGGCAGCATCGCCCCGCCCAGAGCGGCCATGCCCAAGGCCAGGATCACACCTATCCCGGACGCTTGCTGGTCGTTGTCGAACACCGCACCCATCAGCATCCCCGCGCCGGCACCCACCGCGGAGAGCATCACGAGGATGAGGGTCGCGCCCAGGGGATCGCCCCAGTCGACCCCGAAGATGATCAGGCTCAGCACCATGATGTAGACCCCCTGGAGGAGGGCTGTCGCGAACCTGCCGAGCGACTCGCCGAACACGATCGAGCCGATCGGAGTCGGCGTGGAGAGCATCCGCCTGCTGATCCCGAGCTGCCGGGTCAGGATCAACGCGGAGGATCCGGCGAGCGCGGTGAGGAATACGAAGAGGACCAGCTGGGACGGGGCACCCAGGTCGAACCTCCCCAGGTCTGACGGGAAGAGCGACTCCCCGACATAGCTGACACCCACCGTGATCGGTTGAATCTCGGGAGCGATCGCACTCGCTGCGTCCAGGGCATCGGCAAATCCGGTGCCGGTCTCGATGGCGGCAAATCGCGCTGCCCCCAGTGGGGCCATCACCCGGGCCAGCGCCGAACCGACCACCCCTTGGAGCTGGGCACCCGACCCATCCGGCCGGCTCAGATATCCGATCTCCAGCATCTCACCCGACTCCACCGAGGAGCGGGCGTCGGCAGGGATCGACACGCCAGCCTGCACGGTGCCCCGTTCCACCGCTTCGAGAAGGGCATCCTCATCCGCGAAGTGGGTCACCCGGATCGCCGGCTGGTCTTCCAATTCGGCGACTATCCGTTCTGAGAGCGGATCCTGGTCGGCCTGACTGACCCCGACCGAGGGAGCGAAGTCTCCGCCAAACTGTATCCCGATGAGGAGGACCAGGGCGATCGGGAAGATGAAGACGAAGAAGATGTTGCCCCCCTCGCGCAGCATCCGCTTCACATTGACCAAGGCGATCCGGAGTGGCTTCATCGCACCCATTTCCTTCTCATCAGCAGCCAGGCGATGGCCCCGGTGACCACGGCGAAGACGAGCATCGCCCCTGTGGCGGGGAGGGCCTCGGTCCAAGGGGCGTCACCGGATATGTCGGCCAGCCCGCGCAGGAACCAGGCGTGGGGTGTCATGTACGAGAGCGTGGCCAGCACGCCCCCGGTAGAGGCCACCGGAAAGAAGGTTCCCCCCAGCATCCCGAGGGTGACCGCGATGATCGCACCGAGGTTGCCGGCCCCCTCGGGGCTGCGGGCAAAGGCGGAGACCAGACCCATGATCCCCACCGCCGAGAGCACACCCGCGACGATCAGGACGAGGACGCCGAGAGGCGGCCCCCATTCGGCGCCGGTGAGCAGCGTCGTGGCCACCACCAGGATGCCCATGGCCACCACCCCGAGGACGAAGGCGAGGATCGCCTTGCCCAATATCAGCGCGGAACGCGGGATCGGCGCCGCCATCAGCCGGGGAAGGGTCCCTTGCCGCTCCTCCTCGAGGATCCCGGCGACACCGAATTGGACGGTGAAGAAGAGAAAGAAGACCGCCATCCCCGCGGCCAGATAGGTTGCCCCGTCGAGTTGGCGCGCCCGGGCGGAGAGGTCGGAGAAGACGTAGCTGCTGGCCGCCGTCGCCGGATCGCGGCTCAGGGATCCGACGAAGTCTTCATCGACCGCCTCGCCGGAAACGCTTGCCGTGGTCGCCACCGCCAGCTGGCTGGCGGCCAGACCCGATGAGAATTGCTCGGCCAACGAGGCGGCGATCCGGGTCGATGTCTGGGCGTCGATGTCGCCCACCACCGACACCGTGGTTGTTTGGTTGTTCACCACATCATCGCCGAAACCGGAGGGGATCACGATGTAGGCGTCGATCTCCCCTTCTTCGACGGCGCCGGCTGCGGTCTCCTCCTCGGCAAAGGAGTCCACAGTCAGGATCTCCTCGCTCTCGGCTCCCTCCAGCACCGCGTTGAACGCAGACGAGATGTCGGATCCGTCCAGATCGACCATCCCGTACTGGAGACCGAGCTCGGCCTCGAAGCTCCCCCCGAACACGGCGTTGAAGATGAAGGCGAGCGCCAGCGGGGCCACGAGGCCGAGGATGAACACCGACTTGTCCCGGACCCGCAGCTTGAGGTCCTTGACCGCGATGCGGACCGCAGCGCCCACGTCAGTCCCGAAGGGCCTTCCCGGTGAGATGTAGGAAAACAGCCTCCAGGTTGGGCTCCTCCACCTCGACACCGGTGATGGCCCCGCCGGCGGCGGCGACCCTGCTCAGCAACTCGGGGAGGATCGACGAGGCGCGGTCGGCCAGGATTTCGATGCGGTGGTCCGAGGCCGAAGTGCTGGTGACGCCGGGGACATCCCGCACCGCCTCGGCGGCGGCGGGGAGATCACCCGACCCCGAGATCGAAACGCGATCCTTCTCCCCCACCATGGACACGAGCTCACGTCTCGTGCCCTGTGCCTGGATCTTGCCCTCGTCGATGATTGCCACCCGGTCGCAGAGACGCTCCGCCTCCTCCATGTAATGGGTGGTGTACAGCACCGCCATGCCCTCCCGCGAGAGGCTCTCCACGGATTCCAGGATGGCATTGCGTGACTGGGGGTCGACCCCCACGGTGGGCTCGTCGAGAACCAGCAGCCTGGGGCGGTGCAACAACCCGATGCCGATGTTGAGTCGCCGCTTCATCCCCCCCGAGTACTCCGAAGTGCGATCGTCCTTCCGGTCGATGAGCCCTATCAGGTCGAGGATCTCGGTTACCCGGCCCTCCAACTCGGTGCCGTTCATCCCGTAGAGACGGCCGAAGAACTGGAGATTCTCCTCCCCGGTGAGATCGGGGTAGATGGCCAGCTCCTGGGGGACGAGCCCGATGGCCGACCGCCCTCTGGTGGAGCCGGTGCTGATCCGCTCTCCCCCCAGGGTCACCGATCCCGAGTCGGGCTCGAGGAGACCGGAGATCATCGAGATCGTCGTGGTCTTGCCGGCCCCATTGGGTCCGAGCAGGCCAAAAGTCTCGCCCTCGTCGATGACCACCGTGACGTCGTCAACCGCCTGCAGGTCGCCGAAGCTCTTCGAGAGAGAGTCTGCCGCCAGCACGCCGCCCACCGCTGTACCCCTTTCGGCTTTTCGAGTTCCGGACTCTAACGGCGCGACCCGATGGCCACCGACGTCATCTGACCCGCGGTGGGCTCGGCACAGCAGAACCAGGTTTCGGTGAGCCGTGGGGCCGGCCGCCGTGCCCGGAATGGCATCAGCGCCCTCCCCGACCGCGAGCCGACCGCTCGACGCATCTCCTCGAGTGTCGGGACCGCTTCCTGCCCACAGTCGGATGCGTTGGCGGCGATCGTCTCGAGTTCCTTCTGCAGCACCGCGGTCCCTGGATCGGCGAATTCCCAGCGCCAGGTCAGGGAGGGCTCGTCGTAGCCGCGGAGATGGGGTTGCAGGGCGGGATGATCCTCGAGCAGTGACCCTCGGGGCACGAGCAGCCGAATCGAGAGCTGTACCGGATCGGTGGTGTCACCGAGCTGATGGCCGGCCAGGAACTGGAACACCTCGGCGACGTCATCAGTAGTCGTCCAGGGGAAGAAGGGGAGCCAGGTCGGCCTGATGTGAATCCCAACGCCACGCACGATCTCGATCGCCTCGGACATGTCGGCCACGGTGTGGCCCTTGTCCAGGATCTCGAGGGTCAGATCGTCGACACTCTCGAAGGCCGAGATCACGAACAACACGTTCGAGTTTGCCAGCCGTCGCCAGAGGTCGCGGTGTCGGATGATGTGCTCCACCTTGATGGTGGCGTCGAAGGTGAGCTCGGGATGTCTCCGGTGCGCCTCCTCGAGGATGCCCATGGAATGGGCGGGAGCATTGAGGAAGTCGGCGTCGCCAAAGGTGATGTGCCCGGCGCCGGCTGCGACCAGGTTGTCGATGTCGGCCAGGACCTGGGCGGGTGGGACCACCCTCATCCGCCCGTCGTAGACGGCAGGGATGGGACAGTGCCGGCATCGATGCCGGCATCCGTGGGAGGCCTCGACGGCTCCGGCGAGAACCGTCTCCCCCTCGTGCTCGAGCCGCGCATAGCTCTCCAGCCCGGGGAGCTCGCTGCGATCCGGTACCCGGAACGATGATCGACCGAGATGACGAACCGGACCGCCGTCCCCGGTTTCGAGCCACCTGATCAGCGCGGGCTCGTACTCGCCTTCCAGCCTCGCATCCACGGGTGCGCCGCCGACACCGGCGTAGAGCCCGTAGACGGCGATGGGGAGCTCGGGTCTGCCGACGCGGAGAGCGGCAACCACCTCGTCGGCGAGGCGGGTAGCGGTATGCATCGGAACCGAGATCGCCACCCGATCCGCCCAAGCCATGTCCTGGTCTTCCAGCTCATCGACGGCGAGATCGACGGTGCGCACTTCGTGGCCCTCGGCAGCCAGCGCGGCGGCCGGTGAGGCGAGATGGACGGGCTGACGGCCCAGCTCATAGGTGGAGACGAGGAGGAGGCGCATCTCCCCTCAGCTTACGGGACGTCCCCGACAGTGGTCTGTCGCTCGAGTAGCGGGCGCGTATCTCCGAGTCATCGGCGTCATCTGGCAATGAGAAAAGCGCAGTCGCAGCCGGAAGCTGCGGCGAGCATTTGGACGCAGCCAGGGGCGTCGAGGGCCGGAGAGACGCCCCGATTACTCATGCGACGGGCCACTAGCCTGGTGGTTCATGCCGCAGCGGCTTTCGCGTTACGTCGACCTCCCTTCGGCGACGGTCAATCTCAGGGACTACGGGGGCTCGGGGGACCTCATGGTCCTGGTTCATGGGCTCGGCGGGTCCCTGGCCAATTGGGACGTCGTAGCCCCCCGCTGGGCGGCTCGCTCCCGTGTGCTCGCCCTCGACCTGCCCGGCTTCGGGCTCTCCCCGCCCGGACGCGACTGGGCCCTGCAGACCCATGCGCAGGCCATCGTCGAGCTGATCGAGCACGTCGGTGGTCCTGCGCTCGTGGTGGGCAACTCGATGGGGGGTCTCCTCGCCGAGATGGTGGCGGCCGATCGGCCCGATCTGGTCTCCCACCTTCTCTTGATCTCGCCGGCGACTCCGCCCCGTCTCCCCGATCCCAACATCGATTGGCCGATGGCGCGTCGTCTCGTGATCAACTCGACACCGGGGCTGGGACCTGCCATCGCCCGACGTCTCTACTCCAGCATGGAGCCGAGGGATCTGATCGTCGAGTCACTGGAGCGGATAACCCACCGCTCGGGCCGGGTCCCCCTGGAATTGGTCGATGCATTCGTCGCCGTGGCCCGGATCCGGGCCAACTTCCCCTGGGCCCCCGATGCGATCCCCAAGACCGGCCAGTCGATCCGGAGGCTGTTCGTGAGACGATCCCGATTCGTGAGGATGATCCGGGAGATAACGGCACCGACTCTGGTTGTGCAGGGAATCGCCGACCCGATCGTCTCCCGTAACTCCGTCGAGTGGCTGTGCTCTTTGCGACCCGATTGGGCCCTGATCCAGATGGAGGACACCGGCCACACCCCCCACATCGACGCCCCGATGCGGTTTCTCTCGGTAGTCGCCCCATGGCTCGAGTCGCGGCGGAAACAGGAGATCGGGGTCTAACTAACCTGGGCTCATGCCGTCAGACCTCGGCGAGACGATAGGCGACGAGTACGTCCATCAGCTCCCGGACACAGATCCCACCGAGACCCGGGAATGGATCGACTCGCTCGACGCGGTAGCTGCCGAGCAAGGCAAGGTTCGGGCCCGGTTCCTGCTCGCCAAGCTGCTGGAGCGGGCCCACGAGACCAGGCTGGGCAGCCCGGCCGCGGTGACCACGCCCTATGTGAACACCATCCCCCCGGAGGAACAACCCGAGTTTCCCGGGGACGAGGACATCGAGCGTCGCATCCGCCGCTTCATCCGCTGGAACGCCGCAGTCATGGTGGTCAAGGCCAACCACCGGGAGAAGGGCATCGGCGGGCACCTCTCCACCTTCGCTTCCTCGGCCACCCTCTACGAGATCGGGTTCAACCACTTCTTCAAAGGGAGGAACGCCCCCGGCGGCGGAGACCACGTCTACTTCCAGGGTCACGCCGCCCCCGGCACCTACGCCCGCGCCTACCTCGAGGGGCACTTCGACGAGAAGCATCTGGACAACTTCCGCTTCGAGATCGGCGGAGACGGTCTGTCCTCCTACCCGCACCCTCGCCTCATGCCCGACTTCTGGGAGTTCCCGACCGTTTCCATGGGTCTGGGGCCGATCAACTCGATCTACCACGCCCGTTTCAACAAGTACCTGCAGAACCGAGGCATCGACGACACGTCGAAGTCACGTGTCTGGTGCTTCATCGGTGACGGGGAGGTGGACGAGCCCGAGACGCTGGGATCGATCTCCCTCGCCTCACGGGAGGGTCTCGACAACCTGACCTGGGTGATCAACTGCAACCTGCAACGGCTGGATGGCCCGGTGCGGGGGAACGGCCAGATCATCACCGAGCTGGAGGCGGTGTTCAAGGGCGCCGGCTGGAACGTGATCAAGCTGATTTGGGGAAGCGGCTGGGACGAGCTGTTGGCCAGGGACACAGAGGGCGCCCTGGTCAACGTGATGAACACCACTGTGGACGGCGAGTACCAGCGTTACAAGGCGGAGAGCGGCGCCTACGTCAGGGACCACTTCTTCGGCAAGGATCCCCGGGCCAAAGAACTGGTCGCCGACATGAGCGACGACGAGATCTGGAACCTGCGTCGGGGCGGTCTCGACTACCGAAAGATCTATGCCGCCTACAAGGTGGCGACCGAGCTCGACAACGGCAAACCGACGGTGATCCTGGCCAAGACCATCAAGGGCTGGACGCTGGGACCTGACGTAGAGGGTCGCAACGCCACCCATCAGATCAAACAGCTCACCAACAAACAGCTTCTCGCCCTTCGCGACAGGCTGCACCTGGAGAACGAGATCCCCGATGATGCCCTGGAGGGCGACAAGGTGCCCCCTTACTTCCGGCCCGGCCCGGGGACCCCCGAGTACGAATACCTCATGGCCCGGCGTGACGAGTTGGGCGGCCCCATCCCCCGGCGTCACGTGGCCGACACCTCCCTGGAGCTTCCGGGCGATGAGGCCTACGCCGAGGTCATGGCGGGGTCGGGTCAAGTGGAGGCATCGACGACGTCCGCGTTCACCAGGCTGCTGCGCTCCCTGGCGCGTGTGGAGGGATTTGGCCCTCACGTGGTGCCCATCGTCCCTGACGAAGCCCGGACCTTCGGCATGGACTCCCTCTTCCGCGAGCTCAAGATCTACGCCTCCAGGGGCCAGCTGTACGAGCCGGTCGACGCCTCTATGCTCCTCTCGTACGCCGAGTCCCAAGACGGGCAGATCCTCGAGGAGGGCATCACCGAAGCAGGGTCCATGGCCTCGTGGACGGCGGCGGGCACTTCATATTCCACCAGGGGCATTCCCATGGTGCCCTTCTTCATCTTCTACTCGATGTTCGGCTTCCAGAGGGTGGGCGACCTGATATGGGCGGCGGGAGACGCCCGGGTGCGGGGGTTCATGCTCGGCGCAACCGCGGGGCGGACCACCCTGGCGGGCGAGGGGTTGCAGCATCAGGACGGCCACAGCCATGTCCTCGCCACCACCGTCCCGGTGTGCCAGGCGTACGACCCGGCCTTTGCCTACGAGCTGGGGACCATCGTCCAGCGTGGCATCGAGCGGATGTACGGCCCGGAACCGGAGGACGTCTTCTATTACCTGACCGTCTACAACGAGAACTACGCCCAGCCGGCCCGACCCGACGGGGTCGCGCAGGGGATCATCGACGGTCTCTATCGATGGGCGGAACCACCCGAGGGATCGGGACAGGACGTTTCCATCCTCTTCTCCGGTACCGCCAACCTGGCGGCACGGGCCGCCCGGGACGAGCTCGCCGAGCACTACGACGTCGGCGCCGAGCTCTGGTCGGCGACGTCCTACAAAGCATTGCGAGAGCAGGCGCTCGGGGTCGAGCGCTGGAACCGGTTCCATCCGGATCAGGACGCACGCGTCCCGTTGGTCACCGAATTGATGGCGGGATCACAGGGCCCGATCGTGGCGGTGACCGACTTCATGACAATGGTCCCCGACCAGGTGGCGAAGTGGATGCCCCGCGACTTTCTCGTGCTCGGCACCGACGGATACGGCCGTTCCGACAGCCGCTCCGCCCTGCGCCACTTCTTCGAGACCGATACCGGTCATGTCGTCGTGGCAGCCCTCTCCGGTCTGGTCAGCTCGGGGCGGATGAAGCCGGCCGCACTCGAAGACGCATACCAACGGTATGACATCGACCCCGAGGCGCCCGACCCGGCCCACGCTCACTGAGAGCGATGGAATGCCGATGACCAGCGAAGTCGGTGGACCATCGAACTACCGCGATCTCGTCGCCGCGGCCAAGGGGCGGGTCTCCGAGATCGAGCCCGCCGATCTCGAGGAGCGCATCGGCGACTTCATTGTGATCGATGTCCGGGAGAGCGAGGAGCACGCCTCCGGGGCGATCCCCGGCGCCCGCTTCCTCCCCCGGGGAGTGTTGGAGCGGGACATCGTGACCATCGTCCCGGGCAAGGACACTCCGGTCGCGCTCTACTGTGCCGGTGGCTCCCGGTCTGCGTTGGCGGCGGCGACACTCCTCGATCTCGGATACCGCGAGGTGGTCTCGGTGGCCGGGGGTTTCGACGCCTGGAAGGAAGCCGGTCTCCTCTGGGGCGATCCCACCGGCCTGACCGGCGAGCAGAGAGCCCGCTACGAGAGACATGTTCGCCTCCCCGAGGTCGGTGAGGCGGGCCAGCTGCGGCTGCTCGGTGCCCGCGTCCTGATCATCGGCGCCGGAGGCCTGGGCTCGCCGGCCGCTCTGTACCTCGCTGCCTCGGGCATCGGAACCATCGGTGTGGTGGACGACGACATCGTCGATGTCTCCAATCTGCAACGGCAGGTGCTCCACAACGTCGACCGGGTCGGGCTGCCCAAAGTGGAGTCGGCGACCGAGTCGATCACGTCTCTCAACCCCGACGTCAAGGTGGAGCCCCACCGCGAGCGCCTCACCGCCGCCAACGCCCTGCGGCTGATGAACGGCTACGACGTCGTCGTCGACGGCGGGGACAACTTCCCAACCCGATACTTGGTGAACGACGCCTCGCTCCATCTCGGAGTCCCCATCGTCCATGGCTCCATCTTCCGCTTCGAGGGCCAGGTGTCGGTGTTCAACCCGTGGCAGGGACCCTGCTACCGCTGTCTCCACGCACAGCCGCCGCCACCCGAGCTCGCCCCCTCCTGCGCCGAGGCCGGGGTGCTCGGCGTGCTGCCCGGCGTGATCGGGTCAATCCAGGCGATGGAGGCGATCAAGATCGTGCTCGGTCTCGGTGACACGCTGCAGGGTCGGCTTCTGATATACGACGCACTCGACCAGGAGTTCACCACCGTCTCGGTGGCTCGCGACCCGGACTGCGCGGCATGCGGCGACCCGGGGCGGATGCCACCGCTCGTCGACTATGACCCGAGCTGCCGTCCGCCTGCCTGAGCATCTTCGGGCGGAGATCGTCGCCCATTGCCTCTCGGAATTGCCCAATGAGGGGTGCGGATTGCTCGCGCTGGACCGGGATGTGGTGACCAAGATCTACCCCACCGCCAACGAGGACGCCTCCCCGGTGGCCTATACCATCGCTCCCCGCCAGCATTTCGATGCACTCGAGGACGCCGAGGCACACGGATGGATCCTGGGCGGGGCCTTCCACTCCCACCCCACGGGACCTGGTCGTATGTCGGCAACCGACCTGGCCAAGGCCCTGGAACGCGATTGGATCTACCTGGTCGTGGGGCTGGACGGCGGCAATGTTGAGTTGGGGGCTTGGCGTGACGGCAGGTCCATCGAGCTGGCGTAGGGTCGAGACGTGGCCAAGTACCACGTCAACGACGAGGCCGTCGAGCAGGCTCGGCGGCTGATCGACTCCCGCCAATACGTCCTGCGCAGCACCTGGAACGAGGTCCAGCCCGATGCCGCCGCCGAGAACGCCTTTCTGGAGAATCACGGCTGGGACGAGTTCGGGGGATGGCACCTCGGGCTCACCGAGGGAGCCCCACCCGATACCAAGGGCCGGTACGCCTTCGTCTACGGCGACCTCCGCCGGCTCCATCGCATGGGACTGATCGCCTGCCGTTATCGAGCCGCCGAGTGGTACCACAAAGAGATCGAGCTCGCCGCCCACGAGCTGTTGCAGTACCTCGACAAGTCGCGAAACGACTGAACAGCGGCAAACCCAGGGTTGTGAGCGTCGGTCAGCGACGCTCACAACCCTGGGTTCGACGATGGTGGGGGTCACCCCAGGCCATACTGTCCCGATGCGCAGGACCACTGCCGAGCTGGAGGCTCTCACCGAGCGAATCCTCGCCGCCCCCAAAGACGCCGGGCCGGTGGAGATGATCGTGCGCCGCCCCGCCGAGGGTGAGCGTGAGGCCGTCGAGCGCGCCGAGCTGGATCCCGTTCGAGGGCTGGTCGGGGACAATTGGGTGGAGCGTGTCGACCGGGAGGGCAATCCCCATTTCGCCGCGCAGCTCACCATGATGAATGCCCGGGTCGCCGACGCCGTCGCGGTGAGCAGGGACCGATGGGCACTGGCAGGCGACCAGGTCTATGTCGACCTCGACATCTCCCATGAGAACCTGCCGTCCGGGACGAGGCTCCTCATCGGCGAAGCCGTCATCGAGATCTCGGGCACTCCCCACACCGGCTGTGTCAAGTTCGCCGGTCGCTTCGGCGCGGAGGCACTTCGCTTCGCCAACGTCGGACTGGGTCGCGACCACCGCTTCCGCGGCGTGAACACGACCATCGTCTCGGGGGGTGTCTTCTCCGTCGGCGACAAAGTCCGCAAGGTGTGAGGCTCAGACCGCGGCGAACCAACCCATGGCCCCCCGGTCGGCCAGCCAATGCTGATGGGGATGGAACATGTAGCGACCGTAGGTGGGGAGGCGAAATTCCACCATTGCCCGCTGTGCCTGGGCGAGGGCGATGGTGTCGTCGCGAAAAGCCGGCTGCACGCCCGTCCCGGCCGGATAGACATCGAAGGTCTCGGCATGGAGGTGGAACGATGCCAGAGGCTCGTGCTCCAGCATGTTGACCACGTATGCGCGCACCAACTCGCCCCGATCCACCTTGATCGGGAACTCCGAATAGAACCCGGCAACGCCGTTCCAAGCCACGATCCCGTTGCGCCCGATCTGTTCGTTGGAGAAACCGGACAACAGCAGGGCCACCTCCTGAGCCGGGGCCCTTCCCCCCACCGGGTCGACGATCATCATGCCGTAGAGGCCGCGGGCAATGTGCTCGGCGAGGGGTGAGGTGTGACAGTGGTAGGGGTGGACACCGGCCGGCCCGGCTTCGATCTCGTAAACGGTCGCCCCACCAGGCGGGACCGGCTCCCAGCCGTCCATCTCCGGCCGATGTGCCCCGTGGAAGTGAATGTTGTGGGCATGCCCGGTCCGGTTTCGGAAGTGAATGCGAAGGAGGTCGCCCTCGGTGGCCCGGATGATCGGGGCGGGGACGGTTCCGTTGTAGGTCCAAGCCTGGAAGTGAACCTCGTGACCAACCACGAGGAGACGCTCCTCGACTCTCAACTCGAGATCCCGGACCGTGCCAGCCGGCCTGCCGTCTGGCTCCGGGGGAAAGGTATGGATGTCGAGCGCGTCGGCGCCCAAGCCCCGAGGAGGGCCCAGCCCATTGCCGTATATCGAGGACATGACGTCCTCGCCGACGACGGTGTGAGTCGGGTCGTAGACGTCGGCCGAAGCAGCCTCCGTCTGGTCGCGGGCGGTGGCACCGAGCAGTGATCCTCCGAGCAGTGCGGCGCCACCCAGCCCGGCCTTCTTGAGGAGATCCCTTCGGGAGACCCCTTGCTCGGTGCCTGGCTCGGCCATCGCTCTCTGCTCACCCGCCGCTAGACGACCCCACCCAGCACCAGCCCCAGTGCCAGGAAGACCAGGTAGGCACCCATCCCACCAAGGAGCAGCACCCAGCGATAGGCGACGGGGATCCGGCTCTTGCCGAACAAGTAGTAGGCGATCACCCCGAGGAAGGGGACGATGAGGATCACCAGGATCCACACGATCCCCGCGCCCCGACTGAGATCCTCTCGTCTGGTGATGATCTCCCAGACGGCGATGACCACCCAGGCCGCATAGAGGACGAGCGGCAGAACGTAGGCGTAGAGACCGACCAACGCGCCGAAGGCCGTTGCAAACGTCACTCCCATGATGTTGAACCCTTTCCGTTGGTTGACGTCGAGGTCGATTGGCATCGCCGGGGTGCCGATCTCGTTGAGATCGGGCTCGGCGCCGGCGAGGACGTCGACCGCCGGGGCCACCTCGGCCCCCACCCCACCGGGCATCTGAGGTTGATCTGGAGGACGAGGCATGTCGCCGTAGAACACATCGATGTCGAGACCGAGGCCGCGCTCGATGACCCGACCGAACTGTGCTGAGAGGGCACCCAACTCCCACAGGGCGGGAAACCGGAGGTCACTGCATGCCTGTGTGACCTCCAGAGCCGGTGGCATCGTCCACCCGTACTCGTTGTGGGCGAAACAATTGCCCGACCCGCTCGGCCCGGTTAGGGCGAGGTCGGCCAGGCCGGACCCTTCGACCGCATTGGTGGAGACCACATTGTTCGCCGGCATCCAGACGTTCGCGTCGACGTTGGGGAACACCTGTATCCCGTTCAAGGGATGGTTGACGACTCGGTTCTTCACCACCAGGGAGTCGACCGTGCCAGCCATCGCGATCCCGATGCCTTGGGTCGCCCATTGGGCGTTCTTGTGGGGGAACTCCTCGTACCCGTTCTCGTAGATCAGGTTCCCCGCCACCACGACGTTCTCCGCTGGAGGCAGAAGCTCACCGTCGAGTGAGTTGGGTGCCACGCCGGTGCCGTTGTAGCGGAAGATGTTGTCGACGATGTAGATGTTGGTCGACGCGTTGGACCCCGAGTAGCCCAGGCCGCTGTACTCGCCGATGGAGTCGGTGATCACCGCGTCGCAAGGGTTGCATTGCCCGATGTAGAACGATGCGTCCGGGGACCCCGAGGCGTAGGAATTCTCGAACAGCCCATCACTGGAATCGAAGGCGTAGATCCCGTAGTCGCCGTTGTTGATCGCCGTGACGTATGAGGCCCGGTAGCCCCGGACGCCGCTCCAGAACACCCCATTCAGCTTGTGGTTCATAGTGGTCAGGTTCTCCACCACCACGCCGTCGGTGAATATCACCTGGATGCCGTTCTCCCGCTCGAACTCCCCGTCGATCACCACCTCGTTGCGATCGACGCCCCGGATGGTCAGTCCCGGGGTCTTGACGTCGACGGACTCGCGGTAGACCCCGCGGTCGATGAGGATCAGGTCACCCGGTGTCGCCGCGTCCACAGCCGCCTGGATCGTGGGATAGTCGGCTGGCACGTCACGAGTCTCTCCGGACCACTCGGTCGGCGACTCGGTAGAGGTGTCCCCGGTGGCGGCCGGCGATGCGGTCCCCTCGGGCGGTCCGGCACAGGCGGCCAGCGCCAGGCCGACTACACCCGCCCAAATCGTCAGCCGTCGCGGCAAGTCATCCCTCTCCGACGACCAGCACACCAGCCATCCCATCGCCCTCCGCGCTCCCGTGGAA
Organism: Acidimicrobiia bacterium; assembly: GCA_035249605.1. Taxonomy (GTDB): domain Bacteria; phylum Actinomycetota; class Acidimicrobiia; order Spongiisociales; family ZC4RG35; genus JANQRA01. The sequence goes on from DATFGI010000008.1 coordinate 119,004, forward strand.
TGTGCAGTAGAAGGTGTAGGTGCCGGGCTGGTCGTAGGTGAGCTGCGCCTCGTCGCCCTCCAGCATCTCCAGGCTGCCGAAGACGGTCTCGGTCGACCACTCGCCGTTGGCGGCGACCGCGTTGTGCGAGTTGTTCCCGGCTCCGACCCAGGTGACGGTGCCACCCACCGGAACGGCGATCTCGGTGTACTGGAAGCGGTTGTCGTACATCTCGACCGTCACGTCCTGGCCCTCGATCGACTCTCCACCGCCCTCGTCCGAGCCACCACAAGCGGCGACGAGAAGCGCCCCGACCAGGGCCAAGGACCAGAGAACGCGTCTCATTCCTTGGTCCCCCGGAACAAGCCTCGGATCCAGGACCACAGCGAGGCGAAGAAGAGGGACAGGCCCTTGACCTCGTGAGCCCGGACCGATTCGGCCTCCTCCGCGGTGCTCGCGGTCAGCTTGCCCTCGAGGCAGCTGACGAAGTCGCCGATGAGCCGCTTCGACATCTCGTTGATGAGCCCGGTGCGCCCGAACTGGGCGGCCGGCCCGGAAAGGGATATGTCTGCGTCGACCCGGACGGTGCATCCGTCAGGGCTCTCGTCGATGTCGTAGACGACGGACACCTGACCGCGCGATCCACCACGCTTGTCCACCCCTTTTCCCTCGATGCGAGCCGACATGTTCGCCTCGTCGGGGGTGATGACGCACTTACCCTCGAAGGCCGCCGTCATCGGCCCCAGCTTGACGGCGAGGCTGCCGTCGTACGAGCCATCGTCGCCCTGCCCTTCGAGCTGTGCCCCGGGCAAGCACTGGGCGACAGATGGGACGTCTTGGAAGAAGGCCCAGACGTCGGTCGGGGATCGCCCCACGACGAATTCCTGTGAGATCTTCATCTTTCTCCAGTGTCGGTGGTTCGGTTGGGCACGGTAGTGGCTCGTCCCCATGTAGTGGTCTACGCCACGGGCTCAGTGATGCCGGTTGTCCCCACCGAGCAGCTGGAGGGCATGCGGGATCAATCCGATGATGGCGGCCAGGCTCTCGGCCGCCCCTTTGGGTGAGCCCGGGAGGTTGACCACGAGGCAGCCTCCGATGGTGCCCGCCTTGGCCCTGGTCAGGGCGGCCATCGGAGTCTTTGTCAGACCCTCGGCCAGCATGACGTGGACAAGCCCCGGTGCCTCCCTCTCCAGGATCGCATCGGTCGCCTCCGGGGTGACGTCCCTGACGCCGAATCCGGTGCCGCCGGTGGTCAGTACCAGCGAGGCCCTTGCGCAGGCATCGAGGATGGCGGCGCTGATCCGGTCCGCGTCGTCGGGAACCAGTCCCCTGGCCACCTCGTAGCCGGCGTCGTCGAGCATCGCCTCCAAGGCGTCGCCCGAGGAGTCCTGACGTGTCCCCGCGCTGACACCGTCGCTGACGGTGATGACTACTGCTCGGGTCCCCACGTTCTCGGATCGATAGAGACCCCGCCCTGGAGCACACCGAGGAACATCACCAGGAGTACGACGAGGAAGACCGCCAGGCCCCAAGGCCAGGGGGTGACCCGCTCATCCTCGGGGCCGAGGACCGTGGTCGTTCCCGGGGCGGCGGCCAGCGTGGCGATGAACATGACGGCCACCAACGGGAGACCAGGCAGGACCAATCCTTCGCTGTCGGGGAGGAAGAACGGAATCGCGGCGAAGGCCGACGCCACCGCGGGGATCAGCGCGAACCAAAGGATGAACACCAGCCGGCTGCGCCCCTCGGACACCAGGCGGCGATGCGGGGTGTAGGCGAGAAAAGCCGCGGCTGCGGCCAGAGCGATCAGCAGCAGGCCGACACCACCACCGGCAGCGATGACCAGGTCCAACCCGGGCGGAAGGTCGAAGGTGGAGTAGGCCATGGCGAGCTGGCCGGTGTCGTCGAAAGGCAACATCACAGCCTGGGTCAGCGCCTGGCGGAGGACATGCAGAAGGGTCCACAACAAGACGAGCCGAGATACCCCATGGCCCCGCTGCGTGGGATAGATGAAGAGGGTGAACAGGCCAATCAGGAGACAGAGGGCGAAACCACCCGCCCAAGCGAGATCCGACACTCCGCTGAGCTCGGCACGGTTGTTGTACAGGACGGCATCGCCCCCAAGGATCTCGGCGAGCACACCGTCGCCGACATCGTCGAGGAACTGAGCGATGACGATGCCGAGTGTCGAGGCCAGCACCGAGGCCAACACCAATGGAGCGCCGATCCGCGACACCGCACTTGGCCTCTGGGTTGTGGTCTCGGTGGTCACCCGGGGAAATGCTAAACGAGAATCGGTCCGCCGAAAGGTCTCCGGTTAGCGTTTCGCCGCCATGACCACCGACTACGACGGCGTCTACCTGCCTGGGGACGCCGAAAACGTCTACATCTCGACCCCTCTGGCCAACGCCGGTTGGTACGACGAGGGCCAGCACGGAGGGGCGTTCGCCGCCCTGGTGGTGGGTCATGTCGAGGACAGCGTGCCCACCCTGACCGAGATGCAGGTGAGTCGGCTCACTGTGGAGTTGTTCCGGGTCGTGCCCCTCGTCCCGCTCCGGATCGAGACCGAGGTGGTGCGCGAGGGCAAGCGTATCCAGAACGTCGAGGCCCGCATCTACGACCCCGCCGACGTCCTCCTCTCCGTGACCACCGTGCAACGCCTTCGCGTCGCCGATTTGCGGATCCCCGATGACGCCGCTCCCCCGACGCTGGGCATGCCCGGCCCCGACGAGATCGAGAACCGGGTCGGCGACGCCTGGGGAGTAGGTACCAGCGGCAAGACCATGTTCCACCGCAACGCCATGGAGGTCAGGGAGATCTTCGGCGGCTTCGAGACCAAAGGCCCGGGGGCGGTGTGGATGCGCCTGGTCACTCCGGTCATCGCGGGCCGGGAGACCACCCCGCTGCAACGGGTGGTGGCCACCGCCGACTTCTGCAACGGGATATCCCGCGCCCTCGACTACGACACGTGGGTGTTCATGAACCCCGATCTGACCGTCCATGTCTCCCGCTACCCCGAAGGCGAGTGGATCGCCCTCTCCGCGGAGTCGGCGTACGGGCTTCAGGGGCGTGGCCTCGCCACCGGCACCCTTTGGGACGAGAGTGGTTGGCTGGGCCGGTCGACACAGAGCCTGTACCTCGATCACCAGATGTGACCTTTAGGCGAGGAGCAGGGTCCCCACCGTCCAGACGACGAATAGCCCGATGGAGAAGATCAACACCGGCGCGGTGCGTCTCCAGTTGACCCCGGCCCACCAACCGACCACGACCACTCCCAGGGCCATGGCGACCGTCCACCAGATCGGGACCAGCCCGGCGACTGCTGCCCCGGCCACCAGGACCGCCACCACCACCAGGAATCCACCGGCCACCAGGGCGTACAACACCTGGCGCGGAGTCGGCTCGCTCACCGGATCCCGGCGGCGTCCGCAGCGGTCCGGTACCAAACGGCGAGTGACGCGATGGTCTCGTGGGCGTTGAGCCCGCTCGGGTTGGGAACGACCCAGAGCTGGGATGATCCCAGGTCGACGGGCTGGCGTCCCAGGACCGCGGTGCGAACTGCGAAGGCCTCCCGGTAGGCAGTCACCCCGGCCACGGCGACGACCGCCGGGGCCAGCTCATCGGCCATCACGAGGAGACGCTCGCCCCCGGCCCGCAACTCCGCTCTGCTCAGCTCGGAGGCTCGGATCGTCGCCCGGTTCACCAGGTTGGTGATTCCCATGCCTCTGGCGACGAAGTCACGCCGCTGTGTCTCCGTCATCCCCCCTTCGGGGTCGACCACCCACTCGATGAGCCCGGCGTGACGCAGTGCCGGGTAGAAGCGGTTGGACGGATGGCAGAAATGGGTCTGGGTTGCCGCGGTCCACAGCCCGGGGTTGATGCCGACGAAGAGCAGGGAGACGTCGGGACCGAGCAGGTCGGGCACCCCGACGTCGCGGAAGGACTCGAGCTGCTCTCTGGTGAAGCCCACGACCGGCGACGTTAGGGCCGGCTACTTCTTCTGGCTTTGGTAGTAGGGGTCCTCGCCAGAGGCATGGTCGGTGACGTCGACCACCTGGCTCAGCTCGGGGATCGATTCGAGCAGGATGCGCTCGATCCCCTGCTTCAGGGTCACCTGGGCCAGCCCGCATCCCTGACAGCCGCCGAACAGCCGCAGGTAGGCGATGGTGCCGTCGACCGAGACCAGCTCCGCCCCGCCGCCATGGGCGGCGATGGCCGGGTTGACCTGCTCGGTGATCACCTGTTGGACACGCTCCACCAGCGGCCCGGAGAGGTCACCGGCCGGAGCGGAGATGGTTGGCGGCGCCGGAGAGTTGGGGTTGTTCATCGCCAGGCCCTGTTCGGTCAGCTCGAGGGCGGCACCGTCGAGCTTGCCGACATCGGCCTTGGGGAAGATGACGGCGAGGTCGCCATGCCGCTCCACAACCCAGTTCTCCGCCTTGTCCGCCAAAGGGGCGAAGGCGAGCTCATACGAGAACTGAGGACCACGGAAGCCGGTGACCTCGATGGAGAGGGCGAACTCGCCCTCCCCCTCCTCGTTGTCGCGGAGTTGGAGGATCATGCCCAGTGCGTCCTCGGCGATGCTCAGGACTGTCGAATCAGACATCTGCCAGGATGGTAATAGGAGAACTCCCCAAACCCAGATGCCCACCGTCGCAGTCGTACTCCCCTCCAGCAGCTACCGGGCCGCCGACTTCGTGAGAGCCGCCGAATCGCTGGGTGTCGATCTGGTGGTGGCATCGGAGAACCCGCCCCCCTTCGACATGGGCGATCGCTATCTCCAGATCGACTGCCGGGACCCGGTGGCGGCAGCCAACCGGCTCGCCGACATGGGAGCCGACGTGGGAATCGACGGCGTGGTCGCCGCCGACGACCAGGGGGTGATGGTGGCGGCACATGCCAGCTCGATCCTGGGCCTGCCCGGCAACCCGCCTGACGCCGCTGCAGCAACCAGGGACAAGCTGGAGATGAGAAGTCGATTGGCCGCCGCCGAGGTGGACCAGCCCAGACACGTGGCGCTCTTCCCGGGCGAGTCTGCCGCAGATGCGGTCCGGTCGGTGGGCGCCCCTGCCGTGATCAAACCCCGGGACCGCTCGGCGAGCCAGGGGGTCATCCGTGTCGACGACCCCGAACGGGCCGATGATGTGGCCGAGCGCATTCGGGACATCGTCGCCGACCCGGAGGCCACTCTCGTCGTCGAGGAGTACATCGCCGGTGACGAGATCGCAATCGAAGGGCTGGTGGAGAAGGGGGAGCTCAACGTGCTCGCGGTGTTCGACAAGCCGGACACCGGCACCGGCCCGTACTTCCCCGAGACCATCTTGGTCACACCATCACGGCTCCCCGAGACGGTGCTCATCGAGGCGGAGAGGAGCGCGGCCGCCGCGGTGCGCGGGCTGGGTCTGGAGTCGGGCCCGGTCCACATCGAGCTCAAGGTCGACGACTCCAGGGCGAGAATCATCGAAGTGGCCGCCCGTTCCATCGGTGGCCTCTGCTCCCGCAGCCTCAACTTCGGGCTGATGGGGACCAGCTTGGAGACACTCATACTGCGCAACGCCATGAATCTGGGGAAGAAGGGTCTGAAGCGGGAGACGGTCGCCAGCGGGGTGCTGATGATCCCCACCCCGGCCCGGGGAGTCCTGACATCGGTGGCTGGCGAGGAGGAGACCCGGGCCATAGACGGGATCACGGGCGTGGACTTCACCATCCGCCCTGGGGAAGATGTGATCCCCCCGCCCGAGGGCGACCGCTACCTCGGTTTCGTCTACGCCCGGGCGAGAACACCGGAGGAGGTGGAGAATGCGCTACGTCAAGCGATGGCCGAGATTCAAGTTCAACTTGAGGGTTAGCTCTTACCCGCGAGATCGCGCGTAAGACGATTTTGTCATTCACACTCGATGAAACGTCCAAACGCCCACTCTTGGGCCACCCTTCCTGAGAAACGCTATGGAGACCATCCTGATCTTCGCTGGTGGTGACTCCCCCACCGGCTCGCTCGGCGAGGAGTTGCCTGCGGCCGATCTGGTTGTGGCCGCCGACTCGGGGTATGACAGCGCCATCGCCGCCGGCTTCCCGGTGGACGTCCTGGTCGGTGACTTCGACTCGATCGAGGCGAGCTCGATCCCCGAATCCGTGCGCGTCGCCCGCCACTCGGTGGACAAGGACGCCAGCGACCTCGAACTCGCCCTGGAGATGGTGATGGATCACCGGCCTGGTCGGGTCGTGGTCGTGGGTGGCGCCGGGGGCCGGTTCGACCACGAGCTGATCACGACGACACTGCTCTGCTCGACGAGATGGCAGGAGATCGAGGAGATCGACTGGGTCACGGACCGGGGCTGGTCTCACGTGGTGCGGGGGAGACGGATCATCCACGGTGACGTGGGCGATCTGATCAGCCTGATCCCGATGGGAGGGTCGGTGCACGGTCTGACCACCAGGGGCCTCCGGTGGGATCTGGACGCCGAGACGCTCCACCACGGGACCAGCCGGGGCCTGTCCAACCGGTTCGCCGGGCCGGTTGCGGACATCACCGTCGCCGAGGGTTGCCTGCTGGTGGTGCTTCCCGCCCTCTAACCGCCGAGTCCCGCCGCCACCGCGGGGTCCAGGGCCGGGAAGCCACCGAGATAGCCAACCCGCTCATCGCTGAGCCGGCTGACCCAGGCGTCATACTCACTGCGCCGACCGTCACGCTCGTACAGCCGCCACGGCTGGAGCAGCTCCACGTCCTCGACCCCGGGCACGGACTCGGCCACCTGATAACCGAAGTTGGTGTCGGCCACCCACTCGATGGTGCCCTCCACGATCGCCTGGACGATCGCCGAAGAGTCGGTGATCTCCACCTTCTTCGAGCCGTCGCCCTCGCCACCGATGCGGCCGGTGTTCAACACGTACGCCTCGAGGTCGGGCATGGTGTCGAGGAGCTCGATGAGACGATTGCCCTGCAGAGAGTCGTCGTCGAAGAAGAAAGGGTTGGTTCCGGGAACCCGCAGGCTCTTGCCGGCCTCGGCCTCGCCGCCGGCCGAGGTGCCTTTGGTCTCACCGAGCATGAAGTAGGCCGGGATCTGGGAACGCTCCAGCCGGGCCACGGCCGGGATCACGTGGTCGGAGCGGTTCAGGATGAGCAGAAAACGCGCCGGGGGCACCCGACTCGGGTCCCGATGGCGAATGTTGGCCAAGGGAAAAGTGGACCGCCCGTTGGCGGTGTAGCTGGTGTCGAAGAAGTCGACCTTCCCGTCCGGGGTGACCGACACGTTCTCCAACCAGGCGTCGGGGCGGGTGGTGCCGTGGTAGATCGTCGGCTCGTCGTCGGGGTCGAGACCGTAGGTCTTGGCGAAGCAGCCAGCCTCGGTGGTGTGAATCTCTCCACCTGGCATCAAGGCGATGAAGTCGTCCTGGACGGGCAGGGACCCCGCCTGCTGGCGGAAGGTGGTGGTGGTCTTGCCCGTCCCGGAGAGCCCGATGATCAGCATCGACTCCTCCTCGCCACTCCGGGTCGATCCGGCGGGAAAGGTCTTCAACCCGGCATGGCAGGCGAGCCCACCCTGGTCGTAGACCAGGCGGTTCCACATGCGCAGCCCGCCCATCTTCGACTCGCCGAAGTAGTCCGAGCCGAACACCCGGGTCACCCAGTTCTCCAGGTCGATGATGATGAGACGTTCGTCGGGCTTGCCCTCGGCGCGCAGACTCGGGGTGTAGATCACGGTGAACTCGGGCGACCAGTCCCCATCCGGGGCGAAGTAGAGGTGCGCCTGCATGCCTGCGATGTTGGGTTGGGTCGACTCGATGAAGAGCCGGCATCCGGTGCGGAAGTCGGGACCGGGGCCGATGTATCCCTCGAGCAGGAGCATGTCTCTGTCCTCGATGAAGCGGTCCTGTCTCCTCGCCCACTCGTCCGCCTCCTCCCGGGAGATCCAATTCTTGGGGATCTCGTCGTCGGAGACGAAGAAGGTGGAGTTGTTGAGCCGAGCCGTCACCTCGGACGTGTAGTTGAGATTGCCGAACTCGGTCTCGGTGATCCGGGGCATGGACCCCAGCGCGAGCTGGCGCAGGCGGGCTGCGTCGGGATTGCGCTCGACGGTACGGGCGGCGGGAAGCTCGAACATGTTCTCCATTCCCTGGGGAGGTCCGGGCAGGCTAATCGCTTCCGCCGGCCAACCCCGAGGCCGGATAGCGGGCCGGCATCTCGTGCCCTTCCAGACCGGCGATCAGGTTGTCCACGGCCAGCGCAGACATCGCCCGCCGGGTTCGCACCGAGGCACTGCCGATGTGTGGGACCACAAGCACCCGGTCGAACCCGAGTAGAGGGTGGTCCGCAGGTAGTGGCTCGGGGTCGGTCACATCGAGGCCGACTCCGCCGAGACGCCCGGCGTCGAGCGCGGTGACCAGGGCATCGCTGTCGATGACCGGGCCCCGGGAGATGTTCACCAGATAGGCGTCGGGTTTCATCATGGTCAACTCCGGGCCCGAGATGAGATGCCGTGTCGTCTCGTCGAGCCGGGTGCAGACCACAACGTGATCGGCTCGCTGGAGCAACTCGGCGAGGTCGACCCTGATGGCGTCGATGTCCTCCTCCGACGGCGACGAGTAGATGACCTCCATATCGAAGCCGGCGGCACGCCGGGCCACCGCCTTCCCGATCCGGCCCATTCCGATGATGCCGAGCACGGTGCGGTGGAGGTCACCACCGGCGAGATGGAAGATCTCCCACTCGCCCCATTCCCCGGAGCGAACCTCACGCTCTCCCTCTGGGAGCCTCCTCACCACCGCGGCGAGGAGAGCGAAAGCCGAGTCGGCAACGGTCTCGGTGAGAACCCCAGGCGTGTGCCCCACCAGGATCCCCCGGCTGATGCACGCGGCCACGTCGATGTTGTCGACACCGACCGCCATCTGGGAGACGACACGAAGAGCCGGGGCGCGGTCGAGGAGCGCGGTGTCGACTCGATCGGTGAGCATGGTGAGCAGGCCGTCCGCTCCGGCGGCTCCGGCGGCGAGCACTTCGGCGGGAACAGCGCCCTCGCCTTCCCAAGACCCCAGTCGATAGCGACCGAGACGAGCCATATCCTCGTCAGGAAGCCGCCTGGTGACATAGACCCGGTCCACTGACAACCGAGGCTAAACGGCTGGTGGACAGCGACCGATAATCTCGATGTGATGCGTCTCCGCACCGTCGTCGGGCTGCTGGCATTGCTTGCCGCCGCCTGCTCTGCTCCCGACGCCGAGCCGGTGAGACCCGGCCCGAAGTTGCCGGCGCCACCGGTTCGGATCCTCGGTGACGCCCCGCCCTGGCAGCCGGCCTCATATGACACCCGCCCGGTGTGGGAGGGCTACCAGGCGACCCGCACCGAACCGGGAACCCTTGCCGCCATGTTGCACCACGAAGTCGAGGTGTTCGGCGAGCCGGGCGCAGTCGCGCCGGCGATGACCCTGGAGCGCACAACCATCCTGGGGACGATCACCGTGCTCGGCGTGGTCGGCGAGGCGGTCGACGGCTGGATCGAGGTAATGCTCCCCACCCGTCCCAACGGAAGCACCGGCTGGGTTCGCACCCGTGACGTCTCCCTGTACGTCGCCGACAGTCGGATCGTGGTCGATCTCTCCGGCCGCGAGCTCAGCTACTACGTGGACGGGGTGGAGGTGCTCAACACCGAGGTCGGTGTGGGCAGCCGGTACAACGAGACCCCCGTCGGCGAGTTCTTCGTCACCGACAACGTCACATTGGCCAGCCCCGACAGTCCCTGGGGCCCGCACGCTCTCGGGCTCTCCGCCCGCTCCGAAACCATCACCTCGTACAACGGCGGCGACGGGATCATCGGCATCCATGGGACCAACAACCCGGGCTCGATCGGCGGCAACATCTCCCTCGGCTGCATCCGCCTCCCCAACGACGTGATAACACAGCTCCACCAGATGGTGCCCCTGGGCACCCGGGTCCTGATCGAGGCCTGAGTGAATGACGTCAGTCGCCTGACGACGTCATTTACTCACGCTTCCGACCTCCCAACGCACTTCGATCGGGTGATCCAGACCGGGTAGCGGCAGGGAGCCGGCTTCCGCCTCGACCGTCTCCACCTCTGAGTGGGTCAATTGCCGCCAGGCATTGATAGTCACCAGATGTCGGGAACGACGCCAGGTGCCGGCTATCTCGCCACCGAGCAGAACCGCCCCGGGCCATACCCGGGATGGCCACAGCGACGACCTGTGGACCTCGCCGGGAATGAGCAGACTGCGCTCTTCGGCCCCGAGTAGGAAGTATGTGTCACCGCTGGGGAGGAGTCGCGCCGAGGTCTCAGCAGGGTCCTCGGAGCGAAGACGCTCCTCGTCCTCGGCGAGGGCCCACGCCTCGCCGAGAGGAGTGGTCGTGCTCAACAGATCCCTCTCGAGATCGTGGAACATGGTATGAGCCATGCCGCGGCTGATGCCGGCCCAGCCGGCGTAGGCCTCGGGCGTGCTCGGGCCGAACACATGCAGGAAGCGGCGCACCAGCTCGACCCGGGCCTCCTCTTCTCCCATCGACGGCGCGGGCACCATCACCACTTCGGACTGTCGGGCGCCGTCCCAGTGGATCAGCAGCCTCCCGGTCGGCGCCGCGTACTTGATGGCGTTCGGGTTGATGCCGAGGGCCTTGCCCACCTCTCCCTCACGCATTGTCTCTCCCCTCAGCACCGACTCGACCATATCCGCCATGGTCTCCGCACGCTCGCGGCGCTTCGCGTCGAGGGACAGGCGGCCCAAGGTGAATACTGCGAGGTCCTGTGCCGCGACCACGAAGACGGAAGATCGAGGGCCCCACACCTGCACCAGGGAGTCGTCGTGCAGGACCGTCGGTGGAGTTCGCTCGACACGGGCGTGTATCGAGAGGAGGGCGGCCCTCGGCATGCTGTCCTGCAACCCCGCCCACGCCGCGGTGCGCAATGAGCGGCGACCGGGCCGAAGTCGCTCGTCGAGAGAAGCCACCCGTCTCCTGAAGGCGAGGATCTGGTTGCGACTCAGCTGAAGAGCGGCCATGGCGCCGGCCTCTCAACGGTCCCTGGCGGTGACCCACCCGACGAGGACGGAGGTTCTCCGCTCCGTGGTCGCCGTGGCGGTGACGAACCGATCGCCCTCCTCCCACACACTGGTAACGAGGGTCTCGCCAGGGAAGACATGGCCGGTGAAACGAGCGGAAAGCGACGCCACCCGCTCCGGTTCACTCCCCATGGCGGCCTGGATCACCGCCTTGGCCACCACCCCATACGTGCACAAACCGTGGAGGATGGGCCGCTCGAAGCCGGCGCCGGCGGCGAAGACCGGATCGGAATGGAGGGGATTCTTGTCGCCCGAGGCCATCCGGTAGAGCAGGGCCTGCTGTGGCAGGGTGGGCGATTCGACGACCAGATCCGGATCGCGCTCCGGTGCCTGGCTCTCCGTCGATGGCCCGCGGTCGCCGTCGAAGCCACCCTCGCCCCGAACGTAGACACCTGCCCGGTTGGTGAACAGAGGCTCACCGGTCTTCTCCAGGACCGAGACCACCTCGGTGACGATGAGAGCGCCCTTTCCCTTGTCATAGATGCCGACGATGCGGCCCTGCTGCCGTACCGCCCCCGAAGTCGGGATCGGGGCGTGGATGGTGAGCGTGTGCTCGCCGTGGAGGACCTGGGCCAGGTTGATGTCGATACCGTCGACCTCTCCGATGCTCATCATGATCCCGAAGGGCGGGATCGTCCCGAAGGTCGGCACGGCCCTGAGGTTGGCCTCATAGGTGTAGGCGAGCTCGGCTGGGTCGTCGGGTGGGTTGCCCGCGCCGACACCGAGGTTGTAGAGGATGACGTCTTCCTCCGACCACGTGTAGCCCGGTGCGGCGAGCTCGGCACCCACCGCTTTCCCGGGGTCGATCGGCATCAGCCGGCGAGCATCTGGCCGAGGAGCATGATCTCGTCGTTGTTGCTCAGCGGCACGATGGGATCGGAGATGTCGCGGATCTCGTCGAGATGGTCGACCACCTCCTCCACCGAGGGAACCTCGCCGGACCCGGCATACCAGCCCCGATTGGTCCCCACGAAGACGCGGCCGTAACGGCCACCGCCCACCGTGAAGATCTCGTGGCTGAACTCGTTGCCCTCCGAGCACAGGTACACCACGATCGGAGTCACCTGCTCGGGCTTGACCATGTCGGCGAGCGGTCCGAGCAGGTCCTCGGTCATCCGGGTCTTGGCGATGGGGGCGATGGCGTTGGACTTGATGTCGTACTTCTCCCCCTCGATGGCGATCACGTTGGACAGGCCTACCACACCCGCCTTGGCCGCCCCATAGTTGGCCTGGCCGAAGTTCCCGAACAGACCCGACGCGGATGAGGTGAACACGAACCGCCCGTAGGTGTTCTCTCTCATCACCTTGAACGCCGGCGACGAGACGTAGAACGCACCTCTCAGATGAACGTCGAGCACCGCCTCCACTTCGCTCATCTCCATCTTGGCGAACGACTTGTCCCGGAGGATCCCGGCGTTGTTGATCACGATGTCGACGGTTCCGAAGCTGTCGACCGCGGTTTGCACGATGGCGGCCCCGCCTTCCTCCGTCGAGACGGAGTCGTAGCTGGCGATGGCCTCGCCCCCCGCATCCTTGATCTCTGCGACCACCTGGTCGGCGGCCGAGCTCGAGGCGCCGGTGCCGTCGACGGCTCCGCCCAGATCGTTGACCACCACCCGGGCGCCACGCCGGGCCAGCTCGAGGGCATGGGCTCGGCCGAGACCGCCACCGGCTCCGGTCACGATGGCGACGCGTCCGTCGAATGTGATTGGCTCGCTCATGGACAACCTTCCGTCTCAGAGTCCGAGGGAGCGGCTGACGATCTCTTTCATGATCTCGGTCGTCCCTCCGTAGATGGTCTGCACACGTGCGTCACGAAACGCACGAGCGATCGGGTACTCCTCCATGTATCCCCACCCTCCGAACAGCTGGAGACACCTGGTGATGACACGATTCTCCAGCTCGGTCACCCACCACTTCGCCTTGGCGGCGTCCTCGGCGGTCAACTCACCGGCGTTGAGCGCGATGATCTGGGAATCGACATAGGTCCGGGCGATGTCGAGCTCGGTACGCATCTCCGCCATGGCGTGCTTGATCGCCTGAAAGCTCCCGATCGGCTGTCCGAATGTGCGACGCTCCCTGATGTAGTCGAGGGTCCAGCCGAAGGCCGTTTCCGCGTGTGCAATCGACCCGGTGGCGAGGGACAGCCGCTCCTGGGGCAGGTTTTGCACCAGATGGATGAAGCCCTGGCCCTCCTCGCCCAGCAGGTTCTCCACCGGAACCCGCACTTCGTCGAAGAAGAGCTCGGCCGTGTCCTGGGCGTGGAGCCCGATCTTCTCCAGGTTGCGGCCGCGGCTGAACCCCTCCATGCCATCCTCGATCACCAGAAGGCTCATCCCGGCGTGACGCTGGGAGGGGTCGGTCTTCACCGCGGTCACCACCAGGTCGGAGTTGATGCCGTTGGTGATGAAGGTCTTCGAGCCGGAGACCACGTAGCCGCCGCCGTCACGGATTGCCGTGGTCTGGATCCCGGCCAGATCCGAGCCTGCGCCGGGCTCGGACATGGCGATGGCGGTCATCAGGTCCCCGGAGACCAGCCCCGGGTACCACCGCTGCTTCTGCTCGTCGGTGCACAGCTCGAGGAAGTAGGGGAGAACGACGTCGTTGTGGAGCGTCATGCACATCCCGGAGGCGAAAGCGTCGGCCGCCATCAGCTCCTCGACGATGACGGCGTTGAACCTGAAGTCTGCCACTCCCCCGCCTCCGTGCTCCTCGGGGACGGCCATACCCAGCAGGCCGGCCTGGCCGGCCTTACGGAACATCTCCTTGTCGACCTTGCCGGCAGCTTCCCACTTGGCCACGTTGGGGACGATCTCACGGTTGATGAACTCCCGGGCACTCTCCCTGAAAAGGTCGTGGTCGGAGTCGAAGATCGTCCGGTACATCAGGGGATCAGACCCCGGCGTACATCGACTCGATCTGGGAGGCGTACTTGTCGAGCACGACGCGGCGCTTCAGCTTGAGCGAGGGTGTCACCTCACCGCTGACCGGGGTCCACTCGTCGGGGACGATGATCCACTTCTTGACCTGCTCCACCCGGGCAACGCTCTCGTTTGCCTCGGCTACCGCCCGGGCCACTTCCTCATGGACCTCGGGGAGCTGGGAGAAGCTGGCCAGATCGTGGTACTCCAACCCGTGTGCTTCCGCCCACGCCGGCGCCTCCTCATGGTCCAGCGCGATCACCATGGTGATGAACTTTCTCTGGTCCCCGACCATGCACGCCTTGGAGATGAGCGGGTGATTGCCCAGCAAAGTCTCCAGCTTGGCCGGGGCGATGTTCTTTCCGGCCGTGGTGATGATGATCTCCTTCTTACGTCCCACGATCCAGACATAGCCGTCGTCGTCGATGCGAGCCAGGTCGCCGCTGTGCAGCCATCCCTCCGAGTCGAAGGTCTGCCTGGTGGCGTCGTCGAGCTTGTAGTAGCCCTCGGTGACGATCCCACCGCGGATCATGAGCTCGCCGTCCCCGGCCACCCTGACCTCGACCCCGGGCAGGGCCTTGCCCACCGAGCCGAACTTGTTCGCCCCGGGAAGGGTTGCGGTGGCCGGGCCGGTGTTCTCCGACATGCCGTATATCTCGTGGAGGGGGACACCGATGACATGGAAGAACTCGATCAACTCGGGATTGATCGGCGCCGCCGCGGTGATGGCTATCTCCACGTTCTCCATGCCAAGTCCCTCCCGGACCTTGGAGAGGGCGATCTTGTCGAGAAGCCCGGCCAGGGCCGGGCCTTTCTCGCCCTGAGCCTCCGCCTTGACCCGCCTGGCGTTGAGATCGAGCGCCTTCTTCAGGATGACGCCCTTGATGCCTTCCTCCTCCGCCGCGGCGAAGCGTGCCATCAGTCTGGAGTGGAACTTCTCGTATACCCGGGGCACGCCGACGAAGAGGGTGGGGCGGGCCTCCTGGATGTACTCGAGGACCGCCGAGAGGTTGGGGCAGTACCAGACCTGGCCGGACAGATAGGTGCCCAGGTAGTGGGTGGCGAGCCGCTCGGCGATGTGGGCCAGAGGCAGATAGGAGACCATGCGCACACCGGGCTTGAGATTGGCGGCCCGGCGCAGGCTCTCCAAGGTCCACATCACATTGCGGTGGCTGATCATCACGCCCTTGGGAGTGCCTGTGGTCCCCGAGGTGTAGATCAGTGTGGCCAGGGTGTCGGGGCCGACCGCCGCCGCGGAACGGGTGACGGTCTCGGGGTCCTCGGAGAGCCGGTGCTCGCCGCGAGCCATCAGCTCGTCCCAGGAGAGGACCCAGTCCACGGTGTCGTAGTTCTCCGCCCCCGACATCAGGACGACGTATCGCAGGTTTGGCAGCTCCGAGCGGATCTCCTCCCACCTCTTCATGAAGTCCAGATCCTCGAGAATGGCGACTGTGGCCTTGGAGTTGTCGGCGATGTACTGGATCTGACCGGCGGCGAGCGTGGAGTAGATGGTCAACGGGGTGGCACCGGCGTGGACGGCGGCAAAGTCGGCGATGACGTGCTCGGGGCGGTTCCCGGCCATGATGGCGACGAACTCCCCGTCCCCGACCCCCAGAGTCTCCAGACCGGCTGCCGCCTTGTGGACGGCGTCCCGGTACTCCCGCCAGGTCAGGGTCCTCCACACCCCATTCTTCCAGTGGATCGCAGGCTGGTCCGGATAGGTCTCGACGTTGCGGTTGAACACGTCGATGATGGTCTTGCCCGCCACCATCTCGTCGATCTCCGCCCTCTCGGCGAGCACTGCGGCGTCAACTGTCACTATTCCTCCAGCAGGATCAGGCAACGGCTCCGGACGAGCGAAGTCTACCGATCTCATCGGGGCTAAACCCGAGCCGGTCGAGCACGCGATCGGTGCTGGCCCCGGCCGGTTCGGCGGGGCGGGGCGTCCCGGTCGCCGTCACCTGGAATCGTGGCGCCGGGGCTGGTTGGACCGCCCCGCCCACCTGGATGAAAGTGCCGCGATCGCGATTGTGCGGGTGTTCCGGTGCCTCGACCAAAGAGAGAACCGGTGCAACACAGGCATCGCTCCCGGCGAAGTGCTCCGCCCAATCGTCCCGGCTCCTGGCAGCGAAGCGGTCGGCGAAGAGCCAGCGCATCGCTGGCCAGGCCTCCCGGTCGTTTTGCGCCCCGACCTCCCCCGGCGACAAGCCGAGCCCGGCGATCAGCTCGGCGAAGAACTGCGGCTCGAGAGCGCCGACGGCGACGTGGCCCCCGTCGGACGTCTCATAGGTGGTGTAGAAGGGCGCGGCCCCGTCCAACAAGTTGGACTCGCGCTCCGGCACCCACCACCCGTCGGCGATGAAACCGTGATGGGAGGCAGTGAGCAGGGCAGAGCCTTCCACCATGGAGGTGTCCACCACCTGCCCTTCGCCGGTGGCGCGGGCGTGTGTGACCGCGGCCAGCACGCCGACGGCGAGCAGCATCCCTCCCCCGCCGAAGTCCGCCACCAGGTTGAGCGGGGGCACCGGGCGTTCGCTGGGCCCGATCGGGTGCAATGCCCCCGACAAGGCGATGTAATCGATGTCGTGGCCGGCCCGGCCGGCGAGAGGCCCGTCCTGGCCCCAACCGGTCATCCTGGCGTAGACGAGTGAGGGATTGCGCGCCAGGCACTCGGCCGGTCCGATCCCGAGCCGCTCGGTCACCCCGGGCCGAAAACCCTCGATCAGCACTTCCGACCGGGCCACACACCGGAGGACGACCTCCCGACCTTCGGGCTCCTTCAGGTCGAGCGCCACCGCCTGCTTCCCCCGATCGAGGACGTCGTGAGGGCTGTCGGTGAACAGCCCACCTCCCCCGATACGGTCGATCTTGACCACCGTGGCCCCGAGATCGGCGAGGACCATTCCGCAGAAAGGGGCCGGCCCCAGACCTGCGAGCTCGGTGACCTCCAGGCCGTGGAGGGGCCCGGGCATCAGTTCGGACCCTCCACCACCTCGACCGAGGAGACCAGCACGGGAACGTAGGTGTGGCCCGGAGTCATCCCCAGGGCGCCGTAGAAGAGCATGGAAAGGATCATGTTCGCCGACTCGTCCCTCGTGGAGAGTGGATCCAGAGTCTCCGGCTCGGCGGGTAGGGCCACCACGATCGATTCCTCACCGGTCCAGGCCGCCGCGTTCCACATGTCGGTCGAGTACGACCAGTTGGGCGCGAGCCCGCTCACCGCGGGGCCCCAGGCCATCAGGATCGGCTTTTGGTACAACGGGATGACGGCATCTCTGTCCAGATACAGCCGGTCGGCCTCGTTGTACACCGCGGCCCGCTCGGCCGGGTCCGTGATCGTCTCGGTGGCCCTCACCAGCTCCTCGACTTCGGGCGAGCAGTACCGGTTGACGTTGAGGTCGATGTCACCGCAGTGGTAACTCTGATTCTGAGGGGCCGGGTCGGACCCGAGATGCCAGGAGAAGTTGATCATCTGCCAGGCCTCCGGCCCCCCGAAGAGGAACTCGCGGGTCACGAAATCCGAAGGGCTCCGGAAGGCGGGGACGACCTCGACGCCGATCTGCGCCAGGTCCTCCCGCACCGACTCGAAGGTCTCGATCCGCGCCGGGTCGTCGTCGGTGCTGGCCCAGATGAAGGACATGCGGCGGCCCCGACAGACGAAGACACCGTCGTCACCACGCTCGCAGCCGTTCGCCACCAGCATCTCCCCGGCAGCGACCGGGTCGAAGTCCCGTTGGTAGTGGTCCTCGTAGTTGGTGGTGTTGGCCATCCAGATCGTGTTGCCGAGACCCGCCGCCTCGGCGTCGAAGAGACGGATGGTGCGGTCGAGGATCTTCTCACGGTCGATGGCGAGGGATATGGCACCACGTACCCAGTCCAGCGACAACGTGGGATCCTGATGGTTGAAGTCGATGTGCTCCCACAGCGGCCCCGGGGCGACGACGGATGAGACGTCGTCCATGCCCCCGAGACGCTCCATGGTCTCCAGGTCGGGGCGGGTGGTGATCACGTCGACGACCCCGTCCTCCAAGGCGTCGAGCATCTCGGCGGGATCCGGGTAGAAGACGAAGGTGACCTGGTCCACCGTGCCTGTCGTCGACCCGCTGACCAGGTCGACCGGCGACCACCACTCCGGGTCACGCCTCAGGACGATTCGATCCCCGGGAACCCACTCCACGAAGCGGAACGCACCGCTGGTGGGCAATCCGGTGATATCGGTGGGGTCGAGCCCGGCCGGGATGACCCGCGAGAAGAGCTGCTGCCAGGCCCCGAAGGGCTCGGAGAACACGACGCGGAATCTGTCCTCGTCGATGACTTCCACCGACTCGATGAGGTCGTAGCCGCGGGTCGGTGCCACGGTCAGGGGGTCGTCGAGGAGATCGACAGTCCTCGAGAAGTCCTCCGCGGCCAGGGCGGTGCCATTGGACCAGGTGGCGCCATCTCTGATCTGGTACACCAGGCAAAACTCGGTCGGGCATCTGGAGGCCATCAGCTCGGCCGGGTCGATGGTGGTGGTCGTCACGGGAACGGTGGTCGTGGTCACCACCGGGGGCGGGCCCACCGGCCGGGGCAGTTCAGGGCCCGCCAGGGCGGGAGCGCAACCGGCGAGCAGCATCGTCAATGCCAGGGACGCCAGGGATCGCGAGGGGGTCATCTGCACTGATGAAACGGCCCCCGTGGAGAAATCTCAAGGATTTCCTGGGCCACCCCGGCTACGACTTCAGGTCGAGCTCGACTCGGGGGGCCCCGGTCCACTCTCCATTGGGGCCGACCAGATAGCACGCGACCACGTGAGCGTTGCCCCGGTCGTCGAGGGGCGGATGGGGGTTGGTGCGACACACCTCGGTGGCGAAGGGGCAACGGGCGATGAACCGGCACTCCGGGTCCGGGTTTATCGCCCTGGAGACACCGCCCTCGATCTGCACCGGGGGACGGTCGTATGTGGGGTCGGGTACCGGGACTGCCGAGAGCAGGGCCCGAGTGTAGGGATGCATCGGTTTGGTGAGCAGCTCCTCGGTGGGGCCCATCTCGACGATCTTCCCCAAGTACATCACCGCGATCCTGTCGCACATGTAGCGGGCTACTGCGAGGTCGTGGGTTATGTAGAGATAGGTGACGCCGAGCTTCTCGGCGAGCTCCAGCATCAGCCGCATGATCGAGATGCGGATCGACACGTCCAGCATCGAGGTCGGCTCGTCGGCGACCACGAACGTCGGGTCCATCACCAGTGCCCGGGCGATGGCCACCCGCTGTCGCTGCCCACCGGATAGCTCGTGGGGGTAGCGGAAGAGGAACGGCTCGGGAGGGGTGAGCCCGACCAGGCGGAGCAGGTCGAGCACCCGCTTCTCCCGTTCTTCGGTGGTCCCCATGTTCTGGACGACGAGGGGCTCGGCGATGATGTCGAAGATCGTTCTCCGCGGGTTCATCGACTCATACGGGTCCTGGAAGATCATCTGGACGTTCTTGCGGAACTCCTTCTGCTCGGCTCGGGTGTTGATCGAGGTGACTGCGACCATCTCGTCGGTCTCTGCATCACGAATCAGGATCCGCCCCTCCGTCGCCCCCTCCAGCTTCACCAGCATGCGGCCGGTGGTGGTCTTGCCACAGCCCGACTCCCCGACGAGTCCCAACGACTCCCCTTCGTCTATCTCGAAGTCCACGCCGTCGACGGCATGGACGAATTCGGTGGGCTTGCGGAACAGGCCGCGCGAGATCGGGAATAGCTTGTGGAGGTTCTCTACCTTGACCCTCACCCGGCCGTTTTCGGTGCCTGTGTGCCCCTCGGTTTGGCGGATGTCGGTGCTGCTCATGCCTCTACCTTGGCGAGAGTCGAAGGCACCCGCTCGTAGTTCCAGCAGGCGATGGCGTGGCCCTCGGCGATCTCCTCGAGCGGCGGTTCGACGTCGACACACTGCTGGGTGGCGAACGGGCAGCGGGGATGGAATCGACAACCGGTGGGCGGGTCGAGGAGGTTTGGTGGCTCGCCTTCGAGAGGGGCGAGCACCCGCCGCGGCCCGGTGATCGAGGGAGTCGAGGAGAGGATCAGCCAGGTGTA
Source organism: Acidimicrobiia bacterium (assembly GCA_035249605.1). Lineage (GTDB taxonomy): Bacteria > Actinomycetota > Acidimicrobiia > Spongiisociales > ZC4RG35 > JANQRA01. The sequence goes on from DATFGI010000008.1 coordinate 139,023, forward strand.
GGGATGCTTCGGGTTGGCGAAGACCTCCGTGGTCGGGCCGATCTCGACCAACTTGCCGGCGTACATCACCCCGATGAGATCGGTGATCTCGGCGATCACCGCGATGTCATGGGAGATGTAGATGATCGACATACCCAGGTCGTGCTGGATCTTGCGCAGCTCTTCGAGGATCTGCTCTTGGACGATGACGTCGAGCGCGGTGGTCGGCTCGTCTGCGATGATCAGCTTGGGATCACAGGCCAGTGCCATCGCGATGACGGCCCGCTGTTTCATGCCGCCGGAAAACTCATGGGGATAGCGGTCGATCATCTCCGGGTTGATCCCGACCAGCTCGAACAGCTCCTCCATCTTCGCCCTGGCCTCGGCGGTGGTGGGCTTCGGATCCCAGTGGATGTCCATGGTCTCCCGGATCTGGTCGCCGACGGTGTACACCGGGTTCCACGAGTTCATCGCACCCTGGAACACCATCGAGATGTCGTCCCAGCGCCGGAGTCGCATCTCCTCCCGGCTCAGCTCGAGCAGGTTCTCACCATCGAGCAACACCTCACCGCCGAGAATCCGGGCGTTGTTGGCCAGGAGTTGCATGAGGGTCAGAGCGATCGACGTCTTGCCGCATCCCGACTCGCCCACCAAGCCCAGCGACTTGCCCTTGGGAAGCGTGAACGAGACATCTTCGACGGCGGACACCATTCCGGTCCGGGTCTGGTAGTTCATGACCAGGTTCCTGACCTCGAGGATCGGGCCTTGATCGTGCGTGTCGATGCCGCCGGGGCGCTCCCCGGCCACAGGTTCTCTGGTGTGGGTCATTGCGCTCTGAGTCTCGGGTTGATCACTTCGTCCATGGCCCTACCGACGAAGAAGAACCCGGCGGCGAGCAGGGAGACGGCGAGACCGGCGGGGACCAGCAGCCACCAGAACTCGAGCCCACTGCGAAGGTATCCCTGTGACTGCGCCGTGTTGAGCATGATGCCCCAGGTCATCGGGGCCTCGATCAGACCGAAGAAGGAGAGAGTCGCCTCCAGACTCACCGCCTCGGTGACCGTGAACATCATGTAGAGGAAGCTGAGCGGCAACACGTTGGGGATGACATGACGGAGGATCAGATGCATGTTCGACCCGCCGGAGACCCGTGCCGCGTCGATGAACGGTTTCACCTTCACCGACAGCGCCTGTGATTTGAGCACGATGGCGGTGCCTCCGAAACCGGAGAGGATGCCGATCATCAAACCCAGCAACGGCATGGTCACCTCGAACAGACCCGACACCACGATCAGGATCGGGATCAGGGGCAGGAGTAGGACCAGATCGGCCAGCCTCATCAGGAAATTGTCGAGCCAGCCGCCGTAGAACGCCGCCATCGAGCCCACCGTGGTGGCCACCACGACGGTCACCACCGCCGCCACCATGCCGAGGAAGAATGCGGCCCGGGTGCTGTAGGTGAGCTGGCTGGCGATGTCCCTTCCCAGGGGATCGGTTCCCAGCCAATGCTCGGAGTTGGGCGGAGCCGGCGCACGGGGGATCTCGCAGACCTCGCCGGGCAACACGCCAAAGCACCAGAGTTGGGCGGTGGCGACATCCATCTGGTTGGCGGGGTCGACGACATCCGCCGGTGTGGCCACGATCTCGAGCTCTTGGACCACCGCGTCGTAGCCGATCACGGGGTCGTAGATGCCGTCGTTTTCCCAGGGACCCACGCTGCGCAGGATGGGGTGAGCGATGGCCATCAGGCCGAAGAAGACGATCACGAACAGACCGAACAGCCCGATCTTGTTCTCGGTGAAGAGCCGCCAGTTCTTCTTGAAGGCGACCCATCCCAATCGGAGTCGCACTCTCCACAGCGAGTCGGGCAGCTGGTCCCCGGTCTGGAGGGCGACACCGGCCACGTCCTCGAGTGGCGGCTCGAGAGGCTCCCGGATCTCTGTGTCCTTGATGACCAAACCGATCCCTCCTATGTGCCCGTCTGGATCCTCACCCGTGGGTCGAGGACCGTGTAGAGGATGTCGACGAGCAGGTGGGCGAGGAGGGCGAGGATGCCGATGAAACCGAGTGCGCCGGTGGCCAGGGGCACGTCCTCGATGATCGTTGCGTCGAGGAGGAGGGCGCCCATCCCCGGCCAGCCGAAGACGGTCTCGGTCACCACACCCCCGCCGATGATGAAGGCGAGACCGAGGATGAACGAGGTGACCACGGGAAGGAGGGCGTTGCGGGCGGCGTGGCGGTCACGGATGTCCTTCTCGGGGACACCCTTGGCCCGCGCGGTGAGGATGTAGTCCTCACGCAGAGTCTCCAGCATCGAGCTGCGGGTGAGGAGCATGGTCCCGGCGAACGCCACCAGGGTCAGGGTGAAAACGGGGAGGAAGGCATGACCGACCAGGTCGAACGCGTATGGCCGCATCTCGGGGCGCATCGCCCAGAAGATGACGAGAGCCCCCAACGCCAGCGCATAGGTGACGCGACGCACGACGACCGCGGTCGACCTCTCGCTCACCCGGCGCGACACCAGGATGCCGGCCACCAGGACCAGCGCGGCGATTCCCAGGGACAACAGGATCTGACCGAACACCTGGTTGCCGCCGAAGGGGGCGCCACGCCAGACCTCGACGGTGAGAAACCCGCTGATGGGGAACCAGCCCAGACTGGAGGCGAAGACCAGGATCATGATGATGGCGAACCACGGGTAGAAGATCGTGTAGAGCAGCACCCCACTGACCGTGATGCTGTGCTCGGCGAAGCCGCCCCGTCTCCACGCAAGCCTCTTGCCGAGGGCAAACCCGAGCACGTAGGAGAAAAGGGTGGCGAAGGTGAACAGGAAGAGGGTCCGGGGGATGCGCTCGCTCACCACGCTGATCACATCCTGGGGGTATTGGGAGAAACTGACCCCGAGGTTCCCTGTGAAGAAGTTGCTGACGTAGTTCCACCACTGGCTCCAGATGCTGCCGTCGAGCCCGAGACGGCCCAGGATCTGGGCGCGCACCTCGGCGGGGATCTCCGGATTGATGAACTGGGAGGTGATGTCACCGGGCTGGGCCTGGAGGAGGAAGAAGACCAGGGAGAGGAACAGGAAGAAGAGGAAGGTCATCTGGACCAGGCGCTTGGCGATGAACTTCAACAAATCAGACTCCTAGGTGACTCCACACGGGTGCGGGTCAGAACGCACTCTATCCGGGGGGCCGGCTCGAACCGTAGCCCGCCGAGTCGGGCGACGAGGACGGGTGCGAGCGGCGAATCGAGGAGAAGGAGGGCCATTCGGCCCTCCTTCTCCTGCTCGTCATTGGTTTCAGGCCGACCTATTCGGTGACATCAACCGCGTTTGGCCAAGCGTTGGGGAAGCCCTGCTGACCACCCATGATGGTGTCGACTGGGAACTGGACGTCGGTGCGGTAGGCCTCGATGATCGGGGTGCGGAAGAGCACCACGTACGGGAGGTCTCTCGCCAAGATGGTCTCCATCTCCATGGTCAGCTCGGCGGCCTCCTCGAGCGTGCTGGCCGCCTCGAAGGCGTTGGCCGTCTCGTCGAACTCGGGGCTGTTGTAGCCCGGGACGTTGAAGCCACCACCGGTGACCGCGTCCTCACGCGAGTGGAAGAAAGCCACCTGCGAGGTGCCGGGCAGCGACGGGTCACCACCACCCCAACCCAGGACGAACATGTCCCACAGCAGCGCAGACTCCGGGGTCTGCGGCGGGAACGTGGCGTTGATGATGGCGTTGAAGTCGGTGGGCTCGGCCGTCACCGGGACGCCCAGCTCCTGCATCCATGTCTCCACGTAGATGGAGAACGTGGCGCGGAACGGGTCGTACCCCGGGCCAGGGGTCAGGATCGTCAGATCCGGAACGGCGGTGCCGTTCGGCATCGTCAGACCTTCACCCTTGGGGCTCACCTCGAGGAAGTTCCCCTCGGCGTCACGCACGACCACCGGCTCGGTGGTCCACGTGTACCCGGCGTCCTTCAAGGTCTGGATCGCCGTGTCGAAACGCGCTCCCTGCTCCATCGGCTCACCGTCTGCCCAGCCAGGCCGCTCGACGTCGGCGTTGTAATGCAGGGTCAGGTCGGGGTGGACGACGGTATACCCGGGGAACACCGCACCTGCCAGCACGGTGTCGGCGATCAACTCCTTGTTGATCACCGTCGCCACCGCCTGGCGGAACGCCAGGTCCGACATCGGGGCCTTGCGCATGTTGAACGCCATGAACCGGAAGCCCTCGGTCTGGTTCACCGAGAACCCCAGATCGGGGTTGGTCGCCAACTCGTTGCGCAGACCGCTGGTCAGACCAGTCGGGTCGAACACGAAGTCGAGCTCACCACCGGCGAGCTTCTCATAGGCGGCGTCCTTGGTGCCGTGCTCCACCCAGAGAATCTCCGAGACGAACGGGCCCTCGACGTACTGGGCGACCACATCGCCCTCACCCTCGCCACCGTAGACGGCGTCGAGACCACGCTCGGCGTTGGCGATACGGAACGATCCGTCCGAGTACAGGGTGTTCTCGGTGCCGCTGTCGATGTAGTCCGAGTTGGCAACGGTTGCGGCGAACGCACCCTGCTCCCACTGGTCCACGATCACAGAACCGGCCGAAGGCTCACTCACACCGGAGACGGTGTAGAGGACCGACAGGGCCTCTTGCGAGCCGGAGTCGGCGATGTACTGGTCGATCATCTCCTGGGTCACGTCCGCGGCGGCCACGTCGTTCTCGGGATCGTCATCCGCAGCTGCGGCGTCGACGATTCCCTGCGTGGCGTCCTCAGGCGTGATGCCCGCGGTGACTTCCTCGGCAGCGGCACGAGCCGCCTCGACATGCTCCTGCCAGAAGTGGCTGGGCACGAAGTCGGCGAACCCGACACCGTTGTTCCAGGTCGCCAGGCCGGGCGCCTCCGAGAACTCCACCCTCACGGTGTAGTCGTCGGGAGCGGTGATGCTCAGCACCGTCGGCGGGAAGTTGGAGGCGTGGTTCGAGCCGAGATTGAACTCCCGCACGGTGTCGAAATAGAACGCCAGGTCGTTCGCCGTGATCGGGGTACCGTCGGACCAGGTCCGATCCTCGTGGATCGGCTGTTCAACCACCCAGACGTCTCCCTCCTGGACCGGCTCCACCGGCACGTCCGTCGCCGCCATTGCCGGCACGTGGACGAACCCGGGAAGGCTCAGCGTGAAGAGAGCAATCTTCGAGTTGGTCAGGAATGCCTGGTTCTGTGACGAGCTCTCTGTGTCGAGAGACGCCCACCAGTTGTCGGTGGTGATGTTGGCGATCATGCCGATGCTGAAGGAGCCCTCTGCGGCACCTCCATCTCCGCCGTCGCCGTCGTCACCACCGTCACCACCGACGGTGGTGGTTGCCCCATCTCCATCGCCGGCCGCGGACGTGGTCGTGTCACCGGTTTCACTGGTGCAGGCAGCCACGATCATGGCGAGTACGGCGAGGAGGGCGAGCAACCTCAGCCCTAAGGGCTTTGTCACTTTCACTATTTCCTCCGAACTAGGGGTAACTGCGCCCCGGGGGGCGCACGGCGGACACACTAGAGGGTTCACACCTGGTATGGCCAGTGCCGATCGGCGTTCAGCTCCGCTCCCCGACCTTCCCCGGATCGTCGAGAATCACCGCGTATGCGCTGCGTGATTCACCGACGATGGCCTGGATGACACCGGCCATGGGCAGGGCGAGGATCACCCCGATGCCACCCATCAGTGTCCCCCCGATGATGATCGCCGCCACCGAGACCGCCGGATGGATCTCCATGGTCCGTTTGGTGATGCGGGGGGAGATCAGATAGTTCTCGACCTGCTGATAGACCACCAGGAACAGCACCACCCAGAGCGCGCTGATCGCCGAGTTGAAGCTGAGGGCCACCAGACCGGGGAGGATGGCCGCCAGATAGGTGCCGACCACCGGGATGAACTGGCTGAGCACCCCCACCCAGATGCCCAGGGAGATGGCGAACGGGACATCGAGCAGGCGGAGGAACACCGTGGTCAGGGTGGCCGAGATCACGCCGAGGATCAGACGGGAGTACACGTACCCGCCCATTTTCTCCACCGCCACGTCCCAGACATGGATCGCATGGCGCTGTTGCTCCTCGGGCATGAACGACAGCACGGTGCGCTGCAGCTTGGGCAGCTCGGCGATCATGTAGAAGGCGAACAGTGCCACGGTCGTGGCGAAGAAGATGAAGCCGAGCAGCGTGGATGCCAAACCCACCAGCCCGCCGGCGATCACCCCTCCCAGGCCCTGGATGGAGTTGAGGATGTCCTGGCCTATCTGTGCCGGGTCGATCCTGGAGATGTCGAACTGGAACGTGTCGTTCATGAAGAGGAGGAAGGACTCGACCAGGCCGGGGATGGAATCGATCAGTTGCTGGAACTGCTCGACGAACAGCGGCACGAGCGCCCAGAAAAAGAGTGCGACGATCGCCACTGCGACGATGAACACGACACCGGTGGCAGCTCCCCGACGCCAGCCCCGTTTGGCTAGAAAGTGGACCGGAGGCTCGAACGCGACCGCCACGAAGAGGGCGACGAAGACCATGGAGAGGACGTTGCGCAGCCGGTAGGCGAGCCAGAGGACCGCGGCCAGGGCGAGGAGCACGAGGGCGACTGTCAAGGTCTTGCGGACGAACGACCTGTCATCGCCGGTCATGACGTGAGCGTAGGAGCGCCCGCGGCGACCAGAGGTGATTCCGATAGCCTCAGCAGTGGTCTGTCGCTGAAATAGGGCGAGGGTATCTCCGAGTCATCGGCGTCATCTGGCAAGGAGAAGCGCGCAGTCGCAGCCGGGGAGCTGCGGCGAGCGCTTCGACGCAGCCAGGGGCGTCGAGGGCCGGAGAGACGCCGTCATCACTTGGGCGACAGGCCACTAGGCGGCCCTCAGAGCACCTGGAAACTTCTTCGCCCGGCCTCCCCTATCTCGCCCCGGTGAGGATCCGACAGACGCTCTCCGGCGGGCAGTCGATCGGGTCGACCACGGCCGCTTCGCCGGCCAGCGCGGCCAGGTCGCGGCGCAGTCGGCGCAAGTCCTTGATCCGCTGATCGATCTCGTCGAGGCGGAGGTCGATCAGCCCGGCGACGTGGGCGCAGGGCGCTTCACCTCTGTCCCGGATGCCGAGCACCTCGCGAAGCTCGGCCAGGGTCAGGCCTACTGCCTGTCCGGCGCGGATGAAGCTAAGCCGGTCGATCACCGACGGGTCGTACTCCCGATAACCCGAGGATGTCCGGTCGGGCTCGGGTAGGAGCCCCGACTCCTCATAGAACCGGATGGCCGAGGTGGCGACTCCGATCTTGCGTGCGACCTCTCCGATCTGCATGCCCCCAGATTACCACTTGACCTTCAACTGCACTTGAAGGTGTACGTTGACGGCGTTAGCCAGCCGAGGAGTCCGCATCGTGCCGCCGAGTAACCGCACAACCTATGAGCAGCTCTGGGAGGCGGCGGTCGAGCGCCTCCCCGAGTTCTCCCCCGCCGAGCAGCGAGCCGGGCAGGCGCTGCTGGCGCTGCTGACCCAGGGCGAGCCGGTGTCCGCCTCGCAGCTGGCGTCGGCCCTGGGGCTCCCAACGGAGGAGGCCGAGCGCTACCTACATGAGTCGGGATTGAGCGCCCTGGTGCTCTCCGATGACGAGGGCGCGGCGCTGGGCTTCTTCGGCCTGTCCACCGTCCCCACCGACCACCGCTTCATCGTCGACGGCCGCACCCTGTGGGCATGGTGCGCCGCCGACACCCTGTTCCTCCCGGAACTGATCGGAGCCACCGCTTCTGTCGAGTCGAATGACCCGGTGACGGGGCAAGCCGTCACGCTCACCGTCTCGCCAACCGAGGTGCAATCGTCACAGCCCGTCGGGATTGTGGTGTCGATGAACTCACCGGAGGCGTGGGAGACCACATCGGCAGTCCGGCTCATCGTCACCGCCTGCCATTTCATCCACTTCTTCGGCTCCCAAGAATCGGGCCGGCAATGGACGGAAAGCCACCCCGACACGGTCCTCCTCCCTCTCGAGGAGGCTTTCGTCTACGGACTGCGCCAAAACGCCAGGATGTTCGGAGCCGGGCTGGCCGAGCGAGCCTCCAGCAACTCATGAACCGCCCGGATCTCGACCTGCTGATCGTCGGCTCGGGA
>DATFGI010000009.1:0-24313 GCA_035249605.1 Acidimicrobiia bacterium
CCCGAACGACCCGGACCCTCGACCATGCCGGGTGGCTCCCTGAGACTGGGCGGCGTCCTCGATCACGGCGACCCGATCGGGGAGCTCGGGGAATTGGTCGACGGGCGCGATCTGGCCGAATAGGTGCACCGGCATGACGGCCCGCACAGTTGGCGTCAGCGCTTCGGCGATCCGCTCGGGGTCGATCAGGTATCCACTCGAGTCACAGTCGACCAGTACGACGTCGGCGCCCGCTCGCAGGACCCCGAGGGCGCTGGCGATGAAGCTGTTCGCCGGCACAATGATGGAGTCTCCTCGTCCGATGCCGAGGGCACGCACCGCCAGTTCCAAGGCATCTGTGCCATTGCCCACCCCTATGCAATGCCGGGTTCCAACGAACTCGGCGAAAGCGGTCTCGAACTCACCGACCTGAGGGCCGTGGATGAAGGCGGTATTGGCGAAGACCTCCTTGAGCCCGCTCTCGATCTCCGACGAGATCTGGTCGTGCTGCCAACCGAGGTCGACCAGAGGGACCCTCATCGCACCACCTCAACCGGCACAGCTTCCCCACTCCGCTTCATGGAGGCGTCGATGGCGGAGAGAACGGCCACGATCCGCGCTCCGCCCCAGCCATCTGAGATCGACTCGCCACCTCCGGCCACCCTGCGCAGGAACTCCTCACATTCCGCCTTGAGTGGCTCGCCTCCGGTCACGTGAGGAATACGGACCTCGCCTTCACGGACCTGTGACCGGAACCCAGCGAATGTATCGACGAGATCGGCGTCGCCGGTCCCGATGACGCCCTTGTCGTAGATCCGGATCGGCTCATTCATCTCCATGTCGTCGACGGTGAGCATCCGCTCGGCGCCGACCACAGAGATGAGCCGTCGCTTTCTCGGGTTGAGCCAGGAGGCCTCGATGTGCACCAGGATCCCATCCGGATAGGTGAGGGTGGCGAATACGACATCTTCGACACCCTCGTTCAGCCAGGAGCCACCAGTTGCCGTCACTGTGCTGGGCACTGCGTCCAGCCAGTAGTTGGCGATGGATATGTCGTGGCTAGCGAGGTCCCACGCCGCATTGACGTCGGTGCGTACCGGCCCGAGGTTGGTGCGGGTCATCGACAGGTACTTCAAATCACCGAGCAGCCCTTCGTCGATGTAGTCCTTGGCGGCGCGGAACGCTGGGTTGAACAGGAACACGTGACCGACCATGAGCACGCGGTCCCGGGCGTCCGCGAGCTCGCAGAGACGGACCGCGTCCTCGAGCCCGGAGGTGATCGGCTTCTCGACCAGCACATGCTTGCCGGCTTCGAGCGCCGCGCTGACGATGTCGGCGTGAGTCGAGGTCGGGGTTGCCACCACCACAGCGTCGACCCTCTCATCCCCGAGCAGGTCATCGAGACCGTCGGTCACGGCGACAGCTGGAAAACGCTCCGAAACTGCCTTGCGCCGCTTCTCGTCCATCTCGCTCACCCAGAGCACCTGGCTGGCGAGGTGGTCGTTGAAGTTCCTGATCAGATGGGGTCCCCAGTGTCCGGCCCCGATGACCCCGATTCCGGTCATCACGATGACATCACGTCCCTTTACTTCTTGATATGGAGTCCGAGTAGGACCAGTGGCCGCAGGATCGACCACCAGCCGGTTATCGGCTTCATCTTCGTCTGACCCAACGCCTTTGGCGGGTATCTCTTGGTCACGCCAACCTCGGAGACTCGGTAGCCCAACTTCGCCGTCTTCCACAACAAGTAGACCTCGAGCTCGTATTCATCGAGCCAACTCTGGTCCAGATCGAGCCTGGGATCTTGGAGCACCGTGGTGCGGACCGCTCGGAATCCGTTGGTGGTGTCGGTGAGCCGGGTCGTAGAAATCACGTTGAACAGCATTGGGTGGAGACGGGTGGCGAGCTTGCGATACACGGGCATGTCGCCGTAGTCGGTGGAGTCGCCCAACCACCGCGAGCCTTGAACCAAATCGGCGCCATCGGCGATGGCATCGAGCAGTAGGGGTATCTCCTCTGGTGAGTCCTTGTTGTTGCCCGCCATGACCACCACGACATCGAAACCCTCGCTGACGGCGTAGTCGAAAGCGGTGCGGATCGCCGCACCTACCCCAATCGTGCGCCCGAGCTCGATCACCTCGGCGCCCTTGAAACGGGCGACATCGGCAGAGGAGTCGGTGGAGCCGTCATCGACGACCAGGGTGAGATCGACGACGTCTCGGGGAACACGCTCCACGACCTTCCCGATCTTTTCTTCCTCATCGAGCACCGGCGCCATGGCCAGGACTCGCAGATTTCTATACATCGAGTATGCGGTGCACGCTTCCGACCGCCTCCCGGCCAATCATCGACAACTGCCATTCATACTGAAGCCTCTCCTCGGCCAACAGGGCTTCTATCGTCTGTGAACGATTTGGACCATATGAAACGGCTGGTGGCGAGGTGGGACTACCTCCCGTTTGCAGTTCGCGTGGTCATCCTGTCCGCACTGGTCTTCGGGGCGTGGCTCCTGCTGGTGGGCCACACGCTCGGGAACACTCCAGTTTTCGGCTACATACGTGGTGGAACGGCGGATTGGCTTGTCACCAATGAGGCGTGGCGCGGAGGCGACCCATACGCGCCACTCGACCAAATCGCCGAACAACGCCTCGGTTGGCAGGACATGAGGCCCACCGACCCTCATCCTCGTCCGCCATCTGCTCTGTTGCTTCTAGGCCCACTGGCGTTGATCCCGTCGGCTTCCGTCATCGTGATCCTGGCGGCGGTAGGTGCAGTGTGCCTCGCGTTCTGGACCTCAGCCTCCGTTCGGTGGATCGGTTTAACGCCTCGGGCGGAGTTCCTGGTCGTGCCACTGGCCCTGACCCCTCCAAGCCTGCACAGCGTCGTGTGGGGTTCCCACATCCCGATCTTGGCAGCGTTTCTTGGAGTCGCTCTCATGCGGAAAGTCAACATCGGCTTCAGAGCCGGTGGAATTGCATTTGCCGCGGGATACAAGCTATTTCCATTCCTCCTGGCACTTGCCCATGGCCGAGGTCGGGTCCGGAGAGTCGCACTCGCAGGATCCATGTTTCTCGGGATCACCATCGCTGGACTAGCCCTTCCTGGAGTGGATCTCGAGGAGGCCTTTTCGGCCATGATCAAGGCACCCGAGAACTATGGAGCAGTTGAGGCGAGCGATGTGAACCTCTCCCTCAACGGTACCGTCGGATGGAGTCTCGGGGCGATGATCTTTCCGCTTGTCGGTGTGGCAGCCGTGTTGGTCGCCTCAAGATACCTCTCGGATCGCGGCGCCACTGCCTTCGCCTTAATCGCAATGGTTGTCTTGGCACCATATGCCTGGCCGGAGTACATGATCCTGTGGTTGCCTGCGCTCCTGTACCTGTGGACGCTGGGCAATCCGCCGAGAATCGCGGTCCTGTTCTTCCTTGTGACTATCGCTATCACTCGGGACGGTCGCACGCTTCTCGTCGCCGGGCTGATCCTCGCGGCCACCATCGTGTTGATGGAGATGTCAGCCCGCCAACGGGATCGCCTCGCTGCCGGTTCGAGCCCTCCCTTGTAGGCAGGCCTACCTGGAATCGAAACACTGCCTTCCCCGACTGGCTTTGCGAAGCACAAACGCCTATGGGTCTGCGACTATCTGCGTGAGACGCTCTTCCCAAGGATGTCGGTGACCTCCAGCAAAGGCTCGGGATCCGATCCGACGTTTCTCCGTGCCCTCACGCCGACGAAAAACCGATCGTCGACATAGGTTGGCTGCTCACCGGCTAGACACGCGACAAGCCAGCGGCCAAGATTCACCAGGCTGTTGATGCCATCAATCGGACAGCTACTGTTGGTGACGAAAAGCGCGCCGAACCTCTCTTTGAGATCTTCCAGAGACCAGTCCTTTGGCGAGAGGAAGAGTTGCGCATGCGAATCCGGGCCGTGGTCGCCGAATGCCACCAGTATCCCGTCATCATCGACGACTTCCAACAGACCCGCGATCACATCTCGCGCGCAGATCGTAGCCTTCAGATATCGAGCGACTCGTTTGTCGATATCTTCTTCAGAGAACCAAGGTGACGCCAACGTAGTACCGCCCAAACCCGGTTCGATTTGGTAGTGGCATTCGTCGTCGAGCCGGAGCGGAGGGTGTGGCAGCATGATGTGAACAAGGACCAAGTCCGCGTCGTCATTGCTCAACAGATCGGGAAGCTCTGAGTCCAGCCACCGGATCGAATGCAAAGCGCCTACGGATTCCGGGTCCCTCAACATCGATTGGAACCCAGCCCCCAGCAGCGAGCGGTCCATCGCAAGCCTCGTCCCCTGATCGGGCCATATCCCTCTGACACATACGTCCGCCACACCCGTGCAGTGAAGGCCGATCCATCCCGATTCCACGATCGTGTACCGATATCCCTGGGCCTTGAAAGCATTCACCAAGACGTTGTCGCCTGAGATCGTGGAAAGGAGGTAGTCCCAGTCGCCTTCTCGGACCGTTGCGCCGTTCCCGTACGGATAGTTCATGTTGAGGACCCCCGCCAGGGACATGTGAGTCAGGGGGTAATTTGCCCTCATCCCTGGCGCGATGTGAGCACCATGCTCTCGCCACGGTGCGTACTGGGCTGCAACATCCACACTAAAAGCCTCCTCGAGCACATCCAGGGAGGCGTGCGCGTCGAATACGACCAACACCACGTCTGAATAGTTCCGAAACTCGACGTCCACAGTCTCGACGGCCTCCGGATCCGTCCGATCGGCCGCGGTGACATACGCATGAAGGGCGAATGTCGCCGGAGAGAGCGCGACGAACAAGACCGCCCAAGATTGGAACCATTGGAATTGCGGGAGGCGATGGAGACGGTAAACAAGGGCGCAGAAAGCCACGAGAAGAACGAGCAACGTGACAGCACCGCCTGGAGTCTCTTCGGTGCGAAGCCCGAGCATTGAGAATCCCAGTACCCCCCAGAATGCAGTTGCCCTAGCACCGTCGGCTTCGAGACCAAACTTTCGCAGGACCAGCCAGGCAATGACCCCGGCAGCCGCAACCGACAGAACCCACAAGAGCATGCCATCGGGAAAACCGATCTCGGCTCTATTCCCGGCCCATATGGTCACAGGCGAGAATTGGGCCGCGACCACAACTGCGCCAATTGCCCTAAGCGTGTCACTACCGAGCAGCTTCATGGGACTAGTGGCTGGCTGATCGAACGACACATTGATCAACTCGCACGCGAAATCGGCGAGGCGAGCACGGCAATCGAGATGACCGCACCGACCGTCCCCACCTCACCCTGAAGGCTCGGCCAGATCACCGGGAGTCCAGCCCATGAACCGAAGCCGGTTCCAATAGGTGAGAGTGCGTTCGGTTCAACAAGTTTTGTTCTATCCGGCCTCGGTAACCTCCGGTAATACTCTCGCTTGAGCTCGTTGATCTCGTCTCGGAAACGGGCGGCATACTCGAATCGGAGGTCTCTTGCGGCCTCATGCATCTCCTCGTCCATGCTCATCACCAGCCGGGCAAGGTCATCCCCTTCCAAGTCGAGCGGCGCTGCCGTTGCACTTCACGTCTTCTCCTATCGGCTGACGGCGACTGGGTCTGAACCAGCTCGAGGATGTCCGATACCCGCTTGCGCACGGTCTGCGGATCGATCCCGTGGTCGGCGTTCCACTCCTGCTGGGCTCCCCGGCGTCGGTTGGTCTCATAGATCGCCCGCTTCATCGAGTCGGTGATGTTGTCGGCATACATAACCACCTCGCCGTCCACATTGCGGGCGGCGCGGCCGATGATCTGGATCAGCGAGGTCTCCGAGCGGAGGAAGCCCTCCTTGTCGGCGTCGAAGATGGCCACCAGCGACACCTCGGGGAGGTCGAGCCCCTCACGCAACAGGTTGATGCCGACCAGGACGTCGAAGTCACCCAGGCGTAGCTCACGCATGATCTGCACCCGCTCCAGGGTGTCGATCTCAGAGTGCATGTAGCGGGCCCGCACGCCCATCTCGAGCAGATAGTCGGTGAGGTCCTCCGCCATCTTCTTGGTCAGCGTGGTGACCAGGACCCGCTGGTCCCGTGCCGCCCGCCCTCTTATCTCGTCGAGGAGGTCGTCGATCTGGCCCTTGGTGGGGCGGATCATCACCTCGGGGTCTACCAAGCCGGTGGGCCGGATGATCTGTTCCACCACCTGGGTCGAGTGCGAGATCTCGAAGTCGGACGGGGTGGCGGACAGGAAGATCACCTGGTTGGCCTTGTCCAGCCACTCGTCGAAGCGCAAGGGCCGGTTGTCCTTGGCCGAAGGAAGACGGAACCCATGTTCGACGAGTACCTCTTTGCGGGAACGGTCCCCCTCGTACTGACCGCCGATCTGGGGCACGGTGACGTGTGACTCGTCGACGATGGTGAGGTAGTCGTCGGGGAAGTAGTCGAGGAGCGTGTAGGGCGCCTCCCCAGGCTCCCGCCCGTCGAGATGGCGCGAGTAGTTCTCGATGCCCGAGCAGAACCCCACCTCGCGCATCATCTCCAGGTCGTAATTGGTGCGCATGCGCAGCCTCTGCGCCTCGAGCATCTTCCCCTGCGCCTCCAGCTTGGCGAGATTCTCCACGAGCTCCTCCTCGATCCCGGCGATCGCCCGCAGGAGACGCTGACGCTCGGTCACATAGTGGGTGGCGGGAAAGATGAACAGCTCGTTGAGTTCCTCGACCACCTCGCCGGTGACCGGGTTGAGACGGACCATCCGCTCGACCTCGTCGCCCCAGAACTGGACCCGCACGATGGTCTCGTCGTAGGAGGGGAACACCTCGAGGGTGTCTCCCTTCACCCGGAACTTGCCCCGGATCAGGTTCACCTCGTTGCGCTCGTACTGGATATCGACGAGCCGCTTGATCGCCGATCCCATGGGATATTCCACACCCTGGATCAGCCGGAGCAGCTGGCCCTGATACTGCTCCGGCGATCCCAACCCGTAGATCGCCGACACCGAGGCCACGATGATCACGTCCTTCCGCACCAGGAGAGCCGCCGTGGCGGAATGACGCAGCCGGTCGATCTCGTCGTTGATGGTGGCGTCTTTCTCGATGAAGGTGTCGGTCTGGGGGATGTACGCCTCCGGCTGGTAGTAGTCGTAGTAGGAGACGAAATACTCGACACGGTTGTCCGGGAAGAATTGGCGGAACTCGTTGGCCAGTTGAGCGCCCAGCGCCTTGTTCGGGGCCAGGACCAGAGTCGGTTTCTGCACCTGCTCGACGGTCCAGGCGATGGTGGCGGACTTGCCGGAGCCGGTTATCCCGAGCAGGGTCTGGAAACGGTCGCCACGAAGCACACCCTCGGAAAGCTTTTCGATCGCCTTGGGTTGGTCTCCGGCTGGCTGGAAGTCCGACTTGACCTCGAAGCGGGGCATGTCAGCACAGGGTACCGGTGCCCGGTGACAGATCCGGAGTCGCTCAGAGCAGTGGTGCCAGCCTCGCCACGGTCTCCTTCAGCTCTTCGACCGAGCCGTGGTTGGGCACCACGACATCGGCTGCTGCCAACCACTCCTCGCGGGCGGGCTGCGCGCTCATCCGGGCCCGGACATCCTCCTCGTCCATGCCTCGGGCGACTGCCCGTTGCAGACGCAGCTCGTCACGGCAGTCGACCACTATGCGACCCCACTCGTCCCCCAGTCCGTGGGCGAGGAGAGGGATCTCCACCACCACCGGGGCAGCAATGTCCTCCACCCGGGCCCTGATCATGTCGAAGATATGGGGGTGCGTCAACGCCTCCAGGGTGTCGAGCTCGTCCGGGTCTGCGAACACCACGTCGGCGAGGGATCGCCGATCGATCTCCCCGTCTCTGACCACGTGGGGCCAGCGCGCCGACACATCGGCGAAGGCGGCTCCATCCGACTGGAGTACGAGATGGCCCATGCTGTCGGCATCGATGGTGTCCACTCCGGTCTCCTCGAGCAGACTCCTCACCAGGCTCTTCCCGGAGCCGAGACCTCCACTCAGCACCCAGCGGGGCGAACCGGAACTCACGAGGGGCGACGGTAGCCTATGACCATCGTGGCGACGCCGGCCCCCTGGGAATCCCGTGTCCACCAGACCGTGGTCATCGGCCAGTGGGTGGCGCTCACGGTCGGGATCGTCTCATCACTGGTGGCCAGCGCGGGCACCGCCGGCTCCCTGGTGGCGATGGGTATAGCCAGCGCCTATGTGATCGCCACCACACTCATCCCCGCATCCCTGTTCCGGGTCCGCTTCGGCGCCGAGGCTCTCTCCTTGACCGGCGCCGTGGTCGTCCTGGTGGCCCTGACCATGACCGGTGGCACCGGCAGCCCGTATCTGCTGTTGTCGATGGGACCGCCCATCTTCGCCACCCTCTATGGCGGTCTTCGCTCCGGTATCGCCACCGGCGCCCTCTCCGGGGCGTTGCTGGTGCTGGTCACCCTGGCCGGCGAACAGGAGCTGATCGACGCCGCCCCTGCCGTCGCCTTGTACCTGGTCTTCGTCCTGTTGGTCGGGGTGATCCGACGTCTCCTCGAGGACATCCACCAGCAGGCGACCACGCTCGCCCAAGAGAAAGAGACCGCCACCCAACGTCTCGAGCGTCTCGAGGAGATCCACAACGCCTTGCTCAAGCTGTCCGAGGACGTCTCGACGGGACGGCTCAACGCAGTCGAGGTGGCCGCGGACACCCTGGACACCATTCTGGAGCGCTACCCGGGCGCCGCCGGCAAGCTGGCGGTGGCGGGTGAGGGAGGCCGGGTGGTTTTGGCGGCAAGGGGGATCCCGGAGGAGGAAGGGCACGTCTACCAGCTCCCGCTTTCCACCTCCGACAACGAGGTCGGCGATCTCGAGCTGACCGCGGCCGAGCCGATGACCCCGGGTCAACTCGCCGAGGTGGCGGCCATCATCCACCCGGTAGGCGTCGCCTTCGCCAATCTCCAGCTCCTTCAAGACATCGTGGGCTCGGCGGTGGCCGAGGAGCGCACCAGGTTGGCCCGGGAGATGCACGACGAGATCGGCCCCTCCCTCGCCTCACTGGGACTGGCGCTCGACATGACCGCCATGCAGCAGGCCGACCGGCCCGAAGTGGCCGCAGACCTCCAGGTGCTGCGCTCGAACGTGACCAAGTTGGTCGAGGATGTGCGTGCCTCCGTCGCCGATCTCCGCAACTCTCCCGGCCCCACACTCACCGCCCGCATCCTCCAGGCCACCTCCGAGCTCACCGGCGAGCCGCCTGTGGTGGTGGACCTCGAGGAGCGGAGACCGCCCCGACCCGCCCAGATCGGAGACCTCACCTCGATCATCTCCGAGGCCGCACGCAACGCCCACCGACATTCCGGTGCCTCGATGGTGGTGATCTCGGGCCAGGTCGACCGGGCCTACGGCGCCTGTTCCGTGGTCGACGACGGGGTCGGCTTCGACCCTGACGACGAGCCCGAGGGTCACTATGGGCTTACCGGTATGAGGGAGAGGGCATCCAAGGTAGGGGCAACCATCAAATTCGAGTCAAAGCCCGGTGTGGGCACCGCGGTGACGGTTGAATGGGGATCACGTTGATCCGTGTCATGATCGCCGATGATCATCAACTCTTCGCCGAGGGGCTCAGTCAGGCCCTCAACAGCCTTCCCGACACCAGAGTGGTCGGCGTCGTCAACTCCGGCCCCGCGCTCGAGGACGCCTTGAAGAGCCAGCCTGCCGAGGTGTCGATCGTCGACATCGAGATGCCGGGCGGGGACGGGATCGAGTCCATATCGACGCTGGGCCGGCGCTCCCGGGCGATCGTGGTCTCGATGCATGCCTCCGACGAGCAGAAGGCGAGGGCGGAGGACGCCGGGGCCAGAGGCTTCTTCTCCAAGGGCGTTCCGCTCACCACACTGGCAGCGGCGATACGCGCCGTCGCCGACGGCAAGAATCTGCTCGACCTCAGTGACGAGGAACGCGACGACTTGCTCGAGACCTACCGCGAGGCCCAGCTCGACCCGGGGGCGGCCTCCCTCACCGCCAGGGAGCGGGAGATCCTCCAGCTGCTGGCTGTGGGGGTGTCGGCCACCGAGGAGCTCTCCGATCGTCTCTACATATCGCCAAAGACGGTGAAGAACCATCTGGCGTCGATCTTCCAGAAGCTGGCGGTCAGCGACCGCACCCAGGCGGCCATCGAAGCCATCCGACTGGGGATCGCCAAGCCCTCCTAATGAGTCTGTCGGCCCATCAGTCGGGCCCCGAATCAGCCGTAATCTGATTTGCAACCGACAGGAGGGAATTCGTGACACAGATGATGAGGATGCTGAACAGCGAGAAGGGTGCCTCGATGGTCGAGTACTCCCTGCTCGTGGTTCTCATCGCCATCGTCGCACTTGTCGCGGTGCAGCTCGCTGGTGGTGCGCTCTCGGAGACTTACTCCGAGATCAGTTCCGATCTGGTAAACGCCGGACCGTGAACGTTGATGGTTCCCGAGACCCATTGTCTCGGGGGCCCGGTGGGCTAATTTGCCCATCTGCAAGCCCAGATATGTCTGACCCAAGGAGGGGTTCAATGCTTGCTCTGTGGACCAAGGCAACGGCCTGGTTGAAGGAAGAGAAGGGTGCCTCGATGGTTGAGTACGCCCTCCTCGTCGTGCTCATCGCCATCGTGGCACTGGTTGCAGTGACCCTGGCCGGCGATGCAGTCTCGGAGACCTTCAGCGAGATCGGCTCGAGCCTCGACTAGTAGGAACAACACCTAGTACGGAGAGACCCGCCGCAAGGCGGGTCTTTTCTCGTGCCAGGGTTTCCAGCTGCGGTTTGCCTGCCCTCGGATCAGGGGCGGAGGACGACGAAGTCCTCGTCGCGATAGACAGTCTCCCATCCGCTGGCGGCGATCTCGGCGACCAGATCGGAGTCGGTGGCCAGCAGAGCCTGTGAGATCCCCTCGCGGGCGAACACCGGCGCCCAAGGGGCGTCTCCGTCCCTCACCGCGACGAACTCGGCCATGTGCTCGCCGTAGAGCTCGGCCCGATCGTCGATGTACACCTCGAACTCAGGTCCCATCGCCCAGATGAGGTATCCCCCGGCGCGGTCGTCGTGGAAGGTGTTCACCGCCT
The DNA here is from genome assembly GCA_035249605.1 of Acidimicrobiia bacterium. Classification (GTDB taxonomy): domain Bacteria; phylum Actinomycetota; class Acidimicrobiia; order Spongiisociales; family ZC4RG35; genus JANQRA01. The sequence goes on from DATFGI010000009.1 coordinate 11,020, forward strand.
CTAGCTGGGCGGAGGCGGCAACCGGGAAGCGTGACTCGCTGAGCGCTCCTTCGTCACGGAGGAAGAAGGGCAATACCGCTACCACCGTGGCAAACACCATGGCCGGCACCACAGACAGGCGGCGACCGGTGCCCACCGCGATCGGGCCCAGGGCCATGGCCACGGCCGGGGCGATTCCCAGCCAGGCGGGAGGCACGGCGCGCAGCGAGGTCGCCCCCAGCACGGCGAAGGGGACCACGACCCATAGCTGGCTCCAGGCCAGCCTCCGTCTCACCAGCCCGACGGCAACGATGGCCAACCCCACCAGGAACGGAATGAACACCGGGGAGGTGATCTCGGGGCGTTGCCACTCGCTCAGGAGCCTCAGGGTCTCCCTCACCTCGGCGAAGTCGAGCAGCATGGTCACCACCCCGAGGCCGTGTGCGGTCGCCAGAGTGGCCAGGCCGGAGACGACGGCGGTGGGCAGCCAGCGCCATTGGCGCTCGGCGATCAGGGAGAGCCCGACATAGGCGAGCCCGATGGCGAAGCTGCCATGCACCGAGGCCCAGACCCAGAACAGGAAGGGCAGGGCCCATCTCGTCCTGGGCGATTCCCAGGCGCAGATGACCAATGCGAACAGCGCGAACGAGAAGACCACGGGCCGTGGCACCAGGAAGGAGATCATCAGCACCGTGCTGAGGAGGAGGACGATGGCGGTGCTGGTCATAGAGCGGGAGCGGGCGTGGGAGAAGACGCCGATGGCGACGAAAGTGACCGTGGTCATGGCCAGCAGCATCCAGGGGACGAAGCCGAGACCGCCGAAGAAACCCTCCAACCACGAGTAGGCCAGCTCGGCCAGCCAGCTCTGTGTGAGCCAGCTCTCACCTTGCATGGTGAACGAGAACGGGTCGGTGGTGAGAACCGCCCCGGCATCGATCTGAAGCTCTCCGGCACGGATATGCCACAGGAACGAGTTGTCACGGATCGGCGCCCATGCATCGATGACCAGCGCCACCCACGGGATCAGGACGAGGAGGTGTGCGACGGAGACTCGGCTTCGTGACGGCTCCGGGGCCGCCGTGCTCATCTGTTGATGAAGTTCTCGGAGATCGAGATCGCCGCCGGGCCGAGGAGAACGATGAACAGCGCGGGGAAGATGCAGAACACCAGTGGGAAGACGAGCTTCACCGGTGCGGCGAACGCCTTTTCCTGGGCCCGCTGACGCCGCTTCACTCGCATCTCGTCGGCCTGCACCCGGAGCACCCGGGCGATGGTGACGCCGAAGGCCTCGGCCTGGATCATGGCCAGGAGGAAGGAGCGCAGCTCGTCTAGGTCGGTCCGATCCATGAGATGCCTCATGGCGTCGCGGCGGCTGACACCGACCCGGGTCTCCTGCAGCATGCGGAAGAACTCCTCGGAGAGAGGCCCGGGAACGGTTGCCACCACCCTGGACAGGGCGGAGTCGAAACCGAGACCGGCCTCCACCGAGATTACGAGGAGGTCGAGGACGTCGGGGAGAGATCGAAGCATCGCCTGGCGCCGCTCGTCGACCTTCCGCTCCAGCCAGGCATCGGGGCCGAAGAAGCCGAGCACGATCGGGAGCGCGAAGAGAACCGTCTGTTGCAGGGCATCGGCGCCAAAGTTCCTGAGAAAGAATCCCCCGAGTAGGCCCGCCCCCGTGGTGAGGAGCTTGACCACGGTGAAGGCGGGAGCGTCGAGGTTCCCCGGGTAGCCGGCGAGCATCAGCTTGCGCTGCTTCTTCTCCAGGTATCCGACCGGGGTGAACCGCTTGAGGAAGTTGCCCATGCCGATGACCGCGGGGCCGATCGTCCGCTGTGCCAGCGGCTTGGCCAGTTCCTCGTCACGGGCGGTGGCAATCGAGCCCCGGCCATACAGCTCGAGACGCTCTGCCATGTCCTCGCGAGCCCGGCTGACACCCATCCCGGCCCAAACCACCACGAAAAGCACCAGCGCGAACACGGCGCCGACCGCCAAGACCAGGGGATCCATACCTTCCAGAAAGCTCATATTTCGATATCCACGATCTTCTTGAGCCAGAACAGGCCCCCGGCCATGAGCAGGATGCCCACGCCGATGGCGATCTGGCCGAACACGTTCTCGATTAGCGGTTGCAGATAGTCACGGTTGGAGGCGTACAGGAAGCCGAACAGGAGGAATGGCAGCGAGCCGAGCACGATCGCCGAGATTCGGCCCTCGGCCGTGAGTGCCTTGATCTCGCCCTTGAGCCGGTTGCGGGCACGCATGGTGTCGCCAACTGTCTGCAGCACCTCGGCCAGGTTGCCGCCCACCTCACGCTGGATCTCGATTGCCATCACCGCCCACTCGAAGTCCTTGGACTGGGTCCTCTCCACAACGCTGTCGAGAGCGTCGGTGACCGTGCGGCCCAACCGAGCCTCGGCGATGGCCCGGCCGAACTCGCGTGCGGTCGGGTCCGGCGCCTCGGAGGACACGGCCTCGGTGGCCTGGAGAAGCGAGTACCCGGCCCGAAGTGAGGTCGACATGAGGGTGAGCGTGTCGGGGAGCTGTTTCTCGAACTTCCTCTTCTCCCTGGCCCCGGCAAATCGGATCAAGAAGAGGAGGAGGAGCAGCAAGCCGCCGAAGACGATGGCCCCGGTGACGATCCCGTTGAAGATCGCCACCATGACGCCGACCACAGCCGCGAGGCCGAACATGCCCAGGATCGCCTCGCCGGGGGTCATCGGGATGTCGGCCTGCTCGAGTGTCGCATTGATCCCGGAGAGCAGCCCGCGCTTCCTTACCTCCTCTTCGGCGGCCTGTGTGAAGCGGTTGAGGAGAGGTATGCGCTCGAGGAACGAGCCCTTCTCCTCGGTGGGCTTGACGCCCTTGCGACCGTAGGCCTGGAGGCGTTTGGCAAAGCGACCCGGGTCGTCGTTGTCCTCCCGGCCGAACAGGATGACCAGGAACAGGAAGAGCGTGAGCCCGAGACCGGCCGCGCCCATCAACATGAGAGTCTGGATGCCGAGCGGTGCTTGGCTCTCCACGACGGTGGTGGCCAGCGGCGCCGCGGTGGTGGTGGTGGTCGGGCCGGTTGTCGTCGTGGTGGCAAAACCGGACACACTGAATGTCTGCGCCGCGGCGAGCCCCTGGTAGGCCACCGCGAACTCGACCTCGCCTGGAGTCGAGACGGGAGAGGCGAAACGCACGACCAGGGTGTTGCTGATCTCACGGCCGATCTGCCCATACAGGCCCGAGAGCGATTCGGGGTCGGGCGTCGACAAGAAGAGCCCGCCGCCGGCGGTGGCGACCTGTGACACCGAATCGGGGTTGAAGTCGGGAGACTCCAAGGCCACGCCGAAGACGCGAGCATCGCTGGCGCTCACCGCTGCAGTGGCGTCCCCGAGAGAAGCCTGGGAAGCGGTGTCGTCACCGTCGCTGAGGACGATGATGTTGGGGAGGAGATCCGCTCCGGCAGCCTCCTCGAACATGGCAACACCCTGAATCACTCCGTCGTTGAACGCGGTCTCGCCGGCGGCGACGATCGCGTCGATCGCCGCATTGAGAGAGTCCTTGTTGTTGGTGAACCCCGAGAGGACCTGCACGGTGTCGGAGAAGGTGACGATGGCGATTCGGTCCTCGGTCCGTGCTTGCGCGACGAAGTCTCGGGCCGCCTGCTTGGCAGCCTCCATCGGCGCTCCCTCCATCGAACCGGACGTGTCGATGACCAGAACGACACCGACCGGCACGCTGGAGGCGCTGATCGGCTCGGCGACCACGTCGGTCGCCGGCTGGCCGTTGACCGTCACCTGGACTGCAGCGACATCGGGCACGTCGGCGAAGTTGCGGAACTCGACCACCATTTGGGTCTGCCCACCCTCGGGGTAGCGGGACCCGTTGATGTCGACGATCTCGATCTCCTGTGCGTCGGTCTGGGCCCAGGCCGGCGCGGCGACGAGGAAGATGGCGGCGACTAGCGCCAGGACTCGTTTCACTTGCCCCTCCGGGCGAACGGCTCCGGATCGAACAGGTCGGCGGGGAGACGGATGCCCTGGTTCTCCAGGTCCTCGGAGAAGGTGGGGCGTATGCCGGTCGCCTTGAGCCGGCCCTTGTACCGACCGTCGTCGTCGACACCCATGCCATAGTCGAAGAGGAACAAGTCCTGGAGGGTGATGATCTCGCCCTCCATGCCCTCGACCTCGGTGACGTGGGTCACGCGACGTGTGCCGTCCCGGAGACGGGCGACATGCACGACCAGGTCGACCGCCGAGGAGATCTGCTCGCGAATGGCCCGGACCGGCAGGTCGAATCCCGCCATGAGCACCATGGTCTCGATACGGGACAGGGTGTCACGGGGGCTGTTGGAGTGGACCGTGGTCAGCGAACCGTCATGACCGGTGTTCATTGCCTGGAGCATGTCGAGGGCGGCGGCGTCGCGGACCTCACCGACGACGATGCGGTCCGGGCGCATGCGGAGAGTGTTTTTGACCAGGTCCCGGATGGTGACACTCCCCTGCCCCTCGATGTTGGCGGGGCGGGACTCCAAGGTGAGCACGTGCTCCTGGTGGAGCTGGAGCTCGGCGGCGTCCTCCACGGTGATGATGCGCTCGTCACCGGGGATGTACGCCGAGGTCACGTTGAGCGTCGTGGTCTTACCGGAGCCGGTACCACCGGAGATGATGATGTTGAGTCGGCCCCGCACACATGCCCGGAGGAAGTCGGCAACCCGCTGGGTGAGGGTCCCGAAGCTGATCAAGTCGGCCTCCTGGTACGGGTCGACGGCAAACTTACGAATGGTGAGGAAGGGCCCGCCGATCGCCAACGGATGGATGATGGCGTTGACACGTGAGCCGTCGGGAAGACGGGCGTCCACCATCGGCGTCGCCTCATCGACACGACGGCCGATCTGTCCGACGATCTTGTCGATGATGCGGCGGAGGTGGACCTCGTCGACGAAGCGGACGTCGGACTTGAGGATGCGCCCCGCCTTCTCATAGAAGATGTCGTAGGGACCGTTGGCCATGACCTCGGTGATTTCCGGGTCGTTGAGCAGAGGGTCGATCGGCCCGTAACCGAGAACGTCGGAAGCGATCTCGTTGAGGAGAGCGCGACGATCGGCCGAGGTGAGCGGGAGACCCTGCTCCTGGTCGACGGCCCATTCCAGCATCTCGAGAACGCGCAGACGCAACTCGGCGTCTGACATGCCGCGGTCATAGAGGGTGGGGCCGAGTTCCTCGACCACCTTGAAGTGAAGACGTCCCCTCAGCTCACCGAGGGCATCGGTGCGGTTGATGGAGCCGTCGGTCGTCTCGGTCTGCCGGGCCGCTGCGACTCTCTCTGATAGTGATGGCATTGCTGTCCCCTTCCCTACTTACGCCCGAACAGGCCGGTCTTTCCCTGTGCCTCGGGAATCTCTCCGACAATCAACTCGGCTACGGATTCGAAGCCTTTGGCGACTTTCGACTTTGGATCGGTCTCGACCACCGGGCGACCTTCGTTCACCGAAGCGGCAACGACGGCGTCGGACGGGATCGAGGCGGAGATGTGCATCTTCAGGGCGCCCTCGATCTCCCTGTTGTCGAGCTTCGCCTTGGAATTGGATCGGTTCATCACCAACTGGACGTCGGATGTGGAGAACTTGAGGAGACGCAGCGTCTCCAGCGCCAGTTTGGCGTTCTTCACCGATGGCAGGTCCATGTCAACCAGCATCAGGATGTCATCCGACTTCTCGATGAGCGACAGGATCAGCTCGTCGAGCATCGCCGCGGTGTCGACGATGATGTAGTCGTAGGTCTCCTTGAGGACGTCGAGCATCTGCATGAGACCGGCGGTGGTGATGTCGTCGGCGAATGCCGGCTCCAGGGGCGCCGCCAGAACTCTCAGCCCGCTGGGGTGCTCGGTGAGCAGCGAGTCGAGAAGCTCGGGATCGAGGTGATGAAGCTCATGGGAGGCATTCACCATGGTGAATCGTGGCTCGAGCTGGAGCACCAGACACACGTCCCCGAACTGGAGATCGGCGTCGACCAGACACACCTTGCTGTCGGGGAGCCGGTTCAGCACGAGGGCGAGGTTGGTGGCGAGAACGGTCTTACCGCTGCCTCCCTTGGCCGAGGTGACCGTGATGATCCGGCCCTTGTCTCTGGGGGCGGCTGGGTCCGGTGTCGCCGGTGCCGGGGTCGAGGTGCGACGATGAAGCACATCGTGGGCGAACTGCTCGATGGCAGCCTCGATCTTGGCCTCGTCGAGAGGCGTCTCGAGCACGTCGGACACGCCGACACGCATGCTCTTGCGCAACAGGTCCGCGGTGACCTCGTCGGCCACCAGCATCAGGACCAATGAAGGGTCCTGATTGTGCAGGGCGCGGACCTGCTCCATTGCGGCGTCGTCGCTGTACGAGGGGCCGATGAGCACCATCCGCAGCTTGCCGGATGCGATCGTCTGGCTGGCCTCCTCGAGCGTGCGCGCGACCGGGAGACTGCCGTCGAACAGCTGCTTGGCGCTGGCGACGAAATCGTCGTCCTGGTCTACCACCAGGAGGTTGTGCTCGGCCAGTGACATGTCGTTGTTTCCCAGTCGTTCCTAGTTGCCGAAGATCGATTCCTGGAGGTCGCCACCGAACAGGTTGTCGATGGTCACACCATCGCTCTCGATCTCGACGAAGTCCTCGGGGACCAGTGTCAGCCACACCGAGCCGTTCTCGAAGGCGTAGACGATGCGCTCGGCCTGATCCGGGGTCACTTCGAGAGTGAAAACGGTGGCGTTCCCCGGCTCTTCTTCCACGGCGCCTTCGACGGGCGTTCCCTCCGGGGTGGTGACCGTGGGGGCGTCACCCGCGTCGATCTCACCGGTCTGGTCGCCATCCTCCTCGGCACGGATGTCACGGCCCACGGCGAGAACGTTGAGACCCTGCAGCACGTAGCGGGTGTAGGTGACCGTCAGGCTGTCCTCCTCCTCGCCCTCGGGGGTCTCGGTCGCATCGTCCGGAGGAAGCGTTGGAGCGCCCTCGACGGGGATGAGATCGAATTCGATGTCGAGGGTGATGATCATATTGACCCGGTCACCCGCGTTGACGAAGCCGTTGACGCCGTTGATGTCGCTGGTCGAGATGGTGATTGCCTGGTTGCCCGACCCGATGGACTCCGCCAGCGGCCTTACATCGACGTCGATCTCGGTCCACTGCGAGCGGGTCAGGATCCCCCGGGAGGAGATCGGTCCGGCCGAGACCTTGTTGGTCAGGATCTCGCGGAGCTCTTCCTCGCTCTGAACGGCATCGGAAGGCGTGTCCTCGACCTCGTCGATGCCCTCCTCGATGAGAGCGCCGCCGCTGTTGAAGTCCGAGAGCAGGATGTTGCCCTCGGTGCCCTCGGCGATGCCCGCTGTGCCGGCGCGGAACACCGTGACCTGCTCCTGGCCTTCTTGTTCGGCTTCGCGGACGTTCTGCATGAAGTTCCAGACGGCCCAGGCCGCCAGACCGGCCAGCACCAAGGCCACTAGAAGAACTATTGCTCTCCTACCCATTGAGTCCCCTTCGGTTGTCCCCTCTGCTCAGCGTGGATCTCCACGCCGGGCCGGAGGGCATAGTATCGGTGAGTCTCAGCCCGCCGACGTTTTCAGGTTCGATAACATTGTGATTGTCGGACCTGGCGTTCCCAGTCTTGAGTTTTTCGCCGCGAAATCTATGGGCACACCGGCCTAGTCGTCGTGACGTGTCAGACCGATCTGGACGGCTCAGCGACGGCCGATTCCGCGCTCCTTGAGCTCTTTGAGGATGGCTTCCAGGGAGGCGTCGACCGGCATCGGCGGGCGCTCCTCGGCCTCCGCTCCGAATTCCCGTTCGAACTCGCGGGGACGCTTCGGCTTCTTCTTCTCTTCGCTCTCGGCAACCCGCTCCTTGTAGTCAGGGAGCGCTTGCTTGATGGAGAGCGACACCCGCCTCCGCTCGTCCTCCTTCTCGGTGATCTTCACCCGGACCTTCTGTCCGATGGACAGCTCGAGCTCGGGCGACTCCACCCTGTGAACTGCGATCTCGGAGACGTGTACGAGGCCCTCGACGCCGTCGGCGACCGAGACGAACGCGCCGAAAGGCACGGTCTTGGTAACCGTCCCCTCGACCACGTCGCCGACCTCGTTCTCGTTGGCGAAGACGTCCCATGGATCCTCGGTCGTCTGGCGGATGGAGAGGGAGATGCGCTCGCGATCCCGTTCGACCTCGAGCACCTTGACATTGACCTTGTCCCCGACCTTGACCAGCTCGCTGGGGTGGTTTACGTGTTGCCACGAGAGCTCGGAGACGTGGACCAAGCCGTCCATCCCGCCGAGATCGACGAAGGCGCCGAAGTTGACCACCGACGACACGGTGCCCTCCCGGACCTCACCCTCGTGAAGGTTGTCCAAGAACTCCGAACGCTCCTCGGCGAGGGCCTCCTCTAGATGTGCCCGCCGGGAGAGGACCACGTTGTTGCGGGCCCGGTCGAGCTCGATCACCTTGGCCGTGATGGTGTCGCCGATGAAGGGCTCGAGGTCGCGGACCCGGCGCAGGTCGACCAGGGACGCAGGCAGGAACCCGCGCAATCCGATGTCGACTATGAGCCCGCCCTTGACCACCTCGATGACCGTGCCCTCCACGGTCCCCTGCTCGTCGGCCACCTTCTGGATCTGGCCCCAGGCCCTCTCGTACATCGCCCGCTTCTTGGAGAGGATGAGCCGTCCCTCGTCATCCTCCTTGTCGAGGACGACCGATTCGACCCGGTCACCGATGGCGACGGTCGCCTCGGGATCGATGTTGTTGCGGATCGACAGCTCGCGGGTGGGGATGAATCCCTCGGACTTGTAACCGATGTCCACCAGTGCGCCCTCGGAGTCGACACTGACGATGGTGCCCTCGACGATGTCACCCTCACGGAACTCGAGCACGGTGGCCTCGATCGCCTTCTCGAAGTCGTCACCGATGTCGTCGGGAAGATCGCTGAGATCGGGGGCGACGAGGGCCTCACGCTCCTGGTATCGGGGACCGGTTGGGGCCTCGTAGTCGGCGTCCGACGTCTCTTCGGCAGCGGAGGGATCGGAGTTGGGGGACTCGGAGACGGGTGCCTCAGAAGTGGCGGCCTCGGGAGTAACGGCCTCGGAGGGTTCCTGCTGTTCGATGCTCGGGGCCGTCTCTTCGACGACCGGGGTCTCGGGCGCCTCCGCCGACTCCTCACTCTCGGGAGCGGTCACGGGCGCGTTCTCTTGGGGGCTGGACATGTGTGAGTGGTTACCTCTTTGGGAAGATCTCTGCGGACGCGACGGCCCGCAGGGGTGCGAAGTCTACGCAGATGGTCCGGTTTCGCCAAGCCGCTTGGACAGCCGTGTTCAACGCCGACCGGCTCCAAATCGCTCCCGAACCCGGTGCTGCATAGGGCCTACATCCATGAGGACCTGGTGCGCTAGCCCTTCACAGAAGCGAGGTCGGGTCCCCAACCGACATCGACCCGCAAGGGCACGTCGAGACCCGTCACGCCCTCCATGGTCTCGATGACCAGTTTCTCGGCGACCTCGTGCTCCTCCTCGGGCACCTCGAGGACCAGCTCGTCGTGGACTTGGAGCAGGAGGGTGGCGGCGAGCCGCTCCGAGCGGAGCGCTCGGTCGAGCTCGATCATCGCTGCCTTGATGATGTCGGCGGCCGTTCCCTGTACCGGTGCGTTCAGTGCCATGCGCTCCCCCATCTGCCGGATGCGGAAGTTGTCCGACTTCAGCTCCGGCAGGTAGCGCTTCCTCCCGAACAGGGTCGTGGTGTAGCCCTGGTTTCGAGCCAGGGTCACTACGGAGGCCATGTAATCGCGGACTCGGTGGAATTGGGCGAAGTAGGTGTCGATGTGATCCCTGGCCTCCTCCCGGGTGATCCCGAGCCGGTCGGCGAGACCGAACGCTTCCATCCCGTAGAGCAAGCCGAAATTGATCATCTTGGCGGTCCGCCGATGATTCGAGGTCACGTCGGCGGGATCGATCCCCCACACCCGGGAAGCGGTGGCGGTGTGAATGTCCATGCCCGACCGGAACGCCTCGATCAGGAAGGGGTCGCCGCTCATGTGGGCCAGCACCCTGAGCTCGATCTGGGAGTAGTCGGCGACCAGGAACTCGCTGCCCTCCCCGGCGACGAAGGCCCGGCGGATGGTACGGCCCGATTCGGACCGGACGGGGATGTTCTGCAGGTTGGGACTGTCCGAGGAAAGACGGCCGGTTGTCGCTGCCATCTGGTTGAACCGAGTACGAATGCGACCGTCGGCATCGATGAGGGGCAGGTAGCCGTCCACGTATGTCGAGCGCAGCTTCTCCAGCTCCCGATACTCGAGAAGGGCGGTCACCAGCGGATGATCGAGCTTGGTCAGCACCGAGGCGTCGGTCGACGGCTTGCCGGTGGACGTCTTCTTCAGGATGGGGAGGCTGAGCTGGTCGAAGAGGATCGCACGCAGCTGGTCGGTCGAGTTGACGTTGAACGGCTCACCGGCCAGATCGTGGAGACGGGTCTCCAGGGCAGCCAGCTTGCTGCGCAGATCCTCACCCATCTCCTCCAGGTATGCCCGGTCGACCCCGATACCTGCGTGCTCCATCCGGGCAAGAACCGGGACCAGCGGCAACTCGTACCTATTGAACAGGTCGAGCTCGTCCCGGCTGTCCAGCTCCTCGCGCAGCACTTCGGCGAGCTGACGGGCTGCCTCCACTCCCCTTCCCTCCAAGTCGACATCCGGGCCCTCGTCGAAGGGCAGCATGCCGTCGGCGGCTTCGGTGTCGGGCGAAACCAACTCGATTCCCAGCACCCGCTCGGCGATCTCCGCGAGGCCATAAGTGCGCTGGCTGGGATTGATGATGTAGGAGGCCAGAGCGGTGTCCATCGCCGGCGAAGTCAGGTCGTGACCCAGATCGAGCAGACGGCGAGCGAGCTCTTTGAGGTCGTGCCCCGATACGGCGATCGAGCCATCGCCCACCTTTTCCAGGATCGGCGCGGCGGCCTCGAAAGGGATCACCGCGGCCTGGCCCTCCCCCGTGGACACGGCGATGCCGTAGGGCTCGAAAGCGCCATTGACGACCGTGATGACGAGATGGTCGGTGTCGGCGATCGACTTCACCCGCTCCGGCGAGGTGACCAGCTCGGCGTCGATGTCGAGGATCTCGGAGGCGCCGGCTGCGGAGGGAAGGGCCTCTTCGAGGTCTGACCACATGGTGTGGAACTCGAGACTGTCGAAGAGGTCCTTGACCGTCTTCCTGTCCCACTCCCGGGTGAGGAACTCGTCTGCCGACTTACCGACGTCGAGATCGTCGACCAGCGCCATCAACTCGCGGTTCAGGAAGGCTTGCTCCCGCCATTGGGAGAGGTTCTCCCGAAGCTTCGGGGTCTGCTCGGCGACCGCCCGGTACACCCCGTCGATGTCGCCGTAGTCGGCGATGAGGCGGGAGGCCGTCTTCTCCCCCACCCCGGGAACCCCGGGGAGGTTGTCCGAGGTGTCCCCGCGGAGCGCGGCGTATTCGACGTACTGGCTCGGGGTGATCCCGTACCTGTCCTCGACCCATGCCCGATCGGCTAGCACCGTGTCGCTGATGCCGCGTCTGGTGTACAGCACCCTGACGTGTTCCCCGACCAACTGGAACGCGTCGCGGTCTCCGGTGACGATGAGCACGTCCCATCCGTCGGCCACCGCCCGACGGGTCAGGCTGGCGATGATGTCGTCCGCCTCGTAGCCCTCCTGGCGAAGCTGGGGGATGTTGAGCGACTGGAGCACCTCGTCCATCAGGGGCAACTGGCTGCGGAAATGGTCGGGCGCCTTGCTCCGATTTGCCTTGTACTCGGGATACGACTCGGTGCGGAACGTCTGCCGGGAGACATCCCAGGCAACTGCCAGACCCTCGGGATGATGATCCTTGAGCAGCCTGATCAACATCCGGGTGAACCCAAACACGGCATTGGTGACCTGCCCGGACTTGGTGGCGAGGTCCTCGGGAAGGGCGTAGAAGGCCCGATATGCGATCGAGTTGCCGTCGATCAGGGCGAGTGTCGGCACCACGCCGACGGTACTAGGGCCGGGGGACAGTGACTTGGGGATCTGCACCGCTCACAGAACGGAGTCGGGAGGCAGGCGGGCGATGAGACGGTCCCTTTGGGCGAGGAGACCGGCCTTCTTCCGCTCCAGTTCGGAGAGTGTCTTCTCGAAGCGCCGGACATCGGCGGCGGTCAGACCTGCCTCTTCACGGTCGATGTAGTTGCCGACCGCGGCGTCTCGCTTGGCGTCCTCGTTGATCGAGCGGTGGTACTCCAACTCGGCGGCCACCTGCTCCGCCTCCGCAGTGAGGGCGGCGATGCGGTCGTTGAGACGAAACAGCTTGCGATGGACCCGCTTCAAACCGTTCCCAGGGTATCCGGTAGGTGGACTTGCTCTCCAAGGGGTTTCTGTCCCTGGCTCTTCATACCGTCGAATGTGAATGAGGTCGGAACAGGAGTTTCAAAAGGCGCTGGAGCTGATCCGGGCCGGAATCAACGACTGCGAGATCGGGAGACGACTCGACATTCCGCGGGGAACCATCCGTGACTGGCGGCATGGCTTGGCCTCCGCAAGCGGCGGTCGGACCCAGTTCTGGAACGGTCGACACGGCGCCACCTGTTTCCGGTGCGAGGGTGAATCGGTCGACGAAGAGGCCTATGCGTACCTGTTGGGCGCGTACCTGGGGGACGGTTGTCTCTCGCCCTATCCCAGAGGTGTTTATGCCCTCCGGATCGCCTGTGACCTCAAATACCCGGACATCATCAACGAGATCGCCACGCACATCGTGATCGTGCGTGGCGTCGACAGGGTGGGATTCGCCCTCCAAGAAGGCTGCGTCGACGTCAATGCCTACTGGAAACATTGGCCATGTGTATTCCCGCAACATGGCCCCGGTCGCAAGCATGAGCGCCACATCGAACTTCACCCATGGCAACGACGGATCGTTGCCGCTCACCCTAAGGCACTCATCCGGGGTTTGATCCACTCTGATGGCAATCGGCACATCAATCCGATTACTCGCCACTTCGCCTCCGGCACCAAGCACTATCGATACCCGCGCTACATGTTCAAGAACGCATCGGGAGACATCCTGGACATCTTCACCGATGCACTCGACCTGCTGGGGATCCGATGGACGCCATCGGCTCCGCGTGTCATCTCGGTGGCCCGACGAGAAGACGTGGCGTTCCTAGACACCTTTGTTGGTCCCAAGAGCTGACCGGTAGAATTGCAGTGTTCCGCCGGAGTGGAGGAACGGCAGACTCGCGGCACTCAAAATGCCGTGTCCGAAAGGGCGTGTGGGTTCGAATCCCACCTCCGGCACT
>DATFGI010000010.1:0-159106 GCA_035249605.1 Acidimicrobiia bacterium
CTGATCGAGTCTTACCTGCCGTTGGACGTCCATGAGGCGAAGGAGCATCTAGCTCGATACATGACGGGTTGGGTTGAGGACAACCAGCCTCAAATCGACCCACTGTTCACGGCCCTCCGATGGGGTACGCTCGCCCTCGGAGTGGGTCTGGTCGTACTGCTCGCCGAGCTTGCAGGAGTCGTCTGAAATGCCAGAAGAGCCGAAACTGCCACCACCTGATCCCCGACGTCCTGAAAAACGCGACGGAACTCGCCCGCCGGAGCCCCCTGGGCCTCCTCATCCGCCTCCGGAGCCACCGAAAAAGGAGAAGGGCTAGCTGCGGTCTACCGTTCGAAATGATCCCCCAGCTGAGCGACTCGCGGAGGTGCATCCCACCCCACGTCCATGCGGGTCACCAAATCGGCTCGCGCCGTCAGTTCCGGACTTGTACCTTGATTGCCCATGGGGTCGATTCAGAAGGTTGACCGTCCCGAGCCCATAAGCCCGTTATCGAGGCCAAATCGGAAGGACCGGCCTCGTACATGCATGAGGGAGGTCGATGAGGAACGCAAGCTGAACAACCTGTGAGGCCCGATTGCCTCCGCTTCGTCCCACACACGTCCCACAAATGACCTCATCTGACGCGGATGTCCAGCTCAGAAGGGGTGTATTGGCGCATCGCGCATCCCTGATAAGGATGAGGTCCGTGGTTCAAGTCCACGTGGGCCCACAAGTCCCGATCCGCTAACCCCTTGAAGCAACCACATCTCAGGCACATCGTTTTGGTGAATCCAGCCTGAGCGATTGCCGAGGGAGAGCGACCGGCATCCATATCGTCATAGCGGCCTGCCTCCTCACTCCCCGGCCTTGACGGCGTGGCCCCCGAACTGCTGGCGCATGGCGGCGATCAGCGGTCGGCGTAGCGAAACTCGTCGCGTGAGCCGATCCGCTGCAGCAGCGAGAGGCTGATCACCGGGCCGACACGTCACAGTCGATGGCCTCGACGACGGCCCAGCGGCCCGCGCCGGAGTCGGGAACCAGGGCGCAATCCCCCTCATCTCTGGGTCTTGCGCTGTGGCCATCGCGATCAGGTCCAGCAACCAGGAGCGGACCACGGAGCCGTCGCGCCAGATGTCTGCGATCTGATCTGTATCCAGGTCGAACGCCTGAACGCCTTTGAGGATGGCGAATCCTTGCGCGTGGGCCTCCATCAGCCCGTGTTCGATGCCGTTGTGAATCATCTTGACGAAATGGCCCGCTCCGCTGGGCTCCACGTGACCCCAGCCTCGATCGGGCGACGGTGCCAGAGTGTGAAACAACGGTCTGATCCGTTCCACGGGCTCCGTCTCGCCTCCGATCATCATGCTGTACCTCCTCTAGACCCCAGATCCCACCACTGACACCGACGTCGATCAGGTGATGTCTCTCTCCCGGCACGCCTCGGCCCGCCGGATCGTGTCCCCGGTAGAAGGAGTTTCCGCCATCGACGATGATGTCGCCGGCGTCGAGGTGTGGAAGCGAGGTCGTCAGCCGGGCATTGGCCTCGTGCCGGATGCCCCCCCACCACGCAGCGACCCGCACACGTTCGGATGCTTCACCAAGTCCGCGTAGAAATCCAGATCGGGCAGCGTCAGCTTGAACCTGACGTGCTGATCGGAGGCGAGCTGACCGAGCTTGCTCGGTGATCGCGGCCTCGAAAGGGCGTCGCGTGCGCCCATTAGTCTCGCGTGATGGGCTGGGAGATCAGAGCGAACCTCGGGCCGCATGTGCGTGGGGATGTCGACGCGCGCGGTTGGCTCTGGGAGATCACCCGGGGTGCACAGATTGCGCACGTCGTGGTCGAGATCAGCGGATCGGCTTGGTCCAGCGATCCTCTCCGCCTACCCGAAGACACGCGCCGTGCCCTCGAGACCGACGGGCGTACCGAGATATTCAAGGTCCTGGACCACGACAACCCACCCGCCGTCATCCGATGCGGCTCCTCCGGCTGCTCGTATCTGGCTGCCCACTAGCTCTCGGTGCGACGCGTCGACGCGACGCGCGCGGAGGCTCAAAAGCTCACGCCAGCGGGGGCATCACGACCAGCACGACCGTAGTGGCCGAATTGACCTGATGGCCATGATGGACAACGCAACAATGACATCTTGACCATCGGCCCGCCACGCTACGTCGAACTCCGCCGCCGTTAGGGCCTGAGGCGTAAGACGTCGGGTCGTACAAGGCGAGCAGCGGGTCCAGACCGTCGACGCGTCGAACCGAGGTACCGATTCACAGGTCTTGACGGGCCTCACGCCCCGCGTTGCCCGCGGCCGCCGTGAACCACGAGTAGGTGCTGGTTGCTGCCCAACCCCTCGACCATGGCGACCACGCCGCGTAGGATCGCGGAGAAGTGTTCCTCTGTCTCACCCTCCCGGCAGAGCGCCAGGGTGGAGATGTGCCGGCCCCACCCTTTGGGAACAGCACGCTGCGCCCACAACGGTATTCCGGATCGCACACATAGAGGGAGGTGCCGGATGAAGGCGATTGTGGTGACGGACCGGGCCGCGGGGACGGCCGGGATGACGCTCACGGAGCGGCCCGAGCCGCAGCCAGCGATCAACGACGTCGTCGTTCAGGTTTGTGCATCGGGATTCGTCGGGTCCGAGTTGGCGTGGCCGTCGACCTGGACCGATCGCCTCGACCGTGACCGAACGCCATCGATCCCTGGGCACGAGTTAGCCGGAGTGGTCAGCGCCCTCGGGTATGGCACGACGGGGTTGTCGGTGGGACAGCGTGTGTTCGGCCTCACGGACTGGACTCGCGACGGCACTCTGGCGGAGTACGTGGCCGTCGAGGCACGCAACCTCGCGCCGCTGCCGGGAGACGTCGACTTCACGGTGGGCGCATCCCTGCCGATCTCGGGCTTGACGGCGTGGCAGGGGCTGTTCGAGCACGGCCGCATTCAACCGGGGCAGAGCGTCCTAGTGCTCGGCGCGGCCGGTGCAGTCGGCTCGATGGTGACGCAGCTCTCACGAGAGGCGGGCGCCTACGTCATCGGCACCGGACGGGCCGCCGACCGTCAGATGGTGCTTGGCTTTGGAGCGCATGAGTTCGTCGACCTCGAGAACGATGCGCTGGAAGACGTCGGCGAAGTCGACCTTCTATTCGATGTCATCGGCGGCGACATTGGGAAGCGCTCCGCGGGCCTGATTCGAGCCGGAGGAACGCTGGTGTCCATCGTCGGGCCGCCCGAGGCGCGGCCCGCCGACGGCTTGGCGGTCGATTTCGTCGTCGAGGCCGATCGTGCCCAACTGAGTGAGATAGTCCAGCGGGTCCGGGATGGGCGACTGCGGACACACATTGGCAACGTAGCGGCCCTCGACGACGCCGTTGCCGCCTTCAACCCGACCGAGCGCATCAAGGGGAAGACGATCATCAACGTTCGTCCAGGAGGCGCGGATGAAGAGTCGAGGCCTCGAGGGGAGGTCAGCCGATAGGTTGTCGGTGCACTTCGAGGAGACCCGAGCCTCGCGGTCACCGCGGAGAGATGACATGGGAAACGAGCCCACTATCGAGAGCAGCCGCATCGACAGCAGCAGTCACGAACTCCTGACCCGACTGTCACGCCTCGGCGCGGACACCTTCGGATGGAGAGCCGAGCTCAGCGTGGACAAGGAGCTCGCCCAGCTGCTGCGGCTGCGCGTATCCCAGATCAACAACTGCACTTACTGCCTCATCCGACATTACGAAGCGGCACGAGACTTGGGCACATCTCCAACAAAGCTCGACACGCTCACCGCCTGGTGGGAAACACAACTCTTCTCTCCTGCCGAACAGGCAGCTCTTGCCTATGCCGAGGCGTTGACCCGTGCCGGTGACACCACAAGTCAGTCGGGTTTTCAGCCATACCACGACCACCTCGCCGACCATTTCGACGAAGCCCAGATCCTCGACATCATCGGGATCGTGATCAACATGAACATTTGGACGCGGCTGAAGTTGGCCGAAGGGGCGATGCCGACATGATCCGCTCGTCCCACTCTTTTTCCAGTGGTGGGCAATGGAGCATCTCGATTCTCGTAACGTCGACTCCCAGGGACCCCTCCGGCGGAACCTGAATGACGATCTGGCTGTTGGCTGGTCTGATCGGGCTGCTGGCTGCGTCCGGCCTGTTCATCGGGGCGCTGGTCGGGTACACAGGGCGACTCCCACACCGATTGATCGCCGATGTCATGGGTTTCGGCGCCGGTGTTCTGGTCGCCGTTCTCACGCTGGAGCTCGTCTCAGAATCTGGTGAACGTGGATCAATCCTGGCTACCGCGACCGCGTTCATGGGCGGAGCCCTGCTCTTCTCGGTAAGCAACTGGTTGTTAGAGGGGCGCGGCGCTGCGGAACGGAAACGCTGCGGGATGTGCGTACCCCAACCATCTGAAGCCGAGATCCCCGGTAGTGGGCGCGCCATTGCCGTAGGCGCTCTGATCGACGGGATCCCTGAGTCCCTGGCGATAGGTCTGTCAACGGCAGTCGCCAGTGGGGCAGAGGGCGGACAAGCCGACATGAGCCTCTCCATCGCGCTGGTTGCCGGGTTCTTCCTGGCCAACGTTCCACAGGGGATCTCGAGCGCCAGCGGGATGCGTCTCGCCGGTCGGACCCGTGAATACGTATTGGGAGTCTGGGCGATCGTCGTGGGTGCATCGACTGTTGCATCCATTGTCGGAGCCGTTGCGTTTGAAGGTGTGAACGACGTATTCCTTGCCGCCATCACCGCCCTGGCCGCCGGAGGTGTTCTTGCGATGCTCGCCGAAACCATGATCCCCGAAGCCTTCCACCTCAACAGACGGTTCATCGGCGCCGTAACCGCATTCGGATTCATGGTCGCTCTACTCCTTGGAGCCGCGGCTAGTTGAGAAGGCTGGGCACAGAAATACCCGGCGGCTGGGTCCGGATCAGCTGACACCGAATCGACCGGTTGATCCACAGGCCAGTTGCGTTGTACCGGACTAGAACGACAGGGCGATGAGGCCTCCCCCTTGGGCCTACTAAGTGCCTTGACCGCAGGCTTCGTTGCTGTCCGTGTGCTCAGCTGTCACGCCGGCCACTCGCCCTCCAGGGGTAGGCCAGCGGCCTCCCAGTCGGTCAATCCGCCGGAGTACCGACGGACATTCGGATAGCCGTGATCAACAAGAGCGTGGTAGAGGGCAACGCTGGCATGGCAGGCATCACTCGTGCAGTAGACGACGATGTCGTCCTCCGGGCTCAAAGAAGAGAAGAGCTCCTGTGCGGTGTTGAAGTGCTCGGACCCCGGGATGTGCTTTGCCCGAAACGCCCACTCGTTGAGCGCCATCACCAGCCTGAACCTGTCCTCACGTCTCTCCATCAGTTCCAGCAACTCCTGACGAGTGACGGTTCTTATCCCCGATGAAGGGGCGGACGTATTCATATCTTTCCTTCCTTCCGCACTGCTCATCCCGGGGAATCAGAGTCCGTATCGGGATGAGCTGGAAGCACCCAATTCCCCTTCCTCGGAACGCTGGTTGGGATCGCGGGTGGCGTCGTGACTTCCGAAGTGCCCAGCCACTCCCAGCGGGAGAGTAGACCTCGTCGCGTTGTTGCCGGTGTCCCAACGAGTTGTCGGTGTTCTCGGGTAATCCCCTTTCGCCGGCCGTCACAGCGATGAGACTGCCGGGCCCACAGGTCTACCCTCCACCCGAGACAACCAACTCTTCGGAAGTAGCCATGGGTCTCATCCACATCGAGCTGTTCGCAACCCTCGACCTGGTCGGGCAGTCGCCCGGCGGCCCCGACGAGGACCCGGTGGGGTTCCCGTTCGGCGGCTGGCAGGCGCCTCTGCTCGACGAGGTCGCCGGGGCGCAGATCGGTGCCGCCTACGAGGGCACCGACGCCCTCCTGCTCGGCCGGCGGACATATGACATCTTCGCCGCCTACTGGCCGTATCAGGAGGGTGGCGAGGACAACGAGATCGCCACCCTCTTCAACAGGGTCCCGAAGTACGTCGCCTCCCGGGGCAGGCCAGACCTCTCGTGGGCGGGTTCGACCCAGCTCGGCCCGGATCTGCCCGCCGCGGTCCGCGAGATCCGTGACCGGCACGAGCATGTCAAGGTCGTCGGGAGCCTGAACCTGGTGCAGACCCTTCTGCGCGAGAAGCTCTTCGACCGTCTCGACCTCTGGGTGCACCCGATCGTGCTCGGGGTCGGTAAGAAGGTGTTCGACGGTGGCGAGGTGCCCACCAACATGGCACTGCTCGAACCTCCGGTAGCAGGTCCGAAGGGCACCGTGTTCCTGCGGTACGGGCTCGAAGAAGGCACGCCGAGGACGGGGGACATGAGCGAACCCGATCGCGGTGTCGGACACGACGGCTGAAGGGCGGTGGCCTCGAACATCGACGGGGCGCTGTACCGGGAGGTCACCGGACTAGCCACCGCGCCCCTCATGGTGTTCGTACACCCCAACCCGATGGACAGCGCGGCGTGGATGTACCAGCTTGCCCATCTATCGACGTGGTACCGCTGCGTCGCGGTCGACCTGCCCGGTTACGGACGGTCGCCCAGAGCACGGCCGGGTGTCACCCTGGTCGACCTGGCCGAGGCGTGCTGGGATGCGGCCGATGCGGAGGGTGCCGGCCCGGCCGTGTTGGTGGGCTGCTCGATCGGCGCCAACGTGGTCCTGCACATGCAGCACCTCTTCCCCGAGCGCACCGCCGCCGTGGCCGTGTCCGGAGCCGGCTACGCCACCGAGAAACCCCATCTGCAGCGTCATGTCGACGCCTACCGACGCGACGGCGTCGAATACCGGAAAGCCTATGCCCTCCAGGATTTCTCACCAGCCTTTCGCGCCACCCCACTCGCGCAGTGGATGGCCGGATTGTGGGCCGAGCGCGACGAGACGGCCGACGTGGCATCGATCCTGGCCATGTTCGATGCGCTCATCGAGGGAGATCCCCCCTGGTTCGCCGACGTGCAGACGCCGGTGCTGATCCTGACCGGCAGTGAGGACGCCGCACATCGGCGAGCGTTCGCCCTTCGTGACGTGCTGCCCGACGCCGAGCTGGTCACGCTGGTTGGTGCCGGGCACGCCTGCCAACTCGAGCAGCCCTGGGAGTTCGACCGGCAACTCCTCGAGTTCCTCGATCGCCGGGTGGGGCTACCCGCCATCGCACGGCCGACACAACAAGCCAATCCGCCGCAATAGGCATACGCGTGGTCTGGGTACGGTCTGATTCATGCAACTCGCCCCGTCTCTACATCGCATCGGCTCGGACATGGTCAACGTGTACCTCATCGAGGACCACGACGGCCTGACCGTGATCGACGCCGGGATCCCCGGACAATGGAAGGATCTCCTCGTCGAGCTGGAGTCGATAGGGCGCACACCCGCCGACATACGGGGTGTGATCCTGACCCACGCCGACAGCGATCATCTCGGGTTCGCCGAACGGTTGAGGTCAGAATTCGGGATCCCCATATATGTCCACGAGGACGACGCGGCACAAGCACGCGGTGAGGTCAAGGTCAAGAATCCGGCATGGGGCAAGCTCCGCATCGGGCCCTTGCTCTCCTTCCTCTGGTATGCCGGTCGACGCGGCGGCCTCAAGGTGACCCCGGTGGGCGAGGTCATCACCCTCAAAGACGGCCAGACCCTCGACCTACCCGGGGACCCGCGCATCATCCACGCCCCGGGTCATAGCCCGGGCAGCATCGTGATCCACTCGGCGAAGGTGGAGGCACTCTTCGTCGGGGATGCCATGACCACCCGGCATGTGCTCACCGGGAAGAGCGGCCCTCAGCCGGCGCCTTTCACCCAGGACCCGCCGACGGCATTGGCCTCGCTCCATAATTGGGAAGACGTGCCCGCCCGCTGGGTCCTTCCCGGGCATGGCTTCCCCTGGGACGGCGGGGTGAAGGAGGCAGTGGCAAGGATCCGCTCCGAGGCCGAACAGCCGTAAACGAAGCCAGCACTCAGCCCAGGTGGCGGCGAAACCAGCCCGCGGCCAGTTGTGCCACCTCGTCGAGCTTTCCCGGCTCCTCGAACAGATGGGTGGCGCCCGCCACGATCTCCAGTTCGCTCTCATCGTTGAGACGCTGGAGTGCCTCCCGGTTCAGCTCCAGCACCTGGGGGTCGTTGCCCCCCACGATGAGAAGGGAAGGCGCCTCCACCCGCTCCAGATCGTCGCCTGCCAGATCGGGGCGTCCTCCTCGGGAAACCACCGCCCCGGTCGATCCGGGGCGAGCCGCGGCGGCGCCCAACGCGGCGGCGGCGCCGGTAGAAGCGCCGAATAGCCCCATCCTTCCGGCGTCGCCTCTCTTCTCGAGCCAGGCCATGGCCTCGATCACCCGGTCGGTGAGGAGCGCGATGTCGAAGCGATGCTCACGAGTGATCGTGTCCACCTGCTCCTCCTGCGGGGTGAGGAGGTCAAGCAGCAGAGTTTCGAACCCGGCCTGCTCCAGGACGCCGGCGACGTGACGGTTCCTCCGGCTGTGACGGCCACTCCCGCTGCCGTGGGCAAAGATCACGGTGGGATTCGCCGACTTGCCCCCGAGATTGGCGGCCATCACGTCGCCACTGCCCAGAGGTATCTCGATCTCGACAGGCACTACCGCTCCTACCCGTGCAACAGGGATGGAAAACGAGCGTAAAGGGTGCTGATCGAGGTTTATGGCCGCCAGACCCGGGGCAATCGCGCTGCAATGGTTCTCACCAAACGGCGGGCGGGGCGGGCCGTGGCCCTCGACCCTGTAACCACGATCATCGTGTTCATCGTTGTCATGGCGATACAGCTGCTCACAGCGTCTCCCGCCCGGGCTGCTTCCCTGAGCGCTAGCCCCTCTTCGGGGCCACCCGGCGCGACGGTGGAGATCAGCGGGACCGGCTTCGGCCCCTTGTCACCGGTCAAGCTCTGCTGGGATGGCGAGCGTTGCACGAGTCTGGGTGAGACGATGCCCGACCTGACCGGCGGAATTCGGGTCGATATCACCATCCCCGGCGACGCCGACGCCGGGTCTCACAGCATCCACGCCTGTCAACGGCTGCTCGACCTGGCATGGTCCTGCGACTCCGTCGGATTCGATGTGATCGCCCCCACCACGACCACAACAACAACGACCCCTCCCACCACGACCACAACCGCTCCCACCACGACGACGCTGCCGACCACCACCACCCAGCCCAGAACCACGACGACCTCACCGCCTGCCGCTCCCTCCTCGACGTCACCGCCACCGGCCACCAGCGCCCCCGCGTCTCCGGGCACCAGCAGCACGCCCGCCGGTGTCGGCGGGGACGACGGTGTCAGATCCGCGACGACGGTGACCGGGTCGACCACACCGCTCGACGGTTCCCCGACAACGACACGACAGGCCACCGACAGCACCACGAGCACCACTACTGACGATGAGGCATCGGTCGGCTCATCGGGATACCAGCCCCCAGACGACGGTCCCCGGCTGCCCGGGGACTTCGGCGACGGTGAGGCGGCGGCATTGGTCGATGACCTACGGGAGGGCTCGGTAAGCGGCGGGGGCGGAGAGTGGGGGCTCGCTCTTCTCGCCGTGGTCGTCGCCGGGATCACCCTGTGGGTGGCTGATCGCGTGATCAGGAGCGACAGACGCCGCTACATGCTGGAGACAGCCCCCCGTCAACGCTGAGGACGAACGAGGCAACAGCTCGGCGGGTCCGCCACCTCGATCTTCTCGTGTGGCCCCCATGGGAGGCGGCGGTCGATGGGTTGGCTTCAGCCCACCTCCCATGGGGGAGCCCGTTTGGAGGTGCAGCCACTACCCAAGAACGCGGGCCGGCAAACCGACAACGGGAGCTGCAGCCTTCAGACCAACGAGTAGTGGTCCTCTTCGACCCGCACCCGTCTCCACCACAACATCACCGCTCCTATCAGGATGACCGCGATCGAAACCCAGCCGTTTCTGGAGAGACCGAGAAAGCGGAAGGTGGTGTCGGTGCGGATGAGCTCCATGAGGAACCGAATCAGCCCGTAGCCGAGGAAATACACCCCGACCAGACGCCCCCGCAACGAGGGGTACTGCTTCCCCACCCAGATGATGAAGAAGGCCAGACCGACGTTCCACAGCGATTCGTAGAGAAAAGTTGGGTGGAAGGTCTCGAACTCGGCGTATTGAGGGGGACGGAATTGGGGATCGATCTCGAGACCCCAGGGGAGGTCGGTCGGAGTGCCGAACAACTCCTGGTTGAAGTAGTTGCCGAACCGTCCCAAAGCCTGTGCGAACGGCAGCGCGGGCGCCACCGAGTCGAGAAAATCGGGGAGACTCGCTCCCCACTTCCGGGTGTACACCCAGATGACGATCGCCCCCAATGTCAATCCGCCATACAAGGCGAGACCGCCCTCCCAGATCGCGATCACCTTCCACCATTCGCCCTCGAAACGGGAGAGATGGGTTGACACGTAGGCGAGCCGGGCGCCGAGAAAGCCGAACACCACCACCCGGATCACGATCCGCTCCGCCACCTCGGCGTCTCCGCCACGGGCCACGAAGCGGTTGCGCGTCACGATCCAGGCGATGACCACACCGGTCATGATGAAGATGCCGTAGAAGGTCACTCGCAGCGGCCCGATATAGAAGTCGTTGATCGGAGGTGAGGGGATCGATGCGAGGACTGTTGCGATCATGCGGGCTGGGCCTCCTTGCTCGACCATCGGAACCACAGCACCGCAATCGTGGTCCAGATCACCGGGATGGTGGCGATCTTCATGATTATCCCCGCGAGCTGCTGGTCCTCGAGGGCGGTCAGCGAGCCGATGCGGGGGGCCAGCTCGTAGATGCCGTAGATAGGAGTCGAGGTGAAGGTGAGAAAGCTCGCCGGGATCACCGCCACCACACTGGTGGCGACGAACAGATAAGCCATCTTGGCCCAGGTCGACGTGGCCCGCCCCTCAGGCAGCGGTGAGATCACCGGCAGCCACAATACGATGCCCGCCGCCACCCACAAGACGTCCATCGCAAAGGAGCCGAACTGGCTGGTTCGAAGCAGCGCCACGGTTCCCGGGGCGTGTGTGGAGAGGAGTATGAGGTTGTAGAACATGGCGGCGGCAATGGCCGAGCCTCCCAGCCATACGGCCGCCCGCTCGAGCCGAAGTCGTCTGGTCACGGCTCGGGCCATCCATTCCGGGGTGCCGAGGAGGAGCAGCGGGGCACAGACCAGCGTGTAGAGCAGGAACTGGGTCATGTGGGCTGATGCGAGATATCCGGCGCCGAGTGTCCCCAATGGCCAGTCGGAGGCGATCCAGAACACCAGCATCCCGGCACAGAACTGGGCGAGCCTCTTCGGGTCGATGTTGCCCGGGTGCCGCCGCACCGCTCGGACATAGAGGACCACCGGAACCAGGCTGGCAACCCATATTCCCGGATAGGGGATCCACTCCCAACTCCAGGGGCGGGCCAGCGCGGTGCACCACCAAGTGATCACTGCGGATTCCTCAGATCGAACATCTCGGCACCCATCTTTCAACAGACATGGCTCGACGACAACCCGGAGCGGGTCTCAACCATTGCCCATGGTCTCATCAGGCTCCACGACCTCGGCCTCGACCGTCATCTCGCCCGCGTTCTCCCAGACCAAAGTCACGCTCACGGAGGCACCCGTCTGCAACTCATCGACATCCACCAGCATCAGGTGATACCCGCCTGGCGCGAGGGCCAGCGATTCGCCGGCGGACAGGGAAATGCCTTGATCCAAAGGGCGCATCGACATCGTGCCGTCGCCGTCGATGATGGTCTCGTGGGCGACGACACGGGCGGCGACGTCGGTTCGCGCCGCGACGAGGCGATCCTCCTCGCCACCGGTCGCGGTCAGGTACAACGCCGCGTTGGGTCCGGTCGGTCTGCCGATCCGGGCGTCGGAGACCACGAGCCCCGGCTTCTGCGTTCCGCATCCCGTCATTGCCATCACGGCGGTGAGCAACAGAGCGAGCAGCCTGCTCATCTCAGGCTCCCTTCATCTCGGCGAGGATCCGGAGATCGTTGGTCCACTCACTTTGACGGACACCAAAAGGGTACAGGGCGTGGTTGAGGCCGTCGGGGCCGTATGCGATCACCCAGCCGGCGTGATCGACCGTGTAGTCCTCACCGTCTCCCACGATTCGAGCCGGCGGGACACCCGCTGCCTTCTGCGCCGACACCAACTCCTCGGTAGTGCCGGTCAGGCCGACGAACCTGGTGTCGAAGTTGTCGAGGAACGCCCTGATCTCCGCGGGGCTGTCACGACCCGGGTCGACCGATACGAACACCACTTCGGCGTCACGGGCCACCGCGGGGATCCGGTCGAACGTCTCGGCTATCTGTGCCAGGTGAACCGGGCAGATGTCAGGGCAGTTGAGATACCCGAAATAGAGGAGGGTGAGCCTGCCCTCGGTCTCTGCCGCGAAGTCGTACTCATGGCCCTCGGTGTCGGTGAGCACGAACTCGGGCTTGGGCTGAGGTTGTTCCACCACCTCGCCCTGGAGCCTGCCGGTCGTGGCACCGCGCCCGCATGAAACCAGCAGCAGACCAGCGACGAACAACAGGATCAGGGTGGGTCGCCACGCTCTACTGCCCGTTGCCACCAGACAATGGTGCCTTCTCGTGGGGTCTAACCGGAAGACCGTGCCGACTCCACCGCATCGATGTCGGAGCGTGTCGGTCAGCAATGTCATCTGTGAATGCAGCCGGCGACCGCAATACAGTGTCGCCAGTGAAACGATTCTCACCGTTCGTCTTGGTGGCGCTGGCGGTCGCCGCCGCCATTGCCTGGGTTCGGTCGTCGGATGCCGTCGAAGCCGACGGGGACTGGACACCGGTCCGTCCTTCGTGAAGGTCGGGGTACTCGTCACCGGCGAGATCGCTGTCCGCGCCGCTCACTCTCTTCAGGCTCATCCGGCGGTCGATCAGGTGGTGGTCGTCGGCCCGGCCAAGTCACGCAACTTCGAGGTGGTCGACGAACCGGTCGGCTGCGACTTCCTGGTCGGGAACGGCGGGGAGGCGCCAACACTTGCCCGCCGTCACGGTCTCCCCCTCGTCTGGGACGGGGATCATCCCGCCGAGGGGGTGAGGATGTGGGGTGCCTCGCCCGTGGGCGTAGCCCTGGCCCTGGCCGCTCGTGAGCCCGATCCCCGGCTGGTGGCGGTGGCCCATCCCCTGATCGACGACTCCCACACCACCCGCACCACCCGTTTCCCGGATCCGCTGGGACGTCTCGGTGTGCGTGATGCCGAGTTCGGAGGCCGGCCGGTAGCGATCGCTCACAGCCCCAACGAGTTTGCCGCCTGTCTCGCGGTCGGGGCGGAGCGTCGTGTGGCCGTGGTCGACCACGGAGAGTTCATGTCCGGGGTCGCCCTGGGGGCGGGAGTCATCGTCGCCTCTGACGAGCCCGCCCCGGTCTGGGACCACGCCCTCCCCTATCTCGAGACAATCACAACCATGGGCCTGGTGATGGCCCAAAGCGGGGGTTAGCCCCCTGAGGACGCGGTTACGAGATCTTCTTCTCGGCCGGTTCCTCTTCGACCTCGACCTCCTCGGTGGGGAGGTCGTTGTGGTCCGGGGGCACCACCACGCCGTTGCCGGCGCGATAGTCGGCCGGGGGGTGGAGCACTTGGTGTGAGGGGACGACGGGATTGAGGGTCTCTTCGAGCACGACGATTTCGAGACCTCCGACCACATCGGATACCAGGTTGTAGATGACGGCGACAGCGACGGAGAGGCCGGTGAAGGCCACCCATCCCACGACCGTGCCGAAGATCAGAAAGCGCAGGAATTGCTCGGTGTTTGCGAAGGGATCGGTGCCCTCCTCGATGAGGGTTATCTCGACCATGAAGTCGACGAGTTGTCCGGGGATCCCCGCCCGATCGAGCACCGACCAGAAGATGACGGCGCCTAGGACGAAGGCGAGCCCGAGGACCGCCCAGACCACGGCGGAGACCTTGAGGGTGGTCCAGGGATCGAACTTTCGGATTATTCGCCTGACGCGACGGACAGTGGCCATGGTGGCTCCTGGGTATACGGTCGAAAGTCTAAGTGGAGAACGGAACAGTCCAACGTAACCGGGACCGCCCGAGGTTCCTCACTCCATCTCCTCGGCGATCTTGGCGAGCGCCGTCAGCTCGTTCCCCTGACCCACGTCGATCACCTTGACCCCGGTCGAATCACGTTTCTGGCGGCTGATCTTGGCAACGGACTGGCGAGTGCCCACCCCCGCCGAGGAGACGAGGAAGACCTCATCGTCCTTCCTGACCGCCATGGCCGTCACCAGGTTTCCCCGCACCCGGGTGATCTTGAACGCTTTGACCCCGATACCACCTCGGGTCTGCTTGCGGAACTCGGCCATGTCGGTCCGCTTGCCGTAGCCACCGGTGGTGAGGAGCAGCACCTCCTCTCCCTCGTTGTTGGAGACGGCGCCGACCACGTAGTCGCCGGCACGGAGCTTGATCCCCCTGACCCCCTGGGTATCCCGTCCCATGCTACGAAGGTCGGACTCGGCGAAACGGATCCCCATCCCCTCACTGGTGAAGATCAGTATGTCGTTCGACCCGTTGGAGGTCTTGACACTGACCAGCTCGTCCTCGTCGAGGAGCCGCACGGCGACCAGGGTGGAATTGCGCGAGTCGTACTCCTTGAATGCAGTCTTCTTCGCCTGACCGTTCTTGGTCACCATCACCAGATATCTGGCGGTCTCGTAGTCCCGGGTGTCGATGATCGCCTGAATCGTCTCGTCGGGGCCGATGGGCAAGACCGACTGGGCGAGAACTCCCTTGGCGGTACGCGACTGACGGGGGATGGCATGGGCCTTGATCCGATGCACCAACCCCTTGTTGGTGAAGACGAGGAGGTAGGCGTGGGCCGTGGTATGCACGAGATGCCGGACGACGTCGTCCTCGCTGACCTCGGCGGCCTTGACGCCGCGGCCACCCCTCCCCTGGGTCCGGTAGGTGGAGGCGGGGACCGACTTGACGTACCCGGTGGAGGAGACGGTGATGATCAGCTCGTCGTCTGCGATCAAGTCCTCCAGGCTGAGGTCGCCTTCGTCGGGGACGATTCGGCTTCGTCTCGGCTCGGCGAACTCCTCCCGGACCGCGGTGAGCTCCTCCCTGATGATCGTCCACCGTCGTCTGGGATCGGCGAGGATCGACTCGAGCTCGGCAATCGTCTCCTGGAGCTCGGCCAGCTCGGTGCGCAGCTTGTCGACCTCGAGGGCCGTGAGCCGACGCAGCGGCATATCGAGGATGGCGTTGGCCTGGATCTCGGTGAGATCGAAGCCAGCCATCAGGTTGGAGCGCGCCTCGGCGGTGTCGGCCGAGCCCCTGATGATCTTGATGACCTCGTCGATGTTGTCGACGGCGATGATCAGGCCTTCGAGGATGTGGGCGCGGGCCTTGGCCTGGTCGAGACGGAAGCGGGTCCGGCGCTCGATCACCTCCATCTGGTGATCGAGGTAGTAGCCGACCATGTCTGACAGGTTCAGGGTGCGGGGCACTCCGTCGACAAGGGCAACCACGTTGTAGGCAAAGCTGTCCTGGAGGGGTGTCCCCTTGTAGAGCTGGTTGAGCACTACCTGGGGCACCGCGCCCTGCTTGAGCTCGATGACGAGACGGGTGCCCACCCGATCCGAGGACTCGTTGCGGACCTCGGCGATGCCGGTGATCTTCTTGTCGTCCACCAGCTCTTTGATCTTGGCCACGATCCGCTCGATCGACACCTGATAGGGGAGCTCGGTGACCACCACCGCGGTACGGCCCTTTCGCACCTCCTGGACGTCGCAGACCGCCCGGATCTTGACCGATCCCCTCCCGGTGGTGAGAGCCTCGCGGATGCCTCCGGTGCCGACGAGGAACCCCCCGGTGGGGAAGTCGGGCCCCTTGACGAACCGGAGCAGCTCATCGGTGGTGGCGTCGGGGTTGTCGATGACATGGAGGGCGGCATCGACCACCTCGCCCAGGTTGTGCGGCGGGATGTTGGTGGCCATCCCCACCGCTATCCCCTGGGAACCGTTGACCAGGAGATTCGGGTACCGGGAGGGGAGCACGGTGGGCTCCTGGAGCTCACCGGAGTAGTTGTCGACGAAGTCGACGGTGTTCTCGTTGATGCCCTCGAGGAGGTGGGTGGACAGCTTGGTGAGCCGACACTCGGTGTAGCGGGCCGCCCCGGGTGGGTCGTCGACCGTCCCGAAGTTGCCCTGCGGATCGATGAGCAGGTGACGCATCGAGAAGTCCTGGCCCATCCGAACCAAGGCGTCGTATATCGCCTGGTCGCCATGGGGGTGGTAGTTGCCCATCACATCGCCGACCACCTTGGAGCACTTGCGGTGCGCCGAGGAGGGGCTGATGTTGTTCTCGAACATGGAGTAGATGATCCGGCGCTGCACCGGCTTGAGCCCGTCGCGCACGTCGGGAAGGGCCCGGGACACGATCACCGACATCGCGTAGTCGATGAAGCTCGCCTCCATCTCCTTGGTGATCTCCACCTCGGGCTGCGGGGTCGTGGTGTGCTCGTCTGTCATGGGCCCTAGATGTCCAGGAAGCGAACGTCGTCGGCGTTTTGTTGGATGAACGACTTGCGGGAAGCCACGTCGTCACCCATCAGGGTCTCGAATACCTCCTCGGCGAGCACGGCGTCCTCCATGTCGACCCGGAGCAGCGTGCGGGTCTCCGGGTTCATGGTGGTGTCCCACAGCTCCCGGGCGTTCATCTCACCGAGACCCTTGAACCGGGTCGGCTTGACCTTGGGGTGCTCCTTGCGGAACACGGCCAGTTGGGCGTCGTCTTTGAGATAGTGCACCTTGGATCCCACCTTGACCCGATACAGGGGAGGCTGGGCCACGTAGACGTATCCGAAGTCGATGAGTGGTCGCATGTGCCTGAAGAGCAGGGTGAGGAGGAGGGTGCGGATGTGCGCCCCGTCGACGTCGGCGTCGGCAAGAAGGATGACCTTGTGATAGCGGGCCTTCTCGATCTCGAAGTCCTCGCCGATCCCGGTGCCCATCGCGGTGATGATGTCCTGGACCTCGGCGTTCTGCAGCGCCTTGGCCAGCCGCGCCTTCTCTACGTTGAGGATCTTCCCCCGGATGGGGAGGATGGCCTGGGTCTCGGAGTTTCGCGCCGACTTGGCCGGGCCGGCCGCCGACTTGCCCTCGACGATGAACAGCTCCGACTCGCCGGGGTCGCGGCTTGAGCAGTCGGCCAGCTTGTCGGGGAGCCCACCCGATTCGAGCCCCGACTTGCGTCGGGTCAGCTCGCGGGCTTTGCGCGCCGCCTCCCGCGCCTTGGCCGCGTTGATGCACTTGTCGATGATGCGACGGGCCTCGGGAGAGTATTTCTCCAGCCATTCGGGCAGCTTGCGGTTGAGTGCCTTCTCCACGTACGAGCGGATCTCGGTGTTGCCCAGCTTGGTCTTGGTCTGACCTTCGAACTGGGGCTCCTTGACCCGGACCGAGACCACCGCGGTGAGGCCCTCGCGCACGTCCTCGCCAGTGAGGTTGGCATCCTTGTCCTTGAGCAGGTTCTTGGAGCGGGCGAAGTCGTTGATCGCCTTGGTCAGGGCCTTGCGGAAGCCCTCCTCGTGGGTACCACCCTCATGGGTGTTGATGTTGTTGGCGAAGGTGAGCACCGACTCGGTGTACGAGGTGGTCCATTGCATGGCCACTTCGAGCTCGGCGTCCTCGGAAACGTCGGAGATGTCGATGATGTGAGCGTGCAGCGGGTCGCGCTTCGCGTTGAGGTGGTTGACGAAGTCGACCAGCCCGCCCTTGTAGTGGAAGGTGTCACTCCTCGGCTGTTCCTCGCGCTCGTCGACCAGGGTGATCTGCAGACCACGGTTGAGAAAGGCGGTCTCCCGCAGCCGCGCCGCCACGATCTCGTACTCGAACTCCACCCCATCGATGAAGATGTCGGGATCCGGCCAGAACCGGATCGTGGTCCCGCTCTTCTTCACGTCGCGGACCTTCTTCGGCTCCTTGGTCTTCGGAGCGCCGATGTGGAACTCCTGGGTGTAAAGGCTGCCGTCGCGCCGCACCTCTGCCTCCAGCTTGGTGGAGAGGGCGTTGACCACGGAGACACCGACCCCGTGGAGGCCTCCGGAGACGGTGTAGGCGCCTTGCTCGAACTTGCCGCCGGCGTGGAGGGTGGTCAGCACCGTGGTCAAGGCGGAGCGCTTGGTCTTCTCGTGCCTGTCGATGGGAATGCCCCGCCCGTCGTCGACGACCTCGACGCCACCGTCGGCGCGCAGGGTGACTTCGATCTTGTCGCAATAACCGGCCATCGCCTCGTCGACCGCGTTGTCGACGACTTCCCAGACCAGATGATGCAGCCCCCGCGGACCGGTGGTGCCGATGTACATGCCGGGTCGACGACGCACCGCCTCCAGGCCTTCGAGGACGGTGATGTCTTTGGCTCTGTAATTGTCGCGAGTGGTCGTCACGACCCTCCTAAGCGAAGTGAAATGGCTTACCTGGCGGGGGAAGAGGGTGCCGGTTCAACGGCAACTTTCACACGTGTGATTCTACTCGGTGAGGGGCGGAAAAACGAATCCATCCTTGGCTTTTTCGCTACGCCGGGCGCCCCGGGCGCTTGATCTCGATCGTCTTCACCTTGTCAGGGCCGAACCGCTCCGCGAGCTTGTCGAGGAGGTCCGCTTCGCCGTACCGGAGGAACGCCACCATCGACGGGCTGGAGGCCTCGACGACGAGGGTGCTGCCTGTCATGTAGAGGGGAGTCGACCGGCTCGACCAGGGCGCTGGAGCGAGTCTGTCCCACTCGGCGCTCAGCGTCGCCATCATCATCGGGTCGGGGAGCCCGAGCCGAGCGAACATGGCATCCACCGAGTCGGAGAAGTGCTCCAGATCGCGTTTCGGGGTCATCTCAACTCACCCTCTCCCACCACCCACAGCTTGCCCGCCATGGGGACCTCCTCGGGGCGGGCCGACGTGATCATCGTCTGGGTGTCAACGGGAAGTGCACCGGCAAGAGCATCGGCGCGTCGTGGGTCCAACTCGGAGAACACGTCGTCGAGGAGGAGGACCGGTGGCTCGCCCACGGTGGTGGCCACGGCCCGATGCGCCGCCAGCTTGACCGCCAAGGCCATCGTGCGCTGCTCGCCCTGGCTGCCGTGGACCCGTGCGTCGTGGCCGCCGATGGCGAAGCCGGGCTCGTCGCGGTGGGGGCCGACGGTGGTCATCCTTCGTTCGTAGTCGCTGCCGCGGCTCCGTTCAAGGGCCTTGGCCAGCCGGTCCCCGAAATCGGCCGCCGACGCCTGGTCGAGCCCGCCGCCCCAGGAGGCGGCGTAGGTGAACGAGGCCGTCACCTCTTCACGTGCCACCTCTGCATAGGCGCCGGCGAGTAGTGGCTGCAGTGTGTCGATCACCCTGGTGCGTCGTGCCAGCACCCGGCCCCCGGCCTGGGCCAGCCGGGAATCCCACACCCCGAGCGTGGCCTCGTCCCGGAAACCCTGCTT
Organism: Acidimicrobiia bacterium; assembly: GCA_035249605.1. GTDB lineage: Bacteria > Actinomycetota > Acidimicrobiia > Spongiisociales > ZC4RG35 > JANQRA01. Next base: position 19,422 of record DATFGI010000010.1, read on the forward strand.
GAGAAAGGCGTTTCTCTGACGGAGAGCGCGCTCGAACTCGGCCTGGTCGAGATGGGCGGTCGGCCACAGTTGCACAGCCACGTCGTCGAGGAGGTCGCGCCGCTGCGCCGGGCCCCTCTTGATCAGGTCGAGATCCTCGGGGAGGAACGCCACCACCCGAAGCACGCCCAAGAGGTCGGCCGATCGTCGGAGACTGGTCTTGTCGACTTGGGTGCGCCGGCTCCCCTGGCGGGGGATCTCGATCTCGATGAGACGTTCCCGATCGTCACCGGCCAGGGCGGCCCTGATCACGGCTGCGTCCGCGTCGTCGGCGATCATTGCGGTGTCAGGGGCGGAGCGCATCGATTTCAACGTGGCCAGATAGCCGACCCCCTCGAGCAGGTTGGTCTTCCCGGCGCCATTCGGCCCCACCAGCAGGTTGACCCCGGGCTCGGGGTGCCACTCGAGTTGCGGATATGACCGGAAGTTGACCAGGGAGACCCAGTCGACCCGCATCGACCGCTAGACCCGAACTGGCATCAAGAGGTAGATGAACTCGCTGTCGTCGCCTGAGTCGAGAACGCCGGGCTTGAAGCCGTCGATGACCCTGATCCGGACCGAGTCACCGGTGATCGCGGTGACGCCGTCTTGGAGATAGCGGGGATTGAAGGCGATGGACACCTCCTCGTCGGCCCCGGTGTACTCACCGGCGAGGTGCTCGGCCTCCCCACCCACGTCCTGGCGGCTCACCGTCACCTCCACGCCTCCCTCGACCAACTTGAGACGGACCGGGATGTGATCCTCGGCGACCAGGGTGACCCTTCCCAGCGCCTCGAGGAGCTCCTCTTTGTCGAGGATGATCTGGTTGGGATACGACTCGGGCAACAACGACTGGTATTTGGGGAAGTTCCCGTCGATGAGGCGGAGGCGCAGCACGCCGCGCTCGGAGGAGAACACCGCCTCCCGCTCCCGGAGCTGTGCGGTCACCTTCGGTGCGCCCACGGTGCGGGGGAGCTCACGAAGCCCCCGTGCCGGGACCAGCCCGGTACCCTCGAGCCCTACCCCGGACAGGTCTCGTTTCGACAACCGGTACGAATCGGTGGCCACCATCCGCAGCCCGGACTCGGAGGATTCGAAGAGCACACCAGTGAGGATCGGACGGGCACCGTCACCCGAAGCGGCGATAGTGACCTGATTGATGGCCTCGGCGAAAGCCTCACCATCCACCTCGACCCCGTCGGGGATGACGTCCTCTTGGGTGGGGAAGTCGTCGACGGCAAGGGGTCGCAATGTGAAACGGGGCCCGTTGCCCTGGATTTCGATGTCGGTGTCCGAGACGCCGATGGTGACCTGGCCCGGCGGCATCTTTCGCACCGCCTCAGACAGCAGGCGACCGGGGATGACCGCGCGGCCCTCTTCCATCACCTCGACCTCGGCCTGGGTGCGAACCGTGAGGTCGAGGTCGGTGCCCGTCACCCGAAGGGTGTTCCCGGAGACCTCGCAGAGAAGACCCTGCAGGACCGGCAGGGCGGTCCGGGTGCCCACGGCACGGTTGGCTCGGGCGAGCACATCGGCGAGGTCATCTCGCTGGGCTCGGATTCTCACAGGCGGTTATCCCTTCTTCTGTAGTGATCAAATCGTATTTGAAACGTTATTAGTTGTAGTAGGGGGGTGTGCAAATGTGGATACTGGCGTTTCGATCAATTACTACCGGGGATTTCTCCTGTGCAAGGGCCTGTTGACGATTCTTCGCGATCTGGGGACGGCCGGTGCATAACTCAGGAGCCTGTGGAAACACCACCACCTTTCCTCAGCTCCTGTGTGAGTTGATTGACCCGGTCGAAGACCGCCCGATCCGAGCGCAGAATCCGCTTGACCTTCTCCACGGAGTGAAGCACGGTGGTGTGGTCCCGGTTGAAGTGCTCCCCGATCTTGGGGAGCGACAGGTCGGTGAGCTCCCGACATAGGTACATCGAGATCTGACGGCAGAGGACGAGGGGTTGACGCCGGCTCGAGCTGAGGACATCCTCGACCGAGAAGCCGTATGCGGAAGCCGTGGTGCGGATGATTGTCTCCGGCCCCAGTGGCACGGGCTCGTCGGCACTGACGATGTCCTTGAGGACCCTCTCCGCCGTCGCCAGGTCGATGTCGCGCCGGTTGAGCGCGGACCAGGCGGTGACCCTGGTGAGTGCACCCTCCAATTCCCGGATGTTGTCAGATACCAGCCCGGCGATGTGCTCCAACACGTCGACGGGGATCGGTCTCGGGGCGAACTCGGCGTTGCGCCGGAGGATGGCCAACCGGGTCTCCATGTCGGGAGGTTGGATGTCGGTGAGCAACCCCCACTCGAACCGGCTGCGCAACCGGTCCTCCAACGATGAGAGGTTGCGGGGGTGTCGATCGGAGCTGATCACCATCTGCTTGCCTGACTCGTAGAGAGAGTTGAAGGTGTGGAAGAACTCCTCGAGGATCTGCTCCTTGCCTTCGAAGAATTGGACGTCGTCGAGCAGCAAGATGTCCACCCCCCGATACCTGGACTTGAAGTCGTCGGGGCGCTTGCGGCGGATCGACTCGATGAAGTCGTTCAGGAAGTTCTCCGATGAGACGTAGCGCACCACCAACTCGGGGTACATCTCGAGTGCCTGATGTCCCACTGCATTGAGGAGGTGGGATTTGCCGAGACCGGCGCCTCCGTAGATGAACAGCGGGTTGTAATGGGCTCCCGGCTGTTCGGCGACGGCCATCGCCGCCGCCCAGGCGAAGCGGTTGGACTGACCGACGACAAAGCTCTCGAACCGGTAGCGGTTGATGAGGTTGGTCGCCTTGGCCGGCGGCGGGGACGGGGCGCCGTCACGGGAGACGACGATGTCGGCCTCATCGAGGGGCAGAGTCAACTCGGTGTGACCGTTCTCGCTGACCCGGTAGGTGGGATCGGCGTCGGTCCCGAACACGGAGCGGTAGGCCGACCGCACGAGTTCGCCGTGTTTGTCCTGAACCCAGTGGAGATGGAACTCGTTGGGGACTACCAGGATGATCTGGGAGCCGTCGACATCGGGTTCGAGACGGGAGAGCCATGTCTCCCAGTTCGCTTCGGACACACCGGCTCGCAATGCGCTCCTGAAGTCACCCCACAGGTCGTTAGCTCTTGCGGGTTGAGTCAATTGCAGCCTCTCCTCCGTCAGGATCGAGGTTGTCCACAGAAGCATCCACATCTGTGGAAAGCTCTGTGCACATCCTCGAGCGCTTTTGATTCCGTTCGGCCCGGATCCGGCGCCACGTCCCAACGGAGGGGAAGTCGGGCAGTCCGGGTCTGAAGTCGAGCGAGTATTGGGCCACCGCTCGATATCAGTCAAGACCGCGAGAATCACCGTTGTGGATGAACCGAGGCCACGTATCCACAGCGATTTGTGCTGCTAGAGCCGATCTTTTCCAAATGATGGGTGCCCTTCGCGGTGGCAAGGCGGTGACCAAAACGCCCAAATTGATTTTTCGCGCATTGTCGGGTTTCTTCGCGGAGTCCAATGACCGGCCGCCTTCGAGCGGTTGCCTGCCAGACGACATCTGGTTCGCCCAGCAGGGCATTCACCTCTCTTTTCCGTTGCTGCTGGGGGATGGGAGCGGTAGCTGTCGGCGGACCGGCCTCTGTTCTGGCGGCAATCCGACCGGCCGGGACATGAGTGAGGGTGGATGCCCTGCCGAGCCTCCATCGCTTCGTCTTGCGGGCATTCGCCAGAAGTCCGCCGACCATCATATTGCGGAGCAATCTGGTCACCCGTATCCTGTGCTGGTTCCCCCCTCGACCCCAGTGAATCACCCATGAAGAGGACCTATCAACCCAAAGTTCGCCGTAGAAAGCGTCGTCACGGTTTTCGCGCCCGGATGCGAACCCGTGCTGGACGGGCGACGATAAGGAATCGTCGCCAAAAGGGCCGGAAGCGACTCGCTGCCTGACTACCAAACCCTTCGCAACTCTCGAGACTTTCGTAGAGTCCTCTCCGACGGGATTCGTCGTCGCAGCGGTGAGATCGTCTTGGTCAGCTCGCCAGGGCAGACCGGGCCCCCACGTCTCGGGCTCGTCGTGTCCAGGGCTTGCGGGCCGGCGGTGAAGCGAAACCGAATCAAGAGACGTCTGCGGGCTGCGGCGGAGAGAGTCGAACTGCAACCAGGAATGGATTACGTGATCATTGCGACCCCAAGGGTGGCTGAAGCCACTTTCGACGGGCTGACCCGATCGCTTCGCCGCGCCATCGAGGAGTCGGCTCATGCCTGAGTGGCTCCGCCCCCGTGCCTGGCTGGTTGAGCTGATCCGGATTTACCAAAAATTGGTAAGTCCCTCCTTGGGGGCGAATTGTCGCTATCAGCCGACCTGCTCTTCTTACGCCGCCGAGGCGATTTCCAAGTTTGGCGTATGGAGGGGTGGTTGGCTTGGAATGAAGAGGATCGGTAGATGTCATCCTCTGCGGCCCGGTGGATACGACCCGGTGCCGCCCAACTGGGGAACCGAGTAGATGGGCGAGATCTTCGACGCATTGATCGATGGCCTGGGCGCCGCGCTCGCGTTTTTCTTCGACTTCCTCGACGGGTTCATGAGCGACGGCGTGGCCTACGGCCTCGCCATCATCTTGCTGACCATCGCGATCAACATCGTGGTCTTTCCGCTCACCCTGAAACAGACCCGTGCCACCCGCGCCTTCAGCGCACTGCAACCCGAGATCAAGAAGATCCAGGCCGAATACAAGAATGACCCCCAGGAGATGCAGAAGCGTCTGATGGCGGCCCAGAAGGAGGCCGGGGCGACCCCGGGTGGTTGTCTCCTTCCCCTCCTGGTGCAGATGCCGATCTGGTTCGCCCTGTTCCGCATGCTGCAGACTCCCCTGGATCATATCGACCAGGCCTCGGCCCTTGGTCAGGCGATCGCCAACCAAGACCTGAAATTCTTGGGCATGATGCTGGGGACCTCCCCGTCCACCGCGGTCTCCGATCTCGGCCTGGTCATTGCCATTCCCTATCTGATCATGATCGTGCTCATGGTGGCGACCCAGTACATCCAGCAGTGGCATTCGACCTACGGCCAGGTGCGGGACAAGAGCCAGCCCGGGGCCGGCGCCCAACAGGCGATCACCAAGATCATGCCCTTGTTCATCGGCTTCATCTCCTGGAACTTCCCCGCCGGTCTCGTGCTCTACTGGGCCACATCCAACCTGTTCCGTCTCGGACAACAGGTACTCATCTTCAAGATCGACGGCCGGCCACCGACCCCGGGCAGCGACCCGAAAGCGTCCGAGAAGAAGGCAGAGATCAAGCAAGGCGCCGACGACGAGGATTCTGCCGAATCGGCGAACAAGCGGCCACAGCCGAGTGCCGCAGAAAAGCGCCGCAGGCGCAGGAGGAGATGAGGTGGACTACGTCGAAATCGAGGTCAAGGCGAAGTCGGTCGATCTGGCTGTGCAGGCTGCCATGATCGAGTTGGGTGTCGACGACCGCGAAGAGGTCTCGATCCAGGTCATATCGGAGCCGGTCAAGGGCTTTTTGGGCATGGGTGGACAGGATGCCGTGGTCCGGGTGAAGAGACGTCCCCGACGTCGCAACCGACGTCGCAAGAACGAGCGTCAACAGCAAGACACCACGAAGAACAGCCGAAATCGGCAGCAAGGTCGGGGTGATGGCGGTAAGAATGGGGGCGATCGCCAGGATCGCAAGCCTTCCCGGCAGAGATCCAGTGGTGGAAAGCACGTGAGAACGGAGTCCAAGGTGCCCGACGATCGCCCCAATCTCTCCCTCGAGGAGCAGGCCGAGGTGACCAAGGAGTTTCTCGAGGGTCTGGTCGAGGCCTATGGTCTCGAGGGCTCGGTTTCCGCGCGCATCGACGACGATGTGATCATCGCCGATGTCGAGGGTGATCAAACTGAGGCGATGGTGGGGGTCAGGGGCTCGGTTCGTTCCGCGATCCACGAGTTGACCCGCACCGTTCTGCAGCGTTACAGCCAGGACACCGCCCGACTTCGTCTCGACATCGCCGGTTACGCCGAGCGACGACGTACTGCACTTGCCATCTATGCCGAACAGTTGATCGAGCAATTGACGGAAGAGGGTGGCGAGGTCATGCTGGAACCGATGAGCCCGGCCGATCGCAAGGTCATCCACGACGTGGCGGCGGAGCATGATGGTGTCACCTCATACTCGGAAGGAGAACCACCCCGTCGTTATGTTGTTCTCTCCCGGGTGGACCAGGGCGAAGAGGAGTGATCCTCCCGGTCTGACGATGGCCGGGCCTTCGGTGCCCAGCAGGCATAGGGTGTTTCACGTGGAACCGGTCTGGTTACGAGCTGCCCGTTATGCGGGTCTGACATTGGACGACCGACAACACGAGCAAATGACCCGTTATCAGGGATGGCTCTCCGATGAGGCTCTCCCCGCCGGCGGTATCGGCCCCGGCGAGACCGATCGCATAGAGAGTCGGCATCTTGGTGATTCTCTTCTGTTCGCCTCGGTGTTCCCCCACGACACACCGCGGGTGTGGGATCTGGGCACCGGTGTCGGACTTCCGGGGCTTCCCTTGGCCATTGCCCTGCCCGGGACGGAGTTCCTGCTCGTCGACCGATCGGGCAGACGTATCAGTCTCGTCCGTCGCGCGATTCGTATTCTCGATCTGGAGAATTGCACCACGATGCAAGGGGAAATCACCGAGTTGACCGGTGGAGTCGAGGTGATGGTGACCCGGGCCAGTCTCCCTCCGCGAGAGATGGCGGTGGTTGCCCGGCGGCATCTCCTCCCCGGTGGGGTGGCAGTGATGGGCGGGTCTTGGCGGGTGCCACCGGAATCCGTTGATTGGACCGTGTCAGAAATACCTCCGGATACGCTTGACCACACGATCTGGCTTCTTATCATGCGCGGCGAATGACCAAGCCCATCGTGGTCGCCCTCGCCAACCAGAAGGGCGGGGTTGGCAAGTCGACCACTGCCATCAATCTGGCGGCATCCCTGGCGTTTCAGGACCAACGGGTGTTGCTCATCGATCTCGACCCTCAGGGCAATGCCACCAGTGGTCTCGGCATCGATCGCGCCTCCATCGAGGTCTCGATATATGACGTCCTGCTCAAGGAGTCTCCGTTGGAGGACGCCATCGAGCCCACCTCTGTGCTCAACCTGTTCGTGGTACCGGCCACCATCGATCTCGCCGGTGCCGAGATCGAGCTGGTATCGATGTTTTCACGTGAAACCCGTCTCAAGGTTGCTATCTCCGAGATCGAGGATGACTACGACATCGTCCTCATCGACTGCCCCCCGTCATTGGGTTTGCTCACGGTCAATGCTCTCACCGCAGCCGACGAGGTGCTGATTCCCATTCAATGCGAGTACTACGCACTGGAAGGTTTGAGCCAGCTGCTCAAGAATGTGGATCTGGTCTCAGTCAACCTCAATCCAGACTTGAAGGTTGGGGGTGTGGTACTCACCATGTACGACGGCAGGACCAAGCTCTCCAAGGAAGTGGCCGAGCAGGTCCGGGGGTACTTCGGCGAGATCGCCTTCAAGACGGTGATCCCGCGCTCGGTGCGTCTCTCCGAGGCCCCCTCTTACGGTGAGCCCATAGAGGCATTCGATCCGATGAGCCGGGGGGCGATCGCCTACCGGCAGCTGGGCCGTGAGTTTCTCGATCGAATGGGATAGGAGGGCTGAGGATGACTGCGAAGAGAAAAGCCGGTCTGGGCAGGGGTTTGGAGGCACTGATCCCCACCGATCAGGACCAGGCCGACCAGACCACCTACGTGGAGATACCGGTAGACGGGATCAAGCCCAATCCGGACCAGCCCCGATCCCACTTCGACGAGGACTCGCTTCAGGAGTTGGCTGACTCGATCACTGAGGTCGGTGTCCTACAACCGGTGGTCGTCTCCCGTGACGATGCCGGCAACCACTATCTGATCGCCGGTGAGCGCCGTTGGCGGGCGGCGCGTCGTGCCGGTTTGGAGACCATCCCGGCGGTGGTCAGGGGTCGCACCGGGAAGACCACACTCGCCGAGGCCCTGGTGGAGAATCTACAGCGTCAGGATCTCACCCCGTTGGAGGAGGCTCACGCCTATCGCCAGCTCCTGGAAAATACTGGAATGAGTCAGGACGAGGTCGCCAAGCGAGTTGGGAAGTCACGACCCGCGGTGTCGAACACGCTGCGTCTCCTGCAATTGCCCGGGACGGTGCAGGCCATGATCGACTCCGGCCGGCTCAGTGCCGGGCACGCTCGTGCCCTTCTCGGCCTCGAGGATGAGAAGTACGCGGTCTACCTGGCCGAGAAGGCCTCCGACGAGGGCTGGAGCGTGCGCCAGGTGGAGGAAGCCGTGCGGGCCCGCAGGAGCACGGGTGAGCCGATCCGGTCGACGACGGTGACCCAGGTGAGACCCGTCGAGATCATCGAGTTGGAGAAGCGGCTAGCCGACCGTCTCGGCTCGAGGGTGAAGATCACGTACAAGAACGAGAAGGGGAAGGTGGAGATCCGCTTCGGGTCCTTGTCCGATCTGGAGCGTATCTACCGCTCTCTCGCCTAGCTCCGGTCAACGGGCCACCGAGAAGAAGTGATTTATCCCCTCGGCGACGGCGACACCACATTTCTCGTCGAGGCGACGCATCGACACCACCGCAGCCGGGGCCCGGGTCTCTTTGAGCATGGCATGGGACCTCCCCTCGACCCGGCCCCCCACACTCAACGCGATCGATCGGGCCAGCTCCTCGCCGGCCTGTGAAGAGGTGTGCTCGGAGGCAAAATAGAAGACGCAGTCTTCGTCGCGGCTGAGGCGGAATGCCACGATCAGATCGGCTCCGTTGCGGTTTGCCCGGCGCGCCCTCACCCTCTCCGGGAGAGTGGTGTCGTTGCTGCGCGACATCATCGGGACCCCGCCCGCCTCCTGGATGGCCAGAGCCGCCGCCGATGCCGCCTCCCATGCCTCCATGGCCTCGTCCGGGTCGCGGCAACCGGCATCGAGGAAGACACGGGTGCCGGCCACTGTCTCGGGGAGCTCGCGGAGCCATTCCCGCTCCCTGATGGCGTGTCGCCCTCCCTTGATCTCGCCACGGGCCACCAGCTTCAGCTCAGTCACCACTTCGGGGCCCACCCTTCCATCTTCTGCCAGGAAGCGATTGCGTTGAAAGTCGATCACCGCCTCCTCGGTCTCGGGGCCAAAGGTCCCATCCACCTTGTTCGAGTCGAATCCGAGGCTGTTGAGACGTGACTGGAGCTCGGCGACATCCTCACCGCGCATCATGGGGCGACGCATGAAGAGAATGCGGTCACCGAGACGGTAGCCCGCCTCGTAGAGCGCCCGCCAGGTGTCGGGCCCGACGATCCCGTCGGCCTCCAGACCCTTGGCCTTCTGGAACTCGACGACCGCGGCCCGGGTCCCTTCGGCGAACTCGGATCGGGGGTCGCCGTTGGGATCGAAGCCGAGCGCCGCCAACCGATCCTGGATGTCGCGCACGGCGGGGCCTTGATCACCGACCCGGTAGAGACGCATATCAGCCCTCGATCTTACGATCGAGGGCCGATGTAGGACGTATTACACGGCAGTGAGCAGGCTTCCTCGAGGAAGCACTGCTCAGTCAGACGTATTCGGCCAGTTCGGCCAGCAGTCTGTGCTTCGGAGCGGCGCCGACGATTCGCTTTTTCTCCACCCCGTCCTTGAACAGAATCAGGGTGGGGATGCTCATCACATCGTGGGCCGAGGCGGTCTGCGGGTTGTGATCGACATTGAGCTTCCCGATGTCGAAGCCATCCTGTTCGGTGGCCAACTCCTCGAGGACCGGAGCGATCACCCGGCAGGGACCACACCACTCGGCCCAGAAGTCGACGAGGATGGGCTTCTCGGCGCTGATGGCGTCGCTGAAGACGCCATCGTTGAGGGTGGTGATCTCGGCCATTCAATGTCTCCTTGGGTCTCTCCTAACAAAACCTAACCGGTCTCCGGCTCATTCCTGGTCCGCGAGCCACTTCTCGGCGTCGATTGCAGCCATGCACCCGGTGCCGGCGGCGGTGACCGCCTGCCGGTAGATGTGGTCGGCAACATCGCCTGCGGCGAAGACACCTTCCACAGAGGTGCGGGTCCCGCCGTTCTTGCCGGCGACGAGATACCCGTTGGCATCGAGGTCAAGCTTGCCGACGAAGAGCTCGGTTGTCGGCTTGTGGCCGATGGCGACGAACAGCCCGTCGGTCTCGAAGTGACGTGTTTCCCCGGTCACGGTGTCCTCGAGGGTGACCCCGGTGACCTTTCCGTCACCATGAACCTCGGTGACCACCGCATTCCAGATCACGTCGATCTTCGGGTGCTCCAACACCCGGCCCGCCATGATCTTGGAGGCCCGGAACTCGTCCCGGCGATGGACGACGGTGACCTTGGAGGCGAACTTGGTTAGGAAGAGGGCCTCCTCCATGGCGGTGTCACCGCCACCGACCACCACCAACTCCTCGTCACGGAAGAAGAATCCGTCGCAGGTGGCACAGGCAGAGACACCCTTGCCGGTCAGGTTCACCTCTCCGGGGATGCCGAGCCACTTCGCTTCGGCGCCGGTGGCGATGATCAAGGCATCGCAGGTGTACTGGTCGGCACCCACCATCACCCTGAACGGACGTTGCGAGAGGTCCACCTCGGTGACGTCGACCTGACGCATCTTGGCGCCGAATCGCTCCGCTTGCTTGCGGAACTTGTCCATCAACTCGGGTCCGAGGATGCCGTCCGGGAAGCCGGGGTAGTTCTCGACGTCGGTTGTGATCATCAGCTGCCCACCGGCGGCGATACCCTCGAAGACCATCGGCGCCAGGTCGGCGCGGGCGGCGTATAGGGCCGCGGTGAGCCCGGCCGGGCCGGACCCGATGATGATCAGCTTCTCATGCGTCGTCATTCCTCGACCTCGTAAACCAGAGGAACCCTCCCGCGACCGCCAGGACGACTCCAAACACTGCGAATGCACCTGCTGTGGTCAACGGGATCTCCAGGGCCCCGAAGATGGTCCACACCAGGAAGACCACCGCCGTCAACCCCAGCGCCGCGGCCAGGATTCCCAGACCTCCGAGCTTGATCCATCGGGCCAGCCGGTCGACGGTCATCGATCTGACCTTGATCGCGATCTGCTCCAGGAAGTCGGCGAACCTGGCTGCGTACTCGTGCATCGATTCGAGGTTAGTTGTGGCCGACTCGATTCCCCAGGTGTCGTCTCTACTCGTCTGTGTAGACGACCTGGCAGCCGGCCTCGGCGACGAAGGTCACCGGCGCATCCTCGACCTCGGCATCACGAGGGACGGCGGCAATCAACGTCTCGACCATCTCGCCGTCGATCTCCTCGGGGCCCACAACGTCCACGACGACATGCTCCTCGAGACCGGCATCGCGCAGACAGGCGTCGAGATCGGTCCCTTCTGACGACTCCTCACTCTCGGTGGTGGCCGGCCCGCCCATGGCCCGGAACCGGGCCGCCTCGGCGGAGAGGAAACGGATCGCCGCCGGGGACATCCCGCCACCGTCGGCGCCCTCGGCATCGGCCGCGGCGGTGGTGGGGGCGTCGAAGGGAGCCATGGCGCCACCGTCGTCCCCGTCTCCGGCACTCTCGCCTCCGGCGGTTGTGGTGGCTCGTCCGAGATCTGCGGCGATCTCGGTGAAGTCACCGGATTGCTGGCCGCCGCCGATGACGCTCACCACGCCGACGGTGGCCAGGGCGAAGGCGATGGCAGCAGTGGCTGGAAGCCAACGGGCATACCAGGGAGTGGCAGCCGGCCGGGAGCCGCCGACCTCGGTGCGGAGTGCCGACCAAACGTCGCGATGCAAAGCCGATCTCTCCGACTCGGTCATCATGACCGGGACGAGATCGGTGAGCGCCCCATGGGCGCGACGCTGCGCCTCATACTCTGCCCTGGCCTCGGGGAACGACTCGATCAGGGCGCGTGCCTCCGTCTCGTCATCGAGTCGACCCTCGACGAGTGCAGCGATCAGCTCGAGGTCACGGTCACGCATCTGGTCTCTTTGATGGTCTCATCAGCGGATTTGGTTCCCCAACTCCCGGGCGAGGAGGCGTCTGGCCCGAAACACCCGGGACTTCACGGTCCCGATCGGCACTTTCAGGATCTCTGCGATCTCGGGCAACCCGATTCCCTCGACGTCGGACAACACCACCGCGGCTCGGAAGTCGGGGGGAATGGCGGCCAGGGCGGCCATGATGTCCGGTCTGAGTGCCGCCGACTCCACCGCGTCCTCAGCCCTGTGGTCGGCCGGATCGAGATGCTCGGGCAATCGGGTCGTCTTGCGACGCTGCTGGCGTCGCAGCTGGTCGTAACAGGTGTTGACGGCGATGCGATAGATCCAGGTTCCCAACGCGGCTTGACCCTTGAACTGGCCCGCCTTGCGGAACACGGTGAGAAATGCCTCTTGTGTGGCATCCAGCGCCATCTCCCGGTCGCCCATGATGCGCAGGCAGACCGAGAAGATCCGGTCCTCGTGGTTGCCCATGATCTCGTCGAAGGCGGCGTGGTCACCGTCGATGACCCGCGCCAAGAGCTCGGCGTCTCGGGCGGCGGTGGTCACGGGAGAAAGCGTAATTCCGCGACGGACGCCAGATAGCCCCCTTCCTCGTCGGCGGGGAGATCGGTCAGCCAGACCGACCAATAGCCCGACTGCCGGGACGGGAGATCGAGCGAGGTGGTGGCCGGGGAGGCGACCGCGGCGGCCACCCGCTCCCCGGCAGAGGGATCGTCGTTCAGTTCCGCCGACCAATAGACCTGGAAGGCGGCTCCCTCGGTGAGACCGACGAGCAGGAGGCTCCCCGGGGTGCCGGTCACCGAGACCGCCAGACCCACCCCCGGCTTGAGCAGCGGCATCGGGTCGAGATAGCGCTCAGTCCGCCACTCGCTGGTGACATCGCCGTCGAGCACGTTCCCCACCAGCTGGTCGTTCTCGCCGCCTTCTCCGAACGGATCGAGGACGATCGCTTCGGTCGCGGCCAGCTCCCCGGCGGCACGGGTTGTGGTCACGAGTGAGGTGACCGTGGTCGGCGATGCCACCGCCGTGGTGGGGGTGGGGACCTCGAGCGCGCTGCCCCCGGAGAGGAGGAAGCCGACCGCGATGAGTCCCACGGCGACGACAACGAGGCCGATGGCAGCGATGAGGAGCCGTCGCGCGGTGGGACCCGAGTCGGACTTCAGCTCTCGGGGACTGGGGGCGGCCCGCAGTGCCTTCTCCAGTTCCTCGGCGCTGAGACGACCCGATTGGCCGGAGCGGAGGATGACGTCGATGGCGCGGGGGACGCCGTCGACCCGCTCGGATGGTGGCGGCCCACCCGGGGCCGACCCGGTCAGTGCGGTCTCCAGCGCCGCGGAGAGGGAACGGACGTCGTCGCGGGCGTCACCGGCGGTCGGCCTTCCGAAAGCCCCCAGCCTGGCGGGGTGCGCCCCCGAGTAGGAGATGGCAGACGGGTCGATCCCCCCGTGCACGGAGCCGGTCTCGTGGAGCGCAGCCAGGGCACCGGCCAGCCCGGAGGCATTGGGCAGGAAGTCGGGGAGGTCGATCGGCTGCCGGGCGGCAACCCGGTCGGCGACCGTGGCCCCGCCAGTCCATTCCGACACGGCGTAGGCCCCTCCTTCGAGAGCACTGACAGCGAACACCCGCGCCAGGTGGGAGTGTGTGGCCTTGGCGGCGCCGCTCACCGACTCGACGAACTGGCGGCGGCGTTCCGGGGCGGACTCCGGGCCCAGGCTCCTGATCAGGACGGGGCGGTCCAGGGAGGTGTCGGTGGCCAGCCACTCTTCGATGTCGCCGTCTCTGCCGAGACGCACCTCGAGGGTGTATCGGTCGGGGATGGCCGCGGGCACCGGGTCAGTTCAGCAGACGAAGGACCTGGAGCCTGGTCCCGGTCTCGGTAAAGCCATGTCCCTCGTAGAGACGGCGCGCGGCGTCGTTCCCGGTACGGACGTTGAGGACCATGGTCCTGGCCCCCTGCGATCTGCCCCAGGCCATTGCCGTGTCGAGCAGGGCGGACCCGATGCCACGGCCGGTGTGGTCGGGATGGACCGCGATCCGGTGCAGGTAGGCGACACCCCATTGTCCGCCGACCAGTGCGTAGCCGGTGACTTCGTCCCCGTTGCGCGAGACGAGCAGGATGTTGGCCCGGTTGGTGCCGTGTGCCTCCAGCATCCCGATCCGGCTCATCCCCCAGAAACCGTCGAAGGCGGCCCGGTCGATGGCCAGGACCCCCTCCCAGTGACCATTCCCACCCTCTTCCACGGGAGGGCCTTTCTCCGGCGGCGAGGAGGCCGGTGAGAGGGACCGCTCCATGACGTCGAGCTCCGCATAGAGCCGATAGCCGCCACGGCGCCATACCCGGGTCGATCCTGGGTAGAGGGCTGGTGAGTAGATCGCCGACGTCACCTCGAGCAGACGCTCGCTGACCGCTGCCAAGAAATCGGACCCGCCCCTCTCCAGTCGAAGCATCGGGTCTGGGATATCGTCGTTCCACGGCCGCGCCTTTGCCCGGAACCATCCGAGCATGAAGGTGACCGGATCGGGGTAGGACCCCTCGACGCGGAGCTGGGGCGTCACATGTGGGAGAGTAAGGAAATGGAACTGGTAGTGGCCAGCCACCCATCCGCTCTCCTCCATGACACCGGGCCCGGGCACCCGGAGAGGCCTGAGCGTGTCGAGGCGGTGCGGCGAGGACTGGGTGACTCCGGCCTGGAGTTGAGGGAGATCACCTCGCCCCGAATCGAGCGAAGCGAGCTGGCCCTGGTCCATGAGCCCGCCTACATCGAGATGATCGAGCGGTTCTGCCTGATGGGCGGTGGAGCTCTCGATATGGACACATACGTCACCGCCGACTCCTGGGACGCAGCCCTCACCGCGGCTGGGGCTGTCCGCGCCCTCGTCGAGGAGTTGGGGGAGCGCACCGACCGGGTTGGCTTTGCCATTTCCCGACCCCCCGGGCACCACGCCATGCCGGCCAGGGCGATGGGGTTCTGCCTGTTCAACAACGTGGCGGTATCTGCGGCATACCTCCGCGCTCGCGGGGAGCGGGTGGCGGTGATCGACTGGGACGTGCATCACGGCAACGGGACCCAGGCCATCCTCAGCCGCGACCCGGGCGCCCTCTACGCCTCGATTCACCAGGAACACTTCTATCCCTTCGACGGTCATGTCGACGACATCGAAGAGACCGAGGCCAAGGGAACCGTGGTGAACGTCCCTCTCCCTGCCCACACCGGAGGGGATGTCTATCGGCAGGCGTGGATGGAATTGGTGCTGCCGGTGGTCGCACAGTTCGAACCCGACTGGGTGCTGGTCAGCGCCGGTTTCGACGCCCATGTCGACGATCACCTCGCTCACATGCGATTGATCGCCGATGACTACGGCTGGATGGCCAGCCAGCTAGCCGGGATCCATCCCGCCTCCCGGACGGTGGCGACCCTGGAGGGTGGCTACGACCTCGCCGCTCTCCACGACGGGGCGAGGGCCACCGTCTTGGGGCTCACCGGACGCTGGGAGAGCGCCTCCTCGCCACTGGAGTCGCCACCATCGTCGCACGCGGCGCTGGGAAAGGCGGCGGCCGCCATCGCCCGGCATTGGGTGCTCTGAGACATTCCGCGCTCAATTCCGGGTGTGCAATGCCCGATAACGGTTGCTCGGAAGGTAGGTCACTCCATGGAAAACAACGTCGACGCCCTGCTGAGGCAGGCCGTCAATTACGGCGCCTCGGACATCCATCTCAAAGTCGGCTCGGCTCCCATCGTCAGGATCGACGGCGAGTTGCGCCGACTGGACGGGTTCGAGACCCTGACACCAGCAGACACCAAGACTTACGCCGAGGCCCTGTTCACCGAGAAGGCGAAGAGCGACTTCTCTGAAGACGGCTCCGCCGACTTCGCCTATGGCCGCCAGGATCTGGGACGGTTCCGCGCCACTGCCTTCCGTCAGCGCGGCTCGGTCTCGCTGGTTCTTCGGCGGGTGGTTCCCGGGTCCAGGTCGTTCTCGGAGTTGGGCCTGCCCAAGACGATGGAGCGAATCGCCGGCGCCCGATCGGGCCTGATCCTCGTCACCGGTCCTTCAGGTTCGGGCAAGACCACCACCGTCGCCTCCATCCTGGACTGGATCAACTCCAACAAGGGGCGGGCCATCATCACCATCGAGGACCCGATCGAGGTGCTCCATCCGGACAAGAGGTCGGTGGTGGTCCAGCGCGAAGTCGGGGTGGACACCAAGGACCTGGCCGGGGCGATCCGTGCCGCGATGCGTCATGACACCGATGTGATCATGGTGTCGGAGATCGCCACGCCCGAGGTGGCCCGCGCCGCCATCGACGCTTCGGAGACCGGCCACCTGGTCATCTCCACGATGCGCACCAGCGACCCCGCCGACACCATCAATCGGCTCATCTCCATGTTCCCCGAGAGCCACCAGCCCGTGGTCCGCAGCCAGCTCGCCGCCCAGGTGCAGGCGGTGATCAGTCAGATCCTCGTCGATGCCGGTGACCGTGGCCTAGTCCTCGCCTGTGAGGTGCTCACCAGCAACGAGCGGGCCCAGGAGTGGATCATCGGCAGGGACGACCCCTCTTTCCTGGTCGAGGTGATCAAGGAGAGCGGTTTCCACGGGATGCAGACCTTCGACCAAGCGCTGTTGAATCACGTGCTCGGTGGAGCCGTCGGTCTCGATGCGGTGCTGCCCCATGTCAGAAATGGCCACGAGATCAAGGCAAAGGCGCTCGCCGCCGGTGTGACCGTCTGAGCCGGTACGGGGTGTCCCCACCCCGCACCGATAACCTGGCGATCTGTGATCCCGGACCGCCTCGAGTTCCTCACTGACCCCGACCTTCCTCCCGCGCAACTGGCGCGGCTCTTCGCCGACGCCGGCGAGGAGATCTACCTGGTGGGAGGTTCGGTTCGCGATGCGTTCCTGGGCCGCGATCTGTCGGAGCTGGACTTCGATTTCGCCACCGGAGCCCGACCCGATCGTGTGACCGAGATCCTGGAGCGATGGGCCGACGTGGTCTATCACGTCGGGACCGTCTTCGGGACCGTGGCCGCTCAGAAGTCCGGCCGGACCGTCGAGGTGACGACCTACCGCAGCGAGATCTACCGCGACGACTCCCGCAAACCCCAGGTCAGCTTCTCCGACGACATCGCCACCGATCTCAGCCGCCGCGACTTCACCGTCAACGCGGTCGCCCTTTCCCTGCCGGAGCTAGAGGCGATCGACCCCCACGGCGGGCTGGCCGACATCGCACAGGAAGTGCTCCGCACTCCGCTCGATCCCGAGGTGTCCTTTGGCGACGACCCACTACGAATGCTCCGGCTCTTTCGTTTCCAGGCCACCCTGGATTTCACACTCGACGATTCGGCGGTGACGGCGGTGAGAGAGATGGCGCCCCGGCTTGGGATCATCTCGGCGGAGCGAATCAGAGACGAGCTCTCCAAGCTGCTGCTGGCCCCGTCGCCGGGTGTGGCGCTGGGCCTCATCGTCGAGACCGGGCTCGCCGCCCAATTCCTCCCCGAGTTGCCCCGTCTCGCCATGGAGCAGGACCCCCATCACCACCACAAGGATGTGCTCGCCCACACCTTCGCCGTCGTGGACAAGGCCAGCCCCGACCTCGTGCTTCGTCTCGCCGCCCTGCTTCACGACGTGGGTAAACCCGACACCCGTGAGTTCGGCCCCGGCGGTGTCAGCTTCCACCATCATGAAGTCGTCGGGGCGCGAATGGCCCGACACCGTCTGCGCGAGCTGCGTTACCCCAAGGATGTCGTCGACGATGTGTCCCAGTTGGTCTACCTCCATCTCCGCCCCCACACACTCAAGCTGGGGTGGACCGATTCGGCGGTGCGCCGATACGTCCGGGATGCCGGCCATCTGGTGGGAAAGCTCAACGAGCTGGTCCGTTGCGACGTGACCACCGCAAACAAGCGGCGGGAGTCCGCCATCCAGGCACGCATCGACGAGTTGGAGGAACGGATCGCTTTCCTCTCCGCCCATGAGGAGCTCGCCCGGCTCCGGCCGCCCCTGGATGGCAACGAGGTAATGGATTATCTGGGCATGGAGCCCGGGCCTGCGGTGGGCGAGATCATGGACGTGTTGTTGGAGAAGCGGATCGAGGACGGCCCGTACCAGCGGGAGGAGGGGTATGCGATCGCCAGGTCCTGGGCGATCGAGCGGGGCATGCCCGATCCGGGCCCGGTCCCTGCCGATGAAGAGGAATGAGCAGGGACCGCCTCGACGCCGCCTGCGATCGAGTCTGTTCCTAGCCTTGCCGCCGTGATCCTCGTGGTGATCCCCGCCGTGGCGCTGGCGCTGGTGTCGCTCGCCGCCTTCTTCGGCCGCTGGGTGTGGTGGCTGGACGTGCTGGCCAACTTCCGCGCCCAGTACGTGGTCGGTCTCGCCGTGTTCGGGCTGGTCACCCTGATGTCCCGCTGGCGGCGCACCGGCTACGCCATCCTCGGGGTGGGCCTGATCAACCTGATCCTCGTGCTCCCCCTCTACGTCGGGTCGCCCGCGGACCCTGCGGTCGAGGCGCAGTCGCTCCGGGTCATGTCGTTCAACCTCCTGTCCACGAACGAGAACTACTCGGGCGTGATCGAATACATCGAGACCATCGACCCCGACCTGGTTCTCCTGCACGAGGCGAGCCGGCCGTGGGAGGTGGCGATGGAGTCGGCCGGCCTCGACTACCAGATCATCCGGCCTCGCTCCGACGACCTGATCTTCGGCACCTTGGTCCTGGTCCGCGGTGAGGACGTGGAGGCGGTCTCATACGGGTTCGCTGCGGCGAGTCCACGGGCGGTCGCACTCAGCTACGTCCCGCCGGGGTGGAGCACCGAGCTCACGACACTCGGCATCCACCCTCTCGCTCCCACCGACGAGGAGCGTGCCCAGTTGCGCAACGCCCAAATCGACTTTGCCGCCGATTGGGCGGAGCAACAGACTGGCGCCTTTTTCGTCGTGGGCGACTTCAACGCGACACCGTGGTCGTATCCGTTCCGGCGCCTCCTCGACACGGCGGAGCTGGAGAACAGCCAGATCGGCTTTGGGCTCCAGCCTTCGTTCTCCACCGATTCCAACCTGCTGCTCCGGGTCCCCATCGACCACCTGGTCCTTTCCGCTGCCCTGGAGGTGACCAACCGTCAGCTGGGACCGGCTCTCGGCTCCGATCACTTTCCCCTGGTGGTCGATCTCCAGGTGGTGTCCTGACCTGGCTCGCACCCTTGGGGCGTCGTTAATCTCGTCGCATGACCGATCGCTATGCCGAGGCGCGACGTCGTCTCGCCGAGGTGGTGGGGCCCGAGGGTCTGGCTGTTGTCCCGGCTGCCCATGAGGTGATCCGCAACTACGACGTCACCCACCCCTTCCGCCAGGACACATCCTTTTGGTATCTCACCGGGTTCGGTGAGCCGGAGGCGGTGGCGGTGATCGCTCCCGGTCACCCCGACGGGGATTTCACCCTGTTCGTCCGGCCCAAGGACCCCTCCCAGGAGGTCTGGACCGGGATCCGCGCCGGCACCGGGGGCGCCAAAGAGCATTTCGGCGCCGACGCCGCCCATGAGCTGGGGGAGCTGGACAAGGTCTTGGAGCGGATGATGTACGGGCGGGAAGTCCTCTGGTACGCCACCGGCAATGACCACTACGACGACCGCATCGGCCGCATCGTCCAGAACGCCCGAGCTCATCGGGAGCGACTGGGTGGTGTGGTCCCTTCGACGGTGCGCGACGTCTCGGTGCCACTTGGGGAGATGATGCTCTTCAAGAGCCCGGAGGAGGCTGCCAGCCTGCGTCAGGCTTGCCAGCTGAGCGCGGAGGGCCACATGGAGGCAATGCGCTTCACCCGGCCCGGGATGTACGAATACCAGGTGCAGGCCGCACTGGAGTACTTCTGGCGGCTACGTGGATCACGTCGCAACGGGTATGACTCCATCGTCGCCTCGGGAGCCAACGCCTGTGTGCTCCACTACGTAGAGAACGACAGTCAGATCGACGACACCGACCTGGTACTCATCGACGCCGCCGCCGAGGTCGACGGGTACTCCTCCGACATCACCAGGACCTTCCCGGCCAGCGGCAAGTTCAGCGCCGTGCAACGCGATCTCTACGAGATCGTTCTCTCCGCCCAGGCCAAGGGCGTGGAGATGTCGGTGCCCGGGTCGAGCCTGAAGACGGTCCACGACACCTCGACCCAGATCCTCACCGAGGGGATGGTCGAACTCGGGCTCCTGCCGCTGTCGGTCGACGAGTCGCTGGCCATGCATCACTACACCCACTTCTACATGCACGGCACCAGCCACTGGCTCGGTCTCGACGTCCACGACCGTGGCGCCTACCGCATCGACGGAAAGCACCGCCCCTTGGAGCCGGGCATGTCGTTCACGGTTGAGCCCGCCATCTATGTCGCCCCGGACAAGACCGAGATCGAGCTGGTCATGTTGGAGCACGACCTCGAGGAATGGAACGAGCGTCGCATCCGTCTCGGCCGGGCCGCCGCCACCGCTCTCGAGGCCGAAGAGAGGGAAGAAGCGGACAAGGTCAAGCACACCGTCCCGAGAGAGCTGCTCGGCATCGGCATCCGCATCGAAGACGATGTGCTGATCACTCCGGAAGGCCACGAGAACATGAGCGCGACGGTCCCCAAGGAGATCGACGAGATCGAGGCGTTGTGCGCCGAGTCCTCGGTGCTGCCGGATTCCTGACCGGCTCCGGACAGCTAGACGAGTGCGGGCACCGCGTATCCGGCGACCGCGGCGAAGTGGAACACGCTGGCGAGCACCACCAACACGTGGAACAGCTCGTGGTAGGAGAAGATGCGGGGAACGAGTCGGGGTCTCTTCATCATGAAGATCACCGCTCCGGTTATGTACAAGAGGCCGCCCAGGGTGATCAGGGCGATGGCCCCGGCGCCCAGTGACGCCCAGATCTCGGGGATCCAGAAGACCACCGTCGCGCCCATCCCCAGCTGCAAGCCCACCGAGAGCCCGGTCTTGACATCGGGCAGCGTCAGCTTGAGCACTATCCCCACGGCTGCGACCAGCCACACCAATCCGAGGCACATCCACATGGAGATCCCGTCGAGGGCGGCCACCGCGATCGGGGTGAAGGTCCCCGCCACCACCAGGTAGATCATCGAGTGGTCGATTCGCTGCAGCCTGCGTTTCCAGGCCCCGCGCCATGGCACCGAGTGATAGATCGACGAGATGGTGTACATCACGAGCAAGGCCAGACCGAAGACGAGGGAGGCGATCAGGGCCGGCAGGTTCGGCCAGGCGCGAGAGACCAGGTACAGCGTTCCTGCCAGGGCGGCGACGGCGGCCCCGCCATGGAGGAATCCACGGACCGGGTTCTGCATCCGGCCCAGGGTGAGACGCTCCATGTGAAGAGCATATGGCCCGGCCGGGTCATACCCGATGAGCCGGCCGGCCCTCTGCGCAAACCACAGGCGGAATTACCATGGATTCTCAGAATGGCCCTGGGTCTCCTCTACAAGATCTATGAGCGCGACCTGCGCAATGGTCTCGATCCCGCGCGGCTACCCCGGCACATCGGTGTCGTCCTCGACGGGCACCGTCGCCACGCCCGGGCCGAGGGACTTGCCAGCTACGCCGAGTCCTACCGGGAGGGGATGTCCCGTTTCGAGGACTTCTTGGGATGGGCGGACGACCTCAAGATCGAAGCCGTCACCGCCTGGGTCCTATCTCCGGAGAACCTGACCCGGCCCGCCCGGGAGCTCGACCCGTATTTCGAGGTACTCATCGACCTCTTCTCCCGTCTTCCCGAGGCGTGCTCCCGTTATGACATGGCGATCAAGTTCATCGGCAGTCTCGACCTGCTTCCCCGTCATCTGGTCGAGGCGGCGAAGACCGCCGAGGAGAGGCATCCTGCCGGGGCGAGGCGGCTCAACATCGCCATGGGATACGGCGGACGTCAGGAGATCGTCGATGCCACCAAGGAGCTGGTGGCCCGGCTCGCCGAAGAAGGCGTCCCCGCCGACGAGATCGCCGATCACATCGATGCGGCGTCGCTGGCCAAGCACATGTATTCGGCCGATTTGCCCGACGCCGATCTCATCATCCGCACCTCGGGCGAGTCCCGGCTCTCCGGTTTCCTCCTCTGGCAATCCGCCTACTCCGAGTTCGTCTTCGTCGACGTCAACTGGCCCGCCTTCCGTCGTGTCGACTTCTTGCGCGCCCTTCGCGACTACGAGGGCCGCAGCCGCCGCTTCGGACAGTGATTATGAGGGGGGGGCGACCCCCCTCAGACCCCCCGCGGGCCTTCGGCCCGACCCGCGTGAGGCCCCTCGTGAGGCTCCCCGCGGGCCTTCGGGCCCGACGCGCCCAGGGCCCCGTGAGGCTCCCCGCGGGCCTTCGACGCGACGCGCCCAGGGCCCTGTGAGGCTCCCCGCGGGCCTTCGGCCCGCGCGTGTCACTTCCCCGGTCTGTGCGGGCCCTTGGCGTGGCAGAGGCCACAGATCCGCACAGAAACGTCCTAGGACGTCACCATGCCGGGGTGGAGATGGGTCACGTCGCCCAATTGGCGCAGGGAGAAGGCCCAGCCAGTGCTCACCTTGATCATGGTGAGTCGGGAGACCCCGGTGTGGGGCTGACGGAAGCGGTCCCACTCCCAGGGCACCGGGTCGAGACCGAGAAGGTGGCCGAAAACCACCGCGTTGGTCCCGGCGTGGGCCACGATGATCACCCGCCGGTCCGGGTCGTCGACGTTCCAGAGATGACGCGACCCCGGCTCGAGCGGATGGATCCCGTGTGAGTCGAGGGTGTCCACCAGCCCGTTGACCACCCGCTCGTGGAAGTCCCGAAACGACTCGCCCCCGGGCAACCCGTCCCACATCTCGTTCATGGAACGGAGATTGGCCTCCTCCATCCGCCGTTCGATCTCGTCCACCGGCTCTCCGTCCCACTCCGGCGGGTTCTCGATCTCCCGCAGCCAGTCATGGACCTCGCGGTCACGACGGAGCCCCGAGGCGATGGGATCGGTGGTCTCCATGGAGCGCAACTTCGGCGAGGCCCATATCTCGTCGACATGGTCCAGCTCGGTGAGCCGGTGCCCGACCCGAGTCGCCTGGTCCCGGCCGAGATCGGTCAGTGGGGGATCGTTGCGGGCGATGCGCTCCGGGGCCCAGTCAGGCTGGCCATGTCGCACCAGGATGAGGTCCATTCACTCAACTTATACATTGCCGGTTTGCCCGGTGCCTCCATACCATGGCCAGGTGGCCAGGGACGCCCTCATCCAACACCTAAGAGACCATGCTCTGCGCACCGACGGTCCCTTCACCTTGCGCAGCGGCGCGGTGTCCGATTGGTACCTCGACGCGCGCCTAACGAGCTTCGACGGGGCCGGTGCCCGCCTCGTCGGCGCCGCGGTGCTCGAGGTGCTCTCCGATGAGGTCGAGGCGGTAGGAGGGATGACGATGGGCGCCGATCCGATCGCAGTGGCCACGGCGATGATGGCTGCGGAGCGGGGCCGAGCACTCACGGCCTTCTCCATCCGCAAAGAGGACAAAGACCATGGCACGGGCGGTCGCCTGGTCGGCCCGGTAGACGCAGGGATGAAGGTGGCGGTGCTGGAGGACACCACGACGACCGGGGGCGCCGCCGTGGAGGCGGCTCGGTACCTCCTCGACCAGGGGCTGCGCATCGTGCAGGCGATCGCCCTGGTGGATAGGTCGGGGGGCAAGGCGGAGGCCAACTTCGCCGAGCTCGACGTGGCTCACATCGGCATCGTCCGGCCCGAGGACCTCGGGGTGGAGACGTGACGGTGGTGGTGCGACGCTCGGCGCTGAAGATGTGGCTGCTCGCCCTCGGTGGGATCCCCCTGCTCGTGATATCCCTCGACGTGCTCACCCAGCGACGGATCACGAGATGGTTGACCGACCTGATCTTTCGCCCCGAGGATGTCCAGATCTACGAGCCAAGAGACGTCATCTTCGCCTGGGTCATGTTCTTGTTCGGCGCCGTTCTCGTGGCGTGGGGTCTCAAGGAGCTGTTCGTGCCGACCAAGGTCATCGAGTGTCACGACGAGGGTCTCCAGGTCAAACTGAAGGGGCCTTTCCGCCCCCCGTCGATGATCCCCTGGAACAACATCCGCGACGTCGGCGGCGCCGACATCCTCGACGAGGAAGACACCATCCCACTGCTGGTCATCTCGGTGTTCAGTCGGGACCATCTCCCGGATTACCCGTGGGGGGCCCGCTGGGTGGAAGACAGAGAGTTGGGGATCCTCGCCCAGGACTGGGACGAAAGCCCCTGGTCGGTGGCCGAGAGAATCGCCGAGTACGCCATCGAGTCGGTGAAGCGCCGGAAGCGACAGACCACTGCCGGTCTGTGGGGGGACACGTCGTGAAGGTGGGCGCCCACACGCCCTCGCTGGCGCCACTCGCCGAGGCGGCTGAGCGCAACGCCGACCTGGTTCAGATCTTTCTGTCCGATCCGCAGTCCTGGAAGAAGCCCCAACCACGACCCGACGCACCGGTGCTGCGAGAGGCTCCGATTCCGGTGATCGTGCACGCTCCCTATCTGATCAACGTGTGCGCCGACAACAACCGGGTCCGCATCCCGAGCCGCAAGATCCTCCAGGAGACCTGTGATGCCGCCACCGAGATCGATGCCGACGCCGTGGTCGTTCACGGCGGCCATGTCACCGGCGACGGTCCCCAAGAGGAAGGCATCACCCGATGGCACAAGGCGCTCGATGCGCTCGACACCGACCGGCTCGTTCTCATCGAGAACACCGCGGGAGGCGACAAGGCCGTGGCCCGCCGGGTGGAGTGGATCAAGCGGCTGTGGGAGGAGATCGGCTCATTCGGAGTGGGATTCGTGCTGGACACCTGCCACTCCTGGGCTGGAGGCGACCCGTTGGACGAGCTGGTGGACCGGGTGCGCGAGGCCACGGGCCGAATCGACCTGGTCCATGCCAATGACTCCAAGGACCCGTTCGACTCCCGACGCGACCGGCATCAAAACCTGGGCGCCGGCGAGATCCCCAAAGAGAACCTGGCCCGGGTGATCCTGGCGGCCGATGCCCCGGTGGTGGTCGAGACCCCCGGTGGCGCCGAGGAGCAGTCCGCCGACATCGAGTGGGTGCGCAACCTCCAAGCGTGAGCAATTCCAGGCTGCGACCTCAACGGCGTTTACCCCACGCTTGACCTCCCGACGGCGGAATGGTGAGGCCCGATGAGGGGTTTCCCTGCTCAGGTAGCCTCCGAGGAGACATGACCAAGATAACTGTCCCGGCGATCCGGGAGCGGAAGGGTGGCCCCAAGATCTCGATGGTCACCGCCTACGACTACCCGGGCGCCCTGATCGCCGACCGGGCCGGGATCGACATCGTCCTCATCGGCGACTCGGTGGCCAACGTGGTCCACGGGATGGACACCACCCTCGAGATCGGTCTCGACGAGATCGTCCTCCACACCAGGGCGGTGAAGCGGGCCAAACCCGATGCCCTGGTGGTCGCCGACATGCCCTGGCTTACTTTCCACCTCGGTCCCGAGGACGCGGTCCGCAACGCCGGTCGTCTGGTGAGAGAAGGTGGCGCCGAGGCGGTCAAGTTGGAGGGTGGCCGAAAGCGGCTTCCCGTCATCGAGGCGATTCTCGACGCCGAGATCCCGGTGATGGGCCACGTCGGGCTCACCCCGCAGTCGGTGCACGCCATGGGTGGTTTCAAGGTGCAGGGCAAGTTGGTCGACGCGGCCCGGGAGATGATCGAGGACGCCAGGGCGCTCTCCGACGTGGGATGTTTCTCCATCGTCATCGAGGGAGTACCCGACATTCTCGGCGAGCTGATCACCAAAGAAGTCGACGCCCCGACGATCGGCATCGGCGCCGGGCCCAACTGCGACGGTCAGGTGCTGGTGTTCCACGACGTCCTCGGTCTCGGTTCGGGCAAGTATCCCAAGTTCGTCCGTCCCTACGCCCACCTCGCCGACGAGGCGGTGGCCGCCTTGGAGAGGTTCAAGGCCGACATCCAGAGCGGGAGCTTCCCCGCTGACGACGAGAGCTATCACGCCTCCGACGAGGTGGCGTCCGAGCTGCTCAAGGACAGCTGAGAAGGCTCTTCGTCGCCGTCGCGGTGCTGACGGCCTGTGCCGCGTCCGGCATCGAAGGCTTCGACACCGCCGAGATCGGCATCGACGACCATGAGCTCACCGTGGCCGTCGCCGACACCCCGGCACTCCGGCAACGAGGTCTCCGAAATATCGCGTCCCTCCCCGACGGGGTCGACGGGATGCTGTTTGTCTTCGAAGAGCCTCGGCCCGCCACCTTCGGGATGCGGGACACCCTGATCCCTCTCGACATCTGGTGGTTCGACGCTGAGCGAGCTCTCCTCGGTGTCACCCAGATGACGCCCTGTCCCGAGGAGCCTTGTCCCCACTATGCCTCGCCGGGCCCGGTGCGGTGGGCTCTGGAGACGCCGGCGGAGGATTACCGGTTCGACACAGGAGCCGTTCTCTCGACTGGGGACAATCCCTGAGAGCGTCTAGGATTCCGCTCTGAATCCGGCGTCTCGCGCCGCCGGCCCCTGCTCCACCGAGCTGGTGGGGCCTTCCGGGAACGGATGTCCACAGGAGGTGTGATGCGCGACTACGAACTGATGACCATTCATCGGCCCGACCTGGCCGAGAATGACGTCGAGGCCAAGATCCAGGAGCTGGAGACCTTTCTCACCAGCAGTGAGGCCGAGCTGTCCAAGCGGGACATGTGGGGGAAGCGACGCTTCGCCTACGAGATCGACCACATCAGCGAGGGCTACTACTCGGTGCTCACCTTCAAGGCGGGTACCGATGCCATCGCCAGTGTCGACCGGATGCTGTCACTCGCCGATGAGGTGGTCCGCCACAAGATCGTCCGACTGGATGACTGACTGGATTCTGTCTCGGCTAACCGGCATAGTCGGAAGCGGGACGGAACAGAGGAGAACTCGATGTCAAACAATGTGACCTTGATCGGAAACCTGGTCGACGACCCGGAGCTTCGCTTCACCCCATCCGGGGTGGCCATGGCCAAGATCCGCCTGGCCGTCAACCGTCGCTGGCGTGACCAGTCCGGAGAGTGGCAGGAGAACACCAGCTTCTTCACCGGGACCATCTGGCGGGAGCAAGCGGAGCAGGCTGCCGAGTCGCTGCAGAAAGGGGCCAGGGTGATCGTCACCGGCCGTCTCGAGCAACGCAGCTGGGAGACCGAGAGCGGTGACAAGCGCTCCGTGGTCGAGATCCAGATCGACGAGATCGGGCCCTCACTGCGCTGGGCGACCGCCACCGTCAACCGCACCCAGCGTCAGGACAACTGGGGCGACAACAACCA
This sequence comes from Acidimicrobiia bacterium, assembly GCA_035249605.1. Taxonomy (GTDB): domain Bacteria; phylum Actinomycetota; class Acidimicrobiia; order Spongiisociales; family ZC4RG35; genus JANQRA01. The sequence continues at coordinate 46,708 of DATFGI010000010.1, forward strand.
GGCCGCCGCCGGTGCCAGCGCCCCGGCGGCCAGAGACGACTACGGGCCCGACGAGGCGCCCTTCTAGGAGACGACGAATGGCTCGCAAGAACAGGAGAAACCCGAAGACCGCGCCCCGGGGACGGCGTCAGGACTTTCGGCGCGGTGGCAAGCCGCGCCCCTGTGCGTTGTGCCCCGAGGGCAAGGTGGACTGGAAGGACACCGCCCTGCTTCGCAAGTACGTCTCCGACCGGGGCAAGATCCGGGGCCGGCGGGTCTCCGGGCTGTGCCCGCAGTGCCAGCGCAAGGTGGCCGTGGCCGTGAAGAACGCCAGGGAGATGGCGCTCCTGCCTTACGTTGGTGGGCGATGAAGCTGATCCTGACCGACGACGTCGGCGATCTGGGCAAGCGAGGCGACGTCGTCGACGTCACCGACGGCTACGCCCGCAACTTCCTGTTGCCCAAGCGCAAGGCGATCAAGGCCAACGACGGGGCTCTGGCCCAGGCCGAGTCGATCCGCGAGGCCCGTGAGGAGGCGGAGCGTAGGGCCAAGGAGACCGCCGAGAACATCGCCACACAATTGGTGGGGAGCCGGGTGGTCCTCGCCGCCCAGGCGGGTGACGAGGGCCAGCTCTACGGCTCGGTGGCGGTCGGGGACATCGTGGAGGGCATCAAGCGTTTCACCGGGATCGAGTTGGATCGGACCAAGATCGAGATCCCCAAGCCGATCAAGGCGATCGGCCTCCACGAAATCACCATCAAAGCCCACCCCGAGGTCGAGTTCCCGCTCACCCTGGACATCATCCCGGCCTAGTGACCGCGTGCCTTTGGGAAGGCGCGTCCACATACCGGCCCGAGGGTCTTTGATACCAATAGCGCGAAGTGTTTTCGCGCTCTCCACCCAGGACCTTCCAGCGCGAAAAACAATCCGGGAGTTGGGAAAAACAACGTCGTCCTGACCTGGTCGCGGCTGTTCGACAGGCCTAAGTTCCCCACGACTTCCCCGCTGCTGGCGGCATCGGCTTCCCCGCCCCCGGCGGGGTTCTACGCGTAAAGGCCCCGGATCTGTCGGTGCCGGATGTTTGATTGAGCGACGAGGACATTGATGACCGCTGCCGAACAGACCCAGATGCGACCCGGCTACCGCCAGCCCCCACACTCCCGGGAGGCCGAGGAGTCGGTGATCGGAGCCGTCCTCCTCTCCGAGGATGCGGTCAACGAGGTCATGGACCGGATTCACCCCGAGGATTTCTACGTCCCCGCCCATCAGGCGATTTTCGAGGCGATGCGCGACCTCTTCGACACCAGCCAGGCGATCGATGCGGTGACCGTGTCCGAGGCGCTGCGACGCAAAGGTGAGTTGGAGAAGATCGGCGGTGTCCAGTATCTGACCCGGCTGGTCGACATCGTGCCCTCCACGTCGAACGTCGTCTACTACGCCGGGATCGTCGAGGAGCACGCCAAGCGTCGTGAGCTCATCCGCGCCGGAGCCACGGTGACCGAGTTCGCCTTCGACATCGAAGACGAGATCGCCGCCGTCCTCGACCGGGCCGAGCAGGCCGTGCTCGGGGTCGCGGAGAAGCGGAGCTCGCAGACTCTCCTCGAGGTGGGACCGCTCTTCCAGGATGTCTTGGAGCACATCGAGCTCTTGGAGCAGCAGGGCTCCGATCTCACCGGGCTCGCCACGGGTTTCGTCGACCTGGACAAGAAGCTGGCCGGTCTCCAGCCGGCCAACCTGGTCATCATCGCCGGGAGACCGGCAATGGGGAAGTCGAGCCTCGCACTCAACATCGCCACCAACGCCGCCTCCATCGGGGAGCCGGTGGCGATCTTCTCGTTGGAGATGTCCAAGGAGGAGATCGTCCAGCGCATCCTCTCCTCGGTGGGCAAGGTCGATTCGATGAAGCTGCGCACAGGCCAACTCGGGCCGCTCTGGCAGCGGGTAGTCGACGCCGCGGGGCGGATGTACAAGGCGCCGATCTACATCGACGATTCGCCAGTGGTCACCGTCACTGACATCCGGGCGAAGTGTCGGCGTCTCAAGCGGAAGAAGGGCCTATCCCTGATCGTGGTCGACTATCTCCAACTGATGGACGCACACGGCCCGGAGAATCGTCAGCAGGAGATCGCTCAGATCTCTCGAAACCTGAAGAACCTGGCCCGCGAGCTCGGAGTCCCGATCATCGCGGCCTCACAGCTCAACCGATCTCTCGAGTCGAGAGAGGACAAGCGCCCCCGGCTCTCAGACCTGAGAGAAAGTGGTTCTTTGGAACAAGACGCCGACGTGGTGATGTTCGTCTACCGCCACGAGTACTACCACCCGGAGGACCAGGAGAAGAAGGGAATCGCCGAGATCATCGTGGCCAAGCATCGCGCCGGTTCCACCGGGCCGGTGGAGATGACCTTCCAGCCCGAGTTCACCAGGTTCGCCAACCTCGGTCGCGACGTCTCCTGAGGCGTGGAAAGCAATGCGGCAGCCGGATGGCTGCCGCGGAGGGGTTCGTCACTTGCCCGTTGAAGCCTGTGGAGCTTCTGAGCGGGGACTCGTCGGGCACGGACTACTGCGGGACAGTCTGGTGGATCGACGCCCGCTGTAGGCCACCAGCCGTGCCCAAAGTGAATCTACGCGACTGCGCTAGTTAGAGGAAGTGGGCTCGAAGTCGCGGTGTGAGCGACTCGCCGTCGGCCCGGTTTGGCCTTGATATTTGGAGCCGAGCTCCGGCGACCCATATGGGTGCTCGGCGGCAGTGGTCATCTGATAGAAGCTGATCTGGCCGATCTTCATCCCCGGATAGATGGCGATGGGCAATGTGGCCACGTTGGATAGCTCGAGGGTTATGTGACCTTCGAACCCGGGGTCTATGAAGCCGGCGGTCGAGTGGATCAGGAGACCGAGGCGACCCAGCGACGACTTCCCCTCGAGACGGGCCACCACGTCCTCGCCGAGCTTGACCCGCTCCAAAGTGGAACCGAGGACGAACTCACCGGGATGGAGCATGAAGGGGCCTTCACCCACCTCGACGAGCTGAGTCAGGTCGTCCTGAGGGGAGCGAGGGTCGATCTCGGAGTACTTGTGGTTGACGAAGACCCGGAACCCGTCGCCGACTCGGAGATCCACCGACGAGGGTTGGACGAAGGAGGGCTCGTAGGGGTCGATGAGGATGGTGCCCGAGTCGATGGCGTCCTTGATCGATCGATCGGAAAAGATCATGCGCCGGCATGGTACCGCTCGGTCACTTGCCACGGCACGGGTCCCGTATTCGTGATATCAACCGGGCCGTGCGCCCCAGCATGGCATCAGCGGCGGCGAGTTAGACGTGCGACGTTCAATCCGGGCGACCTTCGAGATCGTCGCACCCAGCCGCCTGGGTCGGAACTTCCGGTGGCTGCTCGGATCGTCCTGGCTCACCAACCTGAGCGATGGCATTGCCCTGGCGGCAGGACCCCTGTTGGTCGCATCCCAGACCCGCGATCCCCGGCTGGTGAGCTTCGCCCTCCTCGTGCAGTGGCTGCCGCCGTTGCTTTTCGGCCTCTACGCCGGTGTGCTCGCCGACCGGTTGGATCGCCGGCGGTTGATCATCGTGGTCAACCTGGTCCGGTCGCTCTTGTTGGCGGTCCTGGCGACCTTCGTCGCCACCGGACGGGCAGGTGTCGCCATGGTCCTGGTGGCACTGTTCGTGCTGGGAGTGGCGGAGACCTTCTCCGACACCACAACGTCGACCCTTCTGCCGATGATGGTCGGCAAAGGTGATCTCGGGTTGGCCAACGCACGGCTCATGACGGGCTTGGTCACGGCAAACCAGCTAGCCGGACCCCCTCTTGGGGCCTTCATGTTCGCGGTGGGCATGGCCCAGCCGTTCGCGGCCCAGGCCATGATCATGGCTATGGCGGTGGTGATGGTGTCCCACATCGTCACCACGGTGCCTGAGACGCGCCCCGACCAGTCGTTGCGTCGAGAGATAGCCCAGGGGGCGGGCTGGCTATGGAACCACCCACCCATGCGGACACTCGCTCTGACGATCTTGACCTTCAATGTCACGTTCGGAGCCGCCTGGTCGATCCTGGTGCTGTATGCCACTGACCGGCTGGGCATGGGAGAGGTGGGATTTGGTCTGCTCACGACGGTGATGGCCGTGGGCGGGTTGTTGGGGACGGCCGTCTACACACAGCTAGAAGCTCGATTCAGCCTCGCCAACATCATGCGGGGCGGACTTGTGATAGAGACGATCACGCATTTGTGTCTCGCCCTGACCACGACTCCTGCGGTAGCCATGGTCATGCTCTTCTTCTTCGGGGCCCATGCCTTCGTCTGGGGGACGACCTCGACGGCTGTCCGCCAGCGCGCCGTCCCAAACGACCTGCAGGGAAGGGTGGGCAGCGTCTACAGGCTCGCAGTGACCGGCGGTCTCGTCCTGGGGGCTCCGATAGGTGGGCTCGTCGCTGGCCGATGGGGATTGGAGGCACCGTTCTGGTTCGCCTTTGCCGGGTCGGCGGTGATCCTGGTCCTGATCTGGCGTGCTCTCGATCAGATCGCGCATGTGGGCGAGCCCTGAGCCGCCCGGTTCACTCATGCCCTGGCGAAGCTCACTCGCCGTTCCGGCACCGACGCTTCGACGACGCGGACCCGGATCTCTTCGCCGAGCTCGAGGTCCCCGTCGTTTATGCGGGCGTGTACTGCAGGGTCGCGTACCTGGACGTCACCATGCGGCTCGTGACGGTCGACCTCGACGACGACACCGGTGAAGACCTCGCCGACCCGGTCGGAGAGCACCGCCGCCTCGACCAGGTTCACGCACGCCGCCTCATAGCCGCCGGAGATGGAATCGGCTCGAGCCATGATCTTGGGGAGTGAGGGCAGTGCCTCCGTGACCCAGTCCGGAACCTCCTCGCCCGAGCTGAGGGCGAGACAGGTCTCGCCGACGAAACGGTCGACAAGTCGTCGTAGCGGTGCGGTGGTGTGGGCGTAAAGGGCGGCCAGCGCCGAGTGCTCATGAGGTCGCACACCTTCTTCGATCACCTGATAGCCGGCTCCGGAGAACAGCGAGGTCGCCTCGGCGAGCAGAGCGGCATGGGAGGGAATTCGGGCATCGAGACTGCGGATCAGGTCCGGGTAGGCCACCCCTTCCGGCCAGGCGACGTCGAGCGCCTTGGCGACCCGCCGTATCCAGCCCAACTCCTTGGGGCTATTGGGAGGGAGGGTGCGCAACAGCCCGACACCGGCGCCGACCATGAGCTGCGCCGCCGCCATCCCGGTGAGAAGCGAGATCTGGGCATTCCACCCCTCCACCGGCAGCGGTTTCACGTAGACGAGCCCCCAGCCCCCGTCCAGCTTCACGATCTCCTGATCCGGGATGGGGAGAGTGACCGCGCCGCGTCGTTGCTCGATGAGCTGACGGAGCCTTCCTACCTCTGCCAGGAGTCGCAACGGTGGTGCCGCGGTATCGGTGTCGAGTTGGATCTGCACCGACTGATAGTCGAGCTGTTGCCTGCTGCGGACCATGGACCGACCGACATCGACCTCGCCCATCTCCCCCGATTCGTCCAAGTCGATGGTCCAAACCAAGGCGGGCCGGTCCTCGTCCGGCAGCAGACTGGCCGCTCCCTCCGAGATCGCGCCCGGGTAGAGCGGGGTGCGGCGGTCCGGTGCGTACATCGTCATCCCGCGATTTCGTGCCTCCGTGTCCATCTCGCCACCGGGGGTTACGAAGGCGCCGACGTCGGCGATGGCGTATCGCACCCGGTAGCCGCCGTTCCACCGTTCCAGATGGAGCGCCTGGTCGAGGTCACGCGCTCCGGGCGGGTCGATGGTGACGAACGGAACGTCGGTGAGGTCGTGGTCGGGAAGTCTGGGTTGTGTTGTCTGCGCCTCCGCAGTCACCTCGGGTGGGAACCTCTCAGGTATCCCCCGTTGCTCCCGGATCAGGTCGAGACCCTTCTCCACGACGGAGTCGGTGGCGGCGAGGTGGAGTCTGCGGCTGGGCACTCATCCGATCCTAAGTGTCGTGCCGGGGTTCCCGATTAGGGAAGGGTCGTGGGTGACGAGGCTGCCGAGCGGGTAACGGGATTCGTGGCTGGGGAGCGGGTGACGGGAATCGAACCCGCGTCTTGAGCCGTTGGGTGGGGCCTCACGTTGGGTCTGGCTGGGGAGCGGGTGACGGGAATCGAACCCGCGTCTTGAGCTTGGGAAGCTCACGTTCTGCCATTGAACTACACCCGCGGTTGCACGGAGGGTAGTCCTCCGTTTGGGGAAGCTCATCGGGGACCGGCGTGCAAAGGACGTTGCTGTACGACGTTCGTTGCACGCCAGTGCCGGTCCGGCCCCGGTATGTTTATCGCACTCCCCGAAGGAGCTCTTTCAGTTGGCCAACGGATCCGCACGCGCCGCCATCCTGAGATGGGGCGACATCGCCTGGAGGCTGGTGGCCATCGGAGCGGTCGTGTACTTCGCGTTCCGATTGCTGAAGGCGGTGAGCGTCCTCATCTTCGCAGTGGTGTTCGCCCTCTTCATCGCGGCCGTGTTGTGGAAGCCGACACGCTGGCTACGCGTCCGAGGGTGGCGTCCGGCTCTGGCCAGCATGGCGAGCATGCTGCTCGCCGTCGCCGCCCTGGCCGGTGTCATCCTCTTCATCGTCCCCCAGATCGCCGACAGCTTCGACACTCTCAGCTCCGACCTGGCCGCGTTCTGGCAGAGCTTGCAGGACTGGCTGATCAACGGTCCGCTTGCCCTGACCCAGGCCGAGGTCGACTCATACGTCGAACAGGTGACCACGTGGGCTCAGACGGTCGGGCAAAACCAATTGCTCGGTGGCGCCACGGCGGTGCTGGAGTTCGTGACCGGCACCTTCCTCGCCATCGTCGTGACCTTCTTCATCCTCAAAGACGGCCCCGGGATGCTGGAGAAGGCAGTAAAGCGGATGCCCGAGGAGCGGGGAGAGCGGGTTGCGTCTGGGGTTCGGGTGGGGCGACGGTCGCTGGCCCAATACATGGGAGGGGTGGCCCTGGTCGGGGTCTTCGACGCCACCTTGATCGGCATATCGTTGTGGCTGGTCGGGGCGCCCCTGGTGCTCCCGCTGGCCTTGCTGGTTTTCTTCGGGGCTTTCATCCCCCTGGTGGGAGCTTTCATTTCCGGACTGCTCGCAGTGGCAATCACCCTGGTCAACGTGGGAGCCACCCAGGCCCTGATCGTCCTGATCGTCGTGGTCGTGGTGCAACAGTTCGAAGGGGACGTGATCATGCCGCTCGTCTTCGGTTCGACTCTGCGGCTCCACCCGCTCGTGATTCTGCTCGGTGTCACCGCGGGTGGTCTCGGCTTCGGTCTGGTGGGGGCCTTCCTTGCCGTGCCGCTGATCGCCGTGGCAGTCTCGGTCCATGAGGAGATCACCGAGGAACCCGGGTCTTCCTACGTGAGCCTCGCCCGGGGATAGGACGGTCACGCTCAGGTGAACAGGGTGACCGCCCCCCAGACGCTCAGAACCAGTCCAATCACCATGAGGAAGGCGGCGCGACCGGGGCGGAACACCGCATCGGTGACCCCCCGGGGAGTCTCCCCGCGTCGGTGCTTCCACCATGCCAGCCCGTTCCCGATCAGCAGGGCTAGACCGAGAGCGAGAACGAGCTCGGGAAGCAGGTTCTCGAAGTCGAAGAGGTCACCCACGGTCGGCACCGTACCTGCGGATAGGCTCGAATCGTGAACGAGGCATCGGCATCCGCCCCGGCGACCACGGCCAATCTCGGCCCCGGATTCGATTGTGTCGCCCTCGCCCTCGCTCCCCGTTGTGTGGTGACCGCCCGTCGCGCCGGCGATTGGTCGGTGGTGCACACCGGCACACAGAGCCCGGACGAGGACGAAGCCGACGCGGTGATGGCGGCGGCGAAGGAGGCGATCGGCGACCTGCCACTCGCTCTGAGCGTCGACAACCATGTTCCACTTGGGCGGGGAATCGGCTCATCGGCGGCCGCGTTCGTGGCCGGAGCTGCCGCCGCTCTTCGCGCCGTGGGCGAAGACGCCTCTCCCGATCGGGTGTTCCGGATCGCCGCCAAGCTGGAGGGCCACGCCGACCAGGCTGCCGCCGCCGTATATGGGGGCTTGGTGCTGGTGCCCGCCGAGGGGATGCCGATGCGGCTCCCGATCCACCCATCGCTGCGCCCAGTGGTAGCGGTGCCCGACACCCGTCTCCCCACGCATGAGGCACGTGAAGTCCTCCCCGACTCCTATCCGCGAGATGTAGTCGTTCGCACCGTGGCACGGGTGGCGGCGCTGACCGCCGGTCTGATCAGCGGGGATCCCGGAATGCTGGCCGCGGCACACGGCGACGAGATCCACGAGGTTCCCCGGGCTCCGCTCAGTCCCGAGGTGGGCGAGTTGATCGCGATGGCGCGACGGGCCGGTGCGCTACATGCCGCCCGATCGGGAGCCGGACCTTCCGTGCTCGCCATCGCCACCGTCGAGAAGGCGGACCGGGTAGCGGCTGCATTCGAGAGCTGGGGGGCCATGGTGCTGTCCGGGCCGGTGGAGGCCACCGGGCTCATCTGAGGACTGCCGCGCCATGGTTCGTGGTGGCACCAGCCGGGTATCAGCCGGGGGCGATGGCGACTTCCGATCAGCTGATCCGGCTCGAGCGCGAGGCTTGGCAGGCCCTCTCCACGTCAGGGGAAGCGGCAACTAGCTTCTACGACGGGATCCTCGCCGATGATGTGATGATCCTCTTGCCCGGAGGCACGCTCATCGACGATCGCGCCAAGGTCGTGGCCTCCATGAGCGGCGACCCCTGGGAGAGCTTCGATCTCTCCGAGGAGCGTGTCCTCGAGTTGTCCGACTCGGTCGCCATGCTCGTCTACCGGGTCACCGCGACCCGTCATGGTCAGGAGTACAACGCATTGTTGAGCAGCACCTATGTCCGCGAGGACGGTGCCTGGAGACTGGCGATCCACCAGCAAACACCGGTCTAGGCGGGAGATGGACGACACGGCCAGGCGAAGGCGTTGCCCGTAGGGGCCGGGGGTCCCCCGACCCCTTACCTCCTATCCCAACGCGGTTTGACCTAGTCCCCGGATCCCGCGACCATTGAAGACGGTCTCCCCCCTCCAGAGAGGTTTGTCCATGGGCTCGCTCGTCAAAAAGCGGCGCAAGAAGATGTCGAAGCACAAGTACCGCAAGCGGCTCAAGGCGAATCGACACAAGCGCAAGAAGTGACGACGAAGACCGGCCCCCCAAGGGCCGGTCTCTCGTTGTGCCGTCAACGATCCTTGAGGAAGTCCTCGATCTCCTCGACGAGCCCCTCCAGGTGGCTTCCCTCCTCCACAGCCTCGTTCTCGAGCTGCTCCACGTATTGCTGTAGCTCGAGGTTGGCCTCGATCGCCTCGTCGACGGTGTCCCGGAACTGACGCGACTTCGAGCTCAGATCACCGATGTCTATTGCTGCCCCGAGAAGCTCGGATGCCTTGACCGTCAATGCCTCCACCGCCGGTGGATAGTCCTGGTTGGAGAGGTAGTGGGGCACCGCCGCCCACACCGAGATCACGTCGATTCCGGCGTTCCCCAGGGCATGCCCGAGCACTCCGAGGATCCCGGTCGGGCCCTGATATCCAGAGGGGAGCAGACCATGCACCCCGAGGGTGTCGGGTCGAGTGGCGGTCCCGATCAGGGGAACCGGGAGTGTGTGCGCCACCTGTCCGATGAAGGCGCCGAGCATCACCGCCTTGGTGACCCCCAGACTGACCAGGGCATCGACGAGGTCCCTGGTGAAGGCCTTCCACTTGTAGTTCGGCTCCTCGCCCACCACCACCACCAAGTCGCCGCCGGCCCTGCGCACGACGTGGATCTCGTTCTCCGGCCAGTCGATTCGCCTGGTGCCACCTTCTTCGAGCACCACCATCGGACGACGTACCTGGAAGTCGTAGTGCTCGTCGGGCTCGATGGTGGCGACGAGCTCGGCGTCGAAAGCCTCGAGGATGCGGATCGCGGCGAGCGAGGCCGAGTCACCGGCGTCACCCCACCCCTCGAAGGCGATGAGCGCAACCGGTTCATCGAGCACCGGTCGGTCGAGCCACTGCAACGAGCTCATGCGGACAAACTACACGCCGATCGGCTCTAGCAAACCTGGCTCGTCGTACGGCCGGAACCGTTTGAGCCGGAGGGCGTTGAGCACCACCGAGACCGAGGAGAAGGCCATGGCGGCGGCGGCCACGGTGGGGCTGAGCAATCCGACGGCGGCGACCGGGATGGCGATCGTGTTGTACAGGAACGCCCAGACCAGGTTGCCCCTGATAGTCCGGAAAGTGGCCCCGGCCAACTCGATGGAGATCGGCGCCAGCGTCGGGTCGTCGCGTAGCAACACGATGTCCCCGGCCTCCACGGCTACCCCGGTGCCCGACCCCACCGCCAGGCCGAGATCGGCTTGGGTGAGGGCGGGCGCATCATTGATCCCGTCGCCGAAGAATGCCACTACGTGGCCTTTCTCCTGGATCTGCGCGACATGCTTGGCCTTCGAGTCCGGGGTCGCATTGGCGTAGAACGTCTCGATCCCCACTGCGCCCGCCACCTGCGCCGCGGTGTCGGCATTGTCCCCGGTCATCATCTCCACCGATATCCCACTATCGACCAGGCGGGCCACTGCAGCGGCGGACTCGGTCCGCAACGAGTCGGCCACGGCGACGATGCCGCGGACCCGTCCATCCCAACCCGCGTAGAAGACCGTGTGACCGGCGGCGCTGGCCGCGTCGAATCGGGTCTCCCAATCGGCGGCGCCGTCGAGACGTTGCTCATCTACGAGTTCGCGGGTGCCGGCCACCACCCGGGCCCCATCCACGGAGCCGATCACCCCGAGCCCGGGAATGGATTCCACCGAGTCGACAGGAACCAGATCGACCCCCTCCTCGTCGGCGGCGAGCCCGACCGCGTGCCCGACGGGGTGCCCGGACGCCACCTCCACCGAGCCGACCAAACGAAGGAACTCTGTGCGGTCGGCGTCGGTCACGATGGTCTGCGGGGTCATCGCCCCGGTGGTCAATGTCCCTGTCTTGTCGAAGACGACGACGTCGATCTCCTTTGCCCGTTCGAAGACCTCGGCCTGCTTGAAGAGTATGCCGAGCTCGGCTCCCCGGCCCGAGCCGACCATCACCGCCGTCGGGGTGGCTAGGCCCAGCGCGCAGGGACAGGCGATGATCAGCACCGACACCGCGATCCGGACCGCGGTCCCCACTCCATCGCCGGCGAACAGCCAGAAGCCGAGCACCGCCAGGGAGAGAATCAGCACCCCGGCTACGAAACGGGCCGAATACACGTCGGCGAGCCTCTGGATGGGAGCCTTGGAGCCCTGGGCCTCCTCCACCATCCTGATGATCGAGGCCAAGGTGGTCTCCCCGCCCACCCTTGTCGCCCGCACCACCAACCTGCCTCCTTGGTTCACCGTGGCGCCTACCACCTCGTCGCCTGCCCCCTTGGCCACCGGGAACGGCTCGCCGGTCAGCATCGACTCGTCGACGCTGCTCGCACCGGACTCGACGACCGCGTCGGTGGGAATCCGCTCGCCGGGTCGGATCACCATCCGGTCGCCGGGGATGAGCTCGGCAACGGGGACCCGGCGCTCGCCTTCCGGGGCGAGCAGGCTGGCCTCGGTGGCCCCCAGCTCGAGGAGACGGTGTACCGCAGACGACGCCTGTCCTTTTGCCCGGGCCTCGAAGACCTTGCCCAGGGTGATCAGGGTGATGATCATCCCCGCCGTCTCGAAGAAGACCTCGCCACCGACGGCCAGTGCCGCCAGCGAATACAGGTAGGCGGCCAGCGAACCGAGCGAGATCAGAGTGTCCATGTTGGCCGCGCCGTGCCGGGCCTGGTTCCATGCTCTCCGGTGATATTGGGCACCGGCCCAGAAGACCACCGGCGCCACCAGGCACGCCTGGACCGTCGGGTTCCAGGTGGCGTGCGGCCCGAACAGGTGAAGCGCCATCGCCGGCGCGGTCAGTAGCAGCGCCACCATGAACTTGCGGCGCTGGGCTCGCTCCTCGTCCGAGTACATCGCGACCACGTCGCGGGCATCTCCGTCGCTGTCGTGGATCGTGAGGCCGTAGCCGATCCTCTCCACAGAAGCACTCAACTCGCCGAGGTCGATGTCAGGGGAGACCCGGACCGCGGCGGAGGCGGCTGCCAGGTTCACCGAGACGTTCTCGACACCTTTCTGCCGGCTCAGGACACGCTCCACCCGCATCGCGCAGGTGGCGCAGGTCATCCCGTCGACGTCGAAGAGGACCGTCTTCGATTCAACCGAAGACGGCGTAGCCCTGCTCCTCGATCGTCTGCTTGATGGTGTCCAGGCTGACCGAGCCTTCGTCGTAGGTCACATCGAGTGTGGCTTCGGGCACGGAGACGTCCACCTGGTCGACACCGGTGAGGCTTCCGACCGCGCCTTCGAGACTGGTCTTGCAATGGTCACAATGGACCTCGGGCACCTGGAGCTGGGTCTGAGTCATGGCAAAGGCATCCTTTCGGGACCGGTGCTGCGGTCCCGACACGAATGGTAATTCCCATCCCCGGGTGTCAGGTCTCCCCCGCTTGGCGGGGATCGGAGAAGCCCCCGACACGAGTCGGGGGCCTTCGTAGTGCTGTCTCTGGTCGGATCAGTCCTCGTTGTCCACGATCTTGCCCCTGACTCGGGGAAACCGGACGGGGGCGTGGGTGTGGCAATACTCCGCTTTGTTGTACTGGCTGAGCTTCGTCTCGCAACCTTGCTTGGCGCAGACGCGACCGGTGGCGAACCGCTTCGATGGGCGGCTCATCCCTTTGATCGCTGCTCCTCTAACTGTGTCTGTCATAGTTTTTGGCCCTCCTGGGATTGGGCCGGCATTCTCGAATAACGGATTCAGGCCTCTCCTGACCCGGCCAAGGTCTCCTGACCTTGATGCTGCACTCAAATTGTGCGTGCCGGTGCGTCAATCGGGGGTAAATCTCTCCCGAGATAGGTATCGGTAATTAGACGACGGAACTGTGCTAGTCGGTTCCCTCGATACCCAGCTTCCTCAGAAACGCCTCGTTGCTGGGTTCTCTTCCCAGGAAGTCTACAAGCATGGAGTCAGCGTCCAAAGAGCCTCCCTTGCCGATGACTTTCTCCCGGTACTCCTTACCCACTTCCGGATTGGTCACACCTTGCTCCTCGAAGCGGGAGAACATGTCGTCGCCGAAGACCTCGGCCCACATGTACCCGTAGTAGCTGGCGTCATAGCCGCCCATGATGTGACCGAACGAGGCCAGGGCGAAGGTTCCCTCATGGGGAGGGAGCAGCGAGATCTTGGATCCCTCGGCGGCGATGGCGTCGAGATCCCGATTCGGGCCTCGATGGATCTCCTGATCCCACCAGCCATAGGTCATCTGACGCAACTGCCACATGGCTTTGTTGAGCCGACGAGCCGCCACCAACTGGTCGACCAGGGCGGTGGGGATGGGCTCACCGGTCTGATAGTGGCGGGCGAAGCGCTTGAGCACGTCGGCACGCCATACCCAATGCTCCATGATCTGGCTGGGCGCCTCGACGAAGTCGCGCTCTGTCTGGGTCCCCGAGAACGTGGCCAGCTCGGTGCGGCCGAGGTTCTGATGGAGGACATGGCCGAATTCGTGGAAGAGCGTCTCTACCTCACTGTGCTGGAGGAGAGAAGGCGAGTCCTTGGTGGGCTTGGTGAGGTTGGCGACCATGGCACAGATTGGGTTCTGGTAGCTGCCGTCCTCGAGCACCCGACTACGTATGAGCGGGAACTCCGCAGCGTGGCCGTACTTCCCCTCTCGGGGGAATAGGTCGAGATAGAACCTGGAGATCTCCTCGTCCGTGCCCGCCTCGTGGATGGCGAAGAGCTGGACGTCGTCGTGCCAGGTCTCGAAGTCGGAGATCTCACGGAAGGTGATGCCGAACATCTCGGCAGTGAGCGAGAACATTCCCTCCAGAACCTGGGGGAGCGGGAAGTACTGGGCCACCTCGAAGTTGTCCACCCCGTAATCGGTCCTGCGCTGCTGGGTGTCGTAGTAGGACCAGTCCCAGCCCTGAACCGTGGTGTCGCCGGTGTCGGCCTCGAGCAGCTCGGCCACCGCGGACACCTCCGCTCGGCCCGCCTCGGTGAGGGGCTCCATGAGCTCGTCGTACATCTCTTCGACCCTCTCCGGCGTCTTGGCCATCCGCGTCTCCAGACGGTGGTGAGCCCAAGTGGGCAACCCGAAAGCCTCGGCGATCTCCTGGCGGAGGCGCAGAGCCTCCTCGAGGATCTTGCGATTCTCCTCCACGGCGACGGTGTTGAACTTGAACCGGAGTTGCTCCCGCAGGTCGCGGCGTGGCGAGTTCTCCAAGAACGGGATCATGTCCGGGTAATCGATGGTCACCTTGTACCGGCCAGACTCCTCGTCCACGGTCAGCCCGTCGATATAGCTTTGGGGCAGACCCTCCAGATCCTCGAGGGTCACAAGGATGTAGTCCTCCCACTCATCGATGTTCTGCTGGAAGCGGACACCGAGCTCGATCCCCCGCTGGGTGAGGGTCTTGACCCGGTTCCTGGTACCGGCGTCGAGCTCGTGGCCGGCCCGGCGCAGATCGCGCAGCACGAAGTCGAGCAATCGCTTGTGCTCGCCTCCCAGCCTGGCCGCCTCCGGGGAGCCGGCATAAGCCCGGACCGCCTCGTTGAGGTCATCCCGGAAGTAGATCTCCGAGCCCCATTTGCTCACCTTCTCCTCGGCGGCCTTGGCCGCGGCGCGCACGTCCTTGTCGGGATGGACGTACCCCATGAAGGTGTAGTCGGCGGTGGTGTGGTCGAGGATGTCGGCGATCCGGTCGAGGGGGCGGAGGGTGTTCTCGAAAGTGCGCTCTCCGTCGACGGCCACCAGGTCGGCGAGCACGGACTCGGCGGCCTCGAGCGCCGTGTCGATCCCCTCCTCGATCTGGCCCGGAGTGATCGTTGAATACTTGGACATTGGCCGGGGAGGCTAGTTCCGGCACCGACCCGGCCAGTAAACGGCGAACCCAGGGTTCCCAGCGTCGCTCAGCGACGCTACGAACCCTGGGTTCGCATCAAGCTCAAAGCGGCGGCGGTGCGAACAGGGCCTCGGCCTGCTCCCGGGTCAGCGCCTGGGCGGGGTTGAGACCGTGACGGTCGACCGCGGCGTTGATGCCGGTCTCGGGGTCGGGTAGCTCGACCGGGGAGTCGCTACCCCCGAGCAGGGTCACCCCGGCCTCGAGGAGGGAGCGAAACGGGTAGGCGTTGCCCATCCGGGTCGGACCGAGACGCTTCTCCAGCCACGACGACTCCGAGGCGAGGAAGGCGGGTTGGACGGAGGCGGTGACGCCGAGTGTCGCCATGCGCTCCACCGTGGGCCAGGTGAGAACGGAGGCGTGCTCAACCCGGAGCCGCCCGGGCTCGATACCGGCCTCGATCAGATCGGCGAACACGTCGAGCACCAGATCGTTGGCCCGATCACCGATGGCGTGTATGGCCACCGAACCTCCGTGCGCCGCCGATGTCTCGCCCATGAGGCGGGCGTGGTCGGGATCGAAGCGCACCATGCCCCGCGTCGCCGGCCGATCGCTGAACGGCTCGTACATGGCGGCGGTGTGCCCTCCCAGGCTTCCATCGGAGAACCCTTTCCAGCCGGCGAACCTCACCGGGCCATCGGCCCGGTCGAGACGCTCCTTGGCTGCCACCAGGCTTCCCGGCTTGTCGGTGATGACGAGCACATCCATTGCGATTGGGAGCTGGGGAGCGATCCGGATCAGCGTCTCCAGCTCGTCCTCGACACCACACCAGACGGCCTCCTCGATGGACACCATCCCCGTGATCGAGCCGATGCCCATCTCGGGGAGCGTGCTGAGAGCGGCGAGGATCTCGGTGTCGGAGGGCGCCGAGGTCATCGGCTCCAATGCGGCGGCGACGGCGCCCACCGCCGTCTCCCGCAGGATGCCGTTGGGGCGCCCGGTTGCATCCCGGTCGAAGGAGCCCCCGCTCGGGTCCGGGGTGGCGGCATCCAGCCCGGCCAACTCCATGGCGGCCGAGTTGGCGACGGCGATGTGGCCGCAGTAGCGATAGAGAAGGACGGGGCGGGAGGACATGACGTCGTCGATGTCGGCTGCGGTGGGGAGCCGCAACTCGCGCACTCCCTCATCGTTGAGGCGTTGCCCGATGACGGGACCCTCGACCCGCTCCCCGTGCGCCACGACCCGCCGCATCACCTCGTCGAGATCCTCTGAGTCCATCAGCTCGAGACCGTTGACCAAGCTGGCGTAGCCGAAGGGGTGCAGATGGTGGTCGTGGTACATCAGCGCAAGTGGTCGGGAATGGTGCGCGCCACGATGGAACGTAGCTCGTCGTGGACCTTGCCATTGGTGGCGACATGCGCCTTCGCCTCCAACTGGTTGACTTCACCCTCTTCGTTGGTGTAGGTCCCGCCGGCCTCGGTCACCAGCAGCATCCCGGCGGCGACGTCCCATGGCTTGATCCCGTGCGGGCCCCCGTGCTCCCAATAGGCGTCGTAGAGACCCGCCGCCAGCCAGGCCAGATCGAGAGCGGCAGAGCCGAGACGACGGGTCCCCTGGCTGGCGAGCATGACCTCCTCCACCACCCGCAGATACGCGCCGGCGTGCTGTCGGCGATCGTAGGGAAAGCCCGTGGAGACCAGCGAGGTGTCGAGGGTGGGGGTCTCGGAGACGTGGATGGGCTCACCGTTTCGGCTGGCACCCTCACCGGCGACGGCGACGAACTCGTCGTTGCGTGCGACGTCGATGATGACACCGACCAGGGGGGCGCCCCCGTCCCAGAGCGCTACCGACACCGCCACCTGGGGGACCCGGTGCACGTAGTTGACGGTGCCGTCGAGTGGATCGACTATCCAGACCCGTCCCGACGTCCAGTCGCCACCGCCGCCCTCCTCCCCGAGGATTCCGTCATTGGGGAAATGGGAGGCGATAACGGCGCGGATGGCGTCCTCGGCATCCCGATCCACCTGGGTCACCGGGTCGACCTCGCCCTTCATCTCGGTGTCCAGGGCGTGGAAGAACCCGGTCTGCACTATGTCGGCCCCGGCCCGGGCGGCCTTGGCCGCGACCCAAACATCGCCTTCCCACATCTGGTGGACTCTAGGTTTGGGTTGGCGATCCCACGTACCCTGCTCGCCGTGAAAGCGGTCGCTCTCTCGGCTATCGGGGCGTTGATCTCTGTGCTGGCCTTCCCGCCATTCGGGCCGGGATGGCTCATCCTGCCCGGGCTGGCCCTGTTCCTGGCCGCCCTCCAGGTTGCTTCGAGCAGACGGGTCGGCCTCTTCGTGGGGGCCCTCTACGGGCTCGCCTTCTTCGGCGGAGTGATGTGGTGGCTCGCCGAGTTGGAGTTGATAGCCCTCGTCCTCGTCCCGGTGCAGGCTCTGTTCGTGGCCGTGTTCGGGTGGTGGATGTCCGGATTCGCCCGGCTCTCGCCGGGTCGCTGGCTCGCCCTCGGTGTCGGTGGCTGGGCCGTGATGGAGTTGATCCGATATCACTTCCCGGTGGGTGGCCTGGAGTGGGGGGCGGCGGGGTATGCCCTCTCCGACAGTGCCCTCACCCGTCTCCCGGCAGCGGTTGTGGGCACCTCGGGCCTGACGGTCATCGTGGTGCTGTTGGCGGCCATCGCGACCCAACTCTTGCTGCGCCGACACGGTCGCGGCACCTGGATCGCTCTCGGCATCGTCGTTGCGGTGCTCGCCGGCTCCTCCATCTGGGTGATGAGTGGCGGGACCACCACCGAGGGGCATCCGGTGGCCATCGTCCAGGGTTCGACCCCGTGTCCCTTCGAGCATTGCCCGCCGGACGAGCGGCTCCGGACCTTCGTGCAGCATCTCGAGCTGACCAGGCAGATCGAGCCGGGGACGGTGTCCCTCGTCGTCTGGTCGGAGGGCTCGACCGGGTCGACGAACGCCGACCCGGTGAACAACCCGGAAGTAGGTGAGGCCATCGCCGCCGAGGCCCGTCGCATCGGCGCGGCGATGCTCGTCGGAGGCGACCGCGTGGTCAGCGAAACCCACTGGGTGAACGCCAACGTTTACTTCGACTCGATAGGTGAGATCCTCGGCGAGTATCGCAAGCAGCATCCCGTGCCCTTCGGCGAGTACATCCCGTTGCGGCCAATCTTCGATTGGATACCGGCTCTCGACCGGGTCCCCAGGGACATGATCCCCGGTGATGGCCCCGTGGTGTTCGAGGGGGAGGTGGGCTCGGTGATCTCGTTCGAGGGTGGCTTCTCCCGGTATGCGCTGGCCACGCGTCGCGCCGGTGCCGAAGTGATCGTGGTGGCGACCAACGAGGCCTCCTATGGCCCCGAGGCCCCCACCTCCGACCAGTTCATCGGGATGACCAGGATGCGCGCCGTCGAGTTGGGAGCTCCGGTGATCCATGCCGCGGTCACCGGGAAGTCCACGGTGATCGACGCCGGGGGTGGGTTCGAGGGGACCACCGGGCTCGGCTCCTCGGAGATCTTCTACGGGGTGTACGGAGGCTCGCGGTGGACGCCGTACACGGTCACCGGGGACCTGGTCATGTACCTGGCGGCTGTGTTCGGCATCGTCGTGTGGTCCCGTCTCCCGCCGCTGGTAGGTTCAACCGCCCCGCAAATCGAAGAGGAGTAGCCAGATGACGCAGGCCCTGGAGAACCTGCTGCGTGAGGAGCGGACCTTCCCGCCATCTCCCGAGTTCGCCGCCCAGGCCAACGCACGGCCCGGCATCCACGAGGAGGCCGCCGCCGACTACCGGGCGTTCTGGCACCGGGAGGCGCTGGATCGGATCAGCTGGTTCAACGAGCCCGGCCAGGTCCTCGACGACTCCAGCCCGCCCTTCTACAAGTGGTTCTCCGACGGCAAGCTCAACGTCTCCTACAACTGTCTCGACCGTCATCTCGAGTCACACGGCGACCAGGTGGCCTATCACTGGGTCGGAGAGCCGGGGGACAGCCGCACCTTGACATATGCCGACCTCGCCGCCGAGGTCAACCGGTTCGCCAACGGGCTGAAGGGCCTCGGGTTGGAGAAAGGCGATCGGGTGGCGATCTACATGGGGATGATCCCCGAGCTCCCCATCGCAATGCTCGCGTGCGCCCGTCTCGGCTTGGTCCACTCCGTGGTGTTCGGTGGCTTCTCCGCCGAAGCCCTCTCCAGCCGGATCCTCGACGCCGACTGCCGGGTGGTGATCACTCAGGACGGCGCCTGGCGCGGCGGCAATGTGATCGCACTCAAGGACAACACCGACGAGGCCCTGGAGAAGACCCCCGGCATCGAGCACGTCATCGTCGTCCAGCGCACCGACCACGGGGTGAGCATGGAGGACGGCCGCGACATCTGGTGGCACGACCTTGCCGACGGGCAGTCGGACGAGTGCGAGCCGGTGGCGCTCGACGCCGAGGACCCCCTGTACATCCTGTACACCTCGGGCACTACGGGCAAGCCCAAGGGCATCGTCCACACCCAGGGCGGCTACCTGACCGGGGTCATGACCACCCACGCCTACGTGTTCGACATCGAGCCGGACCGCGACGTGTACTGGTGCGCCGCCGACATCGGGTGGGTCACCGGGCACAGCTACATCGTCTACGGCCCGCTGGCGAACCGGACCACCGGGGTGATGTACGAGGGAGCGCCGAATTTTCCCGATCTGGATCGGTTGTGGCAGATCATCGACGAATACGGGGTGACCATCTTCTACACGGCGCCGACCGCCATCCGCGCCTTCATGAAATGGGGCGACGAGCACGTCGACAAGCACGACATGTCCTCGTTGCGGCTCATCGGTACGGTGGGCGAGCCGATCAATCCCGAGGCGTGGATGTGGTATCACGCCCACGTGGGGAAGGGCAACTGCCCCATCGTCGACACTTGGTGGCAGACCGAGACCGGTTGCATCATGATCACCCCCCTCCCCGGGATCACTGCCACCAAGCCGGGCTCGGCGACCAAGCCCTTCCCGGGTGTCTTCGCCGACGTCGTCGACGACGAGGGCAACTCCGTGCCGCTCGGTGGCGGGGGCTACCTGGTGATCACCGAGCCTTGGCCGGCGATGGCCCGCACCATCTACGGCGACGACCAGCGATACGTCGACACCTATTGGTCCCGTTTCGAGGGGCGCTACTTTCCCGGTGACGGGTGCAAACGCGACGAGGACGGCTACTACTGGCTGCTGGGCCGGGTCGACGACATCATGCTGGTGTCCGGTCACAACATCTCCACCACCGAGGTGGAGTCGGCCCTGGTGAGCCATGCCGCCGTGGCCGAGGCCGCCGTGGTCGGCCGGATCGACCCCCTAACCGGCCAGGCCATAGCCGCCTTCGTCACCCTGCGCGGCTCGGCTCTCGGCGACGAGTCGCTGATCGAGGAGTTGCGCGACCACGTCGCCAAGTCCATCGGCCCAATCGCAAAACCCAAGTCGATCGTGTTCACCGGCGATCTGCCCAAGACGAGGTCCGGCAAGATCATGCGACGCCTGCTCAAGGACATCTCAGAGAACCGCCAGCTCGGTGACGTCACCACACTCGCCAACGAGGACGTCGTCGCCGAGATCGCCGAGAAGGCAGCGTCCTCCGAGGAGGACTGACGTGCAACGAACGTCGCTATACGACGTTCGTTGCACGTAGAACTAGGTCAGAAGGGCTCCGGCGACGAAGGCGAGGAGGATGAGGAACCCGCCGGCGAGCTCGATGCCGACCGAGGTCATCAGTGCTCTCACCGCGGCCTTGGTCGAAGACCAGGCTCGCTCACTGCCCACCCGGGCCCTTTCGAAGAGATAGATCACCAGGAGGAAGGCGAGCGGCGCCCCGACGACGAAGAAGAAGATGCCGATGGTTCCGGCGATCACGGCGAGGAACAGCACCGATCGTGGGATCCCGACCTCGCGGAGACGTCGCCCCGGGAAGACGTATTTGAGCACCGTGGCCCCCGCCGCCAGCACGATCACCACCCCGAGGACGATCCATCCCGTGACCGTGGACTCCTCGAACGCCCAGAGCGCCACCGCCACCACCTGGAGGGGTATCCCGGGCAGGATCATCACCACGGTGCCGGCAAGGCCGATGAGCACGGCGACGCCGGCCAGGATGTCGTGGATCTCCAAGATGTCGTCTTTAGCCGCTCACCAGCTCGGCCACCATCGTCGAGGCGCCGGAGCTCACCGGGTCGCCATGACCGAACAGGGCCACCTCGTATTCGAAGGAGGCCAGCTTGGCCACCGAGGCATTGGCCATCTCCATGTCGGGGGTGAAGTCGGGGTTGGGCCCGGCCACGCCGCCGCCCACCTCGGTCAGGGCATCACCGGCGACGAGGATCCCGGCCACAGGGTCGTGCACGCAGATGTGGCCCGGGGTGTGCCCCGGTGTCTCGATGATGTCGAGGCCTCCGCCGACGCTGTCTCCGTCGCCGACCGCCTGGCCCTCAGTGGGCGCCTCGATCCCACCGAGGTCTGCCGCTCCGGCGAACCAGGGAAGAGCGTCGGTGGTGGCGGCAATCACCGCAGGGACGCTGCCCTGGTGGTCGGGGTGGAGGTGGGTCACCACCAACGTGCCCACGTCGCCCCAACCCAGCCCCACCTCGGTCAGAGCGGTCTCGATGTCGCCTTCGCTGCCACCGACCCCGGTATCGACGATGGTGGCTTCGCCGGCCCGGTAGAGGATGTACGCGGAAACGAACCCGAGGTCGACACGCTGCCACTCGTGCCCGGCCGATTCCCTGCCGGAGCTCGTCGAAGTCCCCCCTGCCGTGGTCGGGGTGGCTGCGGTCGGGGCCGGCCCCGAGGTGGTCGAAGGGTCGGTACCGGCGCCACTCGTGGTGGAGCCATCCTCCGATTCGGGCGTGCAGGCCGTGGCACCCAGGATCATGATGGCCACGCCGGCTTTCCCCATGTCCCGCAGCAGCATCCTCCGTGTGACCAAAACGTGGTCGGTCATGTCCGCCAGGGTACGCCGGGTCCCGAGGTGCGTAGGGTTCGACCGATGGTCACCAAGATCACGCTTCCCGAATCGGACCTTCCCAGCCATTGGTACAACATCGTCCCCGATCTCCCCAGCCCACCTCCTCCGGTGCTGCATCCCGGCACCCACCAGCCGGTGGGCCCCGACGACCTGGCACCCCTCTTCCCGATGGATCTCATCCTCCAGGAGGTGGCCACCGAGCGGTTCATCGAGATCCCCGAGGAGGTGCGTGAGGTCTACCGGCTGTGGCGTCCCTCCCCGATGTACCGGGCCTACGGTTTGGAGAGGCTCATCGGCGGACCGGCGCGCATCTATTACAAGTACGAGGGGGTGAGCCCAGTCGGCTCGCACAAGCCCAACACCGCGGTTCCCCAGGCGTACTACAACGCCAAGGCCGGGGTGAAAAAGCTCGCCACGGAGACCGGGGCCGGCCAGTGGGGATCGGCACTCGCCTTCGCCTGTGCCATGTTCGGGCTGGAGTGCGAGGTGTATCAGGTGCGCGCTTCTTACGACCAGAAGCCCTATCGCAAGGCGATCATCGAGACCTACGGCGGTGTCATCTATCCCTCACCGTCGACCAACACCGAGTACGGCCGCAAGGTCCTGGCCGAGGACCCCGACACCCCGGGCAGCCTGGGCATCGCAATCTCCGAGGCGGTCGAGGTGGCGGCCACCAACGAGGACGTCAAGTACGCGCTGGGCTCGGTGCTCAACCACGTCCTCATGCACCAGACAGTCATCGGTGAGGAGGCGCTCAAGCAGATGGCTCTGGTCGAGGAGACACCGGACGTCATCATCGGCTGCACCGGCGGTGGCTCCAACTTCTCCGGCCTGGTGCTCCCATTCGTCAGGGAGAAGCTGGCCGGGAAGATGAACCCGGTGATCAGGGCGGTGGAGCCGGCGGCGGCTCCGTCGTTGACTCGGGGCAACTACCAGTTCGACTTCGGGGACACCGGTCAACTGACCCCCCTGGTGAAGATGCACACGCTGGGCCACCCCTTCGTGCCCGACCCCATCCACGCCGGAGGTCTGCGCTATCACGGCATGGCGCCCCTGGTCTCACATCTCCAGGAGTTGGGGATCATCGAGTCGGTTGCGATGCAGCAGACCGAGACCTTCGAGAGGGCGGTCCAATTCGCCCGCGTGGAGGGGATCATTCCCGGCCCCGAGCCCACCCACGCCGTGGCCGCGGCGATGGTCGAGGCGGAGAGGGCCAAGGAGAACGGCGAGGAGAAGGTGATTCTGTTCAACCTGAGCGGGCACGGCCATTTCGACATGGGCTCCTACCAGGCCTATCTCGGTGGGGAGCTCGTCGACTACGAGCATCCCCAGAAGCGCATCGACGAGGCAATGCAAAGGGTGCCGGTGGTCGCCGGCTGAGGCAGAAGCGAGCTCAGGAGGGGCAGTCCGGTTCGCCGGGATGGAGAGGGCGCACCAGGAGTCGGACCGGGGCCGAGTAGCCGGAGGTATCCGGGATCTCCCAAGTGGTGGCCTGGGTCGCATCGCCGAATATCTCGAGGACCTCGGGGCCGAGCACACGACAGGTCGACCCGTTGGCCAGCTCCTCCCATTCCCCCCAATTGTCGTCGAGGGGCCAATCGCGCACGTCGCTGAACGCGGGATCGACGAAGGCATCCGCCAACGCGATCACCCGGACCCGCGCCGGCTGGTAGGTCTCGGCGTCGGCTCCGGCGACGAACTGGTCCAACGTCTCTACGACCTCGAGGAAGGCGGCGTTGCGCTCCGAAGGCTGCTCCTGGATCCCGAGGGCATAGACCGAGTAACGGTGTGCCCCGACCCGGTCCCAGTAGGTGATCACCTCGGTGCTGGCGTCGGCGATGGTGTTCATGGCGGTGTCGTCGTGCTCATCGGTCATCTCGGGCAGGCCAATCCGCTCCACCATGGCGAGGATCGAACCCATCTGGTTCCGGTCGAGCCGGGCGACGAGATAGGGCGGGAGCAGCGCTCCGGGGTACTCCAGGGTGGAGAACCCCTGATGGATCAGCTGCCCGTCACCGAGCAAGGTGTAGCGAGGGCCATTGCTCAACGCCATCTCGACGGGCACGAAGCCGCCCTCAGAGACGATCTGCAACACCGGGTCGTCGTCGTCGACGGTCTCCGCGCCGGCTGCGCCGCCACAGGCGGCCAGGATCAGGGACAAGCCGGTCAGGACGCCAAGAGTCTCTTTTCTCATGGTGTCTTAGATGGGATGGTCGACCGGACGGTTCCCGGGACGATGTCTACCGTCGGGCGCTCTCCCAGCTCTCCAACCCCTCGTCGACGAGCTCGAGGGCCCAGTCGAGCTCATCCATGCTTGTGATCAGTGGGGGGATGAAGCGGAGGACGTTCCCGTCCGGGCCGCACTCGATGATGATCAGCTCCCGGTCGAAAGCGTGCGCTGCCACGTGCTGGAAAGCCTTGGCGTCGGGGAGGCGACTCTCCCGGTCCTCTACGAACTCGACACCGATCATGAGGCCGAGCCCGCGCACGTCACCGATCGTCTCATGTCGCTCTGCCATGTCCTCGAATCGCTCCACGGCGTGTTTGGCCAGGTCTCGGGCATGGGGAAGCAGCTCCCCCATGGTGTCGATCACGGCCACACTCGCCGCCGCCGACACCGGGTTGCCCCCATACGTGGTGCCGTGGGACCCCACCGGCCATCCGTCGATCAACTCGCGGGAGGCGCCGTACGCAGACAGCGGGAAGCCATTGGCGATGCCTTTGCCGAAGGCCATGATGTCCGGCTTAGCCGCGAAGTGGTCGGCACCGAACCATTCCGCGGTTCGACCGAACCCGGTCTGCACTTCGTCGTAGACCAGTAGGATCCCGTGCTCGTTGGCGAGGGAGCGCAACTCGTCGAGGAAGCGGGGCGGAGCGGGGTAGTAACCACCCTCTCCTTGCACCGGCTCGACGAGAAAGCAGGCGATCTCCTTGGGCAGTACCACGTGCTTGAACATCATCCTCAGCTCGTGCAGAGCCATGTCGGTGGCGGTCTCCACGTCGACTCCCCACCGGTAGGGGTGGGGGAACGGTGTGACGAATACCGAGCCGAGCACCGGGTGGTATCCGTCCCGATACTTGGCGTTGGACGTCGTGTACGAGACCGATCCCATGGTGCGTCCGTGGAATCCGCCCCGGAACGTGACCACCCCTTGCCGGCGGGTGGCGTGCTTGGCCAGCTTCACCGCCGCCTCCACGGCCTCCGCCCCCGAGTTGGCGTAGGCGAATTTCTCGATGCGATCGGGTGTGATCCCGCGCAGGCCCTCGGCAGCCGCGACGAGCGACTCGAAGTGGACCACCATCCCGGAGTGGACCAGCTTGTCCATTTGCCTCTTGGCTGCCTCGATCACGGCCGGGTGGCGATGACCCAGATTGAGGACGGCGGTGCCACAGGCGAAGTCGGCCCAACGGTTGCCTTCCGGGTCGTAGACCCAGAGGCCCTCCGCTGATTCGGCGTGGATCTTGGTGTTGAAGGCTATGACTGGAGCGAGAACGTCGTTGTGACGGGAGAGCAGGTCGGCCATGGTGACTCCTTTCGATCGAGGTGCGCCGGCGCTGGTGAACGCGGCGCGGCTACGGAGCGGCGAATACGCCCTGCCGTCCCTCGCGTGGGGTCTCCGAGCTCATCGTTGGAAAGCCTAACCAACCGCCGGGCGACTTCCCCCGTGTTGGGTATGTTGCGCCGATGCCCAGCTTCAGGTCGGCGAGAGTGGCCCTCCCCGACGGGATCCGGCCGGCAACGGTCCGCTACGAGGAGGGAGTGATCGCCTCCATCGGCGAGGGCTCGGCCGACGACGACCTCGGTGACCTGGTTGTGCTCCCCGGGCTCGTCGACTCCCACGTCCACGTCAATGAGCCGGGCAGATCGGACTGGGAGGGGTTTGCCTCGGCCACCAAGGCATCGGCAGCCGGGGGAACGACGACGATCGTCGACATGCCGCTCAACTCGGTCCCCCCCACTGTCAGCGTCGAGGCGCTGGCGTTGAAGCGGCAGGCCGCCACCGGGCAGACCAACGTCGATGTCGCGTTCTGGGGTGGGATCATCCCCGGGTCAGAGGGGGAGATCGAGGGTCTGGTCGGGGAAGGAGTTTGCGGTTTCAAGGTGTTTCTCACCGATTCGGGCGTCCCCGAGTACCCGGCCATGACCTTGGATGAATTGGTGCCGCTCCGCTTGGAAGTCCCGCTTCTGGTGCACGCCGAGGCAGACCATCTGATAAGACTTCCCAGCGGCGGGTCGTACCTCGACTATGTCGAATCGCGTCCCCACGAGGCCGAGGTCGAGGCGATCCAGAGCTTGGTCGAACTCGATTTCCCGGTACATGTCCTCCATGTCTCCTCCGCACAGGGCGCGGAGGCAGTGGCGGCCGCCGGTCTGAGCGGCGAGACCTGTCCCCACTACCTGGTCTTCTCCCACACCGATGTCACCGGCCCCGAGTTCAAGTGCGCCCCACCGATTCGATCGGACCTGCACCGCGAGGCGCTCTGGGAGGCGCTGTTGAGCGACGCCCTGCAGATGGTCGTCTCCGACCACTCTCCGGCTCCGCCCGACCTCAAGAGTGGTGATTTCGCCACCGCCTGGGGCGGTATCGCCTCGGTGCAGCTTCGACTCCAGGTCACCTGGACCGGCGCTGCCGAGCGTCGCATCGGACTGGAGCGTCTCCCCGGTTGGCTGGCCCTCGCCCCGGCTGTGCTCGCCGGACTCGACGACCGAAAGGGCTCGATCGCGTTGGGAAAGGACGCCGACTTCGTCGTATTCGACCCCGACGGCGAGTACGTGGTCAGCGGCGCAGACCTCCATCATCGTCACTCTCTCACCCCCTATGACGGTCTCCGACTCCGTGGCCAGATCGTCGAGACCAGACTGCGTGGCGAGTTGATCTTCAACGGCGACAACGTCGGGGTCGGCCATGGCAGGATGCTGACCCGGAAATGATCGATCTCATCTCGGAGCGCGTCGGTGGGAGGGTGCTGGCCTGTAACGACGAGTTCTTCGCCGAAGCGGCCAATCTGCTGAAGGCTTCGCCGCCGACGGCAAACGACGATTACACCGACCGGGGCAAGTGGATGGACGGTTGGGAGACCCGGCGCCGGCGCGATTCCGGTCATGACTGGTGTGTCCTCGCCCTGGGGATCCCGGGGAAGGTGGGGCGGGTCGTGGTGGACACTTCCCATTTCACCGGGAACTATCCCGAAGAGTTCTCGCTGGAGGGGAGTGGGGATGGAGATCCCGAGGAGGCGGAGTGGTTCGAGCTGATCCCGCGCACCGGCCTCTCCGGCGACTCGGTGGCCACCTTCGAGGTCGCCTCGACTGCCCGGTTGGCCATGGTCCGGCTCAACATCTTTCCCGACGGAGGGATCGCTCGTCTCCGCCTGGAGGGCGACCCGGTGCCCGATGTCGCCGCGATCTGCACCGACGGTCTCGTCGATCTCGCGTCGTCGGCTGTGGGCGGCGAGGTGATCGACGCGTCCGATCTCCATTATTCCCATCCATCCAACGTGCTTCGCCCCACCCGCCCGGCCGGTATGTGGGACGGCTGGGAGACAAAGCGACGACGGGACGAGGGCCACGACTGGATCGTGGTGAAACTCGGCCTACCAGGTGACATCGTCGAGTTCGACGTCGACACCGCCTACTTCAAGGGGAATGCCCCCGGGTGGGTGTCCGCTGAGGTCTCCTCGAACCTCGCCGTCTGGCGTCGGGTGGTCGATCGGGTCCCGGTCGAGCCCCACCAACACAACCGCATCACACTGGGAACCGCCGAGTCCGGATCCCATCTCCGTCTCTCCATCCATCCCGACGGTGGGCTCGCCCGACTCCGGGTGATGGGCCGACCTGAGCACACCGTCGCCGGCGCACGCTGCGTCGACTATCTCAATTCCCTCACCGAGCGACAGGCGCTGAGATTCTTCGAGCGAGCATGCGGCTCGTCCCGGTGGGCGCGAGAGGTGACGGCGCGGCGTCCCTATCCGTCAGTGGCGGCGGTGTTGGACACGGCCGAGTCGGTTTTCGACTCCCTCGTCGAAAGCGATTGGCTGGAAGCCTTCGGCGCCCATCCCAGGATCGGGGAGCGGGGAGACGGGGTGGCCAACCGGGAGCAGGCCGGGACCGCCACCGCATCGAGGACCACGCTGCGCGATCTGGTCGAGGTCAACCGACGCTACGAGGAGAAGCACGGGTTCACATTCATCGTCTACGCCACCGGGAAGAACGCCGACGAGATGCTGGAGATCGCCAGGGAGCGTCTCGACCGGGAGCGCGATGACGAGATCGTCAACGCCGCCGGAGAGCAACGGAAGATCACGAGGACCAGACTGGCGCGCATGCTCTGCCAGGAGGAACGATGACCACTTTGAGCACCCATGTCCTCGACACCGCCAATGGTGAGCCCGCCGCGGGCCTGCGGGTCCACCTTTCACGTGCCGCGGAGGAGGGGTGGGTGATGGTTGCCGAGCATGAGACCGATGGCGGGGGCCGGGTAGCCGACTTCGGCGACCTGGCAGGCGGGCGCTACCGGCTCGGGTTCGAGACCGGCGAATACGGAAACCCGATGTTCCCCTTCGTCCACGTCGTCTTCGACGTCGAGGCCGGGCGGCCTCACTACCACGTCCCGCTCCTGCTCAGCCCGTTCGGCTACACCACGTATCGGGGGAGTTGAGGTGACGCTCGGAGCCAGACGTTGGGGGAAGTCCGAGGTCCGGGTGTCCAAAGTGATCCGTGGTGAGAACGGGGACGACTTCATCGATCTCACCGTCGGGGTCATCTTGGAAGGCGATGTGGAGGCGGCGTTCACCGTCGGTGACAACACCTCCGTTCTGCCCACCGACACCATGCGCAACACCGTCTACGGGTTGGCTCAGGAACACCTGGGCCACGCCCTCGAGCTGTTCGGAGAAGTCTTGTGCGAGCGGTTCCTCTCCCGGGAGGACGTGGATCTCGCCGAGGTGAGACTCCAGCAGCGGGTATGGGATCGGGTGTCGCCGACCGGGTTCATCGGGGGTCGTTCCGAGCAGCGGATCGCCCGGGTGGTGCGTGGCCACACCGAATCGACCTCCGCCGGAGTGGAGGGGTTGGTCGTGCTCAAGACCACCGGCTCCGCCTTCGAGGGGTTTCCCACCGACGAGTTCACCATCCTGCCCGAGGCGTCCGATCGGATCCTGGCCACATCGGTCAGCGCCGAGTGGGTCTATTCGTCGGTCCCATTCGACACCGCGGCGACCTGGGCACTGGTGCGCAAGACGATGCTCGACCGCTTCTTCGCGGACTGGTCGGCGTCGGTCCAGCACCAGGGGTATCTGATGGGTGAGGCGGTGCTCGCCGCCGTCGCCGAGATCAGCGAGATCCGGCTCCGGCTACCCAACCAGCACCATCTCCCCTTCGACCTCACCCGATTCGGCCTGGAATGGGAGGGCACCGTTTTCCACCCCGTCTCCGAGCCCTACGGCGACATCTACCTCACCGTCAGCCGATGAAGACCGTTCCGTGTCGGAAATTCCGGGCATAGTCCCGAATTTCCGACACGGAACGAATCTGTCGGGGTCACGGAGCATGTTTCGTGGCATGAGGGGAGACATAGATGTGTTGGTGCAGCTCGCGTCACGACAACGGTTCCTGGCAACCCGAGCCCAGCTCGTCGGCGCAGGCTTCGACGACGAGTTCATGCAATATCAAGTCGCACGTGGTCGGTGGGAGCGGATCCACGATGGCGTGTACCAGATCGATCGCAGACCGCTCGATTGGGAGGCGAGAGTATCTGCCGCGGTGTTGGCGGCGGGAGACACGGCAGTGGCGTCTCACCGCGCCGCGTTCATGCTTTGGGGTCTCGACGGGCTCAGTTCAGCGCCGGTCGAGATCACCATGCCCTTCGGGCGTCTGCCCGACCCGACCGGAGCCATCGTCCACCGCACCCGGAGGGTCCAGGACACGACCACCGTGAGACAGATCCCGGTCACAATCGTGGAGAGGACGTTGCTCGACTGCGCCTCGTGTCTCCCTCGGATTGTGGTCGCAAAAGCGCTGGACTCCGCCATACGAAGAGGGCTGACCACGGTCGACCTCGTCTACGACCTCTTGGTTGCTAGGGGTGGGCGAGGAGTGAGAGGGACGAAGTCGTTGCGTTGGATCTTGCGGGAGCGTCTTCACGACACGGCAACCGGCAGTGGATCGGAGTTCGAGCTGCTCTATCACATGCAGATAGCGTTCTTGCCTCGACCGGAGCTTCAGCATCCGCTGTTCACTGCGAACGGGAAGAGGGCCCCGGACTTCTACTGGCCAAGATTGAACAAGGCAGTGGAGGTCGACGGGGTGGACGCCCACTCCTCTGCGGATCGTCTTGATGACGATCTCAGGCGCCAGAACGATTTGATGGACCTCGGCATCGAGCTAAGGCGGTTCAGCGCGCGCCGAGTGCGGCGCGACCCGAAGGAAGTCGTCGCCGAGATCCGCCAATTTCTGGAAGGCTGAGACCGTTCTGTGTCGGAAATTCCGGACATTTTCCGGAATTTCCGACACAGAACTATGTCAAACGCCCCGTCGGCCCTCCAGGATGCGAAGGAAGGAGCGGGTTCTCAACTCGTCGACGGTGAGCCCGGTCCGTTCGGTGGCTTCCTCTTCGGTGATCGCGGCGCAGTTGATGGCGCGCAGGAAGTAGTTGAGCAGGCCCTGGCCGGTGGCGGCGTCGTCGAAGACGTCGCCGACCAAGGTCGCCTTCGCCGCCGAGTCCATGAAGTTGGACAGCCGGGCGCCGGCTGCGTCCAGACCCTCGAGGAAGAAGGAGAACACCGCGGCGTATCGGGTCACCAGTTGCGCCGGGTGCAGGTCCCAGCCCTGGTAGTAGGCGTGGGCGAGGGAATGCCGGATGTGTTCGTAGTGAAGCCGCATGGCGTGATGTACGACATCGGGATCGTCCCCCACCGGCATCACGTTCGTCGCCCCGTCGGAGAGCCAGACGCCGGTCCCCGCCAGACTGACTTGCTGAGCGTGACGGGCGAAGTCACACGCGGGGTGCTCCATCGATTGATAGGCGGCGGTGATGTTCAGCGAGGCTGTGTAGTCGTAGGTGCCGAAGTGAGCGCCCCGCACCCGCCCGTCACCGGCCTCGACCCATTTGCGCACGCCGCCATTTCCGTCGACGTCGATGATCATCTGTGGCGTCTCCACCATCAGCTCGATGGGGATGCGATCCAGACCCAGAGCGGATTCGAGCTCATCGAGCGCCTCCACCACAACCTCGACCTGGGCGACATCCTGGAGCTTGGGGACGGTGACCACGAAGCCGTCAGGCAGGCCTCCCGACTCGGCGAGAGTGGTCACGAAGAGGTCGAGGGTGCGCAGGGAGCGGCGATGGAGCTCGCCGGACAGCGCCTTGATGCGAATCCCGATGAAGGGCGGCAACGTCCCCGCGCCCATCGCCGAGCTCACCTCCCTGGCCGTGGAGACGGCGTGGCCGTCCTCCTCCTCGTCGGGCCGGTTCCCGTACCCGTCCTCGAAGTCGATCCTGAAGTCCTCGACCGGCTCGCCAGCCAGCTTCTCCTGGACGGCGCGGTGGACCCGTTCCGCCAGCCCGCGATCGAGTTCGAGGATCCCGGCCAAATCGGAGGCGTCCGCGACCCATCTGCGGGCGAAATCGATGGCCAGTTCGCCGAGGCGCGTCGCGGTGGCCGCCGAGAACAGCTGGGCCCCGCCGTACACGGTATGCACCGGCTGGCGGTCGGGGCGCTCCCCCGGAAAGTCGGACTCGATCCGGGCCGACGTCGCGGTGAGACGGTCGGACCACATGCTCATCGATTCGGTTCTCAGTGTCATGGTCGTCGACTCTATGGCCTGGTTAGCTTGGTGTCTCCATGTCCACGCTGCTGATTCGGAATGCCCGCGTCCTGGTCACCATGGACGGCCGGGAGATCGAGGACGGGGGCATCTTCGCGCGCGACGGCTGGATCGAGAACGTCGGCAACTGGAGGGACATCCCCGCCGAGGCGGACGAGACGGTCGACCTGACTGATCACCTCGTCCTTCCTGGCCTGGTCAACACCCATCACCATCTCTACCAGACCCTGACCCGGGCCTACCCGGGTGCGCAGGACGCCGGGCTGTTCGACTGGCTGACCACTCTGTACCCGGTCTGGGCCAGGATGACCCCGGACCACGTTCGCACCGCGACCCGCCTCGGTCTGGTCGAGCTCGCCCTTTCCGGGGCGACCACCGTATTCGATCACCAATACCTCTGGCCCCACGGGTCGAGTATCGACGACCAGTTCCAGGGTGGTGACGGGCTCAACATTCGATTCCACGCCTCTCGCGGGTCCATGAGCCTCGGGGAGTCGGAGGGTGGGTTGGCCCCCGACGACTTGGTCGAGGACGAGGCGGAAGTGCTCACCGACACCGCCCGGGCCATCGAGACATTCCACGAACCGGAGCGCGGTGCGATGCGCCGGGTGGTGGTGGCCCCCTGCTCGCCGTTCACCGTCACCCCGGACCTGATGCGTGAGTCGGCGGCGCTGGCTCGCGACTCGGGGGCCCGTCTCCACACCCACCTCGCCGAGACCCACGACGAGGAGGAGTTCTGCCTGGACGAGTTCGGGCTTCGACCCGTTGCCTTGATGGAGAGCCTGGGTTGGGCCGGTGACGACGTCTGGTATGCCCACGCCGTCCACGTCGCCGACGACGAAGTGTTGAGGATGGGCGAGGCCGGCACCGGAGTGGCCCATTGCCCAACCTCCAACATGCGTCTCGCCTCGGGTCTCGCCCCGGTCGCCCGCTACCGGGAGGCGGGTGTTCCGGTTGGGCTCGGCGTCGACGGGTCGGCCTCCAACGACACTTCACACATGCTCGCCGAAGCACGTCAGGCTCTGCTGCTCAACCGGATCGCCGTTGCTCCGGGAGTGGGCGCGGGACCCTTGCTCACCGCACGTCAGTCTCTGGAGATGGCGACGTCCGTTGGGGCCAGGCTCTTGGGCAGGGACGACATCGGAGTCCTCGCCCCCGGGTACGCCGCCGACTTCGTCGCCATCGACCTCGATCGAATCGAGTTCGCCGGCGCTCTCCACGATCCGGTTGCCGCGACGGTGCTTTGTGCTCCGTCTCATGTCGACCACTCGTGGGTGGCGGGTCGTCCGCTGGTCAGCCACGGCGAGGTGGTTGGTGTCGAGGTGGGGTCCCTGGTCGAAACCCACAATCGCCTGGCTGCGGATCTGGCCGGGTAGTTTTGCCCCCAGTGCAGGCCCACCATCCCACAACCCTGGAGGAGGCGATCGCCGCGACCTCCGACGGTGCCACCCCCCTCGCCGGGGGCACCGACCTGATGGTCGAGGTCAACTTTCGCCATAGCCGTCCCCAGCATGTGGTCGGTCTGCGTCGTGTGTCCCAGCTGACCGAGTGGGAGGGGAGTCGGATCGGGGCCGGGGTCACCTGGAGGAGGATCGAGAGGGAAGGCCCTCGGGCACTCGCCCAGGCTGCGCGCACCGTGGGCTCCCCCCAGATCCGCAATGCGGGCACCATCGGAGGCAACCTGGGGACGGCGAGCCCCGCCGGCGACGGTCACCCATTCATCGCCGCGGTCGACGCCGAGATCGAGCTGACCTCTCCACGCGGCCGACGCATCGTCTCCTGGTCGGATTTCTTCGTCGGGGTCAAGAAGACATCACTGGCCGAGGACGAGCTGATCACCGCGGTGTTGCTTCCCGAAGAGCTCCCCGAGCGTCACGAGTTCGCCAAGGTGGGGGTGCGCAACGCCATGGTGATCTCGACGGTTTGCGCCGTGGTGACCCGGGAGACCGACGGAGCGACCACCGTGGGTCTCGGGTCGGTCGCGCCGACTCCCATCCGCGCCCCCAAGGCCGAGGCGATGATCTCCGCGGTGGCGAGCCCGACTCCGGCGGACCTGGCCGAGTTCCAGAGGCTGGTTTCCGAAGAGGTGAAGCCGATCACCGACCACCGATCCACCGAGGCGTACCGGCGTCATGCAGCCGGGGTTCTCGCCCGGAGGCTGCTGGAGAGATGCCTGCGATGATCGTCACATTTCGCCTCAATGGTGACGATGCGAGCGCTCGGGTGATCACCCCGATCAGCCTGCTCGACGTTTTGCGTGACCAACTTGGTGTCGCCGGCTCGAAGAATGCATGTGATCAGGGGGAATGCGGATCGTGTTCGGTCATCCTCGATGGTGAGCTGGTCTGCTCCTGTCTGGTCATGGCCTCCGACGTGGAGGATTCCGACGTGCGCACGGTCGAGGGTATTGCGGCGGGCGGCGAGATAAGCCCGGTGCAGCGAGCAATGCTCGAGGCGGGGGCGGTGCAATGCGGCTTCTGCACCCCCGGGATCGTGGTGGCCGCCAGCGAGCTCTTCGAGAAGAGCCCCAACCCGGATCGCATCGAGATCAAAGAGGCCCTCGCCGGCAATATCTGCCGCTGCACCGGCTACGGGGCGATCATCCGGGCGCTGGAGCAACTGGCCGGAGGCGATCCATGACGACCAAAACTCGACGCACATCCACCCGGGTCGCCGGCGGGATCGGCGAGTCACCGGTCCGCCCCGACGGGGTCACCAAGCTCGACGGCAGCTTCGAGTACGCCTCCGACCTGGTCGCTGAGGGAATGTTGTGGGGCGCCACCACCAGGAGCCCACATCCGCACGCCCGCATCATCTCCATCGACATCGCACCCGCTCTCGCAATTGGTGGAGTCCATGCCGTGCTCACCGCAGACGACGTGCCCGGGACCGGCTTGTTCGGACTGGAGCACCCCGACCAGCCGGTGCTTGCGTCGGAGATCGTCCGTTATTGGGGTGAGCCCGTGGCCGTGGTCGCCGCCGAGGACGAGGACACCGCCCGACGCGCCGCGGCGGCGGTGGCGGTCGAGTACGAGGCGTTGGATCCGTTCGTCGATCCGGAGGAAGCCGATGCCGCGGATGCGGTCTTCCGTCGGATCAGGGTGCGCCGCGGGGACCCAGATGCCCGGGGCCCGATCGTCGTGGAGGGCTACTACGAGGTGGGCATGCAGGACCAGGCCCCGCTGGGAACCGAAGCCGGCCTGGCGGTTCCCGACGGCAGTGGGGGTGTCGACCTGTACGCCACCAGCCAGTTCGTCCATGTCGACCAGGAACAGATAATCGAAGCGCTCGGACTGCGGCCCGATCAGGTGCGCTCTCACCCCACCGGGATCGGCGGCGCATTCGGGGCCAGAGAGGACGTCAACCTTCACATCCACCTCTGCATGCTCGCCCTTCACACCGGCCAACCGGTGAAGATGGTCTACGACCGATCCGAGTCGTTCACCGGCCACGTCCACCGACACCCGGCTCGGATGTGGTACCGCCACGAGGCGGACGAGCAGGGACGACTGGTCCGGGTGCGGGCGAGGGTCGTCATAGACGGAGGCGCCTATGCCTCCACCACTTCCGCCGTCCTCGCCAACGCCTGCTACTTCGTGGTCGGGCCCTACCGATGCGATTCGGTCTCGGTCGACGGCGCCGGTGTCCGCACCAACAACCCCCCTTGCGGGGCGATGAGAGGATTCGGCGCGGTGCAGGTCTGCGTCGGCTACGAGGCGCAGATGGACAAGCTGGCCAATCGGCTCGGACTCGATCCCCTGGAGATCAGACGTCGCAACGCCTTGGCCACCGGTGACGTGATCCCGACCACCGGACAGCTGATCACCACTCCGCTTCCCGTGGTCGACGTGATCGACTCGCTCGCCGCCATGCCCCTGCCTTCGACGGATGAGCGGCGCACACTCCCGGGGGGGAGTGGGCTCACCACGGATCCCGAGCATGTCAGTCGCGGTGTCGGCTACGCCCTCGGCATCAAGAATCTCGGGTTCTCCGAGGGGTTCGACGACTATGCGGTGGCCCGGGTACGCATCACCGATGACGGCGTCGTGGTGGA
The DNA here is from genome assembly GCA_035249605.1 of Acidimicrobiia bacterium. Classification (GTDB taxonomy): domain Bacteria; phylum Actinomycetota; class Acidimicrobiia; order Spongiisociales; family ZC4RG35; genus JANQRA01. Next base: position 82,503 of record DATFGI010000010.1, read on the forward strand.
GACCGCGGCTATCGAGGTTGGCCAGGGATTGGTGACCGTCCTCGCCCAGATCGCCCGAACCGCACTCGGTGTGAGCACCGCCGTGGTGAGGCACGTCGACACCTCTCTCATCGGATCGGCCGGCTCCACTTCGGCATCCCGCCAGACCCAGCTCTCCGGCGGGGCCGTCCTCGAGGCAGCCGGCGCCCTTCGCTCCCGCATCCTGGAACGGCACGGCGGTGACGATCTCGATGACGACGGTGTGAAACGTGATGGGGAGCTGCTGGTGCCGATGGCGGTGCTGGCCGACGAGGGTTGGGAGGAGACCTCGACTTTCCGCCATCCCCCGACCACGGCCGCCGACGAGGACGGCCAAGGGGTGGTCCACGCCGATTTCGCGGTGGCGGGACACCGCGCCGTGGTCGACGTCGACGCAGAGCTCGGCATGGTGAGCGTGGTCCGTGTCGACACTGCCCAGGATGTGGGCAAGGCCCTTCACCCTGAGGCGATCCGGGGCCAGATCGAGGGCGGGATCCTCCAGGGGGTGGGGCTCGCTGTCATGGAGGAGCTGATCATGGACAACGGGGTGATCCGGAACCCCAACTTCACCGACTACCTGCTGCCCACCATCCTCGACGCCCCCGACGTCGAGGCCCTCCTCATCGAGCAGGACGGCTCCTGGGGCCCGTTCGGCGCCAAGGGAGTCGGCGAGCCACCCACCATCTCCTCCACGGCCGCGGTCCTCGCCGCCATCCGCTCCGCCACCGGCAGAGAGATCCCCCGCGCTCCGGTGCGGCCCGAAGACATCGCTCTCTAACTGCTGCCTCGAAGGAACGCGGATGCAAGTCCCCGTCCTGTCGCAGTACTTTCTGGGGATGGACGAGTTCATACGGAGGTTGCCCAAGACCGAGCTCCACATCCACATCGAGGGAACGCTGGAACCGGAGATGATGTTCGAGCTTGCGGCCCGCAACGAGGTGGAGTTGCCGTTTCCCGATGTCGAGTCGATCCGGGCCGCCTACGAATTCGCCAATCTGCAGTCGTTCCTCGACATCTACTACCAGGGAGCGGCGGTCCTGCAGACTCCTGGCGACTTCTACGACCTGATCGCCGCCTACTTCGATCGAGCCGCAGCTGACGGAGTCCGACACGCCGAGATCTTCTTCGATCCCCAGACCCACACCCACCGGGGGATCGGGTTCGAGGTGTTCATGGAGGGGTTTCGCTCCGGGATGGCCGATGCCCGTTCCCGGTATGGCATCAGCTCCGACCTGATCCTGTGCTTTCTCCGCCACCTGGGTGGTGAGGACGCTCTCGCCACGTTGCAGGCTGCCGAGCCCCATCTCGAGGGGGTGATCGCGGTCGGTCTGGACTCGTCGGAGTTGGGCAATCCCCCCGAGCTCTTCGTCGAGGCCTTCTCGAGGGCTCGGCTGCTCGGATTGCGCGCCGTGGCCCATGCCGGAGAGGAAGGACCACCCCGTCACATCACCGGTGCCCTCGACTCCTTGGGCGCGGAGCGGATAGATCATGGGATTCGATGCCTCGAGGACCCCGATCTCACCGCCCGGCTCCGCCGCGAACAGGTACCACTCACCGTCTGCCCCCTCTCCAATGTGGCCCTGAAGGTGGTGGACACCGTCGCCGAGCATCCCCTAGATCAAATGGTGGAGGCCGGCCTGCTGGTCAGTGTCAACTCCGATGACCCGGCGTACTTCGGTGGTTACATCGCGGACAACTACTCGGCGATCAGCGACGGGCTCGGGCTCGACCGCGATGACCTGTCACAGCTCGCCACCAACTCGATCGACTCGTCCTTCCTCGATGAGGGCCGCAAGGCGGAGCTCAGGGCGGAGGTCGCCGGGTTAGCGGGGGACGAGGGCCAGCTGGCGGGATAACGCAACCAAACCGCCGTCCTCGTCCCAGATCTCGCCGTCCTCCTCGAGCATCCCGTTTGTGACGAAGCGGGTGGCGAAGCGACAGGCGAGCCATCCCCGGGGCCGCGGGTGTCGGACCTGGACCGTCAACTCGATTGTGGGTGTCCACCCCGCCGGGTATGGGGAGTTGAAGATTGCCGGGGCCAGGCCGTCGCAGGCAACCACGACCGAGTGTGCATCCAGAGGCTCTCCGTCCCGGAGCCGGAACCAGCCTCTCATCAGAGCCCCGCCGGTCTGGTCCCCGGCCATCGCCGCGATATCGACCGGGTGGGAGCGGATCTCGACCTTTCCGGCGAAAGGAGGTGGGAGTGGCCCATCATGGGACGGCTCCATGGGCACACAGTCGTCGGGTGGGGGGAGCTCGGGGGGGTGACCGTTGACCATGTCCTGTCTCGGTGCCGGCCGATCCCGATCTTCGAACACCGCATTCACCGCCACCAGAGGGCGCTCGTTGCGGCTCAGGCGAGCCCGCAGCGTGCTGAGGCTGCGACCGGCCTTCAGGGTGGACACGTCCACTTCCACCGGTCCGGGATGTGCCGGGTTGAGGAAGGTGCCGGTGGCGGAGATCAATTCGCGGCCGTCCGCTTCCGACTCCATGGCCCGGGTGGCAATGCTCATCAAGAAGCCCCCGTTGGTCACGCCGAAGATGTCCCATCCGGGCGGGATCTCCGCTTTCCACGATCCCGGCCCTCCGAACACGGCGCCCGCCGATGAGAAGCTCAAACGAGCGTGACTCCGCTCCCGGGGAGGATCCGCCCTATGACCCGGGGAGCATGTTCTTCGGCCGCTCGAAGCACCGCGTCCACCTTCTCGTCGCTGACCACCATGCAAAAGCCTATGCCGAGATTGAAGGTCCGTCGCATCTCCTCCTCGGCGACCCCGCGCCCGGCGATGATCTCGAAGACGCGAGGTCGGTCCCAGGTGGAGGTGTTGATCTCCGCCCCGAGCCCCTCGGGGAGGGATCGGGACAGGTTGGCAGCCAATCCACCGCCGGTGATGTGGGCGGCGGCATGGACACCGTCGGTGGCTACCGCGGCGAGCACGGTCGGGGCGTAGACAACCGACGGGGCCAACAGGAGGTCGGCATGGGCGTCCAACTCGCCACCGAGGACCCTTCTGATCAGGGAGAACCCATTGGAGCGGAGATTTGGCGAGACCAATCCGACGACCACGTCGCCGGGCTCTACCCGCCCCGGACCCAGCACCGCGCTTCCCTCCACGACTCCCAAAGCGGCCCCCGCCAGGTCGACCGTGTCGGCGGTCATCACCCCGGGATGCTCGGCGGTCTCCCCGCCGAGAAGCGGGCATCCCGTCGCCGAGCAAGCGGCTGCGATCGACTCGACGATCGTCCGGTCTCGATCGGCTTGAAGCGAGCCGACCGCGAGATAGTCGACGAGTCCGATGGGTCGGGCCCCGGCGGCGGCCAGGTCGTCGACGCACATCGCCACCAGGTCGAACCCGACCCCCTCCCATCGGCCCAGCCTGCGGGCGATGTCGAGCTTGGTCCCCACTCCATCCGTGGACATCATCAACACCGGGTCGGTCATCCCCTCGGGGATCCGAACCCCGGCGGCAAACCCGCCGAAATTGCCCACTACCTGGCGTGCCCATGTGGAGGTGACGATCCCGGCGATCGACTCGGTGTGCCGGTCCGCCCCATCGAGGTCGACCCCGGCCTCGCGATATGAGGTCACTTAGGAGCGTTCCAACTGGTATTTGTCGGCCGTCTCCGGGATCGGCGTCGGGTACTCGCCGGAGAGACATGCGGTGCAGAAGCCGGCGTCGGCGACTCCAGTGGCGGCGAGCAGACCCTCCAGGGAGAGGTAACCGAGGGAATCGGCGCCGAGGTGCTCTCTGATGTCCTCGACCTCCATGCGAGCGGCGATCAGGGTGTCCCGGTCCGAGGTGTCCATCCCGTAGAAGCAGGGCCATCGGTAGGGCGGGGAGGAGACCCGGAGGTGGACTTCGGTGGCGCCCGCCTCGCGCACCATGGAAACCAGCTTGCGCGTGGTCGATCCCCTGACGATGGAGTCGTCGACGAGGATCACGCGCTTTCCCGCCAGGTTCTCCGGGATCGGGTTGAGCTTGAGCTTGATGCCCTGGTCACGGAGCAACTGCGTCGGCTCGATGAAGGTCCTGCCCACGTATCGATTCTTGACCAGGCCGTCGGCGTAGGGGATTCCACTCGCCGCGGCGAAGCCCTGCGCCGCCGGGATCCCCGATTCGGGGACCGGGACGACAACGTCGGCGTCGGCATGATGCTCTTCGGAGAGGATGCGCCCCATGGCGCGACGGGCCGCATGGATCGACTTTCCGTACATGTGGCTGTCGGGGCGGGCGAAGTAGACGAACTCGAAGAGACACAGCCCCGGTTGGGTCTCGGGGAAGGGGTAGTAGGACTTTGGCCCGCCGGCGTCGACGACCACCATCTCCCCGGCAGCGACCTCCCGGACGAATCGGGCGCCGACGAGGTCGAGGGCGGCGGTCTCCGAGGCGATGACCCAGCCGCCTCCGGGTAGCGAGCCGAGGCACAGCGGGCGGAATCCGTGAGGGTCCCTGAGCCCTAGCACCCGGCCCTGGTCCATGATGACCAGCGAGAACGCGCCTTCCCAAGTGGGCGCCACCTTCATCAGAGCCAGCTCCAACCCTCGGGCGTCGGAGCGATTGTCGTCGAGGGCGCGGGCGATCCCTTCGGCCATCAGGTCAGAGTCGGTGGTGGCGGCGCTGACTCCGAGGGAGGCGGCCAGCTCGGCGGTGTTGGTCAAGTTGCCGTTGTGGCCTAGGGCGACGCTGGTGTTGCCCACCTGGCGGTGGGCGGGTTGGGCGTTGGCCCAGTTGTTGGAGCCGGTGGTGGAGTAGCGGGTGTGGCCGATTCCGAGATGACCATCGAGCCCGGCGAGGGCGGGCTCGTCGAATACCTGAGCCACCAGGCCGAGGTCCTTGAAAACGGTGACGGTCTCGCCGTTGGAAGTCGCGATGCCAGCCGATTCCTGACCGCGATGTTGCAGAGCGAACAGACCGAAGTAGATGAGGTGGGAGACCCGCTCCGTGGTCGAGTACACGGCCATGACGCCGCAGGCCTCGCCGGGCGTTTCCTGAGTTGCTGGGATCGGCTCCTCGGGCACATGGCGATAGTAGGTCGGCGTCCTGACGGTTTCGAGTCGCCGGATGGTTTTCAGCCGAGGATCCCGCGGTATCCGGCTGCCACCTCGAGGTAATGGTCCACACCCTCGGAGGCACGTCTCACCTCGTCCTCGCTCAGATCCCGAACCGGCCGAGCCGGGATCCCGATGGCAAGGGTCCAAGGGGGGATCGACTTCCCCTCGGTGAGCACCGATCCTGCACCGAGCCATGCACCCTGACCGACTTGTGTGCGGTTGAGTGCGATGGCGCCGATCCCGATCAGGGCATGGTCTGCCACCTCGCTCCCATGGACCACCGCCGTGTGCCCGATCGTGACCCTGGCCCCGACCAGGCAGGGGATCCCTTCGTCACAATGGAGCACCGAGTTGTCCTGGACGTTCGTCTCGGCGCCGATGACGATCCGGTCGAGCTCGGCCCGGATCACCGCCCCGAACAGCACGAGAGCGTCCCTCTCGATGACGACGTCACCGTGGACATGGGCGCCGGGGGCGACGACCGCGCTCGGATGGATCTTCGGCTCCGGGATGTGGGGTGACTTCAAACGGCAGCCGCCTCGCCCATGTCTTGGATGCGTTGCCTGATCACGTCGGCTTTGGCCCAACCCCGGGCGAGGAGCGCCAGTCGCCCGTCGTCCAGCTCACCCACCAGGGTGGGAAAGCCGCTGATCCCCCAGTTGCGAGCCCGGGAGAAGTCGGCCCAGGCCCTCTTCTTCGCCGGATCGCCCTCCATCAGCGACCGGATCACGTCGCGGTCGACGCCGTGCCCGGTGGCGATGTCGGCGAGCACGTCGAGGTCGGTGACGTCCCTGCTCTCGGCGTAGAAGGCATGTTGGACATCGGTGAAGTAGTCCAGTGCCCGCTCCGGGTACAACTCGCGCACGCCGGTGACCGCGATCGCAGCGGGCTCGGTGTCGTAGACCCAGCCGTCACGTCGGTCGAGGAACCGGGTGTCGAAGGGCTGGCCGGTCGTCTGACCGATCTCGGTCCACTCGTGACGGAGGAAGGTGGCCATCCGCTCATCGAGGACCTGGGCCATCGGCCCGGGGCGGAGCCCGCCCAGGACCACCTCCACTGACCACTCGCCGGCGAGGTCCTCGATCTCGGGGGCGAAGCCCCAGCACCAGGAGCACATCGGGTCGCCGACGTAGATGAGGCCGGCGATTGTGTCAGCCATGTGTGCCAACCTTATTGGCCTCCCGACATGTCAAACACCAGAGCCGCCATCGAGGCCGCTTTCCGTGAGTCCTATGCCCTGGTCCTCGCCGGCCTCGCCCGCCAGGTCCGCGACATCGACCTTGCCGAGGAGGCGATCCAAGACGCCTTTGCCGAGGCCCTGAGGTCGTGGCCGGCGACGGGTGTCCCAACAAATCCCGGCGGCTGGATCGCCGTTGTCTCGCGGCGTCGGGCAATCGACCGGATCCGGCGGGAGAAGAGCTACTCCCGAAAGAAAGAGTTGCTGGCAGGCCTGGAGCGTGTCGAGGTCGAGCGACCAACGGCACCCATGATCGGCGGGACCACGAGCGACGACCGCCTAGAGATGATCTTTGCCTGTTGCCATCCGTCTCTCGACGTCGACAAGCAGGTCGCGCTGACGCTGCGCACCCTGGGCGGGCTCACGACGAGGGAGATCGCCGACGCCTTCCTGGTCGCCGAGCCGACCATGGCACAGCGACTGGTCCGGGCCAAGACGAAGATCCGGGACGCAGGTATCCCCTTCTCGGTGCCGGCTGATGGAGACATGGTGGAGCGTCTCGACGCTGTCCTCGCCGTCATCTATCTGATCTTCAACGAAGGCTATTTCGCCTCGTCGGGGGAGAATCTCGTCCGCGGCGAGCTCGCCGCGTCGGCCATCGAGCTGGGGCGGTTACTGGTTCACCTGATGCCCCGTTCGGGAGAGTGCCGTGGTCTGCTCTCTCTGATGCTCTTGCAGAACTCGAGACGGGACGTCCGCACCGACCACCATGGCGACCTGGTCCTGCTCCAGGATCAGGACCGATCAGGCTGGCATCGCACCGAGATCGAAGAGGGGCTCTCCCTCGTCGGCGGCGACGACGAAACGGCAGGGCCCTATGCGCTGCAGGCGGCCATAGCCGCCTGTCATTCCGGGGCTCGGTCATGGGAGGACACGGATTGGCGGCGCATCGTCGGGCTCTACGACCGGCTCCTCGCCAGGACTGGCTCCCCGGTGGTCGGGTTGAACAGGGCGGTCGCCATTGCCCAGCGTGACGGGCCGGTCTCCGGTCTGGAGGCGATGCAGGGTTTGTCTCTCGACGGGTACGGCCCCTTCCATACGGCCCGGGGTGAGCTGCTTCGTCGGGCGGGGGACGCCGAGGAAGCCCGGGTCGAGTTGGAGAGGGCCCTGGCTCTCACCGAGAGCGGCCCCGAGGAGCGGCTGATCAGCGCCAGACTCGCCGGACTCACCGGGTAGAGAGGATCACGCCCTATCCCCCCCGGCTGCGGAGATGCGGGGCGCCACGACCGAGCGGGCGCTCAGCGGCGGCGGGTCTCCGAATCCGAGTTGCCCCTCCGGGCGCTGCTCGTCGAACCGGCATAGGAGGGAGGATCGGAGGCGGGGAACGATTCGTCGATCGCCTCGTCGACCGGGTCCGGCGATCCCAACCCCTCGTCGACCCTTCGCTGTTCCACTCCCGGGGTCTGTTCCCTGACTCTTCGCCGGCCGAACCAGGCCAGTCCCGCGGCTGCCAGCCCTCCGAGCGCCATCACCCTTCCAAATCTCACCATGCCCTGCCTCTGTAGCGGTCGTCCCGGGTACCCCGCCGTGGTGGCGTCGAAACGGTCAGCCGGGGAATCGGGCCATCCCGTCGGCCAAAGCCTCCGGGGTGTCGACACCGAACCAGGATCTCCCGTCCTCGCCCCAGGCGCGCCACACATCCGGGGTGACCGGATCGAACGAGACCCGGTCGAGCAGCATCTGGATCGATCCGCCCAGATTCGCCTCCTCGTTGGCGGCGTGTGTGACGGCGCGGGGGTAGACGGCGCAGGTCACCTGACGCACCCCCTCGTCGTCCACCGGGACCACCGGAAGCTCGGAATCGATGGCGACCAGTCTCCGCAGTGTCTCCGGGTCGACGAATGGCTGATCGACCGCCACGACCAACACCCGTGATGAGCTCATTCGGTTCAGCGCGGTGACGATCCCCGCCAGCGGGCCCTCGGCATGGACCGAGTCGGGCCAGCACTCCCAGCCGGGACGATCGGAGCCGAGGAGGATCACCCGATCGCTGGCGGCCTGCACTGCCTTCGCCACCCGGTCGAGCATCGTCTCTCCGGCCACCACCACGTCGGCCTTGTCGGTGCCCATCCGGCTGCTCCTGCCTCCGGTGAGGATCGCGCCGAGAGGTGTCTCGCTCACGACGTGGAGGCTAGAGCGGCGGTGTGTTTGCCGCTCTATCAGGCCCGGCTTGACTCCCGCGCCGGGCGGACGACCATGGGGCGTCCGGCGAGCTTGGTGGAGTGGAGGGCGGCGACGGCTCCCCGCGCCGAATCCGACGGCATCTCCACGAAGCCGTAGCCCCGGGAGCGGCCGCCCTTCGTCATGATCTCGGATCGGACCACCGACCCGTGGCGGCTGAAGATCCGATCGAGGTCGTCTTTGGTCGTGCTCCAGGGAAGATTGCCCACATAGAGACTCTGGACGACACCACTCTCGGCCGCTGTCGGACGGGTCTCCCGTCGCCGTTGGGCGGGGCGGTCGCCCACGACCTTCCCCAGATCCTCGAGACGGGGTGGCTCGAAATCGACGTCCATCTTCAGGGCCCTCTGGATCTGACCCATCGTCTTTCGGTTCTCCCTGGTGACCAGGCTGATCACCGTTCCTTCGGCACCGGCGCGCCCGGTTCGACCCGAGCGGTGGACGAAGTCCTTGTGGTCACCGGCGGCGTCGAAGTGGATGACCGCCTCCACAGACTCGACATGTATGCCGCGAGCCGCGACGTCGGTGGCGACGAGGGCTCTGGCGCGACCGCTCTGGAATGCCTGCAGCGCCCGATTGCGCTGACTCTGAGATCGGCCGCCATGCATGGCTACCGACTCCACCCCCTCCTTGCCAAGTTGACGGACCAGACGGTCGGCGCCATGACGGGTCCGGGTGAATACGATCGATCGGCCCATGGCCTGAACCGCTTTGGCGGTGTGCTTGACACGGTCTTGATGATCGACCAGCCAGAAGTGATGCCTCACCTCCGGTGTCTCTTCCACGTTCTCCGCCTCGTAGCGGACCGGGTTGTGCTGGTAGCGATCGACCAGCACCGCGACATCACCGTCGAGGGTGGCCGAGAACAGATGGGTCTGACGCTGTGGTGACGTCTTGTCCAGGATTCGGCGCACCGCGGGGAGGAAACCCATGTCGGCCATGCGATCGGCCTCGTCTACCACCGCGATGTCCACGTCGGCCAGGGAAAGGGAACGCTGCTCGATCAGATCCTCGAGACGGCCCGGGGTGGCCACCAGCACATCGACTCCCCTGTTGAGGGCAGACTTCTGCGGGCCATATCCGACCCCCCCGTACACGGCGACGATGGTGCGACCCACCGTCTTGGCCAACGGCGCCAGCTCGTGCTTGATCTGCTCCGCCAGCTCACGGGTGGGGGCGAGCACCAGCGCCCGCGGGCGGCGGGACGCGGCGTTGCCGACCCGGGCCAGCATCGGCAGCCCGAAGGCCAGGGTCTTGCCGGAGCCGGTGGGTGCCATGCCGCAGACATCGTCTCCGGCCAGACAGGATGGGATCGTTGCTTCCTGAATTGGGAATGTCTCGTGCAGGCCTCGCTCGGCGAGGGCGCGCACCAGGGGATCGGGTAGCCCGAGTTGGGCGAATTGGGTAGTCATGATCATCTCTCTGGCCACGGTGGATCGGGCCTTAGTCGGTTGGGCGGGTCTCTCCCGACTCCGCTGCAACCACTTGCCTAGGGATCGAGTGTCGGTCGAAGAGGCGATCCAACCGGTGAGAGGATTTTGCCGTGTCTCACCAGGGAAGCGAGGTTCGCTGGCCTCCACCTGATGCGGCTTTCCAGATGATACCAGGTAGTGGTGTCTACCCGCGTAAGGGCCTGAGGACGGTGGCGAGGTTGATTCGAGGAATCGCCCGGCCACCGCGGACTTGGACTCCAACTCCTCGCCAGCGTCCACCCTGCCGAGGGTTCGATAGGTGCGGGCCGCCTGGGGCAGCAACTCGTCCCGCCCGGCGACGATGATGGCGTGGACCCCACCCGCGGATACCTCACGTCTGGGGACGTCGAAGTCGAGGCCCAATTTGGGGCAACGGCTCGTGGACCGCTTCGACCGCGCCGGCGTTGTCGACCGCGGAGATCAGATTGCGAAGCACCTCCATCTCGATTCGGTCGCGTCGGCGCATAGCGGCGCCGAGCTCCTCCTTGAGACGGGCCTGAATCGTCATACCGTTGCCGCGGACAGGGCCCGCGGGATGGCGTTGGCCCAGGCGTCTCGTGCCTGCTCGATTGCAACCATCGAGCCGTTGATCGTGATGGTGTCGGCCTGGATCACCCCGAGACGGCGGGCACCTGTGGGGAGCCCTGCCGCGTCCCGAGGTGCCACGACGATGAAGCGGTGCGGGTCCTCGGAGAAGGGATTGTCCATCTCCACCGTCGCTCCCAGACCCGATGCGATGCAGATCTCGGCCACGGCGACCGCGGCGCCCCCGTCGGAGACGTCGTGGAGCACCGGCACCCGGTGGGCCAGCTGGGCAGCCAGAGCGATCACGTCTCGGCCATGGACGGGGTCGGGGGCCGTCGGCATCCCGCCCAACTCCCCCGACAGCCGCTGCACCGCGGACCCGTCGAGATTGGGTCCGGCTGGTGGCCCGATCTCCCAGATCTCCATCCCGGGCTCGGCCCGCCCCAGCCGGGGTGGTGAGGACGGCATCGGATCCGCCAGGCCGAGCAACCCGACCACCGGGGTGGGGTGGATGTCGACGCCGTCGGTCTCGTTGTAGAACGACACATTCCCTCCGACCACCGGGATGCCCAGCGCCTCGCAGGCCTCGGAGATCCCCTCCACCGACTCCCGGAACTGCCACATGACCTCGGGCTTCTCCGGGTTCCCGAAGTTGAGGTTGTCCACCACCGCCAACGGGCGGGCGCCGGTCACCGCCACGTTGAGGGCGGCCTCGAAGACGAGCCGAGCGGCACCGACCTTCGGGTCGAGGTAGCAGAGCCGGCCGTTTCCGTCAGTGGAGACAGCCAGCCCCTTGTCGGTCCCCCGAACCCTGATGAGGCTGGCGTCGGAACCGGGTCCGACCACGGTGTTGAGGAAGAGCATGTGGTCGTATTGCTCGTGAACCCACGCCGACGACCCGATCGCGGGATCGGAGAGGAGAGCGAGGAGCGTCGACGCCGTGGCCAGGTCGGAGCCGTCGAAATGCTTCGCCTGGACCTCGTCCATCCACCGGGGCCGAGCCAGCGGCCGGTCGTTACGGGGGGCTGCGTCGGACAGGGAGGCGGCAGGCAGTTCGGCGACGACCTCGCCGCGATGTCGGACGGTGAGAGTCGCACCTTGCTTGACCTCACCGACCACCGCGGAGTCGATCTCCCACTTGGTGGCGACCGCGATGACATCGTCGACCTTGTCCGGAGCGACGAAGGCCATCATCCGCTCCTGGGACTCCGACATGAGCAGCTCGGCGGCGCTCATACCTTGCTCCCTGGTGTGGACGGCGTCGAGATCGACATCCATGCCCACCCCGGCTCGCCCCGCCGGCTCGGATGTGGCGCAGGAGAGGCCGGCGGCCCCCAGGTCCTGGACTCCGACGACCAAACCCTTGTCGTACAACTCGAGGCAGGCCTCGATGAGCTTTTTCTCTTCGAACGGGTCGCCGACCTGCACCGAGGGTCGGAGCGTCCCGGACTCGTCGTCGAAGGAAGCAGATGCCAGGACGCTGGCTCCCCCTATCCCATCGCGACCCGTGGCGTTCCCCAGCAGCATCGCGATGTTCCCCGGCTCACCGGCGGTCCCGAGGACCAGTTGATCGCGATGGAGGATGCCGAGACACATCACGTTGACCAGCGGGTTCCCCGCGTAGCACGGGTCGAATTCGACCTCGCCGCCGACCGTGGGCACTCCCACCGCATTGCCGTAGCCGGCGATCCCGGACACGACCCCCTGGAACAGGTACCGGCTCAGGGGCTCGTCGAGAGGGCCGAAGCGGATCTGGTCCCAGAGCCCGATCGGCCGTGCCCCCATCGTGAACACGTCGCGGAGGATGCCTCCGACACCGGTGGCCGCCCCCTGGTAGGGCTCGACGAAAGAGGGGTGGTTGTGGCTCTCGATGCGCAGCGCCGCAAGCCAGCCGTCCCCGATGTCGACCACGCCGGCGTTCTCACCGGGCCCGACCACGACCCAAGGGGCCTCCGTGGGGAATCGCCCGAGATGTGACCGCGATGACTTGTACGAGCAGTGCTCGGACCACATCACCGAGTACATGGCCAGCTCGGCCGGGGTCGGCTGGCGTCCGAGGATCCCGACCACGGAGTCGAATTCGTCGTCGTTCATGCCGAGACGGCGATGCATCGGCTCGGTGGGCGGGGCCGGGGGATCGGAGGGTGGTGGTCCCCCCTCGGTCATCATGCTCATGCCGGGATGAGCGAGTGGAGGAAACTCTCCAAGAGGACTTGTCCGTCGGCCGAGCCGAGCAGATCGTCGGTGGCCCGTTCCGGGTGGGGCATGACCCCCACCACGTTGCCCGGGCCGTTGGCCACCGCAGCGGCGCGATCCTGTGAGCCGTTGGGGTCGTCGACGTAGCGGAGCACCACCCGACCGGTGTGGGAAGGATCGACCCAATTGCCCTGGTACGAGTTGAGTGGGATGCGGAGACGTCGCCCGGCCTCGGCGCCACGGGTCAGGATCGAGTCGGTGTCGACCACCTCCACCTCGACGAACCTGCAGATGAAGGAGAGGTCACGATTGGCGATGTGTGCTCCGGGGAGGAGACCCGCCTCGCAGAGCACCTGCCAGCCGTTGCAGATCCCGAGCACGGGCGCTCCCGTCGCGGCGAGCCTGCCGACCTCGGCCATCGCAGGGGAGAAGCGAGCGATGGCACCGGTGCGCAGGGCGTCCCCGTGGGCGAATCCGCCCGGTAGCACCACCCCGTCGAACCCGGCCAGGTCGGTCTCGCGATGCCACACCAACTCCGCCTCGCCACCCAGGGCTCGGAGGGCGTGGACGACATCGTGCTCGCAGTTCACCCCGGGGAACACGATCACCGCCGTGGTCATCCCCGCACCTCGACGGTGAAGTCCTCGAGGACCGGGTTGGTGAGGAGCTGCCGGCACATCTCCTCGACGCGTCCCCGGACCGCATCGGCGTCGTCGCCCGCCACCTCGAGATGGATCACTCGATCCATGCGCACCTCCTCGGTCTCGGTGAACCCGAGGTCGTGGAGCGCACGTTTCACCGTGGTGCCCTCGGGATCGGCGATCTCCGGACGGCGATCGATGGTGACGGTGACCCTCATCGACCCGTCAGGTAGTCGTCGAAGTCCTTCCCGGTGATGCGCTCGTAGGCCTCGATGTATCGGGCCCTGGTCCCGTCGACGATCTCGTCGGGGAGGTCGGGCGGCGGGGGGCTCTGATCCCAGGGCTGACGTTCCAGCCATTCCCGCACGTACTGCTTGTCGAACGAGGGGACCTCGCGCCCCGGCCGGTACTCATCGGCGGGCCAATAGCGGGACGAATCGGGTGTCAGGACCTCGTCGATCAACAGGAGCTCGCCGTCGGCGTGACCGAACTCGAACTTGGTGTCGGCGAGGATCACACCCTTGTCGGCGGCATAGGCGTTGGCTCTGGTGTAGATGTCGAGCGACCTTCGTCGCAGCTCCTCGTAGAGGTCGTTTCCGAGCACCTCCCTGGTCTGCGCCTCCGTCAGGTTCTCGTCGTGGCCGGTGGTCGCCTTGGTCGCCGGGGTGAAGATCGGCTCCTCCAGCTCGTCGGCCAACTGCAGCCCATCGGGAAGGTGCTCGGTGGTGGGCCCGCCCCCATCCCGATACTCACGCCACGACGACCCGTAGAGATAGCCGCGCACCACGCACTCGACGGGAACGACGTCGGCGCGGCGCACCACCATGGCCCGCCCCTCGAGCTGTGCCCGCTCCTCGTCGCGAAGGCCCGACACGTCGGAGAGGTCGGTTGTCACCAGGTGATTCGGGGTGTCGAGGAGATCGAAGAAGTGGAGGCTCAACCCGGTGAGAACCCTTCCCTTGTCCGGGATCGTCTGGTTGAGGACCACGTCGTAGGCGGAGATCCGATCGGTGGCGACGAAGAGGAGGTGGTCGGAGTCGATCTCGTAGATCTCCCTGACCTTTCCTGATGCGATGTGGGGTAGAGCCAGCACGCGGTGGGAGCGTAGCGCCCACCGCGGGGCCTACCCTCACCCTCCGTGTCCGGATTCGACAAGGATCGGGTGGGCGAGATGCTCGCCGCCGACGAGTACGCCCGCAGTCTCGGCATCGAGCTGGTTGACGTCAGCGCCGAGGAGATCGTCCTCGGTCTCGATGTCACCGCGGCGCATGCCAACTTCCTCGGCGTGGGCCATGGGGGCATGGTGTTCTCGTTGGCGGACTGCGCTTTCTCCCTCGCCTCGAACTCCGCCGGCGATCGCTCGGTCGCCATCGACACCCACCTCGTCCTCACCGCCGCCTCCAGGCCCGGGGACCGTCTGCTGGCCCGGGTTCGCGAGGTCTCACGGGGGCGGACCCTGGGCACCTACCGGGCCGAGGTCACCCGATCGGACGGGCGGGTGACTGCTCTGTTCACCGGGACGGTTCACATCAGCCGGGGTTGAGGCCTCGAACACCGTCCGACGTGCAACGAACGCGGCTATACGACGTTCATTGCACGTCGGTGTCGACCGGCAGCAATCAAGGTTCGGAGACAGCGGTCAAAGCGGCGGTTGAGATCCCCGTAAGTGAACCTCACGACGAGGATCCCGCGGGTGGCCAGGAGGTTGTCCCGGTCGCGATCGCGCTGGAAGTCGGCCTGACGGGTGTGCCAATTCCTCCCGTCGGCCTCTACCACGAGCTGCCAGGCGGGGATGTACGCGTCGACTCGTGACGGATGGTCGAGCAGGAATGCCTGTTGACGGGTCACCGACGGAATGCCCGGTTGACTGAGTAGACGGTAGAGAACCACTTCGAGCATGTTTGAGGCAGTGGACTCCGAACCCGGGTCGGTCCGTCGCACGGCTCGGCGGAAGTTGGCGAGCCCACGCTGGCGCGTCGGCCCTACCCGGTCCAGGACCGACACGAGCTCGGCGACCGTGGTGTGGCCCATGGCCACTTGCTGCTCCACGAGGTCATCGAGGCCGTCTCGCGGCAAGGTCCTGGCCAAGGTCCACAGCGTCTCGGCCACGGACGTCAACCGAAACCCTCGCGCCGTGGTCGTGGCTACCTCCGCGAAATCACTCACCCGGATGACGGTCCCGATCGAAAGCCTGGCATTTGCCGAGGCAGCGGCCATAAGGATCGGCCGGCCGGCCCTGGAGCCGGGAAAATCCAAGAGGAAGGCGGCGGACGCGCCGGCAGCCACCGATCCGGGGCGGCTCAGGAGTGCTGCGGTCATCTGTCGCTCCCATGTCGGAGGCACAGCGGTCACCGCATACACCCCGGGCGTGAGCGCCAACCACCGTCCCGAGTCGATGCGATGGCGGATCGAAGCTTCGGTGTGACCAGCTTCCTCAGCTTGGTGTCTGGTGAAGACTCCGTGTTGGCGCTGGGCCAGCCGGTCGACGGTCCAATCGGGTCGCATGCCTCAACTTCGCGTGAGCGCGACCCTGTAGCAATACCCTCGTAGTCCGACGTGCAACGAACACGGCTATACGACGTTCATTGCACGTCGGTGCCGGAATTGGAGCGGTCAGCTCAATGCCCGGAGGCGTTCGAAGACCGGTGCGGATGTCTCGAGTATGTGGTCGAGGGAGAAGCACCGATCCAGGTCCTCCTCGGTGAGCTTCACGTCGGGATCGGCGGCGAGCAGGTCGCGGAGATGGCCCTTGTCGTCCCAAGCCTCCATGGCGTTGCGCTGAACGATTCGGTAGGCCTCGTCGCGGCTCATCCCCCCTTCCACCAGGGAGAGGAGGACCGATTGGCTGAAGACGAGCCCGTTGCTCGCGGCCAGATTGGCCGACATGCGCTCCGGATCCACCGCCAGATCGGAAATCAGGCCATCGAACTTGACCAACATG
Source organism: Acidimicrobiia bacterium (assembly GCA_035249605.1). Classification (GTDB taxonomy): domain Bacteria; phylum Actinomycetota; class Acidimicrobiia; order Spongiisociales; family ZC4RG35; genus JANQRA01. Next base: position 98,767 of record DATFGI010000010.1, read on the forward strand.
TAGTGGATTGCGATCGAGGCGTCGGGTAGGGCCACCCTCTCCGCCGAGGAGTGTGAGATGTCCCGCTCGTGCCAAAGCGCAACATTCTCCAAGCCCACCTGTGCGTAGCCCCGGAGCAGCCGGGCCATCCCGGTCATCCGCTCGGAGAGGATCGGGTTGCGTTTGTGTGGCATCGCCGAGGAGCCCTTCTGCCCGGGGCGAAAACCCTCCCTGGCCTCGCCCACCTCGGAGCGCTGCAGATGGCGGATCTCGGTGGCCATCCGTTCGATGGAGGCCCCGATCAGGGCGAGGGTGGACAGATACTGGGCATGGCGGTCGCGTGCTGTGACTTGGGTCGACGCCGGCTCCACGCCGAGTCCGAGACTGTCACAGACTTTCCGCTCCACCTCCGCGGGGACGTGGGCGTAGGTGCCCACCGCCCCTGAGATCTTGCCCACCGCCACCGCTTCCCTGGCGGCGGCGAGACGACCCCGATCCCGGTCGAGCTCGAACGCCCAACCCGCCAGCTTTAGCCCGAAGGTGGTGGGCTCGGCCCAAATCCCGTGGGTCCGCCCGATCATGAAGGTGGCACGGTGCTCCCACGCCCGGCGGATCACCGTGGCCTCCAGCTTTGCCAGGGCCTCCATGAGCAGGTCGGCGGCGTCGCGGAGGATCAGCCCACCTGCGGTGTCGAGCACATCCGAGGAGGTGAGCCCGTAGTGGACCCACCCGGCGGCGTCTCCCCCGGCGGCCTGACCGAGAAGGTCGACGAAGGCGGCGAGGTCGTGGTTGGTGACCGCCTCCCGACGGGCGACTTCCTCGGGGCTGGGACAGCTCGCGGCCCTGGTGGCGGCGGCGATTCCCTCGGGGACCTTGCCTAGATCCTCGAACGCGGCGAGGGCGGCGACCTCGACCTGCTTCCATGTCTCGAGCTTGTGCTCCTCGGACCAGATCTGGCCCATCTCGGGAAGGGTGTAACGCTCGATCACGGGGTTGATGATGCCACGGCGGTTAGTTTGAGATGCCGATGCGCAAGCTGAGCAATGACCAGGCGAGGCGTTACGCGTTGGGTGCCCAGGGACTCATCGAGGGCAGGGCGACAGGACGTATCGACGTCCGGCACTTCCGCAAGGTGGTCGACCAGATCGGCCTGATCCAGCTCGACTCGGTGAACGTCTTCAGCCGCGCCCACTACATGCCCTTTTTCTCCCGGATCGGCCCCTACGACCTCAAAGCCCTCGACGACTGGCTCTGGAGCTCGGGAGAATTGTTCGAGTACTGGGGCCACGAGGCCTCGTTGATCCCGTCGGAGCACCATCGTCTCTTCAGATGGAGGATGGACCAGGCATTCAAGTGGAAGCGGCTCCAGGATCTGGAGATGGAACAGCCCGAGTTCGTGGACAGCGTCTATCGACAGGTCGCCGAGCGTGGCCCACTGCGCACCCGCGACCTGGAGGCTCCGGGAGACCGCGACGCCACCCAGATGTGGGGATGGTCGAACGGCAAGGTGGCCCTGGAGGCGCTCTTCCTGCGGGGCCGTGTCAGCGCCGCCGACCGGACCAACTTCGTCAGGATGTACGACCTCCCGGAGCGGGTGATTCCCGAGGAGCATCTCGAGGCGCCGGCCCCCGGTCACGACGCCGCACTCGGCGAGTTGCTTCTGCTCGCGGCATCGGCGATGGGGGTTGCCACGGCCGACGACTTGGCTGACTACTACCGGATCCGGATGCCGGCTGCCCGACCGGTCCTTCGGCGTCTCGTGGCCGCCGGCGACCTGGTCGAGGTGGAGGTCGAGGGCTGGGGCAAGCCCGGTTACCTGCGTCCCGATGCCGCCCTGCCCAGATGGGCCAGAGGCACCTGCCTGCTCTCCCCGTTCGACAATCTGATCTGGTATCGGCCCCGGGTCGAGCGGATCTGGGGCTTCCACTATCGGATCGAGATCTACGTGCCCGAGGCGAAACGAGTCCACGGCTATTACGTGTTGCCCTTCCTCCTCGACGGCGATCTGGTCGCCAGGGTCGACCTCAAGACCGACAGACGTCGCAACGTCCTCCAGGTGAAGGGATCCTTTGCCGAGCCCGGGGTCGACAAGAGAAAGGTGGGCCCCGCGCTCCGCGAGGAACTCGACCTGGTCGCAGACTGGCAGGGTCTCGAGGACGTGGTCGTCGACCGCAACGGGGACCTCCACGACTTTCTCTGAACCGTTCCGTGTCAGATACAGGTCGCTATCCAGCCGACAACTGACACAGAAGATCAGGTGAAGGCATTGATCCCGGTGATCGCCTGACCCATGACCAGGGTGTGGATCTCATTGGTGCCCTCGTAGGTGAACACCGTCTCCAGATTGGCCATATGACGGAAGACCGGGTACTCCAGGGTGATCCCGTTGCCACCGAGGATGGAGCGGGCGGTCCGGGCCACGTCCAGTGCATTGCGGACATTGTCGAACTTGCCAAACGACACCTGCTCCGGGGTGAGCCTCCCTTGGTCCTTGAGCCGGCCCAGGTGCAGGGCGAGAAGGGTTCCCCGTTGCACCGCCACCATCATCTCCACCAGTTTGCGCTGGGTGAGTTGGAAGGATGCGATCGGCTGATCGAACTGTGTCCGCTCCTTGGCGTAGGCGAGTGCGGTCTGGTAGCAATCCCGGGCCGAGCCCATGGCGCCGAATGCGATACCGAAGCGGGCCTCGTTGAGACACGAGAGCGGCCCTCGCATAGAGGCCACCCCGGGTAGGACGAACTCGTCGGGGACGCGCAGGTCGTCGAAAGCGAGCTCCGAAGTCACCGATGCCCGCAGCGATGCCTTCTTCTTGATGTCATGGGCGGTGAACCCGGGAGTGTCGGTGGGAACGATGAATCCGCGCACCCCCTCCTCGGTGCGTGCCCAGACCACGGCCAGGTCGGCAATCGACCCGTTGGTGATCCACATCTTCGTGCCGTTGATCACCCAGTCCGACCCGTCGCGGCGGGCGTTGGTCCGCATCGAGGAAGGATCCGAGCCGGAGTCGGCCTCGGTCAGGCCGAAACATCCGATCACCTCGCCCTTGGCCATGCGGGGCAGCCAGGTCTCCTTCTGCTCCTCCGAACCGAACTTCCAGATGGGAAACATGGCCAGCGATCCCTGCACCGAGACGAACGAGCGAATGCCGGAGTCGCCCGCCTCCAACTCCAGGCTGGCCAGCCCGTAGGCGGTGGCGGAGGTGCCGGCGCAGCCGTAGCCCTCGAGGTGCATGCCCAGCATCCCCAACTCCCCGAAGGCACGGGCCAGATCTTCGTGAGGGATCTTCCCCTCATCCCACCAGTCGGCGACGTGCGGCTTGATCTCGTTGTCGACAAAGCTCCGCACGGTGTCGCGCAGCAAGATCTCGTCCTCGGTGAGCAGCGAGTCGATGCCGAGGAAGTCGTGAGGGTCGGGCTTGTCGAAGGACATCTCGCTCATCCCCGCCGATGGTATCGGTTCACCCGGCGAGCGTCTTCTCCGCCAGCTCCCGGCGATAGTCCTCGAGTCTCGCGGTGAGCTCATCGTCGCCCACGGCGAGGATCGCCACCGCGAGCAGTGCCGCATTGACGGAGCCGTCGATGGCGACTGTGGCGACCGGGATCCCGGTGGGCATCTGCACCGTGGAGAGGAGGGCATCCATCCCGTCGAGCGTGGCGGCGAGGGGGACTCCGATCACCGGGAGGAGTGACTTCGCCGCCAAGACCCCGGCGAGATGCGCGGCTTTGCCTGCTCCGGCGATGAGCACCCCGAACCCCTGATCGGCGGCCGTCGTCGCGAAGTCGATGGCGTGGTCGGGTGTCTTGTGCGCCGAGATCACCCTGGTCTCGTGCTCGATGCCGAAACGCTCCAGCATCTCGCCGGCCTTCTCCATGACCGGTCGATCGGATCCGGATCCCATGACGATTGCGACTTTGCGGCTCATCCCCGGCGACGGTACCCGGCCCGGCCGCGGGCTTCACATCAGAGCATCCGGGTCAGCCCGCGATGTCCCTCCTGTATTGCGCACCCGGCCAGGTGATCCGCTCGGCGGCCGCATAGGCGCGGTCCCTGGCTTCATCGATGGTGTCACCCAGTCCGACCACACTGAGCACGCGACCGCCGTCGACGAACAGCTTCCTGCCCTCCGACGCCGTGCCTGCGTGGAAGACGACCACGTCGTCGCCCGGACGGCCGTCCAAACCACGGATCTCCGCGCCGCGCTCCGGCGCGGTCGGATACCCCTTGGCGGCCATGACGACGTTCACCGCGGCCCGGCCAGACCACCGCGGTGGGGCTCCCTCGAGCACCTCGAGGAGGTCGTTGTCCAGCCTCGGGACGATCGCTTGGGTCTCGGGATCGCCGAGACGTACGTTGAACTCGAGCACCTTGGGGCCGTCGTCGGTGAGAACCAGGCCGGCATAGAGAAATCCGGTGAACGGGGCTCCGTCGACCCGCATTTGGCTCAGCGTCGGTCTCACCACTCGCTCCATGGTCTCCTCGACCAGGCCGGAGGGGAGATCTTCGACCGGCGAGTAGGCACCCATCCCTCCGGTATTGGGCCCTTCATCACCCTCGAGGAGACGCTTGTAATCCCGAGCCGGCTCCAAGGCGACGGCCCCCGACCCGGTGCAGACCGCAAAGATGCTCACCTCGGCGCCTTCCAAGAACTCCTCGACGACCACGGGCCCGCGCTCGACCCAATGCTCGGCCCAGGATGCGGCGTCGCGTCGGGATTCGGTGACCAGGACGCCCTTCCCCCCGGCGAGACCATCGGCCTTCACCACGTAGGGGCCCTCCTGGGTGTCGAGATAGGCTCTGGCCGCCTCGGCATCCTCGAATCGTTCCCAAGCTCCGGTGGGCACCCCGGCCCGGGACATCACCTCCTTGGCGAATGACTTGGACGACTCGAGGCGCGCCGCCGCCCGCGTCGGGCCGAACACGGGGATACCCAGCCGTGCCACCGCATCGGTCAACCCGGCGGCAAGTGGGGCCTCGGGTCCGACCACCACCAGATCGACGTCGTGGATACGGGCCATGGCGGCGATGGCGCCCACGTCGGCCGCTTCGATGCCCTCGACGACAGGGCCCAGCTCGGCGAGGCCGGGATTGCCGGGGAGCGAGATCAGCTCGTCGACCCGCGGGGATCGAGCCAAGTTCCAGCCGAGGGCGTGTTCCCTGGCTCCGGAGCCAATGAGGAGGATCTTCATGGCACCTCGACCAACTGGGTCCGCTCCGGGCCCACTGACACCCAGGAGACCGGTACTTCGATCGCATCGGCGATGTACTCGATGTAAGCGCGGGCCGGGGCCGGTAGCTCCTCGTACTTCCTCACCCCGGTGATGTCCACACCCCAGCCGGTGAGCTCGTCGTACACCGGCTCGCAGTCGTAGAGCACCGACTGCTGTGCGGGAAACTCCTGATGGGTCTCATCGCCCGCCCGGTATCCGGTGGCGACCTTGATGGTGTCGAAGGCGGAGAGGATGTCGAGCTTGGTGAGAAAGACTCGGGTCAGGCTGTTGACCCGAACCGCGTAGCGCAATGCCAGCAGGTCGAGCCACCCGCAGCGGCGCCGGCGCCCGGTGACGGTCCCATACTCGCCACCAAGTTCGATCATCCTGTCGCCGATCTCGTCGTGGAGCTCGGTGGGGAAAGGGCCGGTGCCGACCCGAGATATGTAGGCCTTGGCCACGCCGACGACTTCGTCGATCGCCTTGGGACCGATTCCCGAGCCGACCACGGCCCCCCCAGCCGTGGGGTTCGACGAGGTCACGAAGGGATATGTCCCGTGATCGATGTCGAGAAGGGTGCCTTGAGCCCCTTCGAAGAGGACATCCTCGCCGCGGCGCAAGGCCTGGTGGAGCAACAGCGAAGTGTCGGTGACATGGGGACGGAGACGATCGGCGAGAGCGAGGTACTCCTCGACGATATCCCCGGGGTCCATGGGCAGGGTGTTGTAGACCCGGGGCAGGATCCGGTTCTTCTCCTCGATGCCGGCTTCGACCTTCTTGGCGAAGATCTTCGGATCGAACAGGTCCTGGACCCTGATCCCGAACCGGGCGTACTTGTCGGTGTAGGCGGGGCCGATCCCCTTCCTGGTGGTCCCGATCTGGTTGCTTCCCAGATACCGCTCGATGACGGCGTCGAGCTTTCGGTGGTAAGGCATGACCAGATGGGCGTTGGATGAGATCCTCACCCGCGATGGATCGAGACCCTTGCCGGCCACCATGTCCATCTCTGCGATCAGCACCACCGGGTCGATGACCGTCCCCGAGGCAATCACCGGTGTGCACTCGGGATAGAGGATCCCGGATGGGATGAGGGAGAGAGCAAGCCTTTCGTCCCCCACCACGATGGTGTGCCCGGCGTTGTTGCCGCCCTGATAGCGAACGACGTAGTCGGCGCGCTCGGCGAAGTAGTCGACGACCCTTCCCTTGCCTTCGTCACCCCATTGGGCACCGAGAACGATGGTCGCCGACATGGGCGGGACGGTAGCCAGGACCGAAGAACGCTTCGAAGAAGGCTCATCCCGACCACAATGCGAGGTCATGAACGCCACGTCGACGAGGGCCTACCGCAGGGGCGAGCTGGTCGGGCAGGGATTCCCTCTGACCGAGGTCTCCGACTACCTGGAAGAGCTCGATACGGTCGTTTGGGTAGACCTGGCCGCACCTTCCGAGGACGATGTCCACGCCCTCGCCGAGGAGCTGGGGTTGCACGAGCTGGCCGTGGAGGACGCCATAGGCCCTCGGCAGCGCCCCAAGGTCGATCGGTACGCCACCCACCTCTTCGTCACCGCCTATCACGTCACTGTCGACGTGGTGGCCGGCCGGCTCGATGATGTCGAGGTCAACATCTTCTTCAGCGATCGGTGGCTGATCACCGTCCGCAAGAGCGACAGCTTCCCGATCGAGGCGGTGACGGCGAGGTGGGACCGTTCCCGGAAGCTGGCGCGACACGGCGTCGGCTTCCTCCTCTACGGTCTGCTCGACGTGATCGTCGACGGCTATTTCGCCGCCCTGGAGTCGATGGACGACTACTACGAGACCGTCAGCGACGGCATCTTCTCCGAGCATCCTCTCGAGCCCTCCCAGCAGCGTCACTGGTTCGAGATGCGTCGTGAGTCGGTCCGCTTCCACCGCCTCGTGGTGCCGATGCGCGAGGTCGTCAGCAGTCTGATGAGACGCGAGCAGGATGTGGTCTCCGAGGAGCTGTACCCCTACTACCAGGACGTCTACGACCACATCCTCAGGATCAGCGAGTCGTCCGATGCCCTGCGCGACCTGGTCGCCGCTCTGGTCGAGGCCAACCTCAGCCTCCGCGACTATCGACAGAACCTCATCGTGAAGAAGGTGTCGAGTTGGGCGGCAATCGTGGCCGTGCCCGCCTTGATCACGGGCTACTACGGGATGAACGTGCCCTATCCCGGGTCCGGGCGACTCTCCGGAGTGGTCATCTCGACGATGCTCATCCTCGGTGTGTCGGTCGCCCTGTATTTCCTGTTCCGGCGTAACGACTGGCTGTGATCGGGGCTGTGGAAACCACGAAACACAGATTTCACACTTCCGCAACCGGGGGGCAACCGCCTCCGGATACAAAATGCCCCGTTCACGACCACTAGCGAGAAGGAGGCATCGTGTCCAAGACGGCTGCCGACGTCTTGTCCCTCGTCGAAAGCGAGGACTACGAGTTCGTCGACCTGCGATTCTGTGACCTGCCCGGTCAGGTCCAGCACTTCACCATCCCATCCCATGCCCTCACCGAGGAGGGCTTCGAGGATGGTTACGGCTTCGACGGCTCGTCGATTCGAGGGTTCCAGGACATCCAGGAGTCGGACATGATCCTGCTCCCCGACGCGGACACCGCGATCGAGGATGTGTTCCGCTCGCGGAAGACGATGATCCTCTACTGCTTCGTCCACGACCCGCTGACCATGACCCCGTACGAGAAGGACCCTCGCTACGTGGCACGCAAGGCCGAGGAGTACCTGGTGAGCACGGGCATCGCCGACACCTCCTACTGGGGCCCAGAGGCGGAGTTCTACATCTTCGACGACGTTCGATTCGGCCAGGACCAGAACTCGGGGTTCTACTTCGTCGACTCGGTGGAGGGAGCCTGGAACTCCGGCGAATTCGAGGACGGGGGGAACCTGGGATACAAGCCCCGGTACAAGGAGGGTTACTTCCCGGTCCCTCCCACCGACCACTTCCAGGATCTTCGCTCAGAGATGACTTATCGCCTCGAGCAGGCAGGTATCGAGATCGAGGTGCAGCACCACGAGGTGGGCACCGCGGGCCAGGCCGAGATCGACATGAAGTACGACACGCTGTTGCGCACCGCGGACAACGTGACCCTCTACAAGTACATCGTGAAGAACACCGCTTGGGAGATGGGCAAGTCGGTGACATTCATGCCCAAGCCGATCTTCGAGGACAACGGGTCAGGGATGCACACCCACCAGTCGCTGTGGAAAGGTGGCGACACCCTGATGTACGACGAGGGCGGCTACGCCGGGCTCTCCGACCTGGCCCGCTGGTACATCGGTGGCCTGCTCAAGCATGCCCCGGCTGTCCTGGCCTTCGCAGCACCGACCACCAACTCCTATCACCGGCTGGTGCCGGGCTATGAGGCGCCGGTGAACCTGGTCTACTCGAGTCGCAACCGCTCGGCGGCGGTGCGCATCCCCCAATACAGCCAGAGCCCTGCGGCGAAGCGTCTCGAGTTCCGCTGCCCCGATCCGGCATGCAACCCGTATCTGGCCTTCTCGGCGATGCTGATGGCAGGTCTCGACGGGGTGCAGAACCAGATAGAGCCCCATGACCCGGTGGACAAGGACATCTACGACTTGCCGCCGGCGGAGCTGGAGGGGCTCCCTTCGGTCCCGGGGAGCCTCGACGAGGCACTGGGCGCGCTGGAAGATGACAGCGACTTCCTGTTGCAGGGAGGCGTGTTCACCGAGGGGCTCATCCAATCATGGGTCGACTACAAGCGGGCCCACGAGATCGACCCGGTGCGGCTCCGACCCCACCCCTACGAGTTCCACCTCTACTACGACATCTGAGGCGATCGCAGCGATATCGAAGGGGGCCGGGCGGCAGCCCCAATTCCGCGCGGCCAAGTGCCCAATAGGGGCTCCCATTCCCAAGGAAAGCGGAGTCAACCTCTCCTGGTTCAGGTGCTGGTCGCCGCGTTCAGGGTGTTGGTGACCTCGGTCTCGTAGTTGGTCGCGGCCTCGACGAAGGTATCAACGGCGCTGTTGCGCTGCTCGCCGGTGTCGGTGGAACGCAGACCCTCGAGGGCGGCGTTGGCACTGGTGGCGGCGGTATCCAGCGCCGACTGCAGTGCCTCCTGATTGGCTTCGAGGCCGGCGGGGGGAGTGAGGCCGCGCATTTGGTCGGCGAGTCCCTGGGTAGCGGCTACCACTGCCACGAAGCGATCCTCGGCGTCGGCGAACTCCACCTCGCGCGGATCCTGGTTGAAGGCCGTGTTGACGGTGACCAACTCGGTTCGCTGCACCTGCAGCTCCTGGTTGATCGCGTCGATCGCATCGAGATAGGCCTGCGTCTCGGGATCCACGGCCGCCGTACCCCCGGTGGTGGTGGTAGTAGTGGCACCGTCCCCGCTGCCGGTCGTGGTGCTGGTGCCGGGGCTGGAGACGAGGGTGGTGCTGGTGGAGGCTTCGGGCAACTCGCGAACGAAGAAGTACGTGAATGCGACCATCCCCAGGATGACGAGGGGGAGGATCCAGCGGCCCGGTTTCGGGTCGGGGTTGACTGCCATTGCACAGAGACGATAGCCAGCCCCCTTCCGGTTCCCCGTAACCGTGGCGAATACGGGACGACCCCCTTGAACCCGTTCATGGTGCGTCATACGGTCGATTCATGGACCCCGAACGACCCGAGGTATACGAGCGAATCCCCTGGGAGACCCTGGACCAGAAGCGAGGCGAGCGCCAATGGCTGGCCTACGCCGTGGCCGCTGCGGTGACGCTGGGCGCCCTCGCCTACTCCTTCACACGCAATCAGCCGCTCCCTGCCCCGGCCACCCTTGCCGCACCGGCGACCACGTTGGCCTCACCGGCCGTGTCCACCGTCGCCACCCCATCGACCCAGCCACCGGCAACCGCGGTGCCCAGCCCGTTGGTCGTCGCCGAGGCAGACCTCTATGCCATCGATCCAGAGCGGCTCTTCGACCAGGCAGTCGCCCACGCCGAGTGGGTCGCAGTCGAGTACGTGGCGATGGACGGCTCGGAGCAGTCGGGTGACACCCTCGCCGCCCTGTTGCCCGATGGATTGCCGTTGCCCACCGCCGACCCCGGTGTGCAGGTGTTCGTCGATTGGGTAGGGGCCCGCTCGGTGACACAGAAGGACCCGACGACCTTCCAGGTCGACGTCTTGGTCCGCTCCATGGCCTCCAGCGAAGGCTCCGGCTTCACCCGTCAGCCACCCCGGCTCGTGGTCCTCGAAGTCGAGATCGGCCAGGACGGTGTTCCCCGGATCAGCGATGCACCCCGGCTTGCCGAGATCCCGCCGCCCTCCCCGGCTCAGATCGACCTGCAGAAGGTGCCGGAGGAAGTCGCCTCCGGTCTGGGCGGGCTCGAGCTGGTCGGGGGGCGCCCCGGCCCGGACGGGAACTGGGACGTGGTGGTTCTCCAGACCGGTGCAGACGGTGTCACCAGGCCCGTTCTCACCCGACCCTGACTCAGGTCTGGAAGTGGCTCTCTAGGATCGCCGAGGCCCTGGGGCGGATCACGTCCCACGATCCGTCGGGAGCCTTGGAGATGGTCACGAAGTCAGCGGTGAAGAAGACACTCGCCACGCCCTCGACCCGCAGCAGCTCCCCCAGGTACTCCTCCGCCGGCTCGGCTCCCTTGACGTACGTTCCCGGTCCCCCGACCGGAGAGCCCACCGAGAACTTGAGTGCGTTGGGGTTGGGGGTCTGTTCCACCGTGACAGCCATGCCCCCACGAGGGTAACCAGTGGCCTCGGTGATCGGGGTGGATGTCGGCGGGACCTTCACCGACGTGGTGATCGTCGGTGAGATGGGCTTGATCGACGTCAAAGTGCCGACCACACCGGATCAGTCCCAAGGAGTCCTCGCCGCCATCGACGGACAGGCTGCAGAGACTTTCCTCCACGGGACCACGGCCGCCACCAACACCCTCCTCGAGGAGAAGGGAGCCAGGGTGGCGCTGCTGACCGACCCCGGCTTCGAGGATCTCATCGAGATAGGCCGCCAGGACCGTCCCTCCCTCTACGACTCATCGGTCGACCGGCCCGAGCCCTTGGTGCCGCGTGAGCGGCGGTACTCCGACCCCGATCGGGTAGGAGACGCCGAGATCGTCGCCGTGGCCATGCTCGGCTCTTACTCCGACCCGTCCGCCGAGCACGCCGCGGCGGCCAGGTTGAGATCGACATACCTCCTCTCATCCCGAATCTCACCGGAGTTCCGTGAGTACGAGCGGCTGGCCACCACGGTCCTGGCCGCCTATCTCACTCCTTCGGTGGCCGACTACCTGGGCCGGCTGGACGAAGGCGTCGACTTCCCCCGGAGTCTCGTGATGACGTCATCGGGGGGACTGGTTCCATTCGCCGACGCGGTTGGCCAGGCGGGTCGTCTCGTCCTCTCCGGTCCCGCCGGGGGGGTGGTGGCCGCTGCCGCGCTGGGGCGTCATCACGGCCATCGGTCGGTGATCTCGTTCGACATGGGCGGTACCTCGACCGATGTCTGCCGGATCGAGGACGGTGCCCTCGCGGTGGGAACCGGGCATCAGGTGGGGGGCCGGGTCAACCGGGTGCCTTCCGTTCCCATCCGAACCATCGGAGCCGGGGGTGGGAGCATCGCCTGGGTCGACCCGGGTGGGGCCTTGCGTGTCGGGCCCCGGTCTGCTGGGGCCGATCCCGGGCCCGCCGTCTACGGCAGGGACGGCAGCGATCTCACCGTCACCGACGCCAACGTGCTCAGCGGGCACATCCCACCGGACCTGATGCTCGCCGGGTCTTTGGCCTTGGACCTGGCCGCCGGGACAGCGGCGGCTCGACGGCTCGCCGCCGCGGCGGGGATGGAGTTCGATCGCCTGGTCTCTGGAGTGCTGGAGGTGGTGGACGCCCACATGGAGCGGGCCCTTCGCGCGGTGTCGGTGGAGGAGGGGGCGGATCCCAGGGACTCGGCTCTGGTCGCCTTTGGTGGTGCCGGCGGTCTTCATGCTTGCCGTCTCGCCCGCAGGCTGGGAATCGACACCGTGCTCGTCCCGCCGCACTCCGGCGTCTTCTCCGCCCTGGGCCTCCTCCTGGCCACCCCGAGGGCGGACGCCGCCCGCACCGTGATGCTGGACGAGGGGGCGGTCGAGTTGACTTCGACCAGCCGTGTCGTTGCGGACGAGGCGGTCGGCCGGTTTCGTGACATGTTCGCATCGGAGCCCGCGACCGTCTCGGTGACAGCCGATATGCGCTACCGAGGTCAGTCCCATGAGCTCGAGGTCACAGCCGGTGTCGACTGGGCGGTGCTCACCGACCGTTTCCACGCCGCCCATCGGGAGCGGTTCGGCTTCGACCGGCGTGGAGAGGGTGTCGAGGTGGTCAACCTGCGCGCAGTCGCCTCCGGCGAGCCCCCGTTGACCTGGGACGGCCTCCCCCGATTGGCCGGGAGTTCCTCTTCGCCGGGACCGGGCCCGGTCTGGCAGAGGTCGGCCCTGCCCGTGGGCTTCAGCTGCGTGGGCCCGGGCGTGGTGGTGGAGGACAACTCGGCGACCTTGCTGGAAGAGGGAGACAACTTGACCGTCCACGCCGACGGCACGCTGCTGGTCGACGTCGTTGGCGGGTTGGGCACGGCGGGGCGATGATCGATGTCGCCGGGCCGGTTGCCATGGTCCAGAACGCACTCACCGCTGCCGCCGACCCGGTGAAGGCGGCGGGCATGCGGGCCTACATGAAGACCGAGATGCCGTTCTACGGGGTGCAGAAGGAGGGACGGGCCCTCATCCTGCGTCGGCTGAGGCATGAGTTCGCTCCGACCGACCGCGACGAGTACGAGGCGTTGGTCCTCGCCCTCTGGGAGTTGCCCCACCGCGAGGAGAAATATCTGGCCCAGGGGGTGGCGGTGGCATTCCCCGACTACATCGTCCCCGCCTCGTTCCCGGTCTACGACCGGTTCGTGGTCGAGGGTGCCTGGTGGGACTTCGTCGACGAGACGGCTACGCACCTGATCCGACATCTCATCCTCGAGTGGGGCGAAAAGACCTGGCCGGTGATCGACCGGTGGAACCAGGATGACGACATGTGGCGCAGACGCTCCTCGCTGATCTGTCAGGTCGGGGCGAGAGAGCGCACCGACGCCGATCGGCTGTTCCGTTATTGCCTGGCCCGTGTCCACGAGACCGAGTTCTTCATACGCAAGGCGATCGGCTGGGCGCTCCGCGACTACGCCTACACCGACCCCGAGGCGGTGGCGGGATTCGTCTCGATGCATCGGAAACGTCTGTCGAGTCTCAGCTTCCGGGAGGCGACCAAGCACATCGGGCACCTGGTGGGCTCGTGATCGACCCCATCACCCTCGAGGTCGCCCGCAATCGTTTCTCCGCGATCGCCGATGAGATGGGGACCGTGCTACGCCGGACCTCGCTGTCTCCAAATATCAAAGAGCGGGCCGACTGCTCGGCCGCGGTCTTCACCGCCTCCGGGGAGATGCTCGCCCAGGCCGAGCACATCCCGGTCCACCTCGGGTCGATGCCGGCTTCGGTGCGGGCCTGTCTCGATCACTTCGATCCGGTACCCGGTGTCCAATACGCGGTGAACGACCCCTACCGGGGAGGCACCCATCTCAATGACCTGACCATCGTCGCCCCGGTCTTCGTGGCCGGCCGGCACGTCGGCTGGGTTGCCAACCGCGCCCATCACGCCGACGTCGGTGGCGAGGCGCCCGGCTCCATGCCCGCACATGCGGTTCGGCTCGAGCAGGAGGGACACGTGGTCTCGCCCATGGTGGCGGTGCGTGACGGTGTCTGGGTGGAGGAGTTCCTGGAGCCGTTCGTGTCCGCCTCGCGCACCCCGTGGGAGCGCCGCGGCGATCTCGACGGGCAGATGGGCTGCAATGCGGTGGCGGTGCGGCGACTCGCCGAGCTGGTGGAGCGGGAGGGTCTCGACCGCTTCGACGAGGTGGCCGTCGCCCTCCTCGACTACGGGGAGCGGCGCACTCTCGCCGCCCTGGGTGTCCTCGACGACGGCTGCTATCAGTTCACCGACTACATGGAGCATGGCGACTCCGATGTGGCCATTCGGGTGGCGGTCACCGTGGACGGGGAGACTCTCACCGCCGACTTCACCGGCTCGGATTCCCAGGTCGCGGCCAACTTCAACGCGGTCGAGGCAGTGACCCGATCATGTCTCTACTACGCAGTGCGGGTGGCGACCGATCCGACGATTCCCGCCAACGGCGGCTGTTACCGCCCTCTCTCCCTGGTGGCACCGGAGGGGACCGTGGTAAATGCCCGTCCTCCGGCGGCGGTGGCGGCGGGCAACGTGGAGACCAGTCAGCGCATCGCCGACACGCTTCTCGGTGCCCTCGCCCAGGCCGCTCCGGACCGTGTCCCGGCGGCGAGTCAGGGAACGATGAACAACGTCCTGATCGGCAACGACGAGTTCGCCTACTACGAGACAGTGGCCGGTGGTCAGGGGGCGCGGCCCTACCGCGACGGGCAGTCGGGCATCCAGACCGGGATGACCAACACCCAGAACACCCCGATCGAGTCGCTGCACACGCACTACCCGTTCCGGGTTCGCGGCTACACACTTCGCCGGGGAAGCGGCGGCGCCGGTCGCTTCCGGGGCGGCGACGGCATCCACCGCGAGATCGAGTTCCGAGCTGCGGCCACCCTCTCGTTGATGGGGGAGCGAAGACGCAACCCACCCTGGGGCCTCGCCGGGGGGGAGCCCGGGGCGACCGGCGAAGACTGGCTGATCCGCTCCGGCGGCGACAGGCAACGTCTCCCCGGAAAGACCACGGTGGAGGTAGAGCCGGGCGACCGCCTCCTCGTCCTCACCCCGGGTGGCGGGGGCTGGGGCGCACCCGGAACACAGAAGCGATCTGGGTAGCCTGCCACGCATGGACCTGCTGGCCGAGTTGCGGGCCGTGCTCGGGGACGGGGACGTCCTCGAGGAGCCGGTCGAGCTTCATCTCTTCTCCAAGGACGCGTCGCTGATCCGGGGACAGCCCATCTGTGTCACCTTCCCGGAGGATGCCGCCGAGGTGTCCGAGATCGTGAGGATCGCCGAGCGCCATCGGGTCCCCATCGTGGCTCGGGGCGCCGGCACCGGTCTCGCCGCCGGGGCCAGCCCCACCGAAGGCGGAATCGTGGTGGTGACCACCGCCATGAACAAGATCGAGATCGATCCCGCCAATCGCATCGCCTGGGTCGGCGCCGGTGTGATCAACCTCGACCTGTCCAACGCCGCCGCACCCCACGGTCTCTATTTCGCTCCTGACCCCTCCTCGCAGTCCGCTTGCACCATCGGGGGGAACGTCGCCAACAACTCCGGAGGCCCCCACTGCCTGTCGGAGGGGAGCACCACAAGCCATGTCCTCGGCATGGAGGTGGTCCTCGCCGGCGGCGAGGTGACCATCCTGGGCGGCGCCGCCCCGGATACCCCGGGTCTCGACCTCAAAGGGGTCATCGTGGGATCTGAGGGGACGCTGGGGATCGTCACCAGGGCTCTGGTGCGTCTCCTCCCCGTGGAGCCCGACGTGCGCACCCTGCTCATGGGCTTTCCCTCTGTCGCCGATGCCGCGCGCGCGGTCTCCGATGTCATCGCCGCCGGTCTCGTCCCCGCCGCCCTGGAGTTGATGGACCAGCGGATGTGTCAGGTGGTGGAGAACTGGCTCAAGGCCGGTCTCCCCACCGACGCCGCCGCCGTGCTCCTCGCCGAGGTGGTCGGTGAGACCGAGGGTGTCGAGTCCCAGGCCGGGGTCATCGCCGACATCGCTCGACGCAACGGCGCACTCGACGTCGAGGTCGCGGCCACCGAGGAGCATCGAGCCACCTTGTGGCGGGGGAGGAAGTCGGCGTTCGGCGCCATCGCCCAGCTCGCCCCCGACTACTACCTGCACGACGCGGTGGTGCCTCGCACCCGGCTGGTGGAGACCATGGCCGGCATATACGAGATCGCCGACCGGTACCACCTCACCATGCTCAACGTCTTCCACGCCGGCGATGGCAACCTCCACCCGCTGATCGCATTCGACTCCGCCGACCCCGAGCTCAACGCGCGGGTCCACCAGGCGGGAGACGAGATCGTCGCCCTCTGTCTCCGCTCCGGCGGAGCCCTCTCCGGCGAGCATGGGATCGGGCTCGAGAAGCGGGATCTGATGCGGGCCGGGTTCACCGAGCTCGACCTCGACGCCCAGGCCCGTCTCAAGGAGGTGTTCGACCCGGTGGGTGTCTTCAACCCGGCCAAGGTCCTCCCCGAAGGGTCACGCTGCTTCGACTACGGCGGGGTGCGCCGCGAGCTGCCCGACGGGGTCTGGGTGTGACACTTCACCCGGCTCACATCTCCTGGCTCCAGGTCGAGATCCCGGGCGCACCCGACGGATTCCACGTCGCTCCGAAGACGGTGCGCGACGTCGAATCGATCGTCCGATACGCCTCGGAGCGGGAGTTGACGGTCCAGGTCTGGGGTGGAGGAAGCCATTCCGGGTTCGGTGACCCGCCTCAGCCGGACTTGGTCATGTCCACCGAGCGCATGGCCGAGGTCGAGGTCTGGGAGCCCGACGACCTCACCGTGGTCCTCGGGCCAGGCGCTCCCGTCGAGGTCGTCGAGGCCATGCTCAGCGAACGCAACCAGACACTGGGCATGCCCGAGGTGCCGGGCCCGGCGACCATTGGCGGTGTGATCGCCTCGGGGGCCTCGGGGCTGCGGCGGGGACGTCTCTACTCCACCAGGGAGCGGGTGCTCGAGGTCACCATGGTCACCGGCGACGGGCGCCTGGTCCGCAGCGGGGGCAGGGTGGTCAAGAACGTCACCGGCTACGACTTGCACCGGCTGGCGGTGGGGGCGTTCGGCTCGCTGGGGGTCATCGTCTCGGTTTGTCTCAAGCTGTGGCCGACGCCGCCGGGATCGGCCACCGTGCTCATCGACGATCTCGACCAAGCCGGCCTGGTGGCCCGCCCCCTTGCCATCCTCGATGTCGACGGTCAGCTGAAGGTCTATTTCCAAGGGACCGAGGCCGAGGTGGATGCGCAGTCGGCGAGACTCGCGGGCAAGACGACCGCGGGCCTGGACTGGCCCGCCGACCCCGTGGGAAAGTGGCAATGGTCGTTGCGGGTGCCACCAGCCCTGATCGGAGCCGCGGTCGAAAATCTCCCCCCCGACTGGTCGTATCTGGCGATCCACGGCGTCGGCGAGGTACGAGCCGCCTCCGAGTCCCCCGCAGCCGCCGCCGAGATCCGGCAATGGGCAGAGTCGATGGGTGGCCACCTGGTGATGGTCAGGGGCGACCCCGGGCTCATCGACCCCTGGGGCACACCGCCACCCGGTCTCGGCCGACAGCACGACCTGATCTCGCAATTCGACCCGAAGCGAATCCTGAACCCGGGCAGGCTGCCCGGAGGCCTGTGATGGGATGGGTCACCGAGCACCATCCGACGGTCGATGAGCTCAACGCATGCGTGCAATGCGGTCTCTGTCTGCCGGTGTGCCCCACCTTCCGTCTCACCGGGCGGGAGACCGCCTCGCCACGGGGACGTCTCCACGCGATGTCGGCGGTCGCCACCGGTGTGGTGGAAGTGGACGAAGCGTTCGCATCGATCATCGACTTCTGCCTGGGATGTCGCGCCTGTGAGCCGATCTGTCCCGGCCTCGTCCCCTACGGACGCACCCTGGAGGGCACCAGGGCCGAGATCGACGCCCAGCTCCCGGGTCGTGCCGGGAGGAACCGCTGGCTCCTGCGCGCGCTCGGCGCCCGGTGGTTGATGCGGTTGGGCGGGCTCGCGCTCTTATCGGCGCAAACACTGGGTCTGACCCGTCTCTCCCCCTCCCGTTATCGCAGGGTCGCTAAGGGTCTGCGCCGCCTCGCCGGCCGGGGCGGCTCACCGCTCGGCCAGTTGTCGGGCTCTGCCGACGCCGGCACGGTGGGGTTGGTCACCGGCTGCATCCAGGACGAGTGGTTCCGACCGGTGAACCGGGCAGCCTTCCGCCTATTGGAGATGGCCGGTCACCTCGTGTCCGCACCCGAGCATCAGACCTGTTGTGGAGCCCTGGCCGCCCACGACGGCAAGGCCGACATCGCCGAGCGATTCAGGATGAAGAATGCCGACGCCCTCGGCGGATTCGACATGGTGGTGGCCACTGCCGCCGGATGCTCCGCGCATCTCGCCGGGTACACCTGGATGGGGCACCGGCCCAAGACCCTCGACATCACCGTCGCGGTGGCGAGGGCTATCGAGGAGGGACGTCTTCCTCGGGCCGAGGAGAGCCGGGGCTCGATCGCAATCCAGGACCCCTGCCATCTCCGCCATGCCCAACGTGTCGTCGACGAACCGAGAACGGTGCTCGCCGCCGCCGGCTACGAGGTCGTGGAGACGGATCCCGCCGGCCTGTGCTGTGGCGCCGCCGGCCTCTACACGGTGCTCGAGCCCGAGGCGTCGCAGGCACTCGGTCTGCAAAAGGCCGATCAGGTACGGGCCACCGGCATGACCCGGGTGGCCTCGGCCAACCCCGGTTGCGAGATGCAGTTGCGCAGTCATCTCGGCGGCGCCTTCGACATCCGCCATCCCATAGAGTGGTACCTGGAGGCCTTGCAGTCGGAGGGTTGGGCTTGAGGTTATGGTCGATTCGGTGACCGAGGGCAGTCCCAAACGGCAGGGCTCGGCCATGGTCAGGCGGTATGCGATCCTGGCCTACGGCGTGTTCGGCACCATGGCGGACGTGGGTCTGATGGTCCTGGGCAGCCTTCTGGTCGGGCTCTCGGTGGCGGTCCTTCTCGGTGGCTTCGGCCTCGTCGACGTTCTCAGCGCCGAGCTCACCACCGGGTCCATGCTCATCTCCGCCATCGTCCTCGCCGTGATCGGCCTGTTCTGCCTCGGAGTGGCCTCGGAAGGGCCGCTGGGACGGGGTCGGCGACTGGTCGGATTCACCATCTGGGAGATCGGGATCGGGCGCATGGTGGCCGTGTTCCTCACCGGTCTGGCAGCCGTGCTGATCTACGGCTTCCTCGGCGGCTTTCTCGAGGGTATTCCGACACCGCTCTTCAAGGGGACCGAGGGATTTCGAGCGGTGGGCGTCGCCGGCATGACCGTCATGCCCATCCTGGGCGTGCCCCTGTCGCTGGCAGTGAGTCTTGCGCCCGACGAGTACGCCTGGGCGCGGGAAGCCGATATCCCCGTCCTATTCGTGGTGTGGGCAGTGGCGGCGATGATCATCCTGACCTGACAAGCCTGAGTAGGTATCTGCGCCATAGGACGCAGACGTATCGACTCACGCTTGGGCCTTCAGCCCACGGCCTTGGAGTAGACGACCATCTCTTCGGGCTCGGCGCCGTGACGTCGCAACGCCTCCGCGGTCCAACCCAAGCTCGGCAGTTTGACGTCGATCTCGGTCACCGCCCGCTCCACGGCCAGGTCGAGCAGGCCATCGAGGAGGGGGAGGATGTCGTCGGGGGTGGCGGCCATCCACAATGTCCGCATCCAATCAGGCTCTGGCTGGTCCACCATCACCCACCCCGCCGCAGACTGGAGTACCTCGCCGGCCCCGCCGATGTCCTCGGGTCGGGCGGTGCGCCATTGCCAACCGAGGGCGATCAACTCCCGGGCGTCACGTGCCAGGTCGCTGGCGACCCAGAAGAGCCACGCCGCTTCCGAGTCCGACCCGGGGGCGGGGCGAAGACGAAACTGATCGGGAGCGCGATGGGCGGGAGCCGGAATCAGCTCTCCGTGGACCCACGTGGAGACAAGGCGGTAGCCGAGCGTTTCGACCTGTCGCCGGGCTGCCTCGTTGTCACCTTCGGTGGCGAGACGCACCACCCGCGCCCCGCGTCGCGTGGCCCACTCGACAAGGGCATCGTTGAGCGCCGAGCCTCGACCCGAGCGCCGGTGATCGGGTCGAACCCGAATTCCCTCCAGCCAGCCCTCGCTCGGGGAGAGCATCGCGACGTGGGCGACGGCAACCGGGACGTCGTCGTCGTCGACACTGACCAGCGCCTCCGACTCGGGGTCCTCGATCCAGGTGGGGAGCCGGTCCGGCACGTAATCGCCCCAGGAGAAGGTTTGGGACGACCACTCTCTGATCGGCTCGACGTCGGCGTGGGTCGCGGGCCTGATCGGAGCGCCCATGGTCACATCCGGTCGGGCACTTCGATGCCGAGGAGATGGAGCAGTGTCTCCAACGTGGTCTCCGTCCATGCCGCCAGTGTCAGCCACGAGCCACGTCGCCGCTCGTCCTCCTCGGAGAGGATGTGGCAGAGGTCGTAGAACCGGTTCCACGCCCCGGCCACGGCGTAGGCATATTCGGCGACATGGTTGGGAGCGCGCAGGTCGATCGTTCGCTCCACAACCTCGGGCAGCCGGAGCAACTCCAGCATGAGGTTTCTCTCGACGTTGTGATCCGGCGCCCCGATCTCCCCGGCCTGAAGACCCTGCTCCGAGGCACGGCGGAGTATCGACTTGATACGCACCGAGGCGTACTGCAGGTAGGGGCCGGTCTTGCCCTCGAAAGAGCTGAATCGCTCGATATCGAAGATGTAGTCCGAGGAGCGATTGTTGATGAGGTCGCCGAACTTGAGTGCGGCGATGCCTACCTGCGCCGCGATCCGCTCTCGCTCCTCGGGGGGATAGCCCTCGGCGATATGGGCCTCGTCGATCCGCTGTCGCGCCGCGTCCTTGACCATTGTGATTACGTCGCCGAGTTGGACGACTCCTCCCTCCCGAGTCTTGAAGGGTTTGCCGTCGGGGCCGTTCATGGTCCCGAACCCGATGTGCTCCATCACCACGTCATCACCGGCGATCCCGGCTCGTCGTGCCGCCCGGAAGACCTGGGTGAAGTGGTCGGCCTGGCGGTGGTCGACCACATAGAGCATGAGGTCGACGCCGAGGTCGCGCACTCTCATCTCGACCGTGGCCAGGTCGGTCGTCGTGTAGAGGAAGCCGCCGGCCGAGGTCCGCAGGATCAGCGGGGGCCACTCCCTGTTGTCCCCTGACTGCTCGACCCGGATGATCAACGCACCGTCCGAAATCTCGGCGACACCACTCTCCTCGAGACGCGCTACCAGGGCGTTGAGCCGGTCGGCGACGTCGCTCTCCCCGTACCAGAGATCGAACTCGACGCCGAGCGCGGCGAAGTCGGATCGCTGCGACCCTTCGGAAACCGTCTTCATGTGGCGCCACACCCGTTGCGCGTCCTCCTCACCCTGCTGGAGGCGGACGGTGGCCTCCCGGGCGCGTGCTGCGAAGTCGGGGTCCAGGAGGGCCCGCTCCGCCGCCTCGGGATAGATCCGCTGCAGATCTCCCAGCTCGATTGCCTCCGGATCGATGCCCTCGTCGGCGATGGCGGTGATCAGAAGGCCCATTTGGAACCCCCAGTCGCCGAAATGGGGGTCGCGTATCACGTCGTGACCGGCGAAGGAGAAGAGACGAGCCAGTGCGTCGCCGATGATGGTGGCGCGGAGATGCCCGACATGCATGGCCTTGGCCACGTTGGGCCCGGCGTAGTCGACCAGGACCCGCATTTGCTCGGTCTCGCGCCGAAATCCGAGATGGTCATCGGCCGAGATGCGATTGGCCCAACCGGCCAGCGCCCCGTCGCTGAGATCGATGTTGATGAAACCCGGTCCGGCGACTTCGACCGCGGCCATCTCGGGGTGGAGGGCGAGCGCTGACGCCACCGCCTCGGCGATCTCTCGGGGCGTCTTCCCCGCCATCTTGGCCCCGGCCATGGCCCCGTTGCACTGGAACTGGGAGAGCTCGGGGCGCTGCGAGGGCACCACTTCGCCGAGAGCGGCGGGGAGACCGAGATCGGCGAAGGCCTTCCCGGCCAGATCGGAGAGATGGGACTGCAGCGACATGCGTCGTCAGGTTAGGTAACAGCGGGTAGGCACAGCTCCGGTGGGATCGGTGCCGCCTGCAACCTGAACGGAGATTCAGCGACCCCTTTGCTCATGGCAATCACGGGGTGAGCCCCCGGCCTCGTGTGACCGAAAGCCGCCGACGCGACCTTCTCGGGGCCACGGCCACCGCAATCGCCGAGCGGGGGCTGTGTGATACCCGGATCGCCGACGTGGCCGACATCGTCGGGGTCAGGCCGGCCTTGGTGCTCTACTACTTCCCAACCAAGGCCGCCCCGCTCGCCGAGGCACTGATGTATCTCTCCTCCCCGAAGGATGACACGTCGCCCGTCCACATCAGCCAGCCTACGCCGGGTGTAACTTCTCCTCCGGATGAGCTTTGTCGTCCCAGCGGATTCCTACGACCGGTTCATGGGCCGGTACTCGCGTCTCCTCGCCCCGCTATTCGCCGACTTCGCCGGGGTGCGGCCCCCCCAGCGCGCGCTCGAGGTGGGATCCGGGCCGGGCGCGCTGACGTCAGAGCTCGTCGCCCGTCTCGGAGCGGCGTCGGTCAGCGCGGTCGATCCTTCTCAGCCATTCGCGGCTGCCGTCGCCGAACGCCATCCCGGCGTGGAGGTCCGTCATGCCGCTGCCGAGGCGCTCCCTTTCGACGATGACGTCTTCGACATCACCCTGGCCCAGCTCGTGGTCCACCACATGGCGGATCCGGTCGGCGGCGTCGAGGAGATGGCACGGGTCACCGCCCCCGGAGGCACCGTCGCTGCCTGTGTGTGGGATCTCGCCGGGGGGCGGGCCCCCCTGAGCCCGTTCTGGCGGGCCGTGAAGGAGTTCGATGCCGACGCAATCGACGAGTCAGACTTCCCGGGAGCGCGGGAGGGTCACTTGGTCGACATCCTGGAGACCGCCGGCCTCGGAGACGTCCAGGGCGAGGACCTGGTCTACGAGGTGGAGCACTCCAGCTTCGAGGAGTGGTGGGAGCCCTACACGCTCGGGGTGGGGCCGGCCGGTCGCTATGTGGCGGAACGCCCCCCCGAGGACCGCGAGCGCATCGAGGCCGCCGCCCGGCGCCAGGTCGGCAAGGGTCCCTTCACTCTCGACCTTCGAGTCTGGGCGGCGCGAGGGCGGTCGACGGCCTGAGCCGCCAGGGGGAAGGCGTTGCGGAGGCTCAGCGTGGAAGCGGCGCGTGCCCAGTCACTCGAGGCACCGCTCTATGCAAGACCACCGGCCTCGTCACACCGTCCAGCTTGGTGGGACCGATCAACTCCCAGTCGACGTCGAGGTCCTCGACTTGGCTCCTGGTCTCCTCCGACGTGAGTACCGCCCCCGCCTCGGCGAGATCCGCGATCCGGGAGGCGATGTTCACGGTTCGTCCGTAGACATCGCCGTCCTGGAAGACCACCGGTCCGGAATGGATGCCGATGTGGGTGGTCGGAAGACCGGCGGCTGGAGCCCCCTCGGTCATCTCGACTGCCGCTCGGACCGCCCCCGTCGCCTCTGGGAACAGGAACATCCCCCCGTCGCCGAGCCACCGGACCGGCCTTCCACCGTGCCGAACCGCCACCGCGTCCACGAGCTCGGCCAGTCGGCCTGCCAGCCGGGCGGCGGTCTCGTCCCCTCGCTCTTCGGTCAGCCGGGTGTAACCCGTGAGATCGACGAAGCAGATGGTGGGCGTCCGCCCGGCGCCCGAGTACAGGCCGGCCTGCTCGAGCACACCTTCGGCCGTCTCGATCGAGTGCTCGATCCACACGTGTTGACGGTGCCGCTCGTAGATGGCGCCGATCGTCGCCGTGACCAGCGCGGTGATCCGACGCCCCACCGCAGCGCCCTCCCGCATCACCTCCGGCACGGTGGCTCCTGCCCGCCGGCTCGGACGCTCGATTTCCTCCACGTAGAGGTCGGCCTCGGCGGTCACCAGCCTTCGCAGGTTGTCGGCGTATACCCGGAACAGACGGCGGACCGATTCCTCCGACCCACCCATGTCCAGGACCATCCGCGCCAGATCCGCAATCGTGGTGTCGTCGGGTCGCGCTCGCTCGTCTGGATCGGGCGGCACGAACCCGAGCGACCCGTGGATGGCTTGAAGCAGGCGGAGCGGGATGCCGTGCCTTCGGGCGAGCTGCCGGTAGGTCACGTCGAGGGGCGGCGGTAGCTCCCATCCCGGCGACTCGAGGAAGTCGAGGGAGAGGTCTCCGGCTTTCAGCGCGGCGAGGATCGACTCTGCAGAGAGGCCGGCGTTTTCCCACAGGTGGAATAGCGCCACGACATGCGCGTCCCGCACCTGGTGGCCGTCCCTTTCGGGCGCGATGGCACCCAATTCGACGAGCCGTCGGACCTCGCCGACCTCGACTCCGGCCCGGGCCGCGACGTCTTCGATGGTGAGCCCCATGTGCTACCTCTCGTTGAGAGCCCAATTATGTAGGAGGAGCCCGGGCACGGCCGGCCGGCCTGAGCGGATCGGCGAGCTACGTTTCGGCCTCAATGAACGGAGATGAGGGCCGGTGATCCGACAGACCCCCTTCCACGCCCGCACCAGCCAGGCCAACGAGACCGGTCTGTGGAGCCATTGGTCGGGTTATCTGGCCGCGGACAGCTACGTGATGTCGGACAAATTCGAGTACTTCGCCATCCGCAACGGCGCGGGCGTGTTCGACACGTCTCCCCTCTACAAGTATCGGATCTACGGGCACGACGCCGAGCGCTACCTCTCCGGCGTCCTCCTCCGCGACATCGGCAAATGTCGTTCCGGACAGGCCCAGTACACCGCCTGGTGCGACGACGACGGTTGGGTTCTCGAAGACGGTGTCGTCTTCAGACACTCCGACGATGAGTTCCTGCTCACCGCGGCCCGCCCCAACCTCGCCTATTTCTCGGCCCTGATCGACGGGATGTCGGTCGCGGTGGAGGACGTATCCGAGACGTACGGGGCACTCGCCGTCCAGGGCCCGCGATCGCGCGGCCTTCTCAGCGGGCTCGCCCCGGAGATAGAGGATCTCGGCTACTTCCGGCTCACCGAGGCCAAGATCGGGGATGCCGCGGTGACCATCTCCCGCACCGGATACACCGGCGACCTGGGATACGAGATCTGGGTCCCCGCAGATGAGGCGGTCGAGGTCTGGGACAGGTTGTTCGAGGCGGGCTCGCCGCAGGGTGCGATCCCGGTGGGGCAGACCGCAATCCTCATCACCCGCATCGAGGCCGGGCTGGTCCTCATCGATGTCGACTTCGACTCTGCGCGCTTCGCCTGGAACGACGACCAACGCACCACCCCTGTCGAGCTGGGGCTGGGGTGGATGGTGAACGACCTGGAAAGGAGCGAGCGGCCCTTCATCGGACGGCGGGCGATCGAGAGAGAGATCACAGAGGGCACGTCGAGATGGAAGACGGTGGGGATAATCGTCGACTGGGAGCACTGGGCCCGGGCGCACAACGACCGTGGATTGGTCACTCCCAAGGACCACCATCCCGGGCATGGGGCCATGATGCTCTACGACGATGCCCTCGAACGGGTGGGTTACGTGCCCAGCTTCGTCTATTCGCCGCTCCTGCAGCGTCACATCGGCATCGGCAGGGTTCGCCCCGAGCACGGCAAGCCGGGCACGAAGGTGGGGATCGAGGTCACCATCGACCATCGCTACGAGGTGATCGACTCTCAGGTGACCAGACTGCCCTTCTACGACCCGCCGAGGAGGACCGCCTGATGGGGGAGAAGAACCGCTACGACGTCATCGTGATCGGTGGCGGGCACAACGGGTTGGTGAACGGGGCATATCTGGCCAAGGCAGGGCTCGACACCCTGATCCTGGAACGACGTCATCTGGTCGGCGGCGCCGCCATCACCGAGGAGCTGCACCCTGGGTTCAGCTTCACCACCTTCTCCTATGCCCTCAGCCTGCTTCGCCCCGAGATCATCCACGAGCTCGATCTGAGCCGGCACGGCTTCATGCCATTGGCGATGCCTTCCACGTTCGCCCCCACCGAAGACGGCGACTACCTGCACCTGGGCAAGGACAAGGACGAGAACCACCACGAGATAGCCCGGCATTCGAGACACGACGCCGATGCCTACGACGCCTATGAGCACATGATGGATCAGGTGGTCCATGCCATCCGACCCCTGATGGACTCGATCCCGCCTGACATCACGTCGAAGGATCCCGAGGAGCGGGCGCGTATGGCCGCGATCGGGTCGCATCTCGCCGATCTCCCGCCCCGGGTGCTGCATGACCTCGTGCGTCTCCTCACCGGTAGCGCCGCCGACGTTCTCGATGACTATTTCGAGTCCGACATCATGAAGGGCTGGTTGGCCAGCTCCGGGATCATCGGGTCCAAGGTGGGACCTCGGTCCCAGGGTTCGGGATTGGTGCTTCTCTATCACTCCTTCGGTGAGCACGACTCCGCCTATGGGACCTGGGCCTTTCACAAGGGAGGCAACGGCGGATTCACCCAGGTGCTGGCCCGGGCCGCAGAGAGCTTCGGCGCCGAGATCAGGCTGGAGTCCCCGGTGGAGCGGGTGATCACCGATGGAGGGCGAGCCAGCGGCGTGGTTCTCGACGACGGCACCGAGTTCGAGGCGAGAACCGTTGTCAGCGCACTCGATCCCCGACGCACGTTCATGCAGCTGGTCGATCCGCGGGTGCTCCCCGACGATCTGGTGGAGAACATCCGTCGCATGAAGTTCCAGGGGACATCGGCAAAGGTCAATTTCGCCCTCGACGCCAACCCCGCGTTCCCCGGGCTGGAGGGCAGGTCGGACATCTTCCGCGGTTTCGTCAACATCGGGCCCAGCATCGACTATCTCGAGCGCGCCTACGACGACGCCAAGTACGGCTGGTACAGCGAGCGCCCCTACATCGACGCATGCGTCCAGTCCAACATCGACCCCGACATGGCCCCACCGGGCAAGGCGGTCATGTCCAACTTCATCCAGTACGCCCCGTACCACCTCGCGAGGAGTGACTGGGACACCGAGCGTGAGAACCT
The DNA here is from genome assembly GCA_035249605.1 of Acidimicrobiia bacterium. Lineage (GTDB taxonomy): Bacteria > Actinomycetota > Acidimicrobiia > Spongiisociales > ZC4RG35 > JANQRA01. The sequence continues at coordinate 125,749 of DATFGI010000010.1, forward strand.
CGGCGACGTCGTCCAGGCCCGTCTCGAGGAGATCTTCCCCGGGTTCGGCGAGCTCGTGCTCCATCGTGAGGTGGTGACGCCACTTGACATCGAGCGCACCGTGGGCCTGACCGAGGGAAACATCTTCGCCGGTGAGTTCCTCGCCCCCCAGATGTTCTTCTTCCGCCCCGCCCCGGGATGGAACCAGTACCGCACCCCGATCGAGGGTTACTACCAGTGTGGGTCGGGCACCCACCCCGGTGGCTGTGTCATGGGCGCGCCGGGCCGTTTCGCCTCCCAACAGATCCTGGCCGACCTTCGGCGAACCCAGGGTTCGTAGCGTCGCTCAGCGACGCTGGGAACCCTGGGTTGCGGGTTTGGCGTCTGGGCCCAGCCCCTCTCCGGTGTTTCTGACCCAGCCGAGCAGTATCCAGAGACCGGTGCCGGTGTAGACCAGCCCGCCGGGGATCCACATCAGGAGACCGGCGAGACGTTGATCGTCGATCGCGGTCAGACCCCAGTGGGCCGCGGTCTCGGCATAGGCGTCGTACCAAGGGCGGTCGGCGAAGGTGATGAGGGCGGCGAGCAGCACGCTGTGAAATGCGGTGGTGAAGACCATCAGCCCGCGCAGGCCCGGGCTGAGGTCGGGGCGGCGCCTGCCCACCAGCACCAGCGACCAGAACGCCACCCCGGCAACGATGAAGCAGAGGTGCTCGACCACATGGACCACGCTGCTCTGCAAGGCGAGCTCGTAGAGGCCGGCGGCATGCCAGACCCAGAGAGCGCCGCCGTAGGCCATCCAGACCAGGACCGGTGTCACCAACCGGCGCTTCTCCGGGGTGAGCCGGGTCATACGACGCACCCTGCCCACCGTCTTCCGCCATCGTCGAGGCAGTCCGCCGACGAGACCCTCCACCGGTCTGCTCGCGGCGAGCAGCGGCGCGGCGACCAGGAGAAGCAGGACGTGTTGGAACATGTGGGCAGATGCCAGTTCCTCGGCCAGAGTCTCCAGGGGTGACGCCAGTGCGGCCATCAGGGCGATCAAACCGGTGACGAAGAGGAATTGTCGGCGCTCGGAGCGGCCCCCCGGCCCACGCAAGAACAGCCAGGCCGTGGCCGCGAGGACGGACATGGTCACCAGGTTCCAGCCGGCATGGCTCTGACCGAGGTGGGCGAGGATCAGCATGGGGACAGCACCAGGGCTGGCCCGCCCACGAATATGGTGCCGATGGCGAAGATGAGCCCCAGGATCAATCCCGCCCGGCTGAACTCCGACTCCTGATCGTCCGGGTCGCCGCCGCCTCTCCTCTTCCAGGCGCGGGCCGTGTACCACCCGATCATCCCGACACCGACCACGGTCAGCGCCACCGTGATCACGGCGACTCCGGAACGGCCCAGGAGCATGAAGTCACCGGCAACCCGGCAGCCCCACTCCGCGGCCAGATAGACGATCCAGAAATGGCCGTACCAGATCACCGGCCCGGCCAGGAACAGCCAGGCCCAGAAGGAAGGGCGGCGGGGCCGGAGCTCGCCGGTCACGTCAGCACCGGTCCCAGGACGAGCACCCCCACCCCCGTGACCCAGACCACCGACGTGGTGAGCCACAACCAGTTCAGGTTGGCCATCGGGACGTGTCGCCGCGGCGTGTACGGCGTCCGGGTGGTCCAGATCACCACCAGCACACCCATGACACACGCGGCGGTGGCCACCATCACCAGGAACCAGCCGAGCAGGTGGTAGATCGAACCGTAGGCCAGGGTCTGGGAGTCGAAGGGAAGACCGTCGAGGTGGGTCACCAGCGTGACGACCCCGCCGATCCCGAGCAGCGAGCCCACCCCGGCCCAGATCCGCATCGCCGGCTCGTTCCCCGACGTGACGCTGCGCGCAGCCATATAGGCAGCCGCGGTCGCCATGACCACCAACGCCGTGGCCAGGATGGGAATCAGGACCCCCGTTTCCTCGATCCCGGACGGTGGCCAGATCTCGTCGTCGAGCCGGAGATAGAAGTAGGAGAGGAGGATGCTCAGGTGGGCGATGGAGATGAAGAGGAGCACCAGGCCCATGCCCCAGCGGGCGATGATGAGGCTGCCCCCGACGTGCACGGGTATCCCATGCTCGTCCTCGAACGCGATCTCTTCCTCCTCAGACGTGGGGGAGGGCTGAGGCCAGTTCCAGGCGATCACTCCCACGACGATCACGGCGAAGCCGAGGAAAGCGCCCCAGCGCAGCTTGGTGAGCTCGGCGGCGAAGATCATGACCACCCCCATGCCGGTGATGAATGGCCAGAGGGACGGCCCGGCCACCCGGAAGATCTCCTCGGGCTCCGCGCTCCCCGTCGAGGTGATCAGGGCCGCCCGCCATTGCAGAGGCCATTGCGACATGGCATGGACCAATCTCTCGTCGTCCTCCTCCCCCTCGTGGAGGTCGTCCTGGTCCCAGAGGGGATGGCGGCTGCGCACGATGGGGGGCACACTCCACCCGTGCTGCATCGGTGGCGATGGCAGCGCCCATTCCAGGCTATCCCCACCCCACGGGTTGGCCCCGATCTCCCTCTTCAGCCGGTGGCTGTGCACCAGATTGGCGATGAAGACACCGATCCCGGCGACGATTATGAAGACCCCTATTGTCGAGATCAGGTTGTACGTCTCCCAACCGAGACCGGCGGGATAGGTGTAGACCCTCCTCGGCATCCCCATCAGGCCGACGATGTGCATCGGGAAGAAGGTGACGTTGACCCCGATGAACAGGAGCCAGAAGTTCCATCTCCCCAACGTCTCGTTGAGCGCATAGCCCGTGTACTTGGGCAGCCAGTAGTACACCCCGGCGAAGATGGGGAACCCGACACCGCCGATGAGGACGTAGTGGAGGTGGGCGACCACGAAATACGAGTCGTGGGCCTGAACGTCGAAGGGGACCGATGCGACCATCACCCCGGTGATCCCTCCGAGGACGAACAGCGCGATGAAGCCGACGACGAAGAAGAAGGGCGTCCGCCACACAGGGCGGCCCGCCCAGATGGTGGCCAGCCAGGCGAATATCTGCACCCCGGCCGGGATGGCGATCACCATGCTGGCACCGGCGAAGAAGCTCCCCACGATCGGCGAGAGGCCGACAGTGAACATGTGGTGCGCCCAGAGACCGAAAGAGAGGAAGCCGATGGCCACCATGGAGGCCACGATCCACATGTGGCCCACCGTCCGCTTCCGCATGAACACCGGGATGATCATCGAAACGAACCCGGTGGCAGGGATGAACTGGATGTAGACCTCGGGGTGGCCGAATATCCAGAAGAGATGTTGCCAGAGAAGTGAGCTGCCCCCGGCCTCGACGTTGAAGAACTCGGTGCTGAACCCCCGGTCGAGCTCGAGGAGGAGGCTGCCGATGATCAGCGGGGTGAAGGCAAAGAGGATCATGAATGCCATCACCAGGTAGGCCCATGCGAAGAGCGGCATCCGGCTCAGGGTCATCCCCGGGGCCCGCATCTTCATCACCCCGATGATGATCTCGATGGCGGCCGCGATCGCCCCCACCTCGGCCACCCCCAGGCCCAGCACCCAGAAATCGATGGCCAGGTCGGGTGAGAACTCGGGACCGCTCAGCGGGGTGTAGGCGAACCAGCCGGCGTCGGGGACCATGCTGAAAAGGGTCGCCGAGTAGTAGAGGAGACCGCCGAAGAGAAAGGTCACGTAGGCAAACGCGCCCAGGCGGGGGAAGGGCATCTCTCTCGTCCCCAGGATCGGCGGGAGCATGAGAATGGCGAACCCCTCGAAGATGGGGAGGATGACCAAGAACATGGTCACCGAGCCATGGTTGGTGAAGAGCTCGTTGTAGAACTGGGCATTGACCAGGTCGTTCTCTGGGATTGCCAGCTGCAGCCTCATCACGATCGAGTCGAAGCTCCCCCCGAGGAGGAGGAAGAAGAACCCTGTGAAGACGAGACGTCTGCCGATCGCGTCGTTCTGCACCGCCTGCAGCTTTCCCATCCACCCTGGCGGGTCGTCCCACAGCTTGTCGAGGATGGAGTCGGTCCTGGTTCGGGCCGCTGTCGGGGTTCTTTCCGGGGGCGGCTGCCGATCGCTCACTCCAGAGTCTCCAGATAGGCGACCAGGGCGTCCAACTCGTCGTCCGAGAGCTCGATGTCGGGCATGGCCACCCCGGGCTTGCGAGCCTGCGGATTGGCCACCCAGCTCCTCAGGTTCTCGGTCGTGTTGGCGAACGAGGCGGCGGCGATGGTTTCCCGGCCGGCGACATGGGTCAGGTCCGGCCCTTTCTCACCGTGGGCTTCACTGCCGGCGATGGTGTGACAGTCCGGGCACTCCGAGGTGAGGAATACCTCGAGCCCGCTCCGGGCCAGGTCGTCGGTGGGTGGGTCCGCCACCATCTGCTGGCCCGCCACCCAATCCTCGAATTCGCCCGGCGAGGTGGCTATCACCAGGAACGCCATCTTGGCGTGCTGAAGCCCGCAGAACTCGGCGCAAGATCCCCGGTAGGTCGACTCCTCGTCGGCTTGGAGGATCATGGTGTTGACCCGGTCGGGGAGGAGGTCCAGCTTCTCGCCGAGCGAAGGCACCCAGAAGCTGTGGATGACGTCGGCGGATGTCAGCCGCAGCTCGATGTCCTCACCGACGGGAATGTGGATCTCGTTGGCGGTGCGGATGTCCTGGGCGGGGTAGTAGACCTCCCACCACCACTGGTGACCGGTGATCTCGATGGTGAGGGCATCAGGGCCGGCCGTCGCCGGCTGGCTCCTCATCACCGCCAGCGTGGCGGCGAACACCACCACGATCATGACTCCGGGGAGGACCAGGCCCCCGCCGAACAGAAAGAGGCTTTCGCCGCGTCTGCCCAACTCATTGCGACCGCGCAGACCTCTGATCAGGGCGAAGAGGACCAGCGCGAACGCGATACCGCCGAGGACCACCATGAGCCACGTCAGTCGGTCGATGCTCGCCAACGCCGGACCACGTGGCTCGGCAGCGACGATGAGCATGGGAGGGCCGGTACCCGTGGCACCGCCGAGGCAAACGAAAGGCCAGGTCGGGACCGGTTGTGGCGCTCGAGGGTTACCGTTGGCCCATGCGACGGCTTCTCGCCTTCTTCGTCATCTTCGCTCTCGTCGAGATGGCGACCTTCTTCTGGGTGCAGGCCCGGATCGGTCTAGGCTGGGCGCTCCTCCTCGCCGTGACCACGGCGATCCTCGGCTCGTATCTGGTTCGCCGCGCCGGGCTCTCGGTATGGGCCAGGCTGCGGAATCGGGTGGACCGGGGCGAGCTCCCCGGGCGTGAGCTGACCGATGGTGCCGCCATACTGGTGGCCGGGGTGTTCCTGATATCACCCGGGTTCTTCACCGATCTGCTCGGGTTTCTTCTCCTCGTCCCCCAGATACGCGGTGTCGTCCATCGGGTCGTGGCCGGCCGTGTCTCGGGACGGGTTGCGCTGTTCACCCCGGGCCGCTGGCCGCCGAACGCAGTCACCGGCCGTCCCGGCCATGAGGTGATCGACGTCGACGAGGTGGATTGAGCGTGTTCAGATACCGTCGCATGGGGACGGTATCTGAACACACTTCAGTACTTGGCCAGCTCCTGGGCCCGGGCCACGATGGTTTCCGGGGTCGGGTAGAGAGCGTTCTCCAGCGACCCGGCGTAGGGCATGATCGGCACGTCGGGCAACCCGTACCGCTTCACCGGCGCGTCGAGCCATTCGAAGGTCTTGTCGGCGATCTGGGCGGCGATCTCGGCCCCATAGCCGACGAACTCGTTGTCCTCGTGCACGATCAGCGCCCTCGAGGTCTTCTTTATCGACTCCTCGATGGTGGGCCAGTCCAGGGGCTTGAGGCTGCGTAGGTCGATCACCTCGGCGCTGATTCCCAGCTCGTCGAGCACGGGTACGGCCTCCATGGCGAAATGAGACATCGCTCCGTAGGCGATGATCGTGAGGTCGGTGCCCTGGTTGCGGATCGCCGCCTTGGCCAGCGGGACCCGATGGTCACCCTCGGGGAAGGGCCCCCGGGCCAGCCGGTACAGCTTCTTGGGCTCGAGGAACATCACCGGGTCGGGATCCTCCACCGCGGTGTGCAACAGACCCTTGACATCGGCGGGGGTCGACGGGATCACCACTTTGAGCCCGGGGACATGGGCGTAGAAGGACTCGATCGACTGGGAGTGGTACTGGGCTCCGTGAATCCCTGCGCCATACGGGGTCCTGATCACTATGGGCACGCTCCACCGGCCGTTGGACCGGTAGCTCACCCGGGCAGCCTCGGAGACGATCTGGTCGAAAGCCGGGTGGATGTAGTCGGCGAACTGGATTTCGGGGAGCACCCTGAACCCGGTGGCCGACATGCCGATGGCACAGCCGATGATCGATGACTCGGCGATCGGGGTGTTGAAGCAGCGCTCCGCTCCGAACTTCTCGGTGAGGCCCTCCGTCGCCTTGAACACGCCCCCTTTGCGACGAGCCACATCTTCGCCGAAGAGGACCGTGTCCTCATGCTGTTCGAAGATCTCGTGGAGGGTGCGGTTGATCGCGGTGATCAAGTTCACGGTCTCCCCCTCCGGGACCGGGTCGGGCTCGGTGGCAGCCGGCCCCGGCTCGACCACCCGGGCGTATACCCGGGAGGTCGGCTCGTCGGCGTTAGGGGCCGCCTCGGCCTCCTCCACTGCCCGGGCGAGCAATTCCACCACCCCTTGGTCTATCTCCTGCTCGCGGGCCTCGGTGAGCAGGCGGCTCTCGATCAGGTACTGCTTGAGCCTCTCTACGGGGTCCTTCTTGCGCCAGCGCTCCACCTCCTCGCGACTCCGGTAGAGCGCGTCGTTGTCGTCTGAGGTGTGGGCGTAATAGCGATAGGTCTCGGCCTCGATCAGACTGGGCCCTTGCCCGGAGCGGGCCCGTTCCACCGCTTCCTGCATGGTCGCCAGAACCTGGAAAGGGTCGTTGCCGTCAACCAGGTGGCCGGGGAAGCCGTACCCCTTCGCCCGATCGGCGATCTGACCCGCCACCTCCTCCTCGGTCGGCACCGAGATGGCGTAGTGGTTGTTCTCGATGACGCAGATGAGGGGAAGGTCGTGGACCCCCGCCCAGTTCATCGCCTCGTGCCAATCGCCCTCGGAAGTCGCTCCCTCGCCTCCGTAGACGACCGCCACCGCCCCATCGCCGCGCAGCTTGAGACCGTGGGCGATGCCGGCGGCATGGGGAAATTGGGTGCCGATCACCGAGGACTGGGTGAACACGTTCTTGTCCGGCTCGGACCAGTGGCTGGGCAGCTGCCGGCCGCCGGAGGACGGGTCATCCCGCTTGGCGAAGACGGCGAGGAAGATCTCCAGGGGAGTGAAGCCCCAGCCCATGGCCACCCCCATGTCGCGGTAGTAGGGGAGTACCCAGTCGCGTTCCCGGTCGAGTGCGAAGGTGGAAGCCACCTGGACTCCCTCGTGACCCGAAGAGCCGAGCACGAAAGCGGCGCGGCCCTGCCGTTGCAGGGCGAACATTCGGTCGTCGATTCGCCGGGTGATCAGCATCAGCCGGTACATCTCGACCACCTGCTCATCGGAAAGGCCCAAGCTGGCGTGGTCGAGCGTGCCCTCGATCATCTCAGTTCCGGTCGTCCCCGCTGCGGCGGAATCTGCGCAGGTCGCCGATCTCCTGTATTCGATCGTTCGCCACCATCACCGCCGCCTCGTTCGGGGTGATGTCGTGGGCCTCTGCCCGGTCGAGGATCTTCATCGTGGCCTCGTAGATGGCATCCACCCGGTGCAGGGCCCTCGACTTGGAGTAACCCTGCAACTCGTCGAAGACATTGATCAAACCGCCTGCATTGACCACGAAGTCCGGGGCGTAGAGGATTCCTCTCTCGGCGAGACGGCGAGCGTCCTCCGCCGTGGCCAGCTGGTTGTTCGCCGAGCCCACGACGGCCTGGCAGTGGAGTCTGGGGATGGTCTCCTCGTTGAGACCGGCCCCCAGTGCGCAGGGCGAGAGGATGTCGCAGTCGACCTCGAAGATGTCATCGGGATCGACCGCCTTGACGCCGAAGGTGTCGACGGCCTGCTCGATTGCGGCATCGAACGCGTCGGTGACCACGACCTCGGCTCTCGCTTCCACCAACAGCTGCACGAACGCCGAGCCCACCTTGCCCACACCCTGGACGGCGAAGCGTCGGCCGGCCAGATCGGAGTCTCCCCACAATTTGTGGGCGACCGCCCGGGAGGCGGCAAGCAGGCCGCGCGCGGTCACCGGTGAGGGATCTCCCGCACCACCGTGGGCGACCGAGTTACCCAGGGCCCATCGCGTCTCGCGACGCACCAAGTCCATGTCGGTGGTGGTGGTTCCGACGTCCTCGGCGGTTATGTAGCGGCCTTGCAGGGAATCGACGATGCGTCCGTAGGCCCGGAAGAGACGTTCCGACTTGTCCTCACGGGGATCACCGATGATCACGGCCTTGCCCCCTCCGAGATCGAGTCCGGCCGCAGCCGCCTTGTAGGTCATCCCCTCGGAGAGACGAAGGACATCCCGGAGGGCGTCCTCCTCGGATGGGTACGGAAAAAAACGAGTCCCGCCTAAGGCGGGACCGAGGGCCGTGCTGTGTATCGCGATGATCGCCCGGAGGCCGGATACCTTGTCGTAGCCGTACAGGACCTGTTCGTGGCCCTCGACGGCTATGGCGTCGAATACACCCAAGGTCCTGACCTCCTCACAACCGGATGGGGGATGATGGGCCGATCTTACCGGCGGCAGGAGGCTCGCGTCCCCGGCGATTGCCGGATCGGTGTGCCAGGATGAAAGCGTGACCAAGTCGGCCTTCCTCAGGGTGTACTCACCGGAGGTCTCCGGGTCAGCGGATCCGGTACCCGGTTTCGTGCGCAGCTACGGGATCCTCTCCGAGGCCGAGGGCGACACCTATTGGTCCGTCGAGTGGCAAGGCCGCCGCATGGTCTGCCCTCGCAACCTCCGGCTCCGGGTCCTGGAGTCGACCGTCGCCTTCGCCAACGCCTTCCGTGGCTTGGGGGCGGGGTTGGTCCCCGAGGCCGCGGCCCAGGCGGCCGATCGCGAGCTCAAGGCCTATCACCGCAGCCATCCCGAGCACCGTTCCCACATCCTCACCTCGGCATGGCACGTGCCGGTCCGTTGGTTCGTTGGCTTCGATCCCTCCCAGAAGGAGGTGTACGAGGGCTCCGAGGGGCCGAGCATCCGATTCCGAACCGACATGGACCCTGCTCGCGCCCGGATCACCGAGGCACTCGAGGTCCTCACTTCCCTCACCGTGTTCATGGGGCCCGCCCAGGAGCTCGGTCAGCTGTTGGAATGGCTCCAGCCTTTTCCCGACGACTCGATGCTCGAACTCGACTACGGCGATGTCTCGAGCCTCTTCGACCCGAATGACCTGGTTTTCGACGACTCGTGCGACCAGGTCCACCAATCCCTGGAGGCTCTCGCCACCGGGGACATGTTGCGGGCGGGCGAGTGCTACGGCCGTGTGGTCACCCGCTGGGCGCCCGCCTTCTCCGTCACGTTCAGCAACTGATTGGCGGCCGACTTTGGTGACCCCCCTCTTGTGGGACCCTTCGGTCTTGTCGTGGCCGACGACCAAACCCAGGGTTCCTCCCACCAATTCCTGGTGGTAGGAACCCTGGGTTGGGTGTCACAGGCCGGTCGTGTGGCACCATCGGAAATCCGATGAGCGTCCTTCCCTGGCATCTGCTCCCCGACAATGCGGCCACCGACGGCAACGGGAGACTCTCTATCGCCGGCTGCGACCTCATCGAGCTCGCCGCCGAGTACGGCACACCGCTCTTCGTCTATGACGAGGAACACATGCGTGCCCGGTGCCGGGAGGCGGTCTCCGCCTTCCCCGACGGGGCCGCCTACGCCACTAAGGCGTTCCTTTGCACTGCGATGGCCCGGCTGGCGCACGAAGAGGGCATGGACCTCGACGTGGCGACCGGTGGTGAGATGTTTGTCGCCCTCACCGCCGGTGTGCCTCCCGAGCGGATGGTCTTCCACGGCAACAACAAGTCGCTGCGGGAGTTGAGAGCCGCCCTGGACGCGAAGGTGGGCACCATTGTCATCGACTCCCTGGTCGAGATCGACAGGCTGGAGTCGGTCCTCGATGGACGCTCGGCACGGGTGATGGTCAGGGTCAACCCGGGCATCGAGGCCCATACACACGACTTCCTCCAAACCGGCGCCACCGACTCCAAGTTCGGGATGAGCATCGTCGGTGGTGTCGCTTCCACCGCGGTAGCCAGGATCGGCGCGACACCCGGTCTCGAACTGATTGGAGTCCACGCCCACGTCGGCAGTCAGGTGTTCGATGTCACCTCGTTCGCCCGGGTGGTCGAATCCCTGGCCGGGTTCGTCCGGGACTCAGGAGTGAGCGCTCTTTCCATCGGCGGCGGTCTCGGTGTTCCCTACGTGGAGGGAGAGACCGCACCGAGCATCACCGAGTGGGGCGAGACGATTCGGGCTGCGGCGGACGATGCCGGCCTTGCCACCCGGGTCCTCGCCGAGCCGGGTCGGGCAATCGTCGCCCGCGCTGCGGTGACGCTCTATACGACCGGCACCATCAAGGAGATCCCGGGAGTGCGCACCTACGTGTCTGTTGACGGCGGGATGAGTGACAACCCTCGCCCGGTTCTCTACGGGAGCGGTTATGAGGTCTTCCTGGTTCGCTCGACCACCGCGCAACGGGCCCATCCCGTGCGTCTGGTGGGCAAGCACTGCGAGTCCGGGGATGTCATCGTCTGGGATGGAAAGGTTCCCTCCGATCTGGAGATCGGCGACATCCTGGCCACCCCGGTGACCGGCGCCTACGGGCACACCATGGGCTCCAACTACAACATGGTGCTCAGACCGCCGGTGGTGTTCGCCCGGGATGGCGACGCCCGCCTCGTCGTCCGCCGCGAGACGTATGACGACTTACTCGCCCGCGACCTCGGCTGAGTCAAGCGTGACCGGCCCTGTTGGGACCTCGCCTAGGCTCGACGGAGTGCTGAGGAAGACCCTCCTGGCGATGGTGTTGGTCGCCGGCTGCACCTCCCAGACCGGCCCCACGACGATCACCACCGCCGAGCCCACCGGAACAGGGCGTCTCGCGGTGATCGACGACGAAGGGGACGTCGTGGTCATGGAAGCGGACGGCTCCGATCCGGTCGAGGTGGCGACCGCCGGGGAGGACATCGGCCTGGCGCAACCGATCTGGTCGCCCGACGGCTCCCATCTGTCCTGGGCGCAGCTCAGCGAAGACGGCTCTGCCTATGCCTTCAGCGATCTCGGATCCGGACCGCCAACCGTGGTGGGTCTGGACCAGTTCCCCTACTACGCCTTTTGGTCCCCGGCTCAGGACAGGGTGGGCATCCTCCGCAACGGGGCGAGCGGGGTCGTGTTCGAGCTGATCACCGTTCCCGGTGGCGAGGTGGAGTTGGTCGAGGAGGACACCCCCTTCTACTTCTCTTGGAGCCCGGGAGGTGACCGGATCGTGGCCCACGCCGGACCGGTGCGTCTTCTCGACCTCGGTGTCGACGGGGAGGATGGGGAGCCCGGTGACACCGACGACTCCTACCTGGCCCCGCAGTGGCTCCCCGACGGTGTCCTCCACGTGGTCGACGGAGAGCTAATCCTCGATCTCGACGACGGCACCGCGCGGTCGGTGGCCGAAGTGGAGGGTCTCACCACCTTTGTCGCCAACCCGCAGGGGACCTTTGTCGCGTTGCAGTCGATCTCGGCGGGCGGGGGCCAATCGGTTGCCTTGCGCGAGGTCGCGGCGGCCACGCGGCCCAACGTGGTGACTCTGATCGGTCTCGAGACCGGGGAGTTCACCACGGTCTCCGATTCACCGGCCGTCGGCTTCTTCTGGAGCCCGGACGGGCAACGGCTCCTGATCCTCTCTCCGAACGAGCGCGGCGATGCGCTGGTCGCTTCGGTGTGGAGCGAGGGGAGCATCGACCAATACGCCAGCTATCAGCCTTCGCCTATCCAGGTTCGAGATCTGTTCCCCTTCTTCCCCCAGTACGCGCAGTCCCTCTCGTTCTGGGCCGCAGACTCGTCGGCGTTCGTCCTGGTCGGCGTGATCGACGGCGAGGCCGGAGTCTGGGTGCAAGACCTGGGAGCTGACGACCCTCGACTGGTTTCCGGTGGTACCTGGGCAGCGTGGTCCCCGTGAGGGACGAGTCGCGCCCGGTATCGAGCAGCCATCGGCGACGAGATTTGGGGATCGCCTCCGGCCGTCACGTGTCATAGTTCACCAAGAAGGCGGACACAAGAGGAGTCATGACCACTGGTGAAGCGGCCGACAAACTTGCCCCGGGCCTTAAGACGCTGGCCAAGGTCTTGAAGGGGCGGATCATCGAGCCCGGGGAGCCCGACTTCGAATCCGCCGTCCTCATATGGAACGGGATGATCGAGAAGACGCCCGGTGCTGTTGTCCAACCGGTTTCGGTCGAAGACGTCGTGGCGACCGTGAACTTCGCCCGGGATAACCGTTTGGAGCTCTCGATCAAGGGCGGAGGCCACAACATCGCTGGTCTCGCCCTCTCCGACGGGGGGGTGACCCTGGATATGTCGCGACTGCGCGATGTCATCGTCGACGTGGAATCGCGGACGGCTCGGGTGGGGCCCGGGTGCACGCTGGCAGACGTCGACGGAGCCACCCAGCAGCATGGGCTGGCCACCACGTTGGGTTTCGTGTCGGAGACCGGTGTCGCCGGTCTCACCCTGGGTGGCGGCTTCGGTTACCTGACCCGCCAGTTCGGCTGGACCGTCGACGACTTGATCGAGGTCGAGCTGGTCACTGCTGCGGGCGAGGTGGTGCGGGCCTCCCGGGAGGAGCATCCCGACCTGTTCTGGGCCCTGCGAGGTGGGGGTGGCAATTTTGGCGTCGTCACCGAGTTCGTTTTCGGTTTGCACGAGATCGGGCCGGAGGTGACGGGCGGGCTGATCGCCTGGTCCGGCGAGCACGCCGAGGAGGTGACCGAGCTGTTCCGGCGAGTGACCGAGCGAGCGCCACGCCAGCTCACATTGGCGATGCTGATGCGCAACGCCCCGCCTGCCCCATGGCTCGACGATGTGTATCACGGGGAGCCCATGATCGCCTTCGTCGTGTGTCACACGGGCCCTCCGGAGCAAGCCGAGGACGACCTGGCCGAAGTGCGCTCATTCGGCGAGCCGTGGGCCGACTTGATCCAGGTCAAGGAGTATTCGGCGCAGCAGGCGATGCTCGACGCCACCCAACCCAAGGGGATGCATTACTACTGGAAGTCGGAGTTCCTCCCCGGGCTCGGGGACGAGATGCTCGCCGACTATCGGGCGCAGTTCGTAGACATGGAGGCGCCCGCCAACCAGATCATCCTCTTTCACGTCGACGGTGCCCTGGCGGGATTCGACGAGAAAGATGGTGCCGTGGGCAATCGTGACGCCGCCTACGTCTGCGTGATCGCTTCGCTGACTCCACCCGACGGGCCGGTGGCGGCGAACCGGGAGTGGGTGCGGTCGGCATGGGATGACTTGAGCAAGTACTCCACCGGGGGCAACTACATCAACTTCCAGACCGCCGACGAGCCCGACGATCGTCTCGCCGGCTCATATCGAGGAAGCCTCGACCGGCTCGCTCAGGTCAAGGCGGAGTGGGACCCGGAGAACCTGTTCCGGGTGAACCGCAACATCAAGCCGGCCTGAGCAGCCAGGTCTAGGGTCTGGCCGTCATGCCAGACCCCGGGGCCCGCCCTCTCCACGATAAGGTCGCATTCATCACCGGCGGGTCGCGCGGTCTCGGTGCGGCCACCGCCCGTCATCTGGCCGGATGGGGCGCCAGGGTGGTGATCTCCTATCGGCAGCGGTCCGAAGAGGCGGAGGGCGTGGTGGCGGAGTGCTCCGAGCTCACTCCCGGGGCGCGGGCGGTCCGAATGGATCTCGTCGATGAGGAGAGTGTCCGCGCCGGGATGGAGATGGTGCTCGAGGAGGGGCGGCTCGACCTGCTCATCGCCAACGCCGCGGCCACGGCCCTCAAGCCGCTGTTGGCCCTGAAGATGCATCAGATCGACAAGACCTTCGCCATCTCGGTCCGTCACTTCGTCCTCATGGTGCAGATGGCGTTCCCGCTCCTGGAGAAGACGGGCGGTCGGGTGATCGCCATCTCCGGCGCGGATACCATCGGCTATATCCCGACCCACGGTTTGCTCGCTGCAGCAAAGTCGTCACTGGAGACACTGGTCCGCTATCTCGGCGCCGAGTTGGGCCCGCGCGGGGTGACTGCGGTCGGTGTGCTACCCGGCTATGTCGACACCGACTCGATCCGGATCATGACCGGCCCGCTGTATGAGTCGCTGAAGCGGGCCGAGATCGAGACCCACCCGCTCCGGGAAGCAGCCAGCGCCGAGGCGGCGGCAGAGGCCATCGCCCTGATGTGCCTGCCAGAAGCGCGTTGGTTGAACGGCCAGGTGGTCCAAAACGACGGCGGCGGTCTCTTCGCCATGCAGGGGCGCTTTTTCCATACCGTCGCTCAGGTGATGGGCGAGACGCCGGGTGAGGACTCCCCGATCGTCGGGCTGTGAACGGCTGAGAGATCAGGTGGCGCCCAAGCCGAGGCTGCGGGCGATGATGTTGCGGAGGATGTCGTCGGTGCCCCCGCCGATGGGGCCGACCCGGGCATCACGCCAGAAGCGTTGTGCCGGGTATTCCTTCAACGCACCGGCGCCACCATGGACCTGGACGCACTCGTCGGCCACCTCCCAGGCGAGACGCTGGGTGTGGAGCTTGGCCATCGATGTCACCCGGGTGAGCTCGTCGCGGGGGATGTCGACGCCGTTCTCGGCCGCGACATGGAGACGCAGCGCCGAATAGGTCAGCGCCTTGCCGGTGCGGATGCGGACGGCGAGGTCGGCGAACCGGTGCTGCCACACCTGGAACCTGATCACCGGCCGGCCAAAGGCGTTTCGCTCCCGGGAGTACGTGATCGCCGTCTCCAGGGCCTTCTCGGCCAAGGCGATCGCGCCCAGGCTCATCGTCACGCGCTCCCACTGGAAGTTGGCCATGATCTGGCCGAAGCCCGCCCCCGGCTCCCCGAGGCGGTTGTCGTCGGGCACCCTCACGTCATCGAAGTGCAGCTCACCGGTGTGGGAGGTGTGCCAGGCGATCATCCTCATCCGTTCCCTGATCAGCCCGGGGGTGTCGGCGTCGACCAGGAAGAGGGTGATGCCGCCGTGTCCGTCCTCCGAGGTCCGGGCCGCCACGACCACGAAGTCCGACCACGACCCATTGGTGATGTACATCTTGGAGCCATTCAGCACCCACTCGTCGCCGTCTGCTCTGGCGGTGGTCCGCAACCCGGCGACATCGCTCCCCGCGTCCGGCTCGCTCACCGCCAGCGCCCCGAGCTTCTCCCCGGCGATCGATGGGCCCAGGTAGCGCTCTTTCTGGTCGTCGCTGCCGAAACGGTCGACATAGAGAGCGGCGAGCTGGGAATGGGCCCCCAAGTCGGCCGCGGTCCCAAAGGTCATCGACCTGGAGACCTCTTCGATCCATACCGCCTCAGCTGCGTAGTCGGGGCCGGTGCCACCCCATCGCTCCTCGAACTTGGCACCGAAGAAGCCCGCCGATCCCACCTTGGCGAAGAGGTCGCGTGGGTAGTCGCGCGCGGTCTCCCAACGCTCGGCGTTGGGGTCGATCTCGTTGGCCACGAAGCGACGAGCCCCCTCCCGATAGGCCTCGTGCTCCTCGGAGAACACCGGTGCCAGCCCGCTCATGCGATACCCATGATCCGGGCCAGGATCTGACGCTGCACCTCGTCGCTGCCCCCGCCGATCCGCCCGATCCGTGTCCCCAGCCACTCCCGGGAAACCAATGTCCCCTCCACCAGCCCGGCACCACCCATCGTCTGCAGCGCCACGTCGGCGACTCTGTTGTTGAGTTGTCCCACGGCGAGCTTCACCATCGCCACCTCTTCGGTGGCGTAGATCCCCCGCTCCCATAGGTCGCAGCACTCGTAGACCAGCGCCTGGACCGCCTCGATCTCGGTGGCGGTGTCGGCGAGCCGATGGGAGACCGCCTGGAACTCGCCGATCGCCCGGCCGAACGCCCTTCGCTCCCTCGCGTAGCCCACCGCCTCGGCGAGAAGGGCGCGAGCCCCGGCCACCCCGAAGATCGAGACCCCCAGACGCTCCCCCTGCAGCTCCCACATGATCTGTTTGAACCCCTCGCCCTCCACCCCGAGCAGGGCGTCGGCGGGGAGCCGCATGTCGTCCATGAACAGCAGGGCCGTGTCCGACATCCTCAAGCCCGACTTCTCCAACTTCTTGGACACGGTGAACCCGGGAAGGCTGGTGTCCACGATGAACATCGAGATCCCTCCCCACGGGTTCCCTTCCTCCAGCTCCCCGGTCCTCACCACCATGGTGATGAAGTCGGCGCGGGCACCGTTGGTGATGTACATCTTGGACCCGTTCAGCACCCATTCGTCGCCGTCGCGCATCGCATGGGTGCGGATCGAGGCGACGTCGGAGCCGGTGTCGGGCTCGGTGATACCGATGGCCCCGATCAACTCGCCCCGCAGCGCCGGTTTCAGCCAGCGATCGATCTGGGCTTCGGTGCCGAACTCGAGGATCGGTGGCGTCGCCATGTCGGTTTGCACCGAGAGAACCATGGCGATCGCCCCGTTGACCCGGCCCAGCTCCTCGAGGAACACCACCTGCGCCCAGTAGTCGCCACCCTGGCCGCCGGCCGATTCGGGAAAGCCGAGTCCGAGGAACCCGAGCTCTCCGGCACGTTGGAAGACCGAGTCAGGGAAGTCGCCCTCCTCCTCCCAGCTGGCGACATGGGGGGCGATCTCGGCCTCGACCCATTCCCGGACCGAGCGGCGCAACAGGTCGTGCTCGGCGGTGAAGGGCGAGGGGATCATCAGACGGCGACATTAGTTTCCAGTCGATGCCTGCTCCCGAGACGGTCACCATCGCCGGCGCCGCCGGCGCCTGGGGTGACTCCTCGCTGTCCACTGCCCAACTCCTCGCCGATGGCCGTCCGGACTACATCGTCTACGAGGGGCTGGCCGAGATCACGATGGCGATCCTCAGCCGGGCCAGGGTGGACGACCCGGCCCGGGGCTACGCCCGGGACCTGATCGAGACCATCGCCGCCAACCTCGTCCGCTTTCGCGAGGCGGGGATGAGGGTGATCACCAATGCCGGCGGTGTGAACCCCGATGCCGCCGCCGAGGTGATCCAAGCAGCCGACCCCACGGCGCGGGTCGGGGTGGTGACAGGGGACGAGATAGTCGACCGGGAGATCCTGGAGGCCGCCGGGCTCTCCGGGACGCCGCTCTCGGCCAATGTCTACCTGGGGGCGCGCCCCATCGCCGCTGCCCTCGACGCCGGAGCCGATGTGGTGGTGACCGGACGGGTGGTCGATTCAGCGCTGACGTTGGGCCCGCTGATCCACGAGTTCGATTGGCCGCCGGATCAGCTCGATCTCCTCTCCGCGGGCTCGCTGGCGGGCCATCTGCTCGAGTGCGGCCCCCAGGCGACCGGCGGGCTCCTCACCGATTGGGAGGACACCCGGAGCTGGGCCAACCCCGGCTATCCCATCGCCGAGGTGTCACCCGACGGGACTCTCGTGGTCACGGCTCCGATCGACTCTGATGCGCTCGTGGATGCACGAACCGTCGCCGAGCAGCTTCTCTACGAGATCGGCGATCCCTCCCGTTACCTGCTTCCAGATGTCACCTGCGACTGGCGGCAGGTCGGCTTGGAGGAGATCGGTCCGAACCGGGTCCGGGTCACCGGTGCCCGGGGCTTCGCTCCGCCCCCCGAACTGAAGGGGTGCGCCCAGATCCCGGATGGGTGGCGGGCGCAGTTCCCGCTCTTCATCGGGGGCCGTGATGCGGTGGCCAAGGCGCGTCGGGTGGCTCGGGACCTGTTGGAGCGGGGAAGGCGAATGCTGCAGGCGTCGGGCTTCGAGGACTTCACGGCCACCCACTTCGAGGTGCTTGGCGCCGAAGACAGCTACGGGCCCAATTCCAGGGTCAGGACGACCCGGGAGGTGGTGCTGGTCATGTCGGCTCACCACCAGAGTCGCGACGCGTTGGCCATGTTCATCCGGGAGGTCCCCTCCATAGGTCTCGCCGGTCCCCCGGGTGTCGCCGGCGGGGGCGCGGGGCTGCCCAGGCCGACACCGCTGATCAGACTGGAGTGCTTCCCGGTGAACCGGGAGACGGTCGAAGTCCGCGTCGCGGTCGAGGGTGCCGAGGTCCCATTCGAGGAGGTGGTGGTCGGTGGTGATCCCCCTCCCAGCCATCCCCACGCCATCGAGGGCGGCGTTGGCCCGAAGGTCACCTTGCCCTTGATTGCCATCGCTCACGGGCGCTCCGGTGACAAGGGGGCCGATGTGAACATCGGGATCCGGGCTCGTCACCCGGACTTCTACGCCGTGATCCGGCGCGAGCTCACGGTGGAACGTGTCGGTGATCATCTCGCCCACCTGGGCGCCGAGCAGGTCGAACGGTTCGACCTTCCCGGGATCTGGGCGGTGAACTTCCTCCTTCGGGGTGGTCTGGGCGCCGGGGGAACCGCCTCTCTTCGCTTCGATCCCCAGGGCAAGGCCATCGCCCAACAACTTCTCGACATGGATATCCCTATCCCGGTCCCCCTGTCAGACCATCCAGCGCTGCGACCCTGAGCTCACGCCCGAACCGCCGCCTTCTTGGCCTCTTCGATCCGGGTCGAGTTGAGCCGGGGCAGGGCGTAGAAGAGCAGTGCAGCCGTGATCGCCCCGGCGATGAGGAATGGGGTGCGCAGGGCCCACTCCCGCCCCACCACGGGCTCGGCGACCGCCACGAGCAGACCACCGAGCGCGGAGCCGATCGGCATGATCCCCCAGCCGATGAACCGGTAGACCGAGTTGACCCGTCCCAGGATCCGGTCCGGGATCAGCGATTGCCGCAACGACACCGTGATGACGTTCCACAGGGTCCCGGTCAGCGCCGAGACCAGACCCATTCCCCAGAAGACCCAGAAGGAGGAGGTCAGACCG
Source organism: Acidimicrobiia bacterium (assembly GCA_035249605.1). Lineage (GTDB taxonomy): Bacteria > Actinomycetota > Acidimicrobiia > Spongiisociales > ZC4RG35 > JANQRA01. The sequence goes on from DATFGI010000010.1 coordinate 144,733, forward strand.
CTCGCCACCAACGACACTGCCCCGAAAATGATGGTGGCGAACAGGGAGGGTCCCTGACCAAATGTCCGGGTGACGCGGTGGGCGACGAAGGAGCCGACGACACCGCCGGCGGCGACACCGGTGGTGAGGAGTCCGAACCGTGTGGCATCGAGGGCCAGCACCTCCTGGGCGAAGAGCACGAAGGTGGCGAGCGCCATCATCATCGTGCCGTTGAGGATCCCGAGAGAGATTGCCATGGGTCGGAACAACGGGTGACTCCACAGCCAGCGGACGCCCTCTTTGAGATCGACCCAGAACGAGGCAGGGAGGACTGCCTCGTCTGGATCGCGTTTGGGGCGAAACTCACCGGTGACGAGGAATACGAGGGTGGCGGCCACCGCGAAGCTGCCTGCATCGAGGAAGAAGGGGATGGAGAGCGCCACCGCGATCAGGATCCCCGCCAGCGGAGGGCCGACGAAGGAGTTCATCACCGTCTCCGCTCCCCACAGCCGTCCGTTCGCCTTCTCCAATGACTGCTTGTCCACGATGGCCGGGAGCAGGGTCTGCGCTGCGTTGTCGCGGAACACCTCGGCTGTGCCCAGGAGGAGGGCGGCGGCGTACACGACCACGAGCAGAAAGCCGGAGCCATCCGGTGGCGAAGCGGTCCCAGCCGCGATCGCGCTCGGCGAGCTGAGCTCTGCCTGGCCGGCCAGGACGGTGATGGCGACGCCGAGGGTGAAGAGGAAGCGGAACACGTCCATCCATGCCGCCAGACGTCGCCGGTCGACCCGATCGGTGATCACTCCCGCCGGCAGGGAGAAGACCAGCCAGGGAAGACGGGTGGCCACGGTCACCGCGGCGATGTGGATCGGGTCCCGGGTCAGCGTCGACGCCAACCACGGGTAGGCGATGACGGACACTCCGTCGCCCAGGTTGGAGACCACCGAGGCGACCCACAGCCTCCAGTAATTGGCTCCGAGGCGCTCGCTCATCGACCTTCCTCGGCCTCGGGCAGATGGGGTCGATCGGTCGGGTACATCGCGATCAGCAACCCGTAGGTGATCTCCCCGCCACGGGGCTCCCCGGTGAACTCGGTGGCGAGCTCGACGAGGCGCTCCACCCACTCGTCGGCCCGTCGGTCGGGGATTCGGGCGTAGCGGAGGGTGCTCAGGTTCCCCACCTGGCTCTCGGGCGCCTTGGCGAACTCGCCGGCTGCGGTGGCCAAGAAGTGATCGGGCGCCAACTCGAATCCGATGTCCCCCTTGTCGCCGAGCAGATAGGTGCGAGCGGTTCGGCCGTAGTACTTGGCCTCGATGGCCCTGACCATCTCGGTGCGCACCACCCTGATCAGACCGGCCTCTTCCAGAACCGAGACGTGATGCCCGACGGTCCCTTTGGGCTTGGCCAGCGCGTCGGAGAGGTCCTTGATGGTGGCAGCCCGCTCCAACAGCAGGTCGACGATGTGCATCCTGGTCTCCTCGAAGAGGGCGCGGTACTGCTCCAACCCATCCAGGGAAAGCGTCTCCTCCAACTCGTAACCCGGTGCCCTATGGTCCGTCATTCCCGTATGGTCGGCAATTCCGGACCATTTGTCAAGGGGGGAGAAACTGCGAACCCCGGGTTCGTCGAGCCGGATCCGGCGCAAATCAGCTCAAGAACGGCGGCCGCACTCGACCTGAGGCATATGGTGCCCATCGTCGACCAAAGGTTCGTGAACCTCAAGGCCGAGTCTGACGTAATCTGTAGCAATGAGGTGGTCGAGGATGGGCAGGACGATGGTCATCGCCGCCGTTTTCGGCCTGGCAATTCCCGCGTGTTCCGGCAGTGGCTCAGACACCAACACGATCACTGACGACGAGAGTCTCACCCGCTTCGATCTCCCCAATGACTGGCACAGCTACGAGCTGGCCGAGCTGTCGACGCTGGAAACACTTCCCTTCGATGCTCCCTACCAGGGGTTTTCCTTCCCGGCGATAACCAGCATCGGGTTCGACGGGGCACCCGTCGAGGACGTGAACCAACTGGGAACCGGTCTCGCCGAAGCCAACTACCCGATCGGGGCCGCCTCGGTGCGCCAGGTGGGCGACATCGAACGCGACTTCCTCTCCCGGGCCATGCTCAGCCAGTCGGTGCTGCCCTATCGCACGATGGCCAACCCCGAGGAGATCCAGAAGGAGGACTTCAGCTTCGGGTCGGGTTTCGACGGGGTGCGGCTTCTGGTGTCATTCCAGAGTGAGACGGGCAACGATCTCGGCGTCGCCTATCTGATCTCGGTGTCCGATCCTGACGACAGCCGCATCTACTCGATCGTGGCCGGGTGCAATCGTGACTGCTTCATCGCAAATCAAGACACCATCACAAAGGTGGTCGACTCATGGCTCGTAAACAAAAAGGGTTGAACAGGCGAAGCACGGAGGTGGTCCGCACCACCCGGCGCCGGGCGGACACCTGGGACCGCATCAAGTTCCTGGTCCTGTTGCTGATCGTCATGACTGCGATCATCCTCAGCTCGCCCGAGCTCGGATTTCTCGGCTTCGGCGAGGTGGTGGTCAACTTCTTCTCGACCACCGCGGGGAAGGTCCTCGGGATCCTCTTCATCATCGAGGCGCTCCGTCAGGTCCACTATGTGGTCTCGGAGCGCTCCGCCCCATATCACTCCTTCTGGAGGGACAGCTTCTTCGGAGGGTTCGAGCGGTTCGCCCACGACCATTTCAAGCCGTGGACGAGGTTCAGGGTGGGGCGGATGTTCCGCTGGGCGGTCTACCTGCTCATATTCGGGGTGATCCTCGACTACTTCATCGACGAGGTCAGCGGACCCATCGATGCCCTGGTGGCGGCGCCTCGCATCCTGGTCGACGCCCTGCCCTTCATCTTCCAACTCGCCTTCGGCTTCCTCTTCATCGCCGTTCAGTTCATCGGCATCTTCTGGCTGCTCTCCCGGGGCGGGATGGACGTGATCCTCCCCGAGGAGGTCACCACCCGCTTCGACGACGTCTGGGGCCAGGACCACGTGCTCGACATGATCCGGGAGAACATCGCATTCCTGGAAAAGCCGGACGAGATCGAGGCCAAGGGGGGCTACATCCCCGGCGGCATCCTCTTGTGGGGGCCTCCCGGCACCGGGAAGACCCTCCTCGCCCAGGCCACCGCCGGGGAGACCGGCCGGCCGTTCGTCTTCGTCGAGCCCGGAGCATTCATCAACATGTTCTTCGGGATCGGGGTCCTCAAGGTCAAGGGCTTGTACCGCAAGCTGCGCAAGCTCTCCCTCCGCCACGGCGGGGTCATCGTGTTCTTCGACGAGGCCGATGCGCTCGGCTCCCGGGGCCAGCTGGGCGGGACCCCGCAGGGGCAGCTCGGGCACGCGGTGCGCGGTGACACCGGCTTTGCGTGCAATGGGTTCTCCTACCTGAGCTCCGTCTCTCAGCACATGCTGGTCGACGAGTGGGGGCGAGATGTCGACCTGCCCGCCGAGGAGCCCAAGCGACGGTGGACAGAGCGGATCATGGGCATGCCGATGGGTGGGGGCGGTGGTGGGATGGGGACACTGCAGGCCCTGCTCACCGAGATGAACGGTCTCACCAAGCCGCGCGGTCTGACCAACCGGCTGCGCAAGCTGTTCGGTTTCCGCCCCAAACCGCCCCCCAAGTACCGGATCCTCCACATCATGGCGACGAACATGCCCAACGCCCTCGACGAGGCTCTGCTCCGCCCGGGCCGCATCGACCGCATGTACAAGGTGGGCTTTCCCTCCAAGGAGGGGCGTCGCCAGACCATCGTCGGCTATCTGAACAAGGTGGAGCACAGGCTGAGCGAGGAGGAGGTCACCAAGCTGGCCACGGTGACCCCCTACTACTCCGGGGCGATGATCAAGGACATGGTCAACGAGGCGTTGATCCTGGCGGTGCGGGACGACCGGGATGCGATCGAGTGGCCCGACATCTGGAAGGCGAAAGCCCTCAAGGAGCTGGGACCGCCCGAGGATGTCGACTACGTCCAGCGTGAGCGTCACGCCGTCGCCGTCCACGAGGCTTCACACGCGGTGACGGCTCACCTGCTGGGGGCCCACCGTCGCATCGACCTGGTCTCCATCGAGAAGCGGTCGTCGACTCTGGGCATGGTGAAGAGTCAATCGGAGGAGGAGCGCTACACCCAGTGGAAGTCGGAGTTCGAGACCGACATCATGGTCTCTCTGGCCTCACTGGCCGGGGAGCGCCTCTTCTTCGAGAACGACAACAGCTCCGGGGTCTCCGGCGACCTGAGCTCGGCGTCCCGGATCGCCGCTTTGATGGAAGGCTCCTTCGGCATGGGATCCAGCCTCACCTCGGCGATGAGGACCCGACAGAACGCCGGAGGCGGTCCGGCCGACGCGGTGTCGGTCTCGTTGCGGGAGAACCGGGAACTCATCGAGAAGAGCCTGGCTCATCTCTACGAGGAGGTGGCGGTGCTGCTCGAGGAGCATCGGGACAAGGTGCTGGAGCTGGCTGCGGTGCTCGAGGACCGCAGGAACATCTCTGGTGATGAAGTCTCCGAGATCATGGGCTCGCCACCCGGCTCACGGACAATGCGCGAGCCCAAGGGGTGGCAAGCGATCTCCGATCTGGTCGCCGGAGAGCGCCAACGTGAGGCCCTCCTCCGCCGCGAGCGCGAGCAGCTCCCGGTGGACGCGGCCGTGGACCCCGACGACGACGCCGCTTCCTAGAGGAGAGCGGCTAGGCCCCCCAACCGGGGTCGCCGGCGCGGCCGATCGCACAGTTGGTGGCGAGTGGCGCGCTGGAGTTGGGGTCGAGAAGGTCCTGGAGGAGCATGTCGCGCTCGCGCACCGCGATGATGTGACGGGCATCGCCGACCGTCGCGGTGATCGACCCGACCACGGTCGCGGGAAGCTCGTGGGCGGTGCTCGAGCCTTCGGCGAATTCGTAGACGGTGACGGTCTCCTCGTCGGTGCGGAACGCCATCGCCGTCGGGCTGAACCAGCCCATCGGGTCGCCGTACTCGGTGAGCCCGGCCACATTCTGGGCGATGCCCGCGGAGTCGTATAGCGCGACACCGGCCTGGTCACCCGACTCGGCGTCGGCCCCTACTGCGATGAACGCCGAACCGTCCGGCGAGCCGTAGGCGGCGACCGGGATCCCGAAGCTGTTGCCCACCGGGGTGACCCAAACCGTCTGGCCGAGAAGCGGATCGAACGCGGCGATCGCCAGGTTGACGAATCCGGGCTGGTCGGGGATCTCGGCGGTCACCACGAGGAGCAGGTTGTCGCCGACCACTCCGATGAGCCTCTGCAGGTCCCAGTCCTGGAACCCGTCGTCGGGAATCGGGTCGCCGGTGCGCAAGTCGAGGACACCCACCGGGTCGGCGTCGGTGACCGAGTAGAAGCCGCTCGAAGTCGAGACCCACCGGGTCTCGTCGGGAGGGATGATCCCGGTCTGTTGCCAGGTGTTGTGCAACGGGTCGACGAGCATCAGGGCTCCGGCGACGACGATGGGGCGCGCAGTGTCCGAGGGGGCGACCACGTCGTCCGCCTCGTCCGGCGGCACCTGGTCGAAAGCAGTCTGCACGGTGATCCCGATCATTCCACGGCTGGCATCCGAGGGGTTGGTGCCGAGGGTCACCGTGGCGCTCCCGGTGGCGCCATCCCTGACGTAGTCGATCTCGATCTCCTCCCCCGGGCCGAACCCGACCATGAGCTCGGTCAGCTGCGGTCTGGTCACCGTCGGTGTGCCCTCGATGGCTGTGATCACGTCCCCGTCCTCGAGGACACCCACCGCGGCGCCGTCGCCGGTCACCGAGAGCACGGTCACGCCCTTGGGCTCACCGACGCTGAGCAGACATCCGGCCGGCTCGGGGACGGCCTCGGCCACATCGGGAAGCGGTGATCTCTCCGGGGGTTGGGCGGCACACCCGACGAGGAGAACCACAGAGATCCCTGCCAGGAAGCGCCGCATGCGAAAAGGCTACGACTGGACCGTCCGTTATGCCGTCAGGACCGCATTCATGAGCCCACCGTCCCCTTCGGGTTGGCTCAGACCTCGATCTCCCAGATCCTGGCGGTCCACTGGAAGCGGCTGCCCCGCTGTTTGAGGGCGATGACCTTGTCCTTGAGCATCCGCAGCACGGCGGGGTCCTCCGCCAGGGCACTGGGAAGGGGGATGTTGCGCTCGGCGAGCTGTCTCATCGAGCCGAACACTTGCTTCGCTCGCTCCAGGATCGTCCCCTCGTCCTGCAGCGAACCGGTGGGCAAGAAGAGACGGCCACCCCTCTTCAGCAGTCGCTTCGACTCCTCGATCATTCGCATCGGCAGCTCGGCGCCGGTGGGCCCGCCAGAGAGACCCGATGGGAACCACCCGGACACGGCGGCGATTTCGTCGGGGATCCCGGAGACGTCGCCGATGATCACGTCGGGCTCCACATCGGATCCCAGGGGCTCGAACATGTCTCCCTGGGCGAACTCGACCCGGTCGGCCACACCGTGGGTTGTGGCGTTGGCGGTAGCCACCTCGACGGTTCCTTCGGCGGCGTCGACACCGAACACACGGGACGCCCCCAGCTTGGCGGCGATTATCGAGAGGATGCCAGAGCCACACCCGACGTCGACCACCACGCTGCCGGGGCGGAAATCGAGGGATTCGGCAAGAAGATTCGAGATGGTGCTCGGCCGGAAGGTGGCTTCACCGACGGTCAAATCCATCGGCCCGAAGCGCCCCTTCCAGGTGATTGTCTCGGCGACCATGCCTGGACAATACCCGTTGTTCGCCTCAAGCAACCGGCCCGTGTCCACGGATCGAGTGGGCCGGGCTCTCACGCGAGGCGGATCAGGGTCATCAGGGTGAGCCGTATCTGGCTCCCTGATGGATTACCGACTACGTCCGGCCCACCGTGGGACGTCACGAAATAGCCTGCACTCATGGATCTCTACGAAGCCCTCTACACCACGCGCGCTATGCGCCGGGTCAGCCCCGATCCGGTGCCGGACGCGGTGGTCGCCCGCATCCTCGACGCCGCGGTCCGGGCCCCCTCGGGGAGCAACGCCCAGAACTGGCGGATGGTGGTGGTCGATGACCCCGAGGTGAAACGCCGTTTGGGGCCGATCTACCGCGACGCATACCACCAGCTCAACGAGGTGGTCTACCAAGGCCGGCGCCAGGCGGCTGAGGACAGGGGTGACGAGTCGACGCTGCGGATGATGCGTTCGTCCGATTGGCTGGCCGAGAACTTCGAGCAGGTCCCGTTGTGGATTCTCTTCTTCAGCCGCAACGACCCATCCGGCTCTTCGATCTACCCGGCGGTGTGGAATGCGATGCTCGCCGCTCGGGGCGACGGTGTCGGAACCTGCCTGACGACGATCCTCGGCGTCTTCGAACACGATGCGGTGCTTGCCATGCTCCAAGCGCCCGGCGAAAAGGGGTGGCGCTTGAGTGCCGCAGTGTCTTTCGGCTATCCCCTGGGACGATGGGGCGTAGCGAAGCGGCAGCCGGTGGAGGAAGTGTCGTACTCAAATATGTGGGGAATGCCGCTCGCCGTGCACGTCAACGGCCCCCTGTGGCCGTGACGCTCCGGGTAAACCGCCCGAGCACCGCGGTCCGGGCCGGGGGTCTCTTCGGGGTAGTCCCCTATTGGACAATGTCCCGTATCCACATAGCGTGATACCTCGATGGCCGGGACCGAAACCAGGAACTTCAGGGGATATCGGGTGCTGCTGGCCGTTGTCAGCGTCCTGGCCGTCGCCGCCGTCGTCTACCTCGGCTGGCCCTTCTTCTCCAGCTTCACCGACCCCGAGCGAGCTCGTCGGCTAGTCGAGGACTTCGGTGTGTGGGGGCCGCTGGTCTTCATCGGTATGCAGACGGTGCAAGTGCTCCTGGCGCCGATCCCCGGCCAGGTGGCCGGACTGGTGGGCGGATTCCTCTTCGGGACCTTCTGGGGCGTGGTGTACACGATGATCGGTGCCGCCATCGGGTTCACACTGGTCTTCTTGTTGGCGAAACGGTTTGGCAGACCTCTTGCGGAGCGGTTCTTCGAGCCGAAGACCCTCGACCGCTTCGACGACCTCGCCCAAAGGGGTGGGGTGCTGGTCCTGTTCCTCGTCTTTCTGCTGCCCGCCTTCCCCGACGACGTGATCTCCTTCGTGGCCGGGATGACACGGATCAGGCTACGCACCCTCGTCCTGGTCTCCCTCGGTGGCCGCTTCCCCGGCTATCTGGTGTTGAGTGCCACCGGCAACGGTGTCGCCTTCGAGAACGTGAACCTGATCCTGGTCCTGGTGGGCGCCACCGTCCTCATCTTCGGCCTGGTCTTTTGGAATCGGGCCTGGCTCTACGAGATGGCGGGGAGTGGCGACGTGCGGCGATTTCTCCGAGAGCGTTGGCCCCTGTCGCGCATGGTCACGGTGGTCCTGGTGCTCGCGGTGGTCGCCGCCACGGTCCTGCTCTTCATATTCGCCACCACGAGCCCGCAGCTTCAGTTCTGAGGCTCTATCTCGCGAACCCAGGGTTCCCAGCGTCGCTCAGCGACGCTACCAACCCTGGGTTGGCTGATTCGAGCCAGCGGGTGCAGTCCTCGATCACCGAGGCGAGGAGGTCGTGGAGCATGCGGCCCGGGTCGGGGATGCATGCACCGGCGATCCCGAGGACGGCGACGCGGACGATGGCCGGCGCCGACCGGCGCGAGAACACCTCGAGGGTGAGGTGGCTCCCTTCGAAGAACCTTTTCGCCCATTTGTCGGCATGTGGGGCCCTGCTGAGCGCGACCTCGGCCCGCCGGATCAGTTCCGAGGCGTGGACGGCCATAGGGTCGGAGGCTTCGATCGGGTCGAGGACATACTGTGCGGAGAGGAGCCCGGTGGCGAGGGCGCGCTGGCGACTTTCGGCCACCACGGGGAGCGCCACGGCAGCACAACGAATCGCGATGCCCACGTCGACGACAGGGTCGTCACTGTTGAGCCCGATCACCGATGGGATCATCTCGACCAGACCGGACCGCTCCTCGTCGGACATGTGATCGTTCACCGCCCGCGCCACTCCAGCGAGCAGAGGATGGGTGCAGGCAGGGTGGTCGCTCCAACGTTCGCCGGCGAGGAAAGAGGCGTACTCCATGAAGCAAGCCCCTTTTCGAGGACTCCGATGCTTCCCTCGTGAGAGAACCGGGAGCCCTTCAGGCGTCTCCAGCCGGGTCATCGACGGAAAGGTTACCCAAACGATGCCGTCTCAAACCGGCCGCGTGAGACGGCCCCGACTAGTCGACCGCCAGCGGGACCGCCCGGCGCGGCCGGAAGGCAAGGATCACCGCGCCTAGCCCGAACAGGACCACGACGAAGCCGATCCAGCCGCCCACCACGGGGATGGAGGTCAAGGCAACGATCACTACCAGCCCGACGACCAGCGCCGTCCAACGCTTCGCGGCGGTGTCCAGAGTCATGGCAATGCCGGTGAGAGCCATGCCCACCCAGACGGGAGCACCGAACACCGCCGCCAGGAAGAACAGGAATGCCAGCACCATTGCCGCCACGACGGTTGCGAAGACGATGGCTCCGACGAGATCGGAGAGACCGACGAGGGCCAACCCGATAGAGACCAGGACTCCGATCAGGATCAGGGCGAAAATGAGCACCCCGAACCCGATGAGGCCGACGATGCCGATGCCGAGGGAGGCGAGGGGCCGTCGTCTGAGAGTCTCGACCGGCTCCAGGACCACCCGGGGAGCGAGCCACATGAACAATGCTGCCACCAGCAGGATGCTCACGAATCGCTGCACCGCGTCGAGGACGCGGTCGGCTGCAGTGGGCGGCTCCTCCTCGCCGGTGTCGACGGTTACGTTCTCGGTTCCGCCCACGGTCCCTTGCCGGTCGTAGGTGGCGGTGGCGCCGAGAACGTCGCCGGCCACGGCCCCATCGATGGTCATCGAGCCGTTACCGAAGACCAGATCCTCCCCCACCTCTCCAGTGGAGGTCACAGTGGCCTGTCCGGCAGCGACGAACAGGTCCTCGCCGATCGCTCCGCTCACGGTCAGGGTTCCAACCGCGATCCGTGCATCTCCGAGCACGTTGCCGGTGACGGCGACGGTCCCCGCAGCCGCCATCAGGTCGCCGGTCACCTCGCCCGAGACGGTCACTGTGCCTGCTGCCACCAACAGGTCGCCGTCGACGGTGCCTTCGACGCGAATCTGACCCCCCGAGATGTACAGGTCGCCTTCGACGGTCTCGTCGGCCGCGACCACGACCTGATCGCCAGCCCGAATCTTGCCGCCGAGCTGAGTTTGAGCCAGCGCGACGGAGGCGCCAACCAGGACGAGGATTGCTACCAGCCCAAGCCATGCGAGATTCCTGATGCGACGGTGTCTCATGCCGGCCCTGCTACCCGACGATCGCCCGGGGCAAACTCAGTAGCCCAGCGTGAGGGTCTCTCTACCGTTCTGTATGGCAATCGGCTATTCGGGTGGACGTGTCGATCTGACGCGATTCCATTCGTATCGGGATGGACGAGCACGAAGTCCCATCGAGGAGGTCATTCGTATGGCAAAGTTGGTTTCCACGCTGTTCATCAGTCTCGACGGCGTCGCCGAGATCGACGAGACCTGGCATTTCCCCTACTTCGACGACAACATGGCTAGGGCGGTGTCCCACGACTACGAAGCGGTCGATGCCTTGCTGCTCGCCGGGTCACCTACGACAGTTTCGCCGGCGCATGGCCCGAGCGGGAGGAGGCCGGCGAGGAGGACGCCGAGTTCGCCAAGTTCCTCGGCGACGTTCGCAAGATCGTCGTCTCCCGCCAGCCGCTGGAGTTCGCCTGGCGAAACTCCGAGTTGCTCGATGGCGGCATGCTCGAAGCCGTGGCGGCCCTCAAGGCGGATTCCTCCGTGGGGCGGGTCTTGATCCCCGGATCGATCTCGGTCGTCCAACAGTTGCTCGCCGCGGGACTGGTCGACGAGCTCAGCCTGCTGGTGCACCCGGTGGCGGCGCGCAAGGGGCGGCATCTCTTCGATGAGGACGACGTGTCCTACCACCTGAGCCTGGTGCGGTCCGAGGCCTTCCCGACAGGTGTGGTCTGGCTCACCTACGCACCGGCGGCGACACCCGAAGCGGTCGACTACGACGAGGTGAAGGACCTGGTGCCCGACACCGGACAATGATGACTGGGAGCTGAGAGGTTTGCTAGAGCTTTTCCTCCGATGCGACTGATGATGATGACGTGCCCCTGCCCAAGGCAATAGGTCGGTTCAACCGTCAGGTGACCAACCCCCTTGCCCGACACATCGCCGGGTGGGCACCGGGCTTTTGCATCCTCCGCCATGTGGGCCGTCATTCCAGTCGGGTGTATCACACGCCTCTGAACGTGTTCGAGGTGGCGGGCGGTTTCGTCTTCGCATTGACCTACGGTCCCGATACCGACTGGGTCAAGAACGTGGTGGCGGCCGGCGGGTGCACCATCCGTCACGAGAGAATCGACTATGCCCTCGTCCGTCCCCGGTTCCTCCCTGTCGAACAAGGCATGGCAAGTGTGCCCGCCATGGTGCGGCTGATCCTTCGGTTGGTGGGAGTGACCGATTTCCTGCGGATGGAGCGATCAGATGGCTGAGGCCGCGAGTGGTGCTCGTGCGAACGCAGATCAACGCCAGCCGAGCTCGGGCGCCACGTATCTCAAGATGCTCTCGAGGGCATGGGCGTTGTAATCGACGCCGATCTGGTTGGGGACCGTGAGGAGCAGCGTGTCGGCGGCGGCAATGGCTTGGTCCTCGGCGAGTTGCTCGACCAGCACGTCGGGCTCGGCGGCGTAGGAGCGACCGAAGATGGCCCTTGTCTGCTCGTCGATGTACCCGATCTGGTCGGAGTCCTGCCGTCCGGATCCGAAGTAGGCGTAATCGCGCTCGTCGACGAGAGCGAAGATGCTGCGGCTGACCGATACTCGCGGTTGGCGCTGATGTCCGGCGGCCTTCCATGCGTCCCTGTAGGCCTCGATCTGTTTGCGCTGTTGGATGTGAAGCGGCTCGCCGCTCTCGTCGAACTTGAGAGTCGAGCTCTGCAGGTTCATCGCTTGCCGGGCCGCCCACTCCGAGGTCGCATTCGAGCCGGACCCCCACCAGATTCGATCTCGCAGACCGGGGGAGTGTGGCTCGAGGCGGAGCAGTCCCGGGGGGTTGGGGAACATGGGCCGGGGGTTGGGTTGGGCGAATCCCTCACCTTCGAGCAGTTCGAGGAAGGTCTCGGTGCGCCGGCGGGCCATGTCGGCGTCGGTCTCCCCTTCGGCGGGGACATGTCCAAAGTGTCGATAACCGTCTATCACCTGTTCCGGTGATCCCCGGCTGATTCCGAGCTGAAGTCTCCCCCCGGCGATGAGGTCGGCAGCGCCGGCATCCTCGGTCATGTAATGCGGGTTCTCGTAGCGCATGTCGATCACGGCCGTGCCGATCTCGATCCGGCTGGTGCGAGTCCCAATCGCGGCGAGCAGGGGGAATGGCGAGCCGAGCTGCTGGGCGAAGTGATGCACCCGAAAGTAAGCGCCATCCACGCCGAGCTCTTCGGCGGCGACGGCCAGCTCGATCGATTGGAGGAGCGAATCCTGGGCCGAGCGCACCTTCGAGTAGGGCGAAGTCGACCAGTGACCGAACGAAAGAAATCCGATTCTCTTCACGCAACACCCTCGCCGGTGGACTCCCGACACTGCGTCCATGAAAGAGAGCGCCGGGTCGGACAGGCGACGATCTGACTGTAGAGGTGGTGCTCGGGCATCGCGGCCAGGTACTCACACGGATGGCTCCCTCATGAGAGGTTCCGGCCGTTTGACGTGACGGACGGTGACATCGCCTCGGGCGATCGTGTTCGTCAGCTCGATATCGTCCTGCTGGAATGAGCGACGGCATCCGTTCCGAATCCGGACACAATCGGTCCGACCTGGTCATCCGTCCGGTCGGCCGGGTCGAATCGACGCTGATCGACCTGGATGCTGCTCCACCACAAGGCGACGAAGGGGCACCGGACGCCTGGCTGCAACTCGACCCTCTGGTGCAATCGGCGGCCGCGGACCTCAACGTGGGGTCCGAGATCGTCGTCCTGACATGGCTCCACCGCGCCGACCGAGCCACCTTGGCCGTCCATCCCCGAGGCGACGAGAGCCGCCCCCTGACAGGGGTATTCAGCACTCGGTCTCCCGATCGGCCCAATCCGATCGGGTTGCATCGTGTCCGGGTTCTCGCCGTCGCCGACGGCCGAATTCAGGTCAGCCATCTCGAGGCAGTCGACGGCACGCCGATCGTAGATATCAAACCGGTGCTCGAGCCACTTGGTGAGCGATGAGGTCCCATAGCTCTTCGATCGAATGCGGCGACTCCCATGACGCTCCCCATCGCTCCAGTGGTGTCGGCTTCTGAGCTGAGACGAGGTCTGTGGACGTGGGTGGTGTTGTCGCTCCTTGGCGCCGGAGTCGTGGCCTTGCCCGACGACGACGTCCGCATCTTCTCGTTCAGCAGCGGTCATGGTCCCTCGCTGCTGGACGCTGCCGGCATCGTGCTGCTCATCGGTGATGGATCGCGTTCGTCTTCCCGATGTGGCGGGCGCGTTCGTTGATACCTCACCGTGGGGTGCTCGGGGGGTTTGCGGTGATCGCGGCCGGGTTGACGGCCTGGTCGGTGGCGACCGACACCGGCGTTTGGTGGATGCTGGGGACCGGGATCCTGGCGATCTTGCAGTTGGCCGCGGCGGTGTCGGCGATGCGCCGCCTATCGGATCGGACGGGATGAGGGCCCGGGCCGACGAGCCGGGGGATTCGGGCTCGGACGGGACAGTTGTCTCACGCCTCTATGACGATCCACCCGGCCCGAGGTCTCAAGACGGCCCTATCCCGTTAATTGGGATGCCTTTAAAAATCACATCGAGACCAGTTGGATGAGGTTTCCACACGTGTCGTCCAACACTGCGGTTGTGGCCGGCCCTGTTGCGGTGGGGGGTTGAGTGAAGGCGACACCGGCTTGGGTGAGTCGGTCGTACTCGGAGTGGACATCGTCGACAGCGAACGACGCCAGCGGGATACCGTCGGCGGTGACCGCTTCCCGGTAGGGGCCGACGGCGGGATGTGACGCGGGTTCGAGGAGCAGCTCGACCCCCTCCTGTCCGGGCGCGGCGACCGTGAGCCAGCGGTCCCCATTCCCCAGAGGGATGTCGGTCTTGGTCTCGAATCCGAGCACCTCGGTGTAGAAGCGCAGGGCGTCTTCCTGGTCGTCGACGAAAACACTCGTCAGATGGATGCGGATGCTCATTCGTGGTTCTCCTCGGGATCGAGCCATCGCGACACCGCCGTCTCCAGAGGCGCCAGGTCGATGGCGTGGAACTTGTAGCGACCCTCCTTGCGGGCGCGCACCAGACCGACTTCCTCGAGCACAGCGAGATGCTGTGAGATCGCCTGCCGGGTGA
>DATFGI010000011.1:0-6510 GCA_035249605.1 Acidimicrobiia bacterium
ACGGGGTTTTCCCACCCAAACCGCCTGATTCGGGCATCATGTAGCGGATGCTCTCGACCGTGGTTGCGGCCTGGCGCAATCTGGTCAAACGACTCAGAGTCGATTGGCTGATCCTGGCCGCAGCGGCGGTGACCGTGCTGCTCGCCATGGTGCTGCTCGCCGCCGGGCCCATCTACGCCGACGCGGTGACCGAGAGCTCGCTGCGACGCACCCTGGCCGAGGCGCCGATCGCCGACTCGTCGGTGGTGGTGGAGGTGCGGACACCGCCCGGGGACCACGGCACCATGGACGAGATCGCCACCACCACGCTGAGACGAGCGTTCGCCGGAGTGGAGACCACGGTGACCAGGGTGCTCGACGCCGAGCCGCTGCAATTACCGGTCCAGGGCGATGACGACATCGTCGACCTGGCCCAGGTCCGGTCCATGGGGGCCATCGAGGACCATGCCACCCTCGACGAGGGGACATGGCCGGGCTCGGGTGTGCAGACCGCAGTCAGCATGGCGACCGCCACCCGGCTCGGCTTGGAGGTGGGCGACACGCTGGCCCTCACCGACCGCCGCGACCGCGAGAGACAGGTCGAAGTCGAGGTGGTGGGCATCTTCCACCCCGACGACGACACCGACCGCTACTGGCTCGGTGAAGAGCTCGTTGTCGACGGGATGGTCGAAGCCAGCGGCTTCCGCACACACGGCCCGTTCATCGTCGACGAGACCGCCCTCCCCGGCATCACCCCCCGGGTGATGGCGACCTGGCGCACCCACCCGGACTTCGACACCCTCGAGGTGACCGAGGCGGCACGGCTGCGGGCCCGGGTGGCCGCCCTGCCCGAGACGCTCGACGACGCCCTGGCCACCATCGACCGGGCCAGCTCCCGATTCTCCGATTTCGGTGTGGAGACCGGGCTCGACCGCCTGCTCGCCGGCACCGGGCGGTCGCTGACCGTCACCCGCTCCAGCGTCCTCGCCCTGCTCATCCAGCTGGCCATCCTCGCCGGCTACGCCCTGGCCCTCACCGCAGGGCTCCTCATCGAGACCAGAGCCACCGAGACGTCGCTGCTCCGCGCGCGCGGGGTGAGCCCGGGCCAGATGGCGGGTGTCGCCGCCGCCGAGGGAGTGCTGCTCACCGTGCCGATCGCCGCCATCGCCCCGTCCGTGGCCGCCTGGACCCTGGAGGCGGTGGCCAACGTGGGCCCTCTCTCCTCGATCGCCCTCGAGGTGATGCCAACGGTGACCACCGAATCGCGGCTGATCGTCTTGGTGGCCGCCGCCCTGGCGGTGATCGGGCTGGCCTGGCCGGCCTGGCGGTCGGCCCGCGCCCTCTCGGGAACGACGAGACGGGGCCGACGCCAGCGGGCGCGCTCCGGCTCGCAACGGGCCGGAGTCGACATCGCCCTGCTCGGTCTGGCAGTACTCGCCTTCTGGCAACTGCAGAGTCTGGGGCCCGAGGTCTCCGCCACCGTCCAGGGCAGGTTCGGGGTCGACCCGGTGCTGATCGCGGCCCCCACCCTCGGTCTGCTGGCGGGATCGGTGCTGGCGCTGCGCATCGTCCCCTTGCTCGCCCGGCTCGGTGAGCGGATCGCCGCCTCCGGTCGGGGCTCGGTCACGGCCCTCTCCGCATGGCAGGTGGCGAGACGGCCGCTGCGCTACGCCCGTTCCGCGTTGTTGCTGATCATGGCCGTCGCCATCGGGTTCTTCGCCACCTCCTACTCGTCCACCTGGCTCCAGTCGCAACGTGACCAGGCCGACTTCCAGGTGGGGGCCGACCTCAGAGTCGCCCCCAACCGCCGCACCGGTGACTCCATCACCGACTTGCATCTCCTCGCAACCCACCGGGCAGTGCCAGGGGTGACCAGCTCGATGGCGATGAGCAGGGTCACCGGGCCGGTCCCCGGCTCCGACATGATCGGCGAGTTCCTGCTCCTCGACAGTGCCGCCGCCCCCCAGGTGGTAGAGGTAGATGCCGACCTCACCCCCGACTTCACCGCCCGAATGGCCGCGCTCGAGGCCGGTCGCCACACCCTCCCCGGCATCGAGCTTCCCGGCGAGCCCGACCGGGTCGCGGTGGTCCTCGAGGCCGTGGAAGAGGAGATACTGGCATCCGAGCACATCCCCGACTTCGGCGGTGCCGAGGATGAAGTCCTGGCTCCGGAGTTCAAGGGCGCGGTGAGCCTGGTGGTGAAGGACGACGACGACCTCCTCCACCGGGTGAGTCTCGGTGGCATCACGGTCAATCAAGGCGTTCAGACCCTCGAATCGTCGTTGCTCGCCGAGCTGGGAGACGACCGGGTCGCGCCCGCCTACCCGATCAGTGTCGTGGCCATCGAGATCGCCTCCCCCTACCCCTCGTTCGCCGAGCGGAAGGTTACCCTCGATCTGATACACCTGGTCACGTCCTCGGGTGACGCTCCATCACAGATGACCAGTCTCGACCCGGAGACATGGACCGAGGAGGTGGTCACCCTCGGCCAGGCGTTCCAGGCAGCCCGGATCACTCCCAGCCGGCACCCCGACGGAGCCCTCCGTGTGGTCATCGACACCGGTCTGAGCTTCTCGGGTCTGGCGGTGTACGCCTTCCGACTGCCTTCGCTGTCGCCCAACGCCTACCCGGTGGTGGTGAGCTCGTCGTGGTTGGACACGAGCAACCGGCAGGTGGGCGAGGAGGTGGAGTTCGAGACCCTGCGCACCGGCAGGAGTCACGCCGTGGTGGTCGGGGCGATCGAGGCGTTCCCGTCCACCCAGGCGCGAGACCGGGAAGTGGTGATAGCCGACCTGCCCACCTATCAGGCGATCAGGTACTCACCAGGTTCCCCGATCGCGGATGTCGACGAACATTGGCTGGGCATCGACGGAGACCCCGACGATGTCGCCGCCATCCTGGGCAGACCGCCGATAGACGCCCGGGAAGTACAGGGTCGGGCCGATCGCTTCCTCGCGCTCAGCACCGACCCGGTGGCCTTGGGCACGATCGGCGCGTTGAGCATCGGCTTCGTCGCCGCCGCCGTGTTCGCCGCGGTCGGGTTCGCGGTCAGTGCCACGGTGTCCGCCCGGGAACGGATCACCGAGTTCGGCCTGCTCCGGGCGCTCGGTCTCTCCCCGCGCCAACTCGGGTTGTGGATGACCCTGGAGCAGAGTCTCCTCGTCCTCTCCAGCCTTGCGTTCGGGACACTGGTCGGTTGGGCCCTGACCACGGTGATCCTGCCCCTGGTCACGGTGACCCAGCTGGGCACGAGGCCGATCCCCGACGTCTCACTCATCTACCCCTGGGACGCCGTGGTCGTCCTCGAGGTGAGCCTGGTGTTGGTGCTCGCTGTGATCGTGGCGGTGATGAGCGTGCTGCTGCGGCGTCTCGGCCTCGGTTCGCTGCTCCGGGTGGGAGAGGAGTGATGGCTCGCCGCCGCTTTGGATCGCTGAGCGTCGGTGCCCGCGTGCTGGGGCGCCAGATAGCCGCCGCCCCGGGCGCGGCAGCGACGATCTTCATCGCCGTCCTCCTCACCGCCCTATTCGTCACCGCGGTGCCCCGCCTCCTGGAGAGGGTGTCGACCGAAGACCTTCGGGAGAGCATGGCGGAGGCCGAGCCGGAGCAGCGCAACCTGACGGCGGAGACGGTGACGCGGCTGGCCGCGGGGAGAACCGGGAATCGGTTCGCCAACGTTTTGAGCCGGGGCGAGGGCGTCTTGCAGCAGGGCTTTCCGGACTCGGTGAAGTCGATCGTCACCGAGACTCGCTTCGTTGTCGACAGCGCCCAGTTCGCAGTGTCCTCGTTCCCCGACGGCGAGATAGGCCCATTCCCCACCTTCTTTCGCTTCCGCTATCAAGAGGGCATCGACGCCGAGTTGGAACTGGTCGACGGCTCGATGCCCGCGGTGCGGGAGCCGATACCGATGTTGGTCGGGTTGCAGTGCCCCGACGACCCTCTGGACACCGAGGGATTCGAGGACGACCCCGATGTCGACTGTCGGGTGGTCGATACCCCGGTGTTCGAGACTGCGATCACCGCGGAGACCGCCGAGGCGATGATGCTCCACGTCGGCGATCAGGTGATGCTCCATCCCGACGCCAGCGACCATCTGTGGGCCCTGGGGGCGCTGGGACAGCAGGAGGGCTATGTCCTGGCGATCTCGGGGATCATCGAGCTGAGCGACATCGATGGGAAGCTCTGGTTCGCAGACCCAGCCCTCCATCGGCCCCGGATCAGGGAGAACCCGGACTTCCGTCTGATCTTCGCCACCGGGCTGATGGCCGGGGAGAGCTACGGCCCGTTGCTCGAGGGCGTCCCACTGGGAGATTTCCGGTACACCTGGCGCTACTTCGTCGATCCCGGTCTGGTCGACGCCGGTGATGCGGTCGCCCTGCGAGCCGACCTGGACAAGATCCTCCCTCCCCAAGACGAGACCGTGGTCACCTTCCTCCCCGACCTGATCGACGAGTACTTGGAGCGGAGGGCACTCACCGTGCGTCTGATGTCCACGGCCGTGGCCGGGCTGGTCGCCACCGGAGTAGGGGCGGTCCTGGTGCTCGCCGCCCTCATCGCCGAACGTCACTCCAGATCGACGGTGTTGATTCGGGATCGGGGTGCCTCTCGGGGCCAGCTCGCCCTCACCTCGCTCTACAGCGGGATTCTCCTCGTGGTCCCGGCCGGTCTCCTCGGATATGCGGTCACCGCCGCCCTCCTCGGCAACACGGAGACGCTGGCGCCGGCGAGGGGTTCGGCCGCCCTGGCCGCGGGCGGGACCGTGGCAGTGGTGATCGCCTCCGGCCCTTATGTCTTCCGACGGTTGGGGGCACTGCGCCGTCTCGATTCCACGACGGAGCCCAGGTCGACGAGACGCGTGGTGCTCGAGGTGTTCGTTGTCGTTGCCGGGGTCGCATCGATCGCTCTGCTCCGTCGCCGCGGGCTGTCCGACATCCCGTCAGCCGGTGAGCTCGACCCCTTGCTCGCCGTGGCCCCGGCGGTCATCGGGGTCGCGGTGGGCATCGTCTTGATTCGGCTGATCCGGCCGCTGATGACCGCCCTCTCCTGGATCGGGGCGAGGGGGCGTGCCCTGGTCGCCTTCGTCGGGCTGCGACGTCTCGTGGAGGTGTCACCGACGAGCCGGGCCCCCACACTGGTGATCCTCCTCGCCGTGGCGGTGGCCGTCTTCTCCTCGGTGGTGCGGACCTCGATCGCAGAGGGCCAGGAGGAGCACGCCTGGCAGCTGGTCGGAGCCGATTTCCGGGTCGAGGGCCACCGGACCGGGGTCCCCCTCACCGGGGTCGATCCAGGAGCGCTCGCTGCCGGCTCCCCCTGGGCCGAGGCGGTGCTGGTCCCCGACGCGGAGGTGCTCGGTGGCCGGGAGGCGCCGGTAGTGCCCCTCCTCGCCCTCGACGTGGCTCGGTATCGAGAGGTGGTGGAGGGCTCGACCATCGACCTCGCCGGGCTGGAAGCCCTCGCGTCGCCACGCGGCGACGGTGCGGTCCCGGTGCTGGTGTCCGAACGCTGGCCGGCCCAGAACAGTCCTCTCCCGGGCACACGGCTCACCCTGGAGATGGGGACCGTCGACCCCGCGGTGGTGGTCGCCGGGGTGGTGGACCGCTTCCCCTCTCTCTCCCCCGACCTGCCCTTCATCGTCATCGACCTCCCCGCCCTTCGTCAGGTGATGGGAGATCTGCCGGTGAGGACGACCACGCTCTACCTGCAGTCTCCGCCCGAGGCGTCGGACCGGATCGAGGAGAGCCTGCGAGAGATGTACGCCCTCGCCGGACTCAGATCGCGTCATCGAGTGGTCGACGATCTCGCCGGTGACCCCTTCGCCCTCTGGGTGGACCGGGGCCTCGCCGTGGTCCTCTACCTGGGGGTCGGGTTCGCTGCCATCGCCGCGGTCTCGCTTCTCACCGTGACCGCGGCCCGGCGCCGCCGCGACCTCGGCTATCTCCGCACGCTGGGGCTGGAGGCGTCCCAGGCCACCGCCATCACGATCTGGGAACTGATGCCGATGGTGGTGCTGGCCACGGCGGTCGGCGCCCTCACCGGAGCCATCGTGTCCAGACTCCTCGCCCCGGCGCTCGACATCGAGTCGTTCACCGGCGGGCTGTTCCCCGCCCAGATCGTCGTCGAACCGCTGACCCTGGTGATGACGACCGTGGTGGTGGCCGCAGTGCTCGGGGCGGCCGTGGCTATTTTTGTGCTCGCCACCCGGACCGAGGACTACGGGGGGCTGCTCAAGGTGGGAGACGAGTGATGGCGGTCGGAGGTGAGTACCAGGAGCTGGAGCGCGACGCCGCCAACCGGCAACGTCCCCGTTTCGGCGGCGAGTCACTGATCGTCTGTGACAACCTGGTCAAGATCTACAAGATCGCCGACCTGGAGGTGGTCGCCCTCCAAGGGCTCGACCTGGTGGTCGACCAGGGAGAGTTCATCGCCATCGTCGGCGCCTCCGGCAGCGGCAAGTCGACCCTGCTCAACGTGCTCGGAGGGCTCGACACTCCATCCGCGGGCCGCGCCCGGGTCGCCGGGTTCGACCTCTTGGAC
>DATFGI010000012.1:0-21970 GCA_035249605.1 Acidimicrobiia bacterium
GAGGTGGAAGACGACTTGATCTATGGCCTGGTGCGCGCCGATCGGGTCGCTTGGGTGGGGCGACCCCGCGGCGAGCCGGCGCGAGTCGGGTTGGTCGAGGTCACCGTCGACAACGTCGATGAAGTCGCCCGACTCGAGACACACGAGTCGCAGAAGCGCTTCGTCGCGCCGATGCTGTGGTCGTTCACCGACGCGCTCTTCCCCGAGGTGGTCGATGACGCCCCGGTGGTGCCATGGATGCGTGCGGTGGAGGCCGACGGCGACCTGGTTGGGTTCGTGATGCTCGCCCTACCTACCGAGCATCATCCCGAGCCCTATCTCTGGCGCCTCCTGATCGACCGCATGCATCAAAGGCGAGGGATCGGACGCCGCGTCATCCAGCTGATCACCGACGACCGTCGCGCCCGCGGTGACAAGGCCCTTCTCACCAGTTGGGAGGAAGGTGTCGGATCCCCGCGTCCCTTCTACGAGCGCCTCGGATTCGTGCCGACAGGACGAATTGTCGACGGGGAGACCGAAGCCCGACTGGCGTTGACCCCATCCCCTGGCATGCCGGACGCTGGCTGAGGTCCTCTGAAAACCCGAACCGGGGCTTCCAAGCGCCGGATCCGGCGTGAGCAACCCCGGGTTCCCTGCGCCGGATCCGGCGTGAGCAACCCCGGGTTCGCCGATCGGGTCAGGTCAAGGCGACCGACAGCACGTCGGCGGCGGTGTCGGCGATGTGGAAGGTCATCTCCTGGCGGACCTGCTCGGGGACATCGTCGAGGTCGGCCTCGTTGCGGCGGGGGATGACGATGTCGGTGAGGCCGGCACGATGCGCCGCCAGCACCTTCTGTTTCACACCGCCGATGGGAAGCACCTTGCCCTGCAGGGTGATCTCACCGGTCATGCCCACGGTTGCCTTCACTTTGCGACCCGACAGGAGCGAGACCAGCGCGGTGAGCATGGCGACACCTGCCGACGGCCCGTCCTTGGGGATGGCGCCCGCCGGCACGTGCACGTGGTACCGACCCTTGTCGAGACGGGAGGGGTCGACACCGAGCTCCTCGGCGTGAGCCTCGACGTAAGACAGCGCGATCTGTGCCGATTCCTTCATGACATCGCCGAGCTGGCCGGTGAGTGTGAGCCCGCGCTCGCCCTCCATGGCGGTGGCCTCGATGAACAGGACGTCGCCGCCCGCGCCGGTGACGGCGAGACCGGTGGCCACGCCAGGGACATCGGTGCGATCCGACGCCTCGTCCTTCCAGACCCGAGGCTTGCCCAGATACTCGCGGACATCGGGCTCGTCGACCACCACCTCGGTGTCATCGGTCTCCCGAGCGATCTTGGTGGTGACCTTGCGGGCCAACTTGCCCAGCTCTCGCTCCAGGTTCCTGACTCCGGCCTCCCGGGTGTACCGGTCGACGATGGCGGCGAGGGCGTCCTCGGTGACCTGCAGCTCCTCGGGCTCCAGCCCGGCGGCGCGGATCTGGCGGGGGAGCAGATGGTCACGGGCGATCTCGACCTTCTCCCGATCGGTATAGCCGTCGAGCCGGATCACCTCGGTCCGGTCGAGGAGCGGTCCGGGGATGGTCTCGACCACGTTGGCCGTGGCGATGAACAACACATCGCTCAAATCGAGGTCGACCTCCAGGTAATGGTCCCGGAACGTGTGGTTCTGTGCCGGGTCGAGCACCTCGAGCAACGCCGAGGACGGGTCGCCCCGCCAGTCGCTGCCCACCTTGTCCATCTCGTCGAGCAGGAACACCGGGTTCATGGTCTCGGCCTCGGTGAGAGCGCGTGCGATACGGCCGGGCCGGGCCCCGACGTAAGTGCGCCGGTGTCCCCGGATCTCGGCCTCGTCACGGATGCCGCCGAGGGCGACCCTGACGAACTTGCGACCCAGAGCACGCGCCACCGACTCGCCGAGCGAGGTCTTTCCCACACCGGGGGGACCGACCAAGAGGAGGATGGCGCCACCGCTCTCCACCGCCTCGTCGGCAAGCCCGCGCTCACTGCGCAGCTTGCGGACGGCGAGGTGCTCGACGATGCGCTCCTTGACGTCATGGAGTCCCGTGTGGTCGGCGTCGAGCACCGTCCAGGCCTCGTCGAGGTCGAGGCGGTCGTCGGAGACATGGCCCCAGGGAAGCTCGAACATGGTGTCGAGCCAGGTGCGGATCCACGAATGCTCCGGTGACTGCTCGCTCATCCGCTCGAGTCGGTCGATCTCCTTGGTGATCGCCTCGAAGACCTTCTCGGGGAGATCACGCTGCTCCAGCTTGGCCCGGTACTCGGAGGTGACGTCGCCTTCCTCACCGAGCTCCTTCTTGATGGCCTCCAGCTGCTGGCGGAGGATGTACTCCTTCTGGCTCTTGGCGATGCTCTCGCTGGCGTCGTCGCGGACCTTGCGTCGCAGCTCCTGGTCGGCGAGGACCTCACGCATCCACTCGAGGAGGAGACCGAGACGATGTCTGATGTCGAGCGCCTCCAACAACTCCACCTTCTGGTCGAGAGAGAGGTCGGGTGAGTAGGCGGCGAGATCGGCCAGCTGGGAGGGGTTGTCCATGTCGAGGAGACGCTCGGCAACCCGCCCGAGCCCGCGGTTCTCCAACACCGCGCTGACAACAGCGCGGTACTCGGAGACCAGCTCGTTGAGCTCCTCGTCGATGAGGTCTACCTCTGGTGACTCCTCGGCCTCGACCCACAGCGCTCCGTTCTCGTCGACGGAGCCGGCCCCGACGCGGGCTCGTGACTCACCCGAGACGACGACATTGCCGTCCTCGTCGTTCTGCACTGTGGCGATGGTCCCCACCGAGGCGTAACTGCCCTTGTTGCGGGGGACGATGAGGATGCGGCCGCCGGTCTTGGCGGCTGCCTCGAGAGCGACCCTGCCCTCATCGGTGGCGACCTGGATGGTCACTGCCATGTTGGGGAACACCACCCCGTTGTGGAGGGGGAGCACCGGCAGTGTCAGCTGAGATGTGTTCGGCATGCGGTTGGTTTCCTTACGGAGATGGGACCCTGGCAACGGATCTGAGCCGGAGTGTATTCCGAATCTGAGCGTATTGAACGCAGGTTTTCCCAGCGTGAAGTCACTGCTGGCCGGTTGTCAGGAGGATTCCTGCTCCCGGCGTTTTCGCTCTTCGAGACGCTCCTTCTCGTAGCGCTCGCTCTCTTCCCTGCGCTCCCGCTCGTGTCTCTCGCCGGCTTCCTTGCGCTCCCGCTCGTGCCGTTCGGCTCGTTCCGCGTCGCTCTCGCCGTCGGATGTCATTTGCCCTCCGGATCGGTTGTGTCTGATGACAGCATGTCCCCGGTCGGGGTGGCTCGCAAACCGGAGAGGTCGCTGGTGAGCAGCGTGGCCCAGAGCCTGATGCCGTAGAACAGGTTGGCCACCCGCACATTCTCGTTGGCGGCGTGCTGGTTGTTGTCGTGATTGGCGATCGGGAGGATCGCAACCGGGGCATCGAGGATGTCCTCGAAGAGATAGAGGGGAACGGAGCCACCGAAGGTGGGCAGGGCCACCACGTCCTCGCCGGTAGCGTCCCGGCAGACCTCGAGCAGGGCGGTGGCCAGGGCAGAACCCATGGGGATGCGCGAGGCGCGGTATGCGGTGGCCTTGTCGAGACGGGCGAGTCTGCGGTGCGCCCGCCGCTCCTGTGGGGTTGGCTCCCTGTCGAGCACCACGTATCCGGCCCGCTCCAGATGCCTCTGGACCCGGTCCACCATCGCCATCGGGTCATCCCCGGCTGCAAGTCTCATGTCGACAGAGACGGTGGCATCGGAGGGGATCACGTTGCGTGCGGCCGCGCCCACGTCCGCCGCCCTGATCCCGCGCACGTTGAAGCTGGGCAGCATGAGACGCTCGGAGTAGCTGGAGCCTTCCATCTCGGGAGCGGCATAGCCGAGCTCGTCGCGGAGACGGTCGTCGACGTTGGGGAGGGCGCCGATGGCCGCACGGTCGGCGTCGGTGATGGGGATGGTGTCGTCGTAGAACCCCTCGATGGTGACCCGACCCCGATCGTCCTTGCACGAGGCGAGGAAACGCGCCAGCTCGAAGGCCGGGTTCGGCACCCAATTGCCGTAATGCCCGGAGTGCACCTCTCGCTCCGGACCGTAGAAGGTGAGATCGAATCCGCTGTAGCCACGGGCGCCAAACGCAACCTGGGGAGCGCGGCTCTGGTGGACCGGGCCGTCGCACAGCAGCCAGGCGTCCGCCGTCAGGCGAGGCGCGAGCTCGCTCATGTAACGCTCGAGGTTGGGACTGCCCGACTCCTCCTCCCCTTCGAAGAGGAACACCAGCTCGACCCGCGGCCTCACCCCGGTGATGGCGAGGGCGTCCAGCGCGGCGGTGATCGCTCCCAGCGGTGTCTTGTCGTCGGAGGCACCACGGGCATAGAGCCGCCACTCCGGGTCGACGGTGTCCTCCGGCCCGGGCAGGTCGATCACCTCACCACCGTCGTGAAGGGCTTTCGTGGTGAGTGTCGGTGAGAAGGCTGGATAGGCCCACTGCTCGGGATCGACGGGCTGGCCGTCGTAGTGGACGTAGACACCGACGGTGGCGGTCGGGCTGTCGGCCGGCAACCTGCCCACCACGACCGGGCTCGCCCCGTCGAGCTCCACCACCTCCATCGTGGCGCCGCGTTGTTCGAAACGGCGGACGATCTCGGCGGCATTGGACCGCAGATCCTCCACCGAGCCGGTGACGTTGGGGATGGCGAGGAGGGCGGCGAAGTCACGGATGACCTCCCAACCCCGCTCATCGAGAAATGCGCCCAATCGATCCTGGATCACGCGTTGGGCCATGAGGGCAGCGTAGACCCACCGCAAGGGGAGCGGCTGACGGGGTTCTAGCCTGCCGGCAGTGACGGACCCACGACTCTCTCCAGTCAGGGCGACCAAGATTCAAGGAGCGACCTTCGTCGAGCTCTTCTTCGACTTGGTCTTCGTCTACGCGGTGACCCAGCTCACCGCGTTCGTGCTCCACAACCTGACCTGGGGGGGTGTCGGACGCGCCCTTCTCCTCTTCTGGCTGGTGTGGTGGGCTTGGACCCAGTTCACCTGGACGCTCAACCTGGCGGACACCGAGCACGTGCTCGTCCGGCTCCCGACGCTTCTCGCGACCGGGCTTGCATTCTTTCTCGCCCAAGCCGTTCCGGACGCCCTTTCCACGGCCGGAGCTTGGTTCGCGATCAGTTATGTGCTCGTTCGACTGGTCGGCCTCGCCTTGCAGGCTTGGGTGATCGGCGCCGACCAGCGCTCCTCCATCTCTTCATGGGGGACCTTCTCCTTGATCGGTCTCGCCCTGGTGTTGATCGGCGGGCTCGCCCAACCGGGCCCGAGGGTCTGGTTCTGGCTGGCCGCGTTGTTGGCTGACTTCGCCACTGCCAGGCTGGCTGGTCGACGGGTCTGGGTCCTGCAGCCGGGCCATTTCACCGAAAGACATGGGCTCATCGTCATCATCGCTCTCGGCGAGTCCTTGATCGCTGCCGGGGTGGCGTCCTCGGCCAGCGAGAGGAACCTCACGTTCGCCTTGACCACCGCCGGAGCCGTCATTGCCACATGCGCACTTTGGTGGACCTACTTCGGAACGTTGCATGGACGATTCGAGGAGCGGATGGACTCACAGGGCGCAATCGAGCGAGGTGGCTTCGCACGCGATGTCTTCTCCTTCTGGCATGCCGCCGTTGTCGCCGGCGTCATCTCCATGGCCGTGGCCTTCGAGGAGGCCATCGCCCACCCTGACGCCGCCCTCGAGACTGGTGCCGCCGGGGCGCTCACCGTTGGCGCGGCCCTGTTCGTTGGTGGGCTGGCCGCGGCGGCGTGGCGGGCCGGGATATCCGCCGCAGTCGTGCCCAGGTCGGTGGTTGCCATTGTGGCCCTCGCCGCGACGCCTTTGGTATCCCAGATCCCGGCGGCGGCCGCGCTGTGGGGCCTCGCATTCGTAGTCACCGCGATGGACATCCTGGAGGCTCGAACGATGGCCGGCCTCGCTCAGCTGTGAGGCGCCACCTCTCGAGGCTCTACACCTGTCGGCGAGTCGATGTCACCGATCACAGCTATCAATCTGGGGTTGGCGCGTTCGACTCCGACTCGGAAGCGGTGTCGATCCAGGTTCGCAGCCACCGCCTGACCTGCCCTCGTCGCCTTCTCAGGAGAGGGCGTCTCGTAGATCAATTGGAGACTTCCACCCGGTCGTAACGCTCGGCGGACGATGCCCATTTCAACGTCAGGTCATCGGTCCAGAACAGGTTGACGTTGATGGCGAGCACCTTGTCGAAGCGAGCCAGGTCCGTCTCCTCTACTACGAGACGTCCGGTTCGGATAGCTTCGACGTTGGTTCCTCGGTTCGCCTGATCGCTGTTGGGGAACGCTCCACGAAGTCCAGCCGACCCCTATCGCCGAGAAGCCGGCCGACGAGAGCGCCGGCAACCCCGGCTCCTCCGCCGATCTCGAGGACCTGATCGTCGGGTCGGACCTCGAGCAAGTCGACGCCCCAACGAATTCGCTCCGGTGCCCCTATCGAACTCGACGGCACATGGACAGATTATCGGCTCCATTGCCGACGAAAGTCGGGGCGAGCGATCCGGTCGAACCGCCAGCCGGGAAGGCGGGCGAGGTCTTGTGGGGAGGGTGGCCACACTCCTCAGATGTGAGGCGCCACCTCTTCGGCGAGTTGTTGGATCAATTCGACCTGAGCTTGGTATTCGAGGGTGTGAAAGTAGCTGCGAGCGGCGAACTCGACCGGCAGCGGGGCCGCCTCGCGGATCTCGCCCAGATACTCGAGGATCTGCTCGGCGGTGCCGGCAACCGTGGCCCGACCGAACAGACGCTCCCTCTTGGTCGCGTCGAACGGTGGGGCTTCCGGAGGAGGCCCGGTGCGCGTTGCCGAAACCTCCATGTCGCTGTACTTCCACGTCATCTGCCAGAGATGTGTGGTGTACCGATCGACCGCGTCCTCGACCGACTTGCCGGGAAGCATCACCGAGTAATGGATGATGCGGAGCTCAGCCGGGTCCCGTCCCACTCGCTCACACTCGTCGACGACCCACTCCATCTGCTGGAGAAGCTGCTCCACGGGCACATTTGCGAAGATCCCGTCGGCCAGCCGAGCCGCCCTCCGCACCGCCGCCTCGGCACCTCCGCCGATCAGGATCGGGATGCGGGAGGAAGGCGCAGGTCGTACCGCCAGCTCGGGCAGGTCGTAGACCTTGCCTTGATGGCGGAAGGGCTCACCCGACCAGGCCTGGGGAAGGATCTCGAGGATCTCCTCCATCGCAGCCCCCCGAACGTGGATGTCCGCACCGAGAGCTTCGAACTCGACCGTGTTCCACCCAAGGCCCAGCCCGAGCAGGAACCGCCCCTTGCTGAGCAGGCTGACAGTGGCGGCATCCTCGGCGAGTCGTAGCGGGTGGTGGAGGGGGGCGAGCAGGACACCGGTCCCGATCTCGATCTCGTCGGTTGCGGCGGCGATGGCGGCACTCACCACCGCCAGCGAAGGCATGTAGCCGTCGTCGACGAAGTGGTGCTCGGTGGCCCACACCGACCCAAACCCGAGTCGCTCCGCGTCCACCGCGAGGCGGATCGTCTCCTCGTACGCCCGCTCCCAGTCTCGCTCTCCGGGTCGGAGCTGGGCACTCAACAGGCCGAGCCCAAGCGTCATGTCGCCTCCCTGATCTCTCTCAGACTTCTCAGCTGTCCGCCCTCGGAGTCGAAGTTGGCCGGGGCCAGCCACTCTTGGAACACCTGGTCCAGCGCCGGCCATTCCCGATCGAGCATCGCATACCAAGCGGTGTCGCGGTTCCTCCCCTTGTAATGGGTGGCCTGACGGAACGTGCCCTCGTAGGCGAAACCGAGACGGACCGCCGCAGTGCGGGACGGCTCGTTCAAGTCGTCGCACTTCCATTCGCACCGCCGGTAGCCGAGCTGGAACACGTTGCGAATCATCAGATAGATCGCCTCGGTGGCTGCGATGGTTCGCTGTAAGGCGGGGGAGAGGGTGATGGATCCGATCTCGATGACACCGTCATCAGGCACGATCCGCAGATAAGAGGCAATGCCCAGGGCCCTGTCGTCGACTTCGATGACATAGGGGAGCCGATCGGGGGCCCGGACCATCCCGGCGAGCATGGCTGCGAGATCTCGCTCATCGGAGAACGGACCGGAGCTCATGTAGGTCCACAACGACTCCGGGGCCCCGGTGAAGACGTCGTGGAGACGAGGAGCGTCCCTGGAGACATCGAGGGGGCGCAATGCGACGTGGGACCCGGTCAGGTCTCGCATCGGGGGAAAAGGTGGAGGTGACCAGTCGAGTGGAGGACCGACCGGTTGCCCATACTCATTGAAGACCGACATGGGCGCACCATAAGGCCACGGAACGCTCGAGCTGGATCCAAAGCGTGTGCAAATGAAGGGCCTCCGTCCCTTCATTTACACACGCATGGCACCGTCGTTACCGTGTCCGGTTCCCATGCCCCCGGCTTTTCGTCTCCTCACCGCCAACCTGCTCAGCGAGAGATGCGATGTGTCCGCGTTCGATGCACTGGTGAGCAGATTCTCACCCGACGTCGTCGTCATCCAGGAGCTGGCGCACGAGGCGGCCGAGATGCTCGAGTCACACTTCCCGCGACACCACTACTTCCCGTCGGTCGACCTCACCGGACGAGGCATCTTCACCCGGTTCGACGCAGAGTTCGGTGATCTCGATATGCCAAGACGTAGTGGCAGTTGGGCGCGTCTCGAAGTTGGGGATCGCTCGCTGTGGGTGGCGGGGGTGCATTTCCTCAACCCCATCAACTTCCCGTGGTGGGTATCGGCGCGTGCTCGCCGCCACCAGCTCGAGGCGCTCTTCGAGTGGATGGGCCCCGTCTCCGGGCCGCTCGCCGTTGCCGGCGACTTCAACGCATCCCCGGCATGGCCGGTGTACAAAGCGATGGCGGGCCGTCTCCGCGATGTGATCGCAGCTCATGCCGAATCTCGTGGTGAGAAACCGGAGCGCACCTGGGGATGGCGCCCGGGCTGGCCCCGGATGCTGCGCATCGATCACGTCTTCGCGCGCGGATTGGCCGCCACCGCAGTTTTCGTGGAGCCGGTGGAGGGCAGCGACCATTTCGCACTGATCGCCGACCTCGAGCTCACCGGTGACGGGCAGACGCCTGCGACGGGGTCGCACGAAGCAGCCAGTGGAGCCAGGAGGCGACCGTAAGCTCAGCTGGTGGAGGTCAGCAACGCCGACCGGATCGTCTTCCCCGACGATGGGATCACCAAAGGAGAGGTGGTTGCCTACTACGAGGCGGCTGCGCCGCTGATGCTTCCCTTTCTCGCCGGCCGCGCCCTCACCGTGGAGCGATACCCGAGGGGCACCGGTGAGAAGGGGTTCATGCAGAAGAACGCACCCGAGCACTTCTCCGACGACCTGATCCGACGCCACGAGGTGGCCAAAGAGGATGGAGGGACCACCGTCTACCCGGTGGTCGACGATGCCGGGGCGATCGCCGAGTTCGCCAACCTCGGGGTGATCACATTTCACGCCCCACCCTCGACGATCGAGGATGAATGGCATCCCGACTGGGTGATCTGGGACCTCGACCCCCCTCCGGGCCGATTCGACCTGGTCAGGGAGGCGGCCCGGGAGTTGCACTCGATCCTCTCCGGCTTTGGGATCGACACGGCGTTGATGACATCGGGATCCAACGGCTATCACCTGCGGGCTCGCCTCGACTCCTCGGCGGACGCCGGGACCGTCGCAGGTGTGGCACGGGGAACCGCTGCACTGGCCTCGGAAGCCAATCCCGACCTGATGACCCTCGCCTTCCGCAAGAGGGACCGGGGCGACCGGGTGTTCGTCGACTGGCTTCGCAACGCCCCCTATTCCACTTCGGTGGTTCCCTGGTCGCTGCGCCCCCGACCCGGCGCCCCGGTGGCGGTCCCGCTGACCTGGGAAGAGTTGGACCAGGTCGATCCCAACGGCGTCGCCATGGCGGAGGCGCCGAAGCGTTTCACCTCCGAGCCGTGGGGCCGGCTCGACCCCCTTGCCATCGGCCCCATCGCCGATATGGTCGACACCTCCCTGGAGGAGGCGGGTGTGACCCTGGAGCCGTTCGATCGATTTCGCTCCTGATTGTTACCGATAGCGACGTGGCCGGCCCTACCGTGCCCGCCGACCGTCCCAACCATCCACCAACCCGAGTCTCCATGACCTTCCGACGCACCACCGCGCTCCTTATCGCCTTCGTCCTCTTGTTGGCCGCCTGCAGCCAGGCGGAGGTCGTGCCCACCACCGTGCCCACGACAACGACGTCGACGAGCAGCACGACGACGACCACCGTGCCACCCACAACGACCACGACCATCCCACCACTCGATATCGAGGGCTCAACCGACTTGCTGACCCGGGTGATCGATGGCTTCTACGCGTACGCCTCGGGAGCGTCGACGGAGGCTCCAGCCGTCCCCGAGCCGGTGCTCGCCGCGATCACACCCCGGGAAGTCGAGACTCCACGCCAGGGAACGGCTGCAGTCGGCGTCTTCAAGGATGCGCAGGTGGCGGCGGTGGAAATGGGGCCCGACATCTTCCTCCTGGTAGCGGACGGCGGCCCATGGCGGATCGTGGGTGGCGAGTGGCCATCCCTGGAGGTGCCCGCCTACTTCGGCTCCGGCCCCCGCCACATCGCGGTCGTCGGCTCCGATGCCAGGCCTGGCCAGAACGTTGCGGCGACACGCAACGACAGCATCCACTTCGTCGGGCTGGACGGTGCGGGCGGCGGTGCGGTGGTGGGCCTACCCCGCGACTCGTACATCCCGATACCGGGGGTGGGGCGGCGTAAGGTGACTTCCGCGCTCTCGCTCGGCGGCCCGGCCACGATGATGGCCACGTTCACCCAGCTCACCGGTCTCGAGTTCGAGGGTTACCTCCTCACCGGGTTCTCCGGCTTCCAGGCCCTGGTCGGCGACGTGCTGGGCGGGGTGCTGGTCGACGTGCCGTTCGCCATCAATGACCGCTGGGCCCATGTGGCCCTGAGTGCCGGGGAGCAGGTCCTCAACGGAGCCCAGGCCCTCGGGTTCTCCCGTGCGAGGAAAACCGTCCCCCGCGGCGATTTCACCCGCTCAGAGCATCAGGGCAAGGTGATCATCGGTGCTGCCAAGACGGTGCAAGCGATGGGCTACATGGCCCTGCCCACCCTCATCGAGAAGTCGGCACCGCATCTGATCACCGATCTCACCCCCGAGGAGCTGCTCACCTTCTCGGCGATGGCGATCAGCGCCGACCTCGGCTCGGTCAGCAACGTGGTCGCCTCGGGGAGCACCGGCAGCGCAGGAGGCGCCTCGGTGGTATTCCTCTCCAGCTCGGTCGACGAACTGTTTGCCGACCTCGCCGACGGCCGACTCGGCAACTGAGCAGCGCCCGCCCGGAGTTACGGTTCTGGGCATGGTGCTCGCCGAGATCGTCGCTGTCTCCGCAGCCGTGACCGCCACCAGGTCGCGAACCGAGAAGACCGAACTGCTCGCCGCCACCTTGCGCCGTCTCGAACGCCAGGAGGCGCGTGTGGCGGTTTCCTATCTCGCCGGGCGGCCCACCCAACAGACCCTGGGTGTCGGGTATGCCACGGTTCATGGCGTCGGGGTCGAGCCGGCCGTCGCAGCGAACCTGGAGATCCTCGAGGTCGATCGGGTCCTAGAGGAGATCTCCTCTACCTCCGGTCCGGGATCGAAGAAGCGCAAGGACGAGCTCCTCACCGGTCTCTTCGGCCGGGCGACGGAGGACGAGCAGGAGTTCCTCCGCGGTCTGATCCTGCGCAATCTCCGCCAGGGTGCCCTGGAAGGGGTGATGGCGGACGCGGTCGCCGCCGCTCTGGAGGTCCCGGCGGAACGGGTTCGTCGGGCTGCGATGCTCGAGGGAGACCTGGTCGAGGTGGCGGCGCGGGCATTGGGCGACGGTGCTGGGATGCTCGGCGAGTCCGCTCTCAGCCTGTTCACCCCGCTCCAGCCGATGTTGGCTAAGACCGCGGAGACCGCGGCCGGCGCCGTGGCCGGCCTGGGGAAGGCGGTGGTAGAGCAGAAGTTGGACGGGCTCAGAATCCAGGTGCACCGTCGCGGCGAGCGGGTCGCGGTGTACACCAGGAACCTGCGAGAGATCACCGCGGAGATGTCCACGGTGGTGCAGGCGGCCCGGACTTTTCCCGCTCGGCAGTTCATCCTCGACGGCGAGGGTCTCTGGATGAGCGGCGAAGGTGTTCCGTACGCCTTCCAGGAAACCATGAGCCGTCCCGGTGGGGACTCGGTGTGGCCTCTGAGCGGCTTCTACTTCGACATCCTGCATCTCGACGGGGTCGATCTGATCGATGAGCCGCTGTCGACCCGGCGAGCGGCCCTGCAGCGGGCAGTTCCCCCGGCCTCAGTGGTGGGTTCGGTGATCACCGACGACCCGGCCCGGGCTGAGGGTTTCTTCGACATGACGGTGGCAGCAGGCTTCGAAGGAGTGGTGGTCAAGGACCTGTCCCAGCCCTATGAGGCAGGACGTCGCGGCTCGGGGTGGCTCAAGGTGAAACCGGTCCACACCCTCGACCTGGTGGTCCTCGCCGCCGAATGGGGGTCGGGGAGAAGGCAGGGCTGGCTGTCAAACCTCCATCTCGGAGCTCGAGGCCCCGACGGCGGTCTGGTCATGCTGGGCAAGACATTCAAGGGCCTCACCGACGAGATGCTGGAGTGGCAGACCAAGGTCTTCCTCGATCTGGAAGAGAGTCGCCAGGGTCACATCGTCAACCTCAGACCCGAGGTGGTCTACGAGATCGCATTCGACGGGGTGCAGCGAAGCACCCGATACCCGGGCGGCGTGGCGTTGCGATTCGCCCGGGTGAAGGGCTATCGAGCCGACAAGGGGCCCGAGGACGCCGACACCATCGACACGGTGCGCTCCTACGCCCGCTGAGGCCCGTTCCCTCGCTCACTCTCCCAGGTCATGGCGCAGAATGCTGCGACCGATCGCGCCGCCTGCACCAGTTCGTCGATGTCGATCGACTCGTCCCGGGCGTGCATGTCGGCGTACTTCCCCGGCCCGAAGGTGAGGGCGCTCACACCCGCGGTGTTGATCAGATGGCGGACATCGCTCGAATACGGGGTGCCGACCATCACCGGCTCGATGCCAAAACGCTGCACCGCCTCGGCCATGCGCCGCGCGCTGCTGCCCTCGGCATCGATCTCCGCCGGCTGGTAGATGCCTTCCTCCTCGACGACGGAGATAGTGACCCGCGCGTCGGTCATGGCCCCGGTCACTGCACGGCGCAGGGTCTCGACCACGGCGTCGACCGTCTCCCCCGGGACCATCCGCCGGTCGACGAGCACGTCCAGCTCTCCGGGGACCATCGAGGGGATCACCCCGGCGTGGATGCCGGTGACCGTCCACGCCGGCGCCCCCAACAAGGGATGATGGAGCTCGGGTTCAGAGTCGAGACCGGTGATGACGGCGAGGATCTCGGGAAGCCGGTCGATCGGGTTGATGGTCAAGTCGGGCCGGGAGGCATGCCCGGAGCGGCCCTCGACCACCACTCGCAGGGTGATGAGCCCGCGTTGGGCGACACCGATCTCTCGATCGGTCGGCTCGAGCACGATCCCCTCGGGCGCCACCCATCCCGCCGCGATCAGATCCTCGGTGCCCGGCTCGCCGCGTTCCTCCCCCATGGCGAAATGGAGGACCAGGCGGTGCCCGGCCGGGTCCGCCGCGGCCCATTGGGCCACTGCCACCTGAATGGCGAGACCGCCCTTCATGTCACAGGCCCCCCTTCCGTGGACCGCCCCGTCTGCGATGACACCGGCGAAAGGATCGTGCTCCCATTGGTCGGTGTCGTCGACCGGGACGGTGTCGAGATGGCCGTTGAGCAACACGCCGCCATCGCCTGTGCCGAGAACGGCGGCGAGGCTGGGGCGAGCCTCATCGCCGACCAGTGTGGTCTCCAGACCGGTGTCTCCGAGAAGCCCGGCGATGAGCATGGCCAGATCACGCTCGGCATGGACGCCGTTGACCGAGGGCACCGCGACGAATCTGGAGACGAGCCGGGCGAGATGCTCCTTGGTGAAGAACGGGGAGACATGGATCGACTCGACCGAGGGTGGCATCGGTCGAATGTAGGCCTCCCCTTGGGGCGATGCCCGGGTCGCGGGCCATAATGGGGCCATGATCCAATCCATCAGCCCCACCGACGGCCGGCTGCTCGCCAGCTATGAGGAGACCCCTCCCGACGAGGTCAGGTCGCACATCGAGACCGCCGCCGCCCTGCAGCGGGAGTGGGCCCAGGTCCCGATCGCGGAACGTTCCGCGCCGATGGAGAAGCTGGCCGGGCTTCTCGAGGGTTATCGCGAGCAGCTGGCGGAGTTGATGGCCGACGAGATGGGCAAGCCGCTGGCCCAGGGGCGTGGCGAGGTGGACAAGTGCGCCTGGGTCTGTCGCCACTACGCCGAGAACTCCGAGCGCATCCTCGCCGACGAGCAGATCTCGGCCGACCGGACCAGGTCGTATCTCGCCTATCGCCCTCTCGGCGTTGTGCTTGCCGTAATGCCCTGGAACTTCCCGGTCTGGCAGGTCTTCCGATTTCTGGCTCCGGCCCTGATGGCCGGTAACGGTGGTCTGCTCAAGCACGCCTCCAACGTGACCGGGAGTGCCCTCTGGATCGACCGTCTCGCCGTCGAGGCTGGATTTCCCGACGGGCTCTTCCGCACCCTGGTACTCCCCTCGGGCCGGGTCGACGAGGTCCTGGAGCACCCCGAGGTGGTGGCGGCGACTCTCACCGGATCCGATCCGGCGGGTCGCGCCGTCGCCGCCAAGGCGGGCTCTCTCCTGAAGAAGACCGTCCTGGAGCTTGGCGGGTCCGATCCCTACATCGTCCTCGCCGACGCCGACCTCGCCGCCGCGGCGGAGACCTGCGCGGCGTCTCGGTTGATCAACGCCGGCCAGTCTTGTATCTGCGCCAAGCGTTTCATCGTCGAAGAGTCGGTTGTCGAGGAGTTCACCGGTCTCCTCGACGAGGCCCTGGGCAAGGCGGTGATGGGAGACCCCCACGACCCGGCCACCACTCTGGGGCCGATGGCGCGCATCGATCTCCGCGACGACCTCCACGATCAGGTCGTGCGCTCGATCGACGCCGGGGCCACTCTGGTGAGGGGCGGGGAGGTTCCTGAGGGGAACGGTGCCTTCTACCCGGCGACACTCCTCGCCGACGTCGCCGAGGGGATGGCCGTCTACCACGAGGAGACATTCGGCCCGGTGGCCGCGGTGATCACCGCAGCGGACCTCGACGATGCGGTCCGCATCGCCAACGACACCGAGTTCGGACTCGGGGCCGCGATATTCACATCCGACCTGGAGCTGGGGGAGGAGGTGGCCCGCGATCGAATTCAGGCAGGCGCCTGCTTCGTCAACGCCTTTGTCGCCTCAGATCCCCGGCTCCCCTTCGGCGGGATCAAGATGAGCGGCTATGGCCGTGAGCTCTCCGATCTCGGCATGCGGGAGTTCCTCAACGCCAAGACCGTCGTAGTGGCCTGAGCTCTCAGAGACCGGCCGCCTTGGGGAGGTCCGCTCTTCCCCTGGCGGTCCGTGCCTCCGGCTGTGTCATCTGGAACGAGATGTGGCCACAGGTCTCACAGATGCTGCGTCTCACCCCGACCGAGGTGACCATCAACATGTGCTCGTGGGGACAATCCCGCTTTCGCCACCGATTCCTCATCCGTCGCAATACGTCCTCCTGGTCGGGGCCAGTCTTGCTCCAGAAGCGATCGAAAGCGTGGCAAGTCACCGAGTGGCCCGCCATCACAGATGCCGGGCGTGCCAGTCGAGGATGGCTTCGAAGCGCTCCTTGCGATGACGGGGTTTGCCCGACCGGCTCATCTCGTGGCCCTCGGAGGGAAAGCGGAGCAACTCGGCCTCGGTCCCGTTGCGCAGCAGCGCCATGAAGTACTGCTCGGCCTGTTCGATCGGGCATCGGAAGTCGTTCTCGGAATGAAGCACGAGTGTGGGTGTGGTCGCGTTCTCGGCGATGGCGATAGGGCTGGCTTCCCAAAGGGTGTCCCACCACTCCGGGTACGAGACGTCGATGTAGTTCCCTGCAAACGAGCCGCCTATGTCGGACGTGCCGCTGAAGCTGGTCCATGAGATGAGGGCACGCTCGACGACGGCTGACTTCCAACGGTCCTCCTTTCCGATCAGCCAGGCGGTCATGAACCCGCCATACGAACCGCCCATCACGCCCATGCGCTCGGCGTCGAGACGAGGGTGGCGGGCGAGAGCGGCCTCGACCGCGGCGGAGATGTCGGCGTGGTCGACGACACCCCAGCCCTCGCCGGTGACCGCTCGGACGAATTCGCTGCCCCGGCCCGATGACCCCCTGGGATTGCAGGCAACCACCCCGTATCCGGCACCCGCAAACACCTGAAACTCATCGAAGAACCCGAACCCGTACTGCGAAGCCGGGCCGCCGTGGATGTTGAGGAGGAGCGGTACCTCAGCGTCGCCCGGTGGGAGATACACCCAGACGTCGACCTCGTGGCCTTCTGAGTCCACCCGGAAGTGGTCGGGCCCGACGAGACCGAGGTCTGAGTCGTTGAGACTGGTGAGCCGGGTGCCGTCGGAGATCACCTCGCCGGGAGAGTCCCATGTCGTCGCGGTGTAGACGAGCCGCTGATCGACGGTGTCGAAACCGGTGACCACCCCTTCGCTCTCCACCAGCGGGTCGACGATGCCCTCGGCTGTCACCTTGACCAGCCCGACACGTCCGCCGTCCTCCACCGAGATCACGGCGTCTTTCCCATCCCAGCGGATGGCAGCCTGGCCGGCGGCGAGCGATATCGAGCTCCGATCGAGGTGGCCGGTCAACTCGCGCAAGGTGCGGTCGTCCTCCCGCCGGTGCAGGTAGGAGTTCTCCGGATATCTGGGACTGTTGTTACCGAGAAGATGGAGCGCACCGTCGGGTCGATACGAGACGGCGGACCAGAAGCCCCGCTCCGTGACCTGGGCGAGCTCACCGGAGTCGACCTCTACTTCCCACACGTCGTTCCCCGGTACCAGACCCTGTTTCGGGTCACGGTCGGACACGAACGCGATCCTGTCTCCCTGCGGTGACCACGCCGGCGCCTCCTCGTCGAAGTCACCGGGGGTGAGACACCTCGGCTCCTCCGCGCCATCGGGGTCGACGACCCAGATGTGACGCCGGCGATCGTG
Organism: Acidimicrobiia bacterium; assembly: GCA_035249605.1. GTDB lineage: Bacteria > Actinomycetota > Acidimicrobiia > Spongiisociales > ZC4RG35 > JANQRA01. The sequence goes on from DATFGI010000012.1 coordinate 17,183, forward strand.
GATCCAACCCTTGTTGTCGAAGCGGTAGGGGACCCTGGTCAGCCGTCGCGGCCGGCGGTCCCGCTCCTCATCGTCGAGACCCGCCCACTCGTCCGTATAGGTCACGGCGACGACGGCGATTCGGTCGCCCGCAGGCGACCACTCCAGTGCCTCCACGCCCAGCTCGAAGTCGGAGACGATGCGGGCCTCGCCACCGTTTGTGGGGATGACCGCCACCTGAGCCGGCTTGCCGTCCACGCTGCGTAGGAATGCGAGATGTGTGCCTCGCCTCGACCAGCGGGGCGCGCTGTCACCTGGGCCCGCGGTGAACTGCTCGTTCTCGACCCAGATGGACGTGTCGTAACGGTCCTCGTCGAGGTTGGGCGTGGACACCACGAAGGCGACCCTGGTGCCGTCAGGGGACAGCCTCGGGTCCGACGGGACATGGATCTCGGTGAGCTGGTCGGGAGTCATGGCGCGAAGATAGGAGGGCGCGCCAATCCGCGCGGGCCGACCGCGGATCTAGTCCCGGGGTGTCGCCCCCTCCACCGGGGGCAGCAGGCTGGGGTCGCTTCCCAGCCGGGTCACCTTGGGCACAGCATGGCTCAGCGAGCGAGGGCGACGGAAGACGACGATGTCCCCGACGTCGGCACGGGGGACCTGATCGCGACGGATCCGCACCGAGATGCGCTCGTCGTCGGAGAGGTCCACGGTCAGATAGCACCAGTCCAGCGGCTGTGCCCCCTCGGGAGGACGGAACTCCTTCCCGACCACCAATCCGGTGTTTCGCTTAGGCATGTCAGCTCCTAACTGATCATCCCAGCTCGACCCAGGGCCCTCATCTTATCCTGGGTCGACCGGGCGCGACAGGGGTGAATCTGGGCGGCGTAGGGTGCGCGCGATGGCCCACGCCATCCAGCTCGTCTATGCCAGTGAGGATCCGGCCCTGCTCGCCGAGTTCTGGGCCGGGGCGCTCGGGTATGTGCTGCAGCCGCCTCCGCCGGGATTCGCCAGCTGGGAGGAGTTCGCCGACGCGGTGGAGATACCCCCGGAGCGGCGCAATGACTTCGGGGCCGTGATCGATCCCGACGGTGTCGGGCCGCGGATCCTCTTCGAGCGTTGGGACGGCGGCGCCCCGACCCAGAGACTCCACCTCGATATCAACTCGGTCGGGGGCGGCAGCGTTGACATCAGCGACGAGGAGAGACGACAGCGTCTCGAACACGAACGGTGGCGGCTCGAGTCGTTGGGCGCCACCTTCCAGCGGGAGGCGGCCGGTCTTGCCGGAGAGATCTGGATCGAAATGCACGATCCCGAGGGGAACTGGTTCTGCGTTCAATGATCGGGCGGAGCCCGGACTGTTGAACGGTGTGTCACTCCAGGCGGACCTGGCCCTCGGCGAGTGGAAATTCTGTCACACCGTGGTGCCACGATGGCGTCGAGCTGGTCAGGAGGTTGACAGATGGTTGCGGTTGACATGAGGTTGCGGTATGATACCGACATGGACATCTCGATCGCCCCCGACGAACTGGCTCGCGAGCTGATCGAGTCGGCCGATCCGGTCTGGTTGCGTGACCTCGTGGATGCGCTCGACCGCGAAGTGAGGGTGGAGCCGCTGCAGCGCCTCACGACTCTGTGGGATCTGTCCAACGCAGCTGCGGCCAGGATCTTCGGTGTGTCCCGCCAGGCCTTCGCCAAGTGGCTCGCTTCGGGCCCTCCTGCCGATCGGGCCGATGACATTGCCGCGGTCGACAACATCACCGGCACTCTCGACCGCTATGTGAAGCGGGAGCGAATCCCGGCCGTGGTCCGCCGATCCTCACCCAAGGCGGGAGGGCGAAGCATCATCGAGTTGCTCGAGAGTGGTGACTACCAGCAGGCCGAGGAGCTGGTGCGCTCGACATTCGACCTGCGCCGTCTGCAGCCGTGAACCCGGTCATCGAGACACTCCCCGACGGTCACAGCTGGCTCCGGGTGGCCGATCCGTCGTGGGCCGATCCACTCGACCCGAGCTACGCCCGCGAGCACGGCGGCCGTTGGAACCCGCCCGGCTCGTTCCCCACGTTGTATCTCAACGAGGATCTGACCACGGCCCGGGCCCAGATCAGTGCGTTGTTGTCGGGTTCCCCGGTGGAGCCGGACGACCTCGATGTCGGATTCGACCTGGTGGTGGCGAGCCTTCCCCGTTCCCAGGAAGTGGCCGACGCGGTCACCGGAACGGGGCTCAGAGCGCTCGGTCTGCCCGACAGCTACCCGCGCCACTCCAACGGCCGACCGGTCCGCCACGGGACCTGCCAGCCGGTGGGTGCAGGCGTCGCGGCCGCCGGTCTGCGCGGGGTCCATGCCAGATCGGCGGCCACTGAGGACGGGTCGGGGCGGGAGCTCGCATGGTTCCCCGCCCGGGAGAGCTCACGGGCAACGCTGCTGGAGAGATTGTCTTTTCGGGATTGGTGGCATCGCCAACCGGAGATCACCGGGTGAAGACGTGCGCCGTCCAGATCGTGCCGTTGTCGTCGACCCAGGCCCCGATCCCCATGTGTGTGTAGTCGCCGAGCATGTTGGCGTTGTGCCCTCCGCTTCCCGCCAGGGCGGAGAAGATCCCGGATACCGAGCCGCCCATGCCCACGTTCTCGGCCACGGCGCTCCACGATCCGAGGAGAGACCCGATGTTGGAGTGGGAGAGCCCGCCTGCGGAGGCCATCTTCTTCGCCCAGGAGCGGGCATAGGAGTCCAACGATCCGCTCCGGCTGAGCGCACCCAGTCCCGCACCCCCGCGATGCGAGTTGATCCGCCCGGCGAAGTCACTCTCGGCACCCGAGTTGAACCCGGCATCGGTAGCGGGCGGGTCGGGGGGAGAGGGAGCCTCGGTGGTGGCCGGGGACGAGGAGCGGGAGGCCGTCGCCGACGCATCCGTTGTAGTCGCCTCCGCCGTCGTGGTCGTGGCGACGGTGGTCGTGGTCGTCGTGGTGGTCGAGGTCGCATGGCTCAACGCGGATTGGGTGAGCTCTTCCTCCTCCGCCTCGAAGGGGGTGGCGGCCACCGCGGATTCGACGATGGCCGAGTACTCGGGCTCGGTCGTGGTGGGAGCGTTGGTCACCGGAGGCGAGAAAACCTGTTCCTGCTCGGCGCCACCGCCCCAGACGATCCCCGCCGCCCCGAGGAGGACGGCGATCAGGATCGATGCCAGCAAACGGGAGACCTTCATCTAATGCGAGCGAGGCACGTTAGCTCCTATGCGATGCTCGTGATCCGGGGAAGGCCACCGGCGAGCTCGGCCCATGTCTCACCCCAGTCTTCGGAGCGCCAGACGGTGTCGTCATGCCCGATGTGGGCGACCCCGTCGTCGAGCAGGAGGCAATGGGTGTCGACATTGTCCCCGAACCAATCGGGCAGTCCGGCGCCGACAGGGGTCAAGGGTCCGTCCCAGAGCTCGCCCGTGTAGACACGACCGCGGCTGGTTGACGGGCCCGTCGATGCCGAGACCAGGAGCCGGTCGCCCGACACCGCCACTGCCCGGCAATAACCGGCGTGGAGTCCGTCGGCGCGGAAGTCGAAGTCGTGGCCGTTGTGCGAGAGGGCGAGCCCCCGGGCACTGGCCGCGAATATCGCCCCCTTCTCGGTCGGGTGCGCCGTCACCTGGTGGACGTCTGCCGAGATGTCCAGGGTGGGCACCGGCCCGGTGTCGTCGTACCGCAGGATGCCGCCGACGTGGACGTTCACGTACAGGGTGTGGTCTGCGTCGAGGGTCATCGAGCGAATGTCGGCGGGGGCGCCCCATGGGGTGTACCAGGAGTCACGCCCCGGCGCCTCGGCGAAGAACTCGTCCTCGGCGATCTCGTGGTCGTCGACTCCGAACAGACGCGCCTCGCTCGATCCGACCCAGACAGTTTCCGGTGTGGGTTGGACACACAGGGCGGCGGCCCCGTCGGGCAGGGTGGCGATCACCTCTCCGTCGTGATGCACCCGGCGCTTGCCGTCGACCGCCCACCAACCGTCGCCGTCACGGACGACGTGATTGATCCGCGTGCCGCCGACGATCTCGTCGCTTTGGTCACCGACCGAGAACAACCCCGCGCCCGTGCCGACCAGGAGGCTCATGCCCGGGAAACATACGCCTCGAGCTCAGTCGTCGAAACGGGACACCACCTCGGCCACCGGGTAGCCCACGGTGGTGGTGGTGTTGGGCACGGGCAGCCCCAGCCAGCCTCCACCGGCGAGACGCCAGCGGGCGGTCCAGTCATACTCCACCGTGATGGCCGTGCCGTCCAGGGTCTTCACCTCGTAGACATGGGTGGCCGCGCCATCGGGGTACCCGGCGAGGATTGCCGGGTCCGGCGGGAAGGTGTCGGTTCCGCCGTCACCCCAGTTGACCACCACCGCATCGACCTGGATCTCGACTTCGAGGGTGCTGGCACCGCTGGAGAGGGTTGCCGAGTGGTCGTCGGGCACCGGCACGGCGACGAAGGTGGCGAGACCGGTGACACCCTGACCGGGCTGGGGGTTGAGATCAGGTGTCGGCGGGTCGTGGATGTAGGACATCACATAGTCCCAGGCGTCGGCCGCCGGATCGGACGCCGGGGCCGGCTCGGACGTGCAGCGGGGCATGGTCGGCCCGATGGCCACGATGCCGCCGGGGGTGGAGGGATCGATGTCCAACCCGATGTCGGCGCTCCCGTCGGCGTAGCGGTCGAGGATCACGTATGAGGTGACCGCCGAGGTCAGGTACCAGCACTGCCCGGTGACGTCCGTGCCGAGATTGGTGTACAGCACCGAAGGGACCTCGGAATCCGTGGCATAGTCGACAGTGTC
>DATFGI010000013.1:0-57397 GCA_035249605.1 Acidimicrobiia bacterium
TCAGCGGAACCGATCGGGAGAGGTCCGCTCCGGGTCGACCCCGGCGGCGGAGAACCCGTCGGGTAGCCCGCTGCCGGTGACCAGCGAGGCGATGAGCGCCCCGTACGCCGGTGATGTCTGCATCCCGATGCCTCCCTGGCCCACCAGCCAGAAGAATCCGGGCGCGGTCGGATCCTCTCCGATCACCAGGTCGCGATCGGGTGAGAAGGTGCGCAGCCCGGCCCACTGCGAGTTGACGGTGCGGATGTCCAGAGTGGTGGCCTCGTTGATGCGTTCGATGGCGAGAGCGACATCCTCCATCCGGGGTTTGGCATCGGTTGGGTCCGAGGGTGTCTCCTCCGCCAGCGAGCAGAGGAACTGGACGCCGTCGGGGCGGAAGTAGAAGTTCTCGTCGACCTCCACCACCATCGGCCAGTGCGCCGATTCCTCGCCGCCCGGGACCATGAAGGCGGTTCGTCGGTAGGGCCGGAGTCCGATCGGAGCCACACCCGCCATCTCGGCGATCACGTCACCCCAGGCACCCGAGGCGTTGATGAGCGCAGCACAGGCCACGGTGTGCCCTCCCGCCCGGACCTCCCAGCCCGACCCGGTGCCAATTATCGATTCCACCGGTGACTGAGTGTGGAAGACGGCACCATGGGACCGGGCGATGCGGACGAAGGCCTGGTGCAATGCGGCCACGTCGATGTCGGCACCGGAGGGCTCGTACAAGCCACCTCCCACCCATTCGGGGTTGATTGCGGGTATCACTTCGAGCACACCGTCGGGGTTCAACAGCTTCGACCGCGAGCCCTGGAGCCGTCCCTTCTCGGCACGCTCGTAGAGACGATCCGTCGGCCCTCCCTTGGGCGCCACCCACACGACGGCCCGGTCGGAGAGAAGTGGTGAGTCAACCGAGCCCTCCGGCGGGTTCTGGAGGAAGGGCCGAGCCGCCTTCACCAGCGGCCGGGATCCGGCCGACCCGTAGTTCTCCACCAGCATGGCCGCCGAGCGCCCCGAGGTGTGATAGGCCAGACTCGACTCCATCTCGACGAGGGTCACCTCGCCGTGCGGAGCCAGGTTGGCTGCGGCCGCCACACCCGCGATGCCACCACCGATCACCACGAAGTCGGTCATGGCGTGACCACCACCCGGCCGATGGCGTTGCGGCCCTCGATCCAGCGCATTGCCTCGGCGCCGTCGTCGAGCGTGTAGGTCCTCTGGATGACCGGCCGTATCGTCCCGCCGGCCGCCCATTCGACGATGGTGGCGAAGTTCGCGACGTGCCGCTCCGGGTCCTCCTGGGTGAACCGGCCCCAGAAGACACCGACGATGGAGTTGCCCTTGAGCAGGGGCAGGTTGAGCGGGATACGGGGGATGCCTCCCGCCGCGAAACCGACCACCAGCAGCCTGCCGTTCCACGCCGTCGAGCGGAGCACCTGCTCGGTGATATCGCCACCGACCGGGTCGTACACGACGTCGACGCCCGCTCCGTCGGTGAGGTCGTCGATGCCCTCGCGGATCCCGATCAGGTCGTAGCGGATCACCTCGTCGGCCCCGGATCCGCGCACGGCCTGCGCCTTCTCCTCGGATGAGACGGCAGCGATCACCCTGGCTCCGAGGGCATGTCCGATCTGGACCGCGGCCAGGCCCACGCCGCCGGAGGCGCCGAGGACGAGGAGAGTCTCCTCCGCCTGCAGCCTGCCCCGGTCGACCAACGCGTGATACGACGTGCCGTAGCCACCGGGCAGGGTGCTCCCCGCCTCGAAGCCGATCGAGGCGGGCAGCCGTGCCACGTTCTGTGCCAGGAGCACCGCTCTCTCGGCGAGGCCTCCGTGGAAGGCAAACCCGCAGACACGGTCGCCGGGGGAGAGATCGCTTTCCGGATCCGCTTCGACGACGGTGCCGGCCAGCTCGTATCCGGGGGAGAATGGCGGATCGGGGCGGATCTGGTATTCGCCCTTGACCATCAGAACGTCGGCGAAATTGACGGTGACCGCCTCCACCTGAACCAGAACCGACCCCGGGCCCCGCTCGGGGTCTGCCAGCTCACCCACCCGGAGCCCATCGATGCCGGTGTAGTCGTCGCAGATCAGTGCTCTCATCGGCGGCCAGCCTATGACCGGCGGTAACCACGTTGCCCATCTGACACAATTCAGGCCGTGCCAGTCGACCCGCTGCCGTCTCGCTTCGAGCTCCCCGACCCGAGGTCCGCCGATGGCGACGTGGTCGCTGTGGGCGGTGACCTCGCCCCGGGCACGATCCTCCAGGCATACCGGATGGGGATGTTCCCGATGGATCTCCCCGACGGTCACCTGGGATGGTGGTCCCCCGTGGATCGGGCAATCATCCCTCTCCACGGGTTGCGGGTGACGCGTTCTCTCCGACAGTCGACGCGCCGGTACTTCGTGACCGTCGATGAGGACTTCCGGTCGGTGATCAACTGGTGCGCCGATGTCGATCGCCCCAACGGCTGGCTCACCGATGAGTTCGTCGAGGCCTACGTCAGGTTGCACGACCTCGGGTGGGCCCACTCCGTGGAAGTCTGGGACTACGAGCACGATCTCGTCGGCGGTCTCTACGGGGTGGCCATCGGTGGTCTCTTCGCCGGGGAGAGCATGTTTCACCTGGCACGCGACGCCTCCAAGGTGGCCCTGGTCCACCTCGTGGTGCTGATGAACCAGGGTGGCGCCCTGCTCGATGTGCAATGGCTCACCCCCCATCTGGAGTCGTTGGGGGCTGTGATCGTCGGCAGGGACGAGTACCTGAGACGGCTTCCCGATGCCCTGGAGCGTCGAGGTCCCTTCGCCACTGGCGACGGTTAGAGTCGCCGCGTGCCTCTCGGAGCAGGATGATGAGGACGTTTGTGGCGGGAATCGACCTCACGGCCATGGGGCGCCGGGTCGCCGACCGAGCCCGGCTCATGGCAGAGGCGTCGGGGTCATCGGTGCGCCTGGTTCATGTCCTCGAGCCCGTTGCCGAGGCCATGATCGAGCCGGGTCTCGCCCGCATCCTCAGGGATCATCAGATCAGCGAGGCGACCCGGGTGGCCGACTGGCTGCGTGGACGGACCGAGGTCGAGATCACCGTCGACGTGGTGAAGGGCTCCCCTTCGTGGGAGCTGGTCTCCCGGGCAAAGAAGGCCGAGATGATCGTCCTGGGCTCCTCCACAGTGGATGCCTTCACCGCGGGGCCGGTGACCAGTCGGGTGGCTCGGATGGCGGCGTCCGACGTCCTCGTGGTGCGTCGCCAGCCCCGGGTCCAGTATCGGCGCATCATCACCGCGGTCGACTACTCCGAGTCCTCGCGTCAGGCCGTGGAGCGATCGCTGGAGTTGTTTCCGGACGCAGAGGTCACCGTCCTCTACTCACTGCCCACCCAGTTCGACTCGCTCCTCTCCGACGCCGGGCTGTTCCGGGAGGAGATGGATGCTTCCCGCGGGGAGCGGCTCCAGATAGCCCAGGACCGCATGCTGGAGTTCTCCCAACCATGGAACGGCCGGATTCGGACCCAGGTGGCGGATGGACCGCCGGCGGAGACCATCGACGAGACGGTACGCCGCCGTGGGGCCGACCTGGTCGTCGTGAGCAATCGAGGCTCGACCGCCACCCGGATGGTCCTTTTGGGAACGGTCGCCGAGGGACTGCTCGGCCGGGCGCCGTGTGACGTGCTGATCGCCAGGTCGGCGTCGAGCTTTCGCCGTCCCTGATCGGTCAGATCGCTGCCAGCGCCTTCTTCACGGCCCTGGCGACGAAGACCTTTGCCAGATGGCTCTTGTACTCCTCGGTGCCGTAAAGGTCCTCGAGCACTGTCACATCTTCGACGGCCCGCTCGGCGGCTGCCTTGATCGCCTCGTCGGATCCGTCGGTGCCGATCAATGCCTCGGCTACACCGCCGGCGAGTTGGGGACGTGTCCCCACTCCGGTCACCGCCACCCGGGCGTCCTCGATCGACCCGTTGGACCTCTTCACCCAAGCGGCCGCCGCCGCCACCGCATAGTCGGAGTGCCCGCCGCGCCTCCCCAGCTTGTCGTATGCCGAAGCCTCGCCAGGCCCGGTCTTGGGGATTCGTATCGAGGTGAGGATCTCGTCGGGGTTGAGCGCGCTGGTCAGGGAGTCGACGAAGAACTCGGCCGCCTGTATCTCCCGGGTGCCCGTGGCGGAGGTGGCCACCATCACCGCATTGCAGGCGATCGCTCCCGCCGGTTGATCGGCGGCGACATCGGCGTGGGCCAGGGAGCCACAGGTGGTGCCCCGATTCCTCACCTGGACATCGCCGGTCATCGCGGCCGCCTCTGACAGCGCAGTGGCATGGGTCCGCACCAGATCGTTGGCCATGGTGGTGCCGTGGCGGACCAGCGCACCGATCTCGATTTGATCGCCGGTGTCCTCGACGGCATCGAGACCCTCGATGCGGCCGATGTCCACGATCAGCGCCGGAGAGAAGAGCCTCATCTTCATCAGGGGGAGGAGACTCATGCCTCCGGCCATCACCTTGGCGTCGTCACCGAGGGCCGAGAGTGCCTCGTCGATGGTTGCCGGGGCCACGTAGTCGAATGCCCGTGGGTACATCAGTTGATCCTCGCTTCCTGGATGGCGTCCCAGACCCGACGCGGACGGAGCGGCATGTCGATGTGTGTCACCCCCAAAGGGCTCAGAGCATCGACTACGGCGTTGACGATGGTGTGGGCGGTCCCGATCGTGCCCGCCTCTCCCACCCCCTTCACTCCCATCGGGTTGACGTCGGTGGGGGTCACGGTTCGTCCCAGCTCGAACGAGGGCAGATCGGCTGCGGTGGGGAGTGGATAGTCGAGAAGCGAGCCGGTCAGCAGATTTCCCGAGCGGTCGTAGAGGGCTTCCTCGAACAACGCCTGCCCGATGCCCTGGGCGATGCCGCCATGGATCTGGCCGTTGACGATCATCGGGTTGATCTCGACACCGCAGTCGTCGACCCCGATGTACCTGAGGAGCTCCACGTTGCCGGTGTCGGGGTCGACCTCGACCAGCGCGATGTGGCTGCCGAAGGGCCAGGTGGCGTTGCCCGGGCTGAAGGCGGTGTGGGCCTCGAGCCCGCTATCGACATCATCGGGTGTGGTGTGGGCCTGGTAGGCGGCCTTGGCGATGGCCGGCCACTCCACCCGCTGGTCCTCCGAGCCCGTCACGAACGCTCCGTTGTCCCCGAACTCGATGTCTTGGGGCGCAGCCTCCAAGAGATGAGCGGCGATCCTGGCCGCTTTCTCCTTGACCTTCTTGGTCGCCTCGAATGTGGCGGCGCCGTCCACCGCGAGCGAACGGCTCCCGAAGGTTCCGATGCCCATCGGATGCTCCCGTGTGTCGCCGTGGAGCACCCTGATGTTGTCGACGGGAATGCCGAGACCGTCCCCGACGATCTGGGCCCATGTCGTCTCGTGGCCCTGCCCGGTCGGTCCGGTGCCGATGACCACGGTCACGGTGGCGTCGGGGTTCACCCGAACCAGCCCGGAGCCGTTGAACGAGGCGGGCAACCCATAGCCACTCCAGGAGAAGCCGATGTCAGCCAGCACCGCGGGGCCGAAGCCGCAGACTTCGACGTAGGAGCCGACTCCCACCCCGACATAGCGACCCTCCTCCCGTGCCTTGTCCCGCATCTCGAGCAGCCCGGCGTAGTCGGCGGCCTCCATGAGCTTGTCGACGTTTGCCGCGTAGTCCCCGGAGTCGAGGGAGAATCCGCACCCCATCGTGGCCGGGAACTCCTCCGGCTGCCAGAAGTTCTTCTTCCGGACCTCGAAGGGGTCCATGCCGATCTCTCGGGCGTAGGCGTCGACCACCCTTTCCAGGTAGTAGATCGCCTCCGGTCGTCCCGCACCCCGGTAGGCATCGGTGGTCATCGTGTTGGTGACGACACAGCTAACCGTCCAGGAAACGGGCATCTTGTACTGTCCGGATGCGATCCAGAGGCCGAGGAGGGGTATGGCCACCGTGAAGTTCTGGGAATACGCGCCCATGTCGGCGAGTGCCTCCAGCTTGTACCCGAGGAATTGCCCGTCCCTCGTGCCCACCAGCGTGGCGGTGCCGACCCAACCCCTTCCGTGGATGGTGGACCCGGGCGCCTCGCGCCGAGTCTCGGTCCACTTCACGCTCCGCCCCAACTCCTTGGCGGCGAAGGCAACGAGGACTTCGTCGTTGTAGACGTTCAACTTGGAGCCGAAGCCGCCGCCGACCTCGGGTGCGATCACCCTCACGTCGCTGGCGGGCATCCCGAATGTCTTGGCGAGGGCCCCGCCCAACGCATGAGGCACCTGAGTGGAGCTGTGAACGGTGAAGCGCTTGTAGCCGGGGTTGTACTCGGCCATCACCGACCGGGGCTCGATGGCCACCGGGATCAGCCGTTGGTTGATCATCTCGAGGGAGACCACCACGGCGTCCTCCCGCTTCATGGCCTCGTCGACCTGTGGCGTCTGGTCCGCGAGGCCGAGGGCCTCCCAGTAGCCGTGGTATGTCCAGGTGTGGAGGACGTTGGAGTCGAGCTCCTCGTGCACCTTCACCTGGTCGCTGGCCGCCTCCTTCAAGTCGATGACCGGTGTCAGGACGTCGTAGTCCACTTCGATGGCCTCGGCGGCGTCCTGGGCCTGGGACCGGGTCTCGGCGATGACCATGGCCACCGCCTCGCCGACGTGGTTCACCCGGCCCTCGGCGAGGAGGGGGCGCAGCTTGCCGATCGGGACCTGGGCCAGGAGCGGTCCCAGGTGTTTCACGTCCTCGTGGGTGTACACCGCCACCACGCCCTCCATCTCCTCGGCAGCCGAGGTGTCGAGCTTGGTGATCGTGGCCCTCGCCACGGGCGACCGCAGGAACGCGACCTGGAGCAGCCCGGTGGGCTGGAGGTCGTCCACGTAGATTCCCGTCCCCTGGATGAGAGCGGGGTCCTCACGACGTCTGACCGAACCCCCCATGACACTGGTGGTAGCCATCACTCGCCTCCTTCCCAGTCGGGGGGCGCGGGCTCTTCGCCTCTCATCTTGGCCCCGGCGTATTCGATGGCCCTCACGATGTTGTGATAACCGGTGCAGCGGCAGAGGTTGCCCTCGATGCCGTGCCTGATCTCGTCTTCGGTGGGATTGTCGTTATCGGCGAGAAGTGCCGCGGCGGTCATGATCATCCCCGGAGTGCAGAAACCGCACTGCAGGCCGTGTCGCTCCCAGAACCCCTCCTGCACCGGATGGAGCTGACCGTTGCTGGCGAGGCCTTCGATGGTGGTGATGTTCGCCCCCTCCGCCTGGACCGCCAGCATGGTGCACGACTTGATCGCCTGTCCGTCGAGATTCACCGTGCACGCACCGCAATAGCCGGTCTCACAGCCGACGTGGGTCCCGGTGAGTCGCAGGTTCTCGCGGATGAAGTGCACCAGCAGGGTCCTCGGCTCGACGTCGGCAGAGACGCTCTTGCCGTTGACCGTCATTGAAACTTCCATGGGGAGCCTTTCCGCTTGCCGGTCGACCACCGGAAGATATCAACTGCGCACACCGGCGTGCACGAGATGGTCACGCCGCCCCGGCTGATCATGGCCCGGGAATACTCACCCGGAAAGTCGTGCCCTCGGGGCTCGTGCTCAGATCGATGGATCCCCCGATCCGCCCGATGATGGTGTGCGCCGTGTGCAGGCCCAGCCCGGTGCCCTTGCCGGGCTCCTTCGTGGTGAAGAAGGGGTCGAAGATGCGACTGGCCGTCTCCGGTGACATGCCATGACCGGTATCGCTGAACTCCACGATGATCCCATCCGGCTCGTTTCTCGCTCGGATCGACAGAGTCCCCCCACCCTCCATGGCATCTGCGGCGTTGTCGATGAGGTTCGTCCAGACCTGGTTGAGATCCCTCCCCGATGCCTCCACCTTCGCGAGGCCCTCTTCGAAGTCCAGTTCGACGTCGATGTCACGCAGCTTGTGCTTGAGCAGGATCAGTGTGTCGCGGATCCCCTCGGTCACATCGATCTCCTGGATCGGGGCACGGTCGAGGAACGAGTACTCCTTCACGACCCTGACCAGCTCGGAGATCCTACGGGCACCGATCCCCAGCTCTCCGACGAGTTGCGACGTGGCCGCCTGGAGGCCGATCCATCGGGCGATATGTGCCCTCTGCTCGTCGGGCGTCTCGCGGAGGGCTTCGTCGAGCATCTCGGTGCTCCAACCCGCATCGACCAGCGCCGGAGCCAGTTGCCATGGATCGGGCACTTCGAGATCTTCCAGCCAGCCGGCGATCGCCTCCTCGGCATCACCACGCTCCAGGGCGGAGAGCTCTCGTGATCCGGGCTGTTCGGGTCTGGAGCTATCGGCGAGAGCACCGCTGATGACCCTTGTCTCCGACTCCAGCTCCTCTTGGAAGGCGAGGAGCTCCTGAGAGCTGCGGGCGACGGCAGCCGCAGGGTTGTTCAATTCGTGCATCAGCTGTGCCGCCATCTTCCCCAGCGCCGCCATGCGCTCCTCATGACGCAGGGTGTCTTCGATGCCTCGCAGCCGCGAAGTGACGGTTCGGAACATACGTCGGACCACCCGGGGGTCGCTGAGCAGGTCTTCGAAGGCGGCGACCGGAACCCGTATCGCCTGGGTGGGTCGCAATGCCGAGACGGTGGCGGTTCTCGGGGCCTCGTCGAGGAGGGCGATCTCACCGACCACGTCTCCGGGACCGATTCGGCCTAGCTCGACGTCTCGCTCACCGGAGCGCTTGGTGACCGCCAACTCGCCGTCGACCACCACATACATCTCCTCGGAGTCGGTGCCCTCCTCGATGATCACCCCGTCCGCGGGGATCTCGATCTGTTCCGACAGCTCGCACACTCGCTTCAACAGATCGTCGGGCAAGTCAGAAAAGTAGGGGAGATTGCGCAGGATGTCGGCTGTCGAGGTCAAAGCGAGGCGAGGTGCTGGTGGACGAAACGGATCGCAGTGGCGCCTTCACCGGTCGCCCCCGCCACCCGTCTGATGGAGCCATGCCGGACGTCACCCGCAACGAAGACCCCGGGCACCGATGATTCCAGAGGGAAGGGATCGCGGTCCACGTTCCAATTGGCCACCGGTCCCAAATCGCCACCGGTGAGCACGAAGCCCTTGTCGTCGAGCATGACGAGATCGCTCAGCCAATCCGACTGGGCGCGTTGACCGATGAAGATGAACAATGCTCCGGCAGCGACCTTGTGATCTTCCCCTGTGTCGAGGTTGCCGATGACAAGCGACTCGAGATGGGTGCTGCCCTGGGCGGACACGATCCTGGACCTGGGGATGATCGATATCGCGTCGTTCGCCGCGAGGTTGTCGATCAGGTACTGGGACATGGTCTCGGCGAGATCGGCGCTGCGGATGACGATCGACACCTCATCGGTGAACCGGGTCAAGAAGAGGGCCGCCTGACCCGCTGAGTTGCCACCTCCGACCACGAACATGGGCTGGTCGCGGTGGTTCTGCGCCTCGATCCTGGATGTGCCGTAGTAGACGCCGGCCCCCACCAGGTCGTCGATCCCCTCTGCGTCGAGCCGGCGATACTCCACGCCGCTGGTCACGACCAACGCCTTGGCGGTTACCGATGAGCCGTCCTCGAGGTGGATGATGCGAAAGGGGTCCTTCCGCTCCACCCGGGCCACCCGCGCCGGCACCAGGATCTCCGCACCGAAACGCGTGGCCTGCGTCGATGCCCGACGAGCGAGATCGGAGCCGCTGATCCCCTTGGGGAAGCCGAGGTAGTTCTCGATCATGGACGATTGACCGGCCTGGCCTCCCGGCGCCGAGGCTTCGATGAGAAGTGTCTTGAGTCCCTCGGAAGCGCCGTATACGGCGGCGGCCAGCCCGGCAGGCCCCGCTCCGACGATGACCACGTCGTATGCAGGAGCGCTGGCGTGGGAGCGGAGGCCGGCGCGGCCGGCGAGCTCGGCGGTGGTGGGGTGCATCAACGGCTCACCCGTGGGGAAGACGAACAGGGGGAGATCCGACAACTCTGCGCCCGCCGCCTCCATCAGGGTCTCTGCCTCCGGGTCGACACCCAGTGTGAACGACCTGTAGGGGAGTTGGTTCATCGCCATGAATGCCTTCAGCTCGAACGCCTCCTTCGACCACTCGGTGCCCACCACCCTGATGCCCTCGAAAGAGGGTCGGTATCCGGCCCTCCAGTCATCGATGAGATCGTCGAGGATCGGATAGAGCTTCTCATCGGGTGGGTCCCAGGGCTTCATGATGTAGTAGTCAAGGCCGACTTCGTTGATGGCGCTGATGGCGGCGTCGGTGTCGGCGTATGCGGTGAGCAGGGCGCGCTTGGTGTTGGGAAACTTGGTCACCGATGCCTTTAGGACGTCCATCCCCGTGACCCTTGGCATCCTCTGGTCGGCCAGGATCAAGGTGACCGGGGTCCCCCTCATCGCCAGCTCATCGAGGACTTCGAGTGCCTCCTCGCCGCCACCGGCACCGACGATCCGATACTCGCTGGAATACTTTCGCCTCAGGTCGCGCTGCACGGCGCGGAGCACCTCGGGATCGTCGTCGATGGCGAGTATGACCGGTAGAGCGGGAGTCGTGTCGGTCATGGGATGAACAGCTGATGCTCGAAGCAGTAACGCCAGCTCTCGCCGGGTTCGATCGAGGTGATCAGTTGATGTTGATGGCCCTCCCAATGCTTGCGGGCATGCTGATTGACAGAGTTGTCACAGCAACCGACATTTCCACACATCAGACACGATCGAAGATGGACCCAGGTGTCACCGGCAGCAACACACTGCTCGCATACGTCTGAACCGGGCGCGACGGCGCTCCGAAGGCTCTCGAAATGATCACAAGTTTGCGCAGTCATGCAGCTCCCGGCCGTCGCGTGTGGGCTTCCCCGACAGTCGCATCTTATTGGGCGGAGTGACGTGGACGGCGGTCGGTTCCCTAACCGGACGTTATCGTGGTGAGCCCGACGTCTTGGGCGTGGGTTCCCAACCATGAGTGTCATCAGAGTCGCCCCTCCCCAGCTTCGCACCCTCGAGGCCGAAGCCCATCGCTCTGCCACCTGGCTCGAGCTGTTCTATGACCTCGTCTTCGTTGTCGCGGTCGCCGTGCTCGCCGCCCGGCTCCTCGAAGACGTCACCGGCGCCGGCCTCGCCTCGTATTTCGGCTACTTCGCCCTGATCTGGTGGCTCTGGGCGAGCCACACCTACTACGCGGACCGGTATGACACCGATGACCTCGTGTATCGCCTCATCGCCGCGGCACAGATGGTGGCGGTGGTGGTGGTGGCATCCTCCCTGTCTCCCGACGAGGCCAGCTCGACCACGGCTTTCGCCATCGGTTATGCGATTTGCCGGGTGCTCCTGCTGATCATGTACTGGAGGGCTTATCGTCACGTGGCCGAGACCCGATCCCTGACCAAGGGCTATCTGATCGGCTTTGGCCTCGCTGCATTGGTCTGGACATCGTCCGCGCTCGTTCCACAAGGTGCCCGCATCGTGGTCTGGGCAGTCGCTCTGGTCATCGACCTGGCCACGCCCTGGGTCATGCGACAGGAGCAAGCCAAGGTGCCATTGGACGTCTCCCATCTCCCAGAGCGATTCGGGTTGTTCACGATCCTGGTCCTCGGGGAGTCGATCGCCGCGGTGGTCGCCGGGCTGGGTCACCGGTCATGGGAGTTGGTTCCGATGTTGGCTGCGGCACTGGCAGTGGCCCTCGCCACCGCGCTCTGGTGGCTGTATTTCGACAACACCCATGGGGAGGTGGTCAGGCGGGATGCCTCGGTGCGAAAGACCTGGCGGCCCACCGTTTGGATCTACACCCACCTGCCGCTGGCTGCGGCGCTGGTCGGATCGGGTGTGGCGATGGAGCGTGTGGTGGTCGAGGCTGGGAGCGGCCCGATGCCGGCCGGGGACCGCTGGCTCCTCGTTGGTTCGGTGTCCGTGGTCCTCGCCTCCCTGGCCGTCATCCATCTCGCTTCGTCGGGTGGCAGCCGTCTTGATCGGCTGCTCATCTACAACAGAATCATCGGAATCCCGGCGTTGATCTTGATCGGGCTCCTGTCATCGCTGAACGCACCCTGGATCGCCCTAGGCGTCCTCGGGGTCTGTGTCGCCGAGGTTGTCGGTGATATGGCCACACAGGCCGAAGTGGTGGGGTAGATATGACCGCCGACGGTGACTCAATGAACAGGGAGATCTCGATTGCCGACATGCCCGAGGAGCGGGCCTTCGTGGTGACAGTCGACGGCGTCAGGGCCGGGAAGGCCGAGTACCGGGTGCGCGACGGCCGCCAAGTGTTCTTCCACACCGAAGTGGATGACGAGTTCTCCGGCATCGGCCTCGGGACCAGATTGGTGCGACATGCCCTCGACGATGTTCGCTCCCGGGGCGGGATGGTGGTCCCGCTCTGCCCCTTCTTCGCCGCCTACATCAAGAGACATCCCGAATACGACGTCTTGGTCGATCATGAGATGACGAAGAGGATGAAGTCGGCGCAGCGGGACTAGTGGCCCGTCACTAGACCTCTAGCTGCAGGCCCGCCATGCCGGGGACCAGATGGCAAACGCCCATCAGGCCGGCGAGACGTTCGTGCATCTCGTCGAGGCGATCGTCGCCGTGCACCGGATCGTGGTGGAACGAGACGAGCTTCCCCGCCTCGGTCATGTCGGCGAAGGCGGCGAGTTGGGAGATCGAGCTGTGCCCCCAACCGACACGCGCTTCGTACTCGTCGTCGTCGTACTGGGCGTCGTGGATGAGCACGTCGGCCCCATGAGCGAGGTCGAAGCCCGAGGTCCACTCGGGGGCACCCGGGAAGTCGCGACTGCCCAGGGCAGGCTCGTGGTCCGGCATGTACACGAGGCTGGCTCCACCTTCGGTGAGCCGATAGCCCAAGGTGGCCCCGGGATGAGCAATCAGATCGGCACGGACGCCGATATCGCCGATGCTGAACTCACCCGGCACGACGTCGTGGAAGAGCACATTGGGCAGGTCGCGCACCCGCACCGGAAACAGCGGCGGCGAGAGGTAGCGAGCCAGTCGCTCGCGCAGCGTGCGGGTCGTGGATATCGGGCCCCAGACGTGGACCTCGATCTCGGCGGCGAGCAGTGCCGGGAAGAACGGCAGGCCCTGCACGTGGTCCATGTGGAGATGGCTGAGGAGGATGTCGATGCGCTCGGTCCCCTCGTCCACGGGGATAGGGCGGATCCCGCTGCCCCCATCGAGGATGATCCGCTGATCGCGGCCGCAGCTGACTTCCACCGCCGACGTGT
This sequence comes from Acidimicrobiia bacterium, assembly GCA_035249605.1. Taxonomy (GTDB): domain Bacteria; phylum Actinomycetota; class Acidimicrobiia; order Spongiisociales; family ZC4RG35; genus JANQRA01. Next base: position 13,194 of record DATFGI010000013.1, read on the forward strand.
CGCCCCCATAGCGCACGGTGTGCGGGCCGGCCGCGGCTATCGAGCCACGGGTGCCCCAGAGGCGGAATCTCACTCGCCGGTCACCCAGAACGTGGCGAAGACGCCGACCAGCCGGTTGTCCTGGCCCTCGATGGGGATGGCGCTTATCTCGACGTCACGCCAGACACCGTCCATTCCACAAAAGCGAATCTCCCCGTGGGTCGGTCTCTGTTTGGTGAGCGCTACCACGATGGGGAGCGAGGTGTCGGCCAGAGGCACTCCGGCGAGGTCGGTCGCCCGAAACGTGTCGGCCAGTTGGTCGGCGTGGATCGGACCCACGTCGTCGAACTGCACCCCGAGCAATCCCTCGGCGGGCTCGTTGTAGTAGACGAGATTGCCATCGGCGTCCATCATCCAGATGGCGATCGTGAGATAGCTCGCCAGTTGGCGGAGCAGGATCATCTCCAGAGGCTGCTGGGGCATGACCACAAGCTACCGCCCTGATTGCACTTCTGCGCCAATTGACAACTGTCGTCTCAATGACACATTCGCCCACCGCGGAGAGTAGGGTTCGAGTCCGATTCAGCCGGGGGGCTGTTGCTCGCACACCTATACGTGGGAAGGGTTGGGAGACATGAGAAATATTAGACCGTGGCCTACCGCGCTCTGGGCGCTGGCCGTGCTCATCGGGGTGATGGTGCCCATGGCACTTGCCGTCGGCTCGCACGGAGGCGACCCTGTCACCGGGGGTAGCGCCTCGGTGGTCGAGTTGAAGCTCGGGAGACAAGACAGGGTGGCCTGGGGGAGCGAGACCCAGTCGATATCGACCCAAAGGAACGACTGCACTGCCGTCTCGTTCGGGACCGATCCACAGCTGCTCGTGGTGACACCCTTCGGTGGCGTCCTGGGTCAGGTGAGGGATGGTCTCGGCGTCCTCAGCCCGAGCGACGGAGCGGGCGAGCCTTGTGGACGGGTCGAGTTCTCGGCCGGTGAGGCCATCTCGGCGTCGTTGGGCTCGAGTCTCGACGGCTATTTGATGACCGCGGTCGACGTCGACCTGGAGCTGAAGTTCGAGGCTGTCGTGAGCGTCCAATTCCTACACGACGGCTCGGTCGTTCACACCGATACCTTCGACCCTGCGACCGGCTCCGATGACGGACCGGACTCGGGAGACAACGACAACTACCGGTACTTCCATCGCCCAGGCGTAACCGGCGAGGAGACCGCGGATCAGATCTTCTTCGACGAGGTGAAGTTCACACCGACGTCCGGTTCGATGTCGTTGGAAGGCGGTGCCGACGGCACCGAGGCAGGGACACTGGCGTCGGGCAACGGCAGCCAGTTCGAGGTGATCAGGACTTTCGACGGTGAGATCACCTGTGGTGACACCGAGGACATCGGTGTCCAGGGGACCGACTCGGTTTATGGCGGTGTGACCCTGCATGCCATGGATTCGGCTCCGCTGGACGGCACCTGGGAAATCACCGACTGCCTGCTCAAGCCGTTCGACGGGGATGTCACCGACACCGCGCTTGCGTTCGTACCTGATCTGGACGACACCAGCGCCCGCTACACGGCCTTGATCACGGTGGAGGACCAGGCATTGACGGTGGATGGGAACGGGCAGATCACCTCGCTGATCGCCGAGTACGAGCCCACCGGCGATCTCAGCTTCCCCGACGAGAGCACCGCCCCGCTACAGGCGTGCGACGGTCAGCCCAACCTGGACTCCACAGACGACGGCTATGAGGCGTTCTGGTCCCAGGCGGACGTGGGCCTGTTGCCGGCCGGGGAAACCGCCTGCTTCTACAGCGCGTCGGTGACACCGACTTCCGCCGGGTTCGCCACAGAGAGCTGGGGCATCTACTTCGAAGACGACCCCGGGTTCTCGTTCAGGTAGAAGAAGAGAGTCGAGGAACCTCAGACGATCTCGACGGGGGCCACAGCTCCCAACGTCTGGCGGAGAACCTCGAGACGATGGATATCGGTCGGGTCCGGAGCATCTCCGGCCCGACCGATGATCCGGGTAGAGACCTCCAGGGCCAATAGCTCCTCGTAGAGGCTCGCCGCTTCGGTTGCCGATCGAGCCGCCTCCTCGAGCAGATCGAGAGCTCGCTCAACATCACCGGACGAGTCGGCGCCGAGACCACGCAAACGGAGAACCGTGGCGCGACTAGCCGAACCGCTCGACTCGATCTCGTCGAGCTGAGTCATGGCAGCCTCGGTTCTTCCATCCCGGATGAGGGCCTCAGCGAGTGCAACGGAGATTTCACCGCTCCACGGGGATTCCTGACCGCCGGCCTCGGATCCGAGAACTGAGGTGAGACCCATCGCCGCCTCGTCGAAATTGCCGATCCCTATCTGAACTCGAGCCTCGAGGAGTTCGACCAAAGGCATGAAGTGCCGGGCATTGGCAGCCTCGTAGATGCGCCGCGCCTCAGCGAGTAGCGGCATGGCCTGCTGATACCTGCCCTGGCCGATCATGACCTCGGCGATGTTGGCCCTGGCGATGGCGGTGTCCACGACGTTGCCGGAGCGACGCGCCGCATCGAGACTCTTCTCGTACCACTCGATCGCCTCGTCCCAGTTGCCTTCCAGGTAAGCGAATGCTCCGAGATTGTTCATCACACTGACACTGCGCTCCAGCTGTCCGATGCGTTGATAGATCTCTATCGCATCCGGGCCACGCCTGGGCTCTTCCTCGCCCATCACGAAGTTGGCCCAGTCGAGCACGCTGTAGGCGCGGGCGAGGGCTTCCTCCTGGTTCGTCTTCGTCGCCCGATCTATGGCCTTCCTCGCCAGCTTGGCAGCTCTCACCGGATCTCCGGCGGTGGCGTGAATGCTCGCCTCGAAGGCGTCGAGTTGGGCCGACCGGGCGAGGTGGGTGGGGGACGATTCCGGGCGCAGCCCTTTGCGACCGAGGGTGATACTCCTCTTGGCCTGGGTAAGGTTTCCCGAGTTCAACCAGGTGCCGGCGCGACGGAGGAGGATGTCGGCTCGCCGGGAGGGCCCCCCGTTGGCAACTCTCAGGGCGTGGCTGAGGGCATCACGAGCTTCTTCCATCTGACCCGCCAGCTCGCGGACGTCACTCAGCCGAATCCAGAGCTCGGCGACCAGCCCAGTGTCCGGTGTCTGAAGATGCCCGGCCGCCTCTATGGATCTCTGGTAGTGGGTCGCCGCCTCCACATTGGCGTATGCGTGTTTCGCCTTGTCGCCCGCAATCTGGGCGTAATGCCACACCTTTTCGTACGCGCCCGCCTCCGAGTAGTGGAAGGCCAGGGCCTCGGCCGCCGAATCGGGAGCGTCTGCGGCCATGCGTTCGATCACCTCCCCGGCCCGGGCGTGCAACTCACGGCGACGCCGGTAGGAAAGGCCCTGGTAGGCGATCTCATGGACCACGGCGTGTCTGAATCGCATCCGGGTGTCGGCATCGGGCTCGAGGAACCTGGCGAGCTCTTCCTCACGGTCCGTGTCGAATTCGATGAGATCGGGGGCCAGGAACTCTGCGAGCACCTCCCTACGGAAGCTCCTTCCCAGGACCGAAGAGTAACGAAGGAGCCGGCGGGTCACCGGGGGCAGGGTGTCGATCTCCGTGGAAACCACGGCATCCAGCGAATCCGGAAGCTCATCAGCGCTGCCGGTCGAGGAGATCACGTTGAGGATCTCAGCGAGGAAGAGCGGGCTACCCCCGGCCCGGGTAACCACCCTTTCCAAAGAGTGGGGGAGCAGCGGTGCCGCCGCGGTCGCTTCGATGGCGATCGCTCTGATCGTGTCGTCGTCAAGGGGCACCAGGCGCACTTCGTCGCCGACCGGGGTGAAGTCGGTGTCGCTCACCCGGGCGGTGACGATCACCGTCCACGGTCGGCTGGCCGCAGCCTCCCCGATGCGCACCAGCAGCGCATGGCTGGCGGCGTCGAGCCACTGGCCATCCTCGGCGACCACGACCAAAGGCTCATCGTGAATGGCCGCCAACAGGTCGATGATCGCCTCGGCGGTCCGCTCGGGCCGGAAGCGAGGCTCGATGGCAGCGGTATCTTCGGTGTCCTCGACCGTGATCTGGAGCACGTCGGCGATCAGTGGCAGGGCAGAGACCAGGTGTGGCGCCGATCGCTCCAGTGATCGCGCCATTCGAATGGCCATCTCGTCCTGTGTCGCGCGCTCGATTCCGAGTAGGCGGCGAAGCGGGTCGCGCAGCGCCCAGTACGGGCTGTCAGCCCCGTTTGGCTCGGCCTGGATGAGCACCTGGGCGAGCCCGGGGCAACGATCGAGGACCTCGGCGATCAGCCGGCTCTTGCCTACACCGACGGCCCCCGAGATGGTGAGCGTCCCGCCTTTGCCGATCCTGGCGCAGGTGGTGACGATGCCCACGATCATGTCGAGCTCCGCGGTCCGACCATGGAAGGGGAGCTCGTGGTGCAGTTCGGGGGGGCGCACCCCGACTTCCTCGTGCACCAGATAGGCATGCACGGCTTCCTGCTTGCCCTTGACCTGAAAGGCCTCGAGCGCCTCGGTTCGGAACAGGGTCGCCGAGTGATCCAGCACCGAAGGCGCGACGTACAGCTGTCCGGGGCCGGCGGCCGCCATCAGTCGGGCGGTGAGGTTGACGGTGTCACCCATCACGGTGTAGGTCTTGCGGAAGGAGGCCCCCACGTTGCCCGCGAAGACGTGCCCACGCCCGACACCCATCCTCACCGTGAGCTCCGGTGCCGAATCGAGGATGGCCCGCGCCGTCCGCAGCATCCGGCCCTCGTCGTCGTGCTGGCTCACCGGGACACCGGCGGCGAGGATCATCTTGCCTCCGTCGGCATCGATGTCGCTGGCGAGGAAAGTGACTTCCTCGGTCGCGGCTGCGTGCTGAACGGTCCTGACTATCTCATCGAGGGCATCTGCGACCGCCCCCGCCCCCCTCTCGGAGAGGAGGGCATCCACGCCCTTGAATTTGAGAAAGCCAATTGTGGCGGTCCGATGCTCGGAGTCGATGGCGCCCGACCTCAACAACGGGACCAGCCGGGTTGGCACGAACCGGTCGAGCGTGTCGTCGCCGGCCTCCGCCGATGCGATCAGTGCATGGGTGGGGGCATCGATGTTGCGTTTGGACAGGAGCCACCCTTCACCTTTACGCCGGCCGGCGAACTCGACCGGCACCCGATCCCGGGTGCCCCCGCTGACGACGATTTCACCGGCATCGGCCGTCCCTTCCATCAAAGTGGCGCTGGTTGCGGCTGGTCCGGTCACGATCAACTCGCGATGGGAATCGCCAACCAGGAACAGGTCGATCGGTCCGGAATGGATTCCGGAGGACATGCTCAGGTTGATCTTTCCCACAGAAGTCCTCTCCTTCGAGGCCTGACGCAGGGTGGAGCGCATGTCCAGGGTCGCAGCGCACGCCTGAAGGGGATGGTCTTCGGACTGGAAGAGGATCAACAGGGCGTCGCCTCCGAACTTGAGCAGCGCTCCTCCCCGAGAGTGGGCCGCCTGCAGCATCTGCCCGAACACACGGTCGAGGACCGTGGTCAGCTCCTCGGCTCCGATCCGACCGCGCTGGGCGAGACGCTCGGACAGTGCAGTGAATCCCGAGATGTCGACGAATACGAGACTGCCGTCGACGACACGGTGAAGCGACCCCGGGGCGTGATCTTCCCAATGCGCCGCAACCGGGGGCACGTATGGTTCCAGCCCAATCGAGCGCCCACTCATCCCGTCGATGAGAGTAGACCGTTAGATGGGTGACCGACCGTGCCACCCCGTAGAATCAGGGACAGGGATGAGAAGCCAGGTCGACATCACAGCCCTGCCAACGGGAACGGTGACCTTCATGTTCACCGACGTGGAGGACTCCACCGGTCTCTCCCAGAGGTTGGGCGATGGTGAGTTCGGCCGGCTCGTGGAACACCACCAGTCACTGATCCGATCCGCCCTGGAAAAACACGGTGGAGTCGAGGTTGGCACCGAAGGCGACTCGGTGTTCGCCGTTTTCGAGGATGCGCTCGCTGCCGTCGAGACGGCGGTCGATATTCAGAATGCCATCGCCGAGGAGCCCTGGGACACAACCGAGACACCACGGGTGAGGATCGGCTTGCACACCGGCCAGGGCTCACTCGGGGCGGACGACTACGTGGGTGTCGACGTGCACAAGGCGAATCGTGTCGCCGGAAGTGGCAATGGGGGTCAGGTCCTGCTCTCCGACGCGAGTGCCCATCTCGTCGCCGAGAAACTTCCCGATGGAGTCTCCCTGCGGCCGCTGGGAAGATACCGGCTCGCCGGATTCCAGAGCGCGGTTACGGTCCATCAGCTCGATTGGCCCGGTTCACCAAGTGAGTTCCCGGAACTGCGTGTACCCAAGGCGGAGTCGAGGATCCCGGTGCCGCTCTCGGATTTCATCGGTAGGGAGGAGGAAATAGCCACGGCCTCGGAAGCACTCTCCAAATACCGTCTGCTCACCCTCACCGGACCGGGTGGGACCGGGAAGACCCGGCTCTCGTTGGAGCTCGCCCGCAAACTCGAGTCCGAACTCCCCGATGGGGCGTTGTTTGTGCCGCTGGCGACGGTCCGGGACCCCGACCTCGTGCCGACGACGATTCTCGATGCCCTGGGGCTGACCACGGCGGGGGGGATCGACCCGGAGACCCATCTCAAGCGTCATCTGGCCGACAAGACCATGCTGATGGTCCTCGACAACTTCGAGCAGGTGGTCGATGGCGCCGGGCTGGTGATACGACTCCTGGAGGCTGCCCCAGGGCTGAAGGTCATCGTCAGCTCCCGCATCCCGCTCCGGGTTTTCGGTGAGCGGGAGTTCTCGGTGCCACCGCTCGATGTCCCCGAGCCCAACGCCGACCTCGCCCGTGTCGAGCTCAGTGCCGGGGTCCAGCTGTTTGTCAGGCGGGCCGAGGCGGTGCGCCCCGGCTTCCACCTCGACGCGTCGAATGTCGAGACGGTGGCCACGATCGTTCGTGCCCTCGACGGGTTGCCCCTGGCTATCGAGCTCGCCGCTTCGCGGATGCGGAGTCTCACTCCTGATTCGATACTGCAGCGTCTCGACAATCGACTCCTCACCAACACGTCGGCGGACCGTCCCCAGCGCCAGCAGACAATCGTCAATGCCATCGGATGGAGCTATGACCTGCTCGAAGAGCCGGTCCGTCGGCTTTTCGAGGACCTGTCCGCCTTCATCGGCACCTTCGGGCTGGACGAGGCCGAGGCGGTCTGCAGCGGCGCTGGGGTGTCGATCGACGTTCTCGATGGGATCACACACCTGGTGGACCACAGCCTCCTCCGGCAAACAGAGTCCAGCGGCGCGCCCCGGTATCGCATGCTCACCGTGATCCGGGAATTCGGTTACGGAGCCCTGGTGGCCCGGGGCGACGAGGCAGATGTGCTCGACCGGCACAGCGCCGTTTACCTGGCGCTGGCCGAGGCGGCGGCGCCCGAGATCCTCACCTCCCGTCAGCAATACTGGCTGGGGCGGCTGGGGGCAGAACACGACAACCTGCGAGCCGTCTATGACAGGGCGGTCGAGCGCGGCGATGCGATGACGGCCATGCGGCTGTGTGTCGCCTTGTGGCGGTTCTGGCAGATCCGGGGACATCTCATCGAGGCTGTCGAGCGGCTGGAACGTGTTCTCGGCATGACGGGTGATGCCCATCCGCTCATCCGGGCGCGTGCCCTCACGGCTCTCGCCGGGATCATGTACTGGCAGGGACGTTGGGAGCAGATTCCGCTGTACTACCAGGAGGCGTTAGACCTTTTCAAGGTGCATGGGGAGGACTCCGACGTGGCCGAGGCGTTGTACAACCTGGCGTTCCCGTACGGCTATATGAATGAGATCGACCGGGCCGACGCACTTCTGCGGGAGTCGATGGCGATCTCGGAGCGGATCGGCGACCGCCACGGTGTCGCCAGGGCGCTGTGGGGCCTCGGCGTCAACTACGGATATCTCGATGACCACCAACTGGTGATCGACCACGCGGCACGATCTATCGAGATCTTCGAGACACTCGATGCCCCATTCGATCTCGGCTGGGCGGTGTTCATGGTGGCGCAGGGTCACGCCAAGCTGGGCAACATGAAAGAGGCGAAGGAGTTCTTGCTGCCTGCCCTGGAGACCTTCGCCGAGGTGTCCGACGTCTCAGCCCTAACTCTCATGTTCGAGATGATGGTTCTGGTCGCCCTCGACTCTGACGAGAGACAGACAGCCGGCTACCTGGCCGGGGCCGCGCATCGGCTCAAGGCCGATACCGGCGTCCAGATCGGTGACGTCCAACTCAATCAATTCCCCCAGGTGATCGAGTTCATCGCCAATCACGGCGAGGACGAAGAAGCAGCCTTTCAGGAGGGACTCGCCGCCACTCTCGATGAGATGGTTTCCAGGTCTCGGGAGTTGCTCAGCGGCTGAGCCGACCGACAGTCCCAATCCGACAGTGCGGATTCGAGCTTAGGACCGGCCCGGGTCGAGCCTTCAGCCGCCCACTGCGTAGACGTTGCCGTCCCCGCTGCCAATGAACACAACACCGTCGACTATGGCGGGCGCTCCCCGGACATGGAGCCCGGTGTGCCACTCCCAGCGCGGTTCGCCCGTGGTGGCGTCCACCGCGTGCACCACACCGTCCTCGGATGCGAAGTAGACGGTGTCGCCGGCGACCACGGGCGGCGCCGATATCGGGCGATCCGGGTTCACCGTGCTCGCCGGCCAGATGTCGGTGTTGGTGACCAGGTCTTTCGCGTACAGATAGCGACCTTCGGGGATGTACATCGTGTCTCCCACGATGGCGGGGGGGATCTCCACCGGGGTCTCGGTCACGTAGAAGGGGAGGCGGTCGGGGACGATTCCGGAGCAGGCGCCGAAGGGAAGCACCCAAATGTTCTGGCCGGTGGTCGGCACGTACATGATGTCGTCGACGATCATGGGGCTGGCCACTATTGGCGCTGCCGCGTCGAACTCACACACCGGGGCCGGTTGCTCACCGGTCACGTCGAGGACATGCAGAACCCCGCTCTGGGATCCCACCAAGAGGAGGCCCTCCGCGAATGCCAGGTCGGCAGTTATCACGCCCAGTCCCTGCTCACCCGACGGGTACCGCCAGAGCTGGGTGCCATCGGCCATGTCGATGCCGTGCACGAACCCTTCGCTGGTAGCCACGAGGGCGATTCCCCCGACGAGGACGGGTGTCGACCGGATCCGCCCGTCGAGTTGGGTCGTCCAGGTGATGCCCCTGTCACTGACTGCGTCGTGACCGCGTACCACACCGTTGTCGTCGACCACCACGATGATGGTTGAGTTTCCCTCGCCCGGGTCGACCTCACCTATGACCGGTGCGGTCGAGATCCGTCCTTGGGGGGCCATGGTCCAGAGCTGGTCGCCCGTGGACTGGTCGAGCGCGTAAAAGGTTCCCTCGGTGGAACCGATGTACACATAGCGGCCGTAGGTGATGGGTGAGGCCTCGATGGGGCCGGCCGTCGCCAGTCTCCAGTAGTAACCGCTGACCTCGTCGGGCCCTTCCGCAGTGATGGACCCGCTCCGGGTCGGTCCGCCCCGGTGCTCCGTCGTTCCGGCGAATAGTTCGACGCTCGCGGGCACGGCGATCTGGGTCTCTTCCAGTGAGGGCGGGGCCGTCTCGGTGGCAATCGGAGCTGCCGACGTGGTCGGGACCGGTTCTTGGCGGCTGAGCCGGTTCACACCCAAGGCGGTGCCGGCGGCGAGGACCACGACTCCGAGGGCGGCAGCAATCAGACGCAACACCCGCACGGGCCGGCCCCGACCAACCAGGCCACGGGTGCGCCGCTGCGCCGGGCTCAGGGCGGTGCGATCGTCGGTCAGCCCGGCACGGCGCAACGCCTCCTCCAGCGCCTCGGCGGCGGCGGTGGATTGCGAGTCATCGACCGGCTCCGGTAGTTGGAGGGCGGCGAAGATGTGGGGCAGGGCGCTCCAAGCAGACTCCCAGTCGGGTGGAATCCTGTGGGCGACGGCGCGAACTCCCTGGATGGCGGGTACTGCGATTGGACGGCGCCATAGGTCGCCTGCGTGCGCTGCTCGCGCCGCGACCAGAGGAAGACCGGCGCTCACCGCGACCGCCAGCGCTTCCTCGGCGGCGGTACTTCGCTTCCCGTGCTCGGCGATGGCACAGAGCAGTTCCGCGGCCCAGCCGTGAAGACGGGAGTGGAGCATGAGGTCGGCGAGGTCATCGGCCTCGTCGTCGGGCCATGGGCTCCCATTCGCGGTCTCGATCTCCATGCGCACAGCGGTGGCCCGTGTCCGCCATCTCCATCCGTTGGCGCCCTCCGGCGTCTTGGCCAGCGCCCGATCGATCTCGGCGCTGGCCTCCTCCAGACGCCCCAGGCCGAGGAATGCGTTCGCCCTGGCGACCCTGGCCATGTTCTCCCATGCGGGAAGTTGGCGTTCCACGAGGTCGAGGACCCGTTCTGAAGCCTCCAGTGCTTCCTCGTAACGGCCAAAGGCGAGATTCCCTTCGGTCAGGGCGAGCTGGGCGAGGAACACCGGAGCCTCCACGTCAGCGGCGGCAGCGATCTCGTACACGGCGCGAACGGCCTCAAGACCCTCGTCGGGCCGACCTGAGGGGAACAGGGCCCGGGCACGCCAGGCCTCCTTGTCGGCGAGCGACACCTCGCCTTCGACCTGGGCCGCGTCGTCACGAAGATGAGTGAACTCAGCCTCGGCGAGAGCAGCCTCCCCGCGATCGAAGTGGATCCAGGCCCGGTGTTGCCGGGCCCGGAATCTCTGTTCGCGCGTGCCGTCGTCTACCAGCAGGGCCTCCCCCTTGGCAAGGACAGCATCGGCCTCGTCGGCGAAACCGATGCGGTTCAGCGATCGGGCGCGAAATGCGAACAATGATCCCAGTTCCGAGCTCTCACCGATGCGAACCGCCTCCAGCTCGGCCATGGCTGCCAGTCGCTCGGCGTCTTGGGGGTGTTGAGTGTCGTCGGCGATCGCCGCCCCGAGCCGGAGCGCATCTACCTTCTCCGGGCCTTCAAGCAACGACGCAGCCTGCTCGATGTGACCCGAGGCCAACTGGGTCCTTCCTGCGTCCCGAAGGAACTTTCCCGCGGTGCGGTGGAGCCGTCCCAGATCCGACGAGCTCGCCGTACCGGCCTCCTCGCCGGCCGAGATGGCTGCCGCGGCGAGGTGGTATGCCTCGCCCGGGGCATTGCGTTGTTCGGCATCGGCTGCGGCCCGGGCGAGCACCGGAAATGCCTCGTCGAGTCTTCCCGCAGCCGCCAGCAAGGCGCCGACCATGGCGTCACGGCCCTCGGTCTTGCTGAGCGCGTCAGCGAGCTTGCCCGCCACGAAACCGATCCGGGCCTCGCCCGCAAAGTCTTCCGGAATCTCGGGTGCCGCCATGTAGCCGCCCCTTGCCTGACGGAGCAGCCCGCGAGCGACCAGGTCGTCCCCGAGGGAGAGAACATCTGCCTCGTCGATCTCGAGGAGGCGGGCGGCGAGCGGAACCGACAAGGCACCCGTGCTGAGGCGGGATGCCACGATGAGCTCGGTGGACCTTGCGTCCAGGCCTTCGACGGACATCTGCGACCCAACCCCGGGCAGGTGCACCCTTTCGACGCGGGCACTCTCCTCCGCAGTCTCGGCGAGTTGTTCGATCCACCAGCCGTCCTCGGCCGCCATGGGACGATGGGCGAGGATCAGAAGCATCGGAACCCGATTCTCCTTGAGCATCCTCTGCAGCCGGCCCAGAGATGTCGGGTCGGCCCATTGGGCATCCTCGAGGACGATGGTGCCGCCATGGAACTCGTCCAGCCTCAGATCGTCGACGACACCGCCGGCGTTGGCCCAACAGACCGGGGCGCATCTCACCCGTTCGTGGACACGGGCCGTCTCGGACAGCTGGTCGAGCACAGGCTGGGCCGAGCCCGAGCCCGACTCCACGAGGACCAACGCGGTGTTACCGCTGTCGAGGTCCTCCAGGACACCTTCGAGATCGTTGACTGCTCCCTCCGCCATGACCGCGAACGTAATCGGTGTGCCGTCTCGCTGTCGTGCCAGGCTCGGATGTTTGTGAGGTCTGTGGAAACCGTGCAGGTAACCTCGGTGTCTGGGCCCGTAGCTCAATCAGGTCAGAGCAGCGGACTCATAATCCGTTGGTTGCAGGTTCAAGTCCTGCCGGGCCCACCATTGACCTACCTGCCAAAACCCGGGTTTCTCCTGTTACTCATCTCACCTGGTTGTCGCTTGATTTGACATTTCTCGCGCACCATGCGCGCACCAAACTCAGACCGTAGGAGTCCGCAAGTGGGATACGTTCGACGTCCGGAGGACCGCCCCAAGCCCTGGCTAGCCCGATATCGGGTTCCCGACGGAAAACATCACGGCAAGTCATTTCGCCGGAAGGTGGACGCGGAGCGGTGGCTACGCGAAGAGGAGGGTAAATCAGACCGGGGTGAGTGGGTGGATCCCGCCGCGGGAAAGGAGATGCGGGATAGTCGGAGTCGTGGCTCGCCGGCCTTCACTCGGTCAATCCGAAGACGCTCGCCGGATAAGAGTCCCTACTGCGATCTCGAGTAGTGCCGGAGCTCGGAGATGTGGAGCTCCGGCGCATATCTTCAGCCTCGGTGCGTTCGTGGGTCGCTTCGGTGGTCGAAGAGGGATTGAGCGCCGCCCGCAACCGCCAGGCACTCCAGGTGCTCCATGCCTCTCTCGACGTGGCTGTGGATGATGGGCTGATCGCGCGGAACCCGACCGACCGGGTGAAGGCTCCCAGAGTCGAGAAGCGTCGGCAGTTGTTCCTGACCGCGTTCGAGCTGGGACGCCTTGCGGGCGAGGCGGCACCATACGACACCCTCGTCTGGTTCCTCGGTTGGTCGGGTCTCAGGTGGGGTGAAGCGGTCGCACTCCACACCGGGAGAGTGACGGCCGCCGAATCCGGGTCGAGGAATCGGCTCGGCCTCCTCTAATCCCGGTCATGCGTGGGTGATGCGTCGGCTTTCAGGAATGGCATACGAGCGTTATGTGGTACACATCCGACGCCATGAACGCGATGATCCGCACTTGAGACGGACGGAGGTGATCCAACCGGGAGCGGGGGCAGCGGGAGTGCCCGGATATATCCGAGGCGTTGCCTTCTTTATGTTCTTAATCGTTGTGGGTTGCGGTGCCGAGCAGACCGAGCCGCCGACCAGCACGACCTCAGCGCCGGTGGCAACGACGATCACCGGACCGGTTGATGCCACCCTGGCCTCGACTTCGACCACGGAGACGGCCACAACCACGACTGCTCCCGGGTCGGCTCCCGCTGGGCTTCGGGGCATGTGGGCGGGCACGACACCCCAAGGAGACGCGGCGCAACTCACCCTTGCCGGGGTCAACTACACGGCTGTCATCAGCAGCGGAGGTGGGCGAGCCGAGGGAGCTGGTCAGATCTTTGTTGACGGAGACACCATCGTCTTCATCAATCCGAACCCCACCTTTTGCAGTGGCGAGGGAAGGGGAGAGTACCTTTGGTCCGTCGATGACGGAGTGCTTCGATTCGAGCCCACCGCAACAGACGAGTGCCCTCCCAGGGTTCCACACCTGATCGACATCGAATATACCCTCGTGGATCCCCTCGACTATTGAGTCTCGGCCTCATCCGACTCACCAGGTTGCAGGGAGCCAAGCACGGACCCTCCTCGACCTGCCACATTCCGAAGGCAGTCGTTGCTGTCCGCGACTCGTACGTTCGGCTTGGAGATACTTCATCTCCTTAGTCATGTCGGACCTGCCAGGGTCGACAACGATGCCGAGCAGGGAGTAGAGACTTGGGCGCCGACCGAAGGATTCTGAAAGCCTGGCGCAGAACAACGATTCAGAGCGGATGAAGCACAATTTAGACGGTGCGCGCTATCGGCATGCCTGAAGAGCGGACGGACTCATAATTCGTTGGTTGCAGGTTCAAGTCCTGCCGGGCCCACCAGACCGTCGCCAAGAGGCGGGTACGTCACGGCTCGATCCGTATCGAGTCGGGGATGGTGCGAAGGTCGTCGAGATCCTTCTGGAGCGAGCTGGCGGACCGTTCTGCGGCGATCAACAGCCGGGTGCTTTCAAGGTCGAGGATCCATAGCTCTGTGCAGCCAGGGGCGTCGCTGCCCACCCATCACTCCTTTAAGCTCAACGCGGATGGCGATACCGAGCCAAGGGGAGGAATCCTTCATGGACCCTGGGCCGGGTTACAGCGCCAAGGCATTCCAACTGGTCTCCTATCACGACCTGGAGGGAAAGCCCGGATTCAAGCTGGCGCTCCAGGTGGTGGCTGACCGTTGGTTCCTCTACGTGACTCGGTTCTGGGAGGTGGGCACGACCATCCTCGAGGTCACCGACCCCGCGACGCCGGTCGTGGTGGGCGAGATCCCCGGGCCTGACGATCCCAATGTCGCCACCTGGCAAGTCCAGGTCGCCGACGACCTACTCGTCCACGGGATCCAACACCGGCCGCCCCCGTGGGGCGGGGACCCCTCGCAGGCGACTGACGAGGGGATCCATATCTGGAACGTGAGTGACCCCACCTCACCAAGTTTCGTGTCGGCCTACCGATTCGGTGCCGGCGGAACCCACCGCAATCTCTACACCGGTGGGCGGTACGTCCACGCCACCGCCTCTTTTCCGGGGATGGACGGCTACGCATACGCCATCCTCGACATCGAAGACCCACAGCACCCAAGAGAGGTGGGCCGTTGGTTCATGCCGGAGCAATTCACCGCCGGCGGAGCGACGTCGGAGCGGAATCCATCGCTCCACGGTCCCGCCTGGGTGGTGGGCGACCGGGCCTACCTGCCTTACGGTGGAGGGGGTCTCGTACTCCTCGACATTTCCGATCCGGCGAGTCCCCAGATGGTGACCCGGCTCGATTTCGGGGCGGCTTTCTCGTCCCGGGTCGCCCTGCACACCGTCGTGCCTCTGCCGGAGCGGGGCATCGCAGTGGTCAATTCCGAGGCCATAGCCGAGATGACCGAGGAGCCCTATAACTACGCCGGGATCGTCTCTATATCCGACGAGACGGAACTCCGGTTGATCTCACTGCTGCCTCCACCGGTTCCGGACCCCTCGGCTCCGTATCCCAACTTCAACAGACGGGGCGGACGGTTCGGGCCTCACAACCAGCATCATCCCCACCGTGAGCACGCCCACCTCCTCCACGACGACCAGATCGTGTATCTCACCTGGTTCAACGCCGGCCTCCGGGTCTACGACATCTCCGATCCGTACCTTCCCAGAGAGATCGGCCACTTCCTCCCCGACGATCCATTGGAGCGAAGGGGATTGCTACCGAAGACGGCGCTGGTCACCCAGTCCGAGGACGTGCTCGTCGACTCACGCGGCTACGCATACCTGACCGACAAGAACCACGGGCTGCATGTGGTTCGATTCACCGGATGACGATGCGACTCGAGTTGGTGTCGATACCCACCGACAGCGAACCCCTCGACGGCCTGGTGTACAGCCCGGACGGCCCGACCCGGGGCGGTTTGATGATCTTCCACGGGAACACAACCAATTTCTACACGGGGCCTTCTCGGTTCCTGCCGCCGCATCTGGTCGAAGCGGGCTACACCTGCCTGGCGTTCAACCGCCGGGGTCACGACATCGTCACCACCTTGCCGGGCAAACGCCCCGGAGGCGGCGCCTATCAGACTGCGGCCGAAGGGATCGCCGACAACGAATTCGCCGCCGCCTTCCTCGCCCAACGGGGTCACGAGCGGCCAATCATCATCGGGCACAGCAACGGTGGGATGCTGGGGGCCGAGTTCGCCGCCACCCATCCCGAGACGCGGGCCCTCGTGTTGCTGTCGGCCCATGCCGGCGGGCCACGCACGTATCTGCGCGGCTGCGCCGCCGGTGAACTGGCCCGAGAGGATCCGACCGAGTATCTCGAGCGTGCCCGGTCCCTCGTCGCCGCCGGACGCGGCAATGAGCTGATGCTGATGCCGGGATGGTGGTTCGCCGCTACCGCCGTCAGCTTGCTCGACCGACACGACAACACTCCCGACCTCCTCGAAAACTCCCGATCGGTGCGCTGCCCATCGTTGTTCCTCGTCGGCGATCTCGAGTCCCCCGAGATCTATCCGGCGGAGCAATTCGCATCGCTGGCCGGGGGGCCATCCCAGGCCAGAATCCTCCCGGGCTGTGATCACTGGTACACCGGCCGGGAGGAAGTCGTCGCCACGACAATCACTGAGTGGCTCCAGCAGGTCGTCGCCTGACGCCCGCGATCCGCATCGTCTTCATCATCACGGGTGGAGATCCATGAATGGCAGAGGATCTGATCGCGGATGTTCGATCCTCGGACGGACGGTCGGGCCTGCTGCGGTTAGGCATCGTCGACGGGGCCCTGACCGTGGTGTTATGCGAGATGAGTGGAAGCGCATGCGAGCCGGTTCCGCATGGAACCCGTGATCATCGTCGAGTACGACATCGAGGCTGCCAACGGGCTCATCCAAGTCATCGCCCCGGCTGGCTGATCTTCACTCCGGTCGGGTTCACCGCGTCGTCATGGGCAAGGTGCCGGCGCACTCCGCATGTCCGCAGACGCACCTGGTTGCCCCCTCGATCGGGGTCCGGCAGCTCAGGCTGCAGTACTCGTCCCCCTCGGTGACCAGACAGGTGCACATGCTGTGGGCGCACTGCATTTCGGCTCTCCTTGTCAGACGGTACGGCGAAGTACCCGCCCTGTTGGTGCGTCAAACCGGATCATCTTGCCCGCTCGCGATCCGAAGCGGCGTAGTCGGCGTCGTAGAGATCGGGCTCGAGGTAAACCCTCATCGGAACCGCGACCGCCTCGCGGATCGCAGTCTCCACCTCATTGATGGCCGCGCTCAGCTCAGGGTTGGACAGCGAGTGGTCGAACTCCAGTTTCCCGGCGACGAGGATCTCTTCGGGACCGATGTGCTGGGTCCGGAGGTCGATGACCCTGTTGACGAGGGGGATGGACTCGACCGCCGCCATCATGGCGGTGATGTGCTCAGGGGTCGCCGCCTCACCAATGAGCAGCGACTTCATCTCGACGGTGAGAACGATGGCGATGATCACCAGCAGAACGCCGATGGAGAGGGTGCCGATGCCATCCCAGATCACATCCCCGGTGAGGGCAGCCAGCCCGACACCGCCCAGCGCCAGGACCAGACCCAACAGCGCCCCCGCGTCCTCGAGGAGCACAACTGGGAGCTCGGGAGATCGGGAGCGGCGTATGAAGTCCCACCATTTTCGATCTCCCTTCAACTTCCTGGACTCGACGATGGCGGTGCGGAAGCTCAGGGTCTCCACCACGATCGCAAAGAGCAACACGCCGATCGCCCAGCCCAGCGACTCGATGTCATGGGGATGGCGGATCTTCTCGATTCCCTCGTAGATTGAGAAGACCCCGCCGAGGGAAAACAGCACCATTGCCACGACGAACGCCCAGAAGTAACGCTCGCGCCCGTAGCCGAACTGATGTCGGTCGTCGGCAACTCGCTGTGCCCGTTTCCCTCCCAACAACAGCAGGCCCTGGTTGGAGGTGTCCGCCACGGAGTGGATCGACTCGGCCAGCATCGAGGCCGAGCCGGTGACGAGATAAGCGACGAACTTGGCGACGGCGATGCCGGCGTTAGCCGCCATCGCGGCCAGGATCGCCTTGGTCCCTCCGCTGCTCGACACGCCGCCACAGTAACGGCTCGGGTTCCCAGCGCGATAGGTTGAAGAAGTGGCGGACACCGAGCGTCATGTTGTGATCGTGGCCAATCGGCTTCCCGTCGCGTACGACGCGACGACGGGGGATTGGGAACCCAGCCCAGGCGGGCTCGTCTCGGCGTTGACCCCGATACTGCAACGCACCAACGGAAGTTGGGTCGGCTGGAGCGGGGTCGCCGGCGAGCGTTTCGATCCGTTCCTCCACTCAGGGATCAACCATGTGCCGATCGTCCTCAGTCAGGAGGAGTACGAGGACTTCTACGTCGGGTTCTGCAACGGGACGCTGTGGCCGCTATATCACGACTCGCTGCGCATCCCGCAATTCCACCGTCACTGGTGGCGTCTATACGAGAAGGTGAACCGTCGTTTCGCGGATGTAGCCGCCCGTACCCTGACCAAGGACGACGTGGCCTGGGTGCAGGACTACCAGCTGCAGCTAGTCCCCAAGATGATCAGGGACCAGAAGAAGATCTACCGGATCGGGTTCTACCTCCACATACCGTTTCCACCGGTCGAGCTCTTCGCCAAGCTGCCCTGGCGGCGTCAGGTGCTCGAGGGGCTCCTCGGCTCCGACGTGCTCGCCTTCCAGTCGAGGTCGAGCAGGATCAACTTCGCCGTTGCCGCTCGTCGGCTCACCGGAGCCAGCGGATCGTCGACCAGGCTGGAGTGGCAGGGGAGGGCGATAACACTGCAGGTGGCGCCGATCGGCATCGACACCGACGTATTCGACGATATGGCGATGTCAGAGGAAACGGCTCGTCGCGCGGCCCGGATCAGGGCCGATCTCGGGGACCCCGAGGTGGTGATCCTCGGTGTGGACCGGCTCGACTACACCAAGGGCATCGACCTGCGGATGCGGGCCCTGCAGATTCTGCTGGAGCGTCGCAGGGACCTTCGGGGCAAGGTTGCCTTCATCCAGATCGCCGTTCCCAGTCGGGAAGACGTGGCCGAGTACCAGAAGATACGTGAGGATATCGAGGGCATGGTCGGCCGGATCAACGGGGACCTCGCCGAGGTGGGGCGCCCTCCGATCCATTACCTCTACCGGAGCGTGCCCTTCGACGAGCTGGTGGCGTACTACCGCGCCGCCGATGTGATGTTCGTCACGCCGTTGAGGGACGGGATGAACCTGGTGGCCAAGGAGTACGTGGCGACTCGCTTCGACGATACCGGGGCCTTGATACTCAGCGAGTTCGCTGGCGCCGCCGAGCAGCTCAAGGAGGCGTACATCGTCAATCCCTATGACCTCGACGGTCTATCAGCCACCCTCGAGGAGGCGATCGGGACGGCCTCGGTTCGCGGCAACGAGCAGATGAAGGCGTTGCGTCGCTCGGTGGGCGCCCACGACGTTTTCTGGTGGGCAAAGAGATGTCTGGGGGCGTTGGGCCTTTGAACCTGCGTCAGGCAGTGGAGGACCTCTTCGAGCATCGACCCGTGTTGATCGGACTCGACTTCGACGGCACGCTCGCCCCTCTCGTCGAGCACCCCTCGTTGGCCACGCCGGACCACTCGGCGATCGAGATCCTGGGTCGGCTGGCCACCCGCCCTGGGATATCGGTGGCGGTGATCTCCGGGCGCGCCATGGCCGATCTCAGCGAGCACGTCGGGGAGCTTCCAGGTGTGATTCTCATCGGGGAGCATGGCAACGACGTCGGAGTGCCGGTCGCACCGAGCCCTCTACTCGAAGAGGCGAAGCAGCTGGTCACAGCCCTGGTCGCCGCCACGGCCGGCTCCGTTTCCGAAGTGAAACCGAGATCGGTCACCTTCCACTATCGCAACGTCGAGCCCGGGGGAGAGGCCCACGCTCTCACCCTCCTCCGCTCATGGGCCGCGCAACGACCGCAGGTCTCGGTTCTCGAGGGCAAGGAGGTGATCGAGCTCAGCGTCGCCTCCCGGAACAAGGGTGACGCCATCACCGACCTCGCCGGAGAGGAGGCCAGGATCCTCTACATCGGTGACGACACCACCGACGAGACCGTATTCGCCGTGCTCGGGCCCGATGACGTCGGTATCAAGGTCGGGCCAGGGGAGACGTCTGCGGCCCACCGGGTGGACGATGTGGCGGAGGTCGTTGAAGTCTTGGAGGTCATCGACCTAATTTCGACCTGAATGGCCCGCGCCGCGCACGACGCATGGTGGAAACAGGCGGTCTTCTACCAGATCTACCCCCTCAGCTTCGCCGATTCCAACGCAGACTCCTACGGGGACCTGGACGGCGTCATCAGCCGGCTCGACTACCTCTCCGACACCCTGGGTGTCGACGCCATTTGGCTGTCCCCCTTCTTCAGGAGCCCGATGAAGGACTGGGGATACGACATCTCCGACCACACCGACGTCGACCCGTTGTTCGGCGATCTCGAGGCGGCCACTCGTCTCTTCGAAGCCGTCCACGAACGTGGCATGAGGGTCATCGTCGACTACGTGATCAACCACACCTCCGATCAGCACCCCTGGTTCCTCGAATCGAAGTCGTCACGCGACAACCCGAAACGCGACTGGTACGTCTGGCGCGAGGGCCGTGGAGATGAGCCTCCCAACAATTGGGTGAGTGTGTTCAGCGGGCCATCCTGGAGTCTCGACCCAACCAGCGGACAGTGGTATCGCCACACCTACCTGAGTGAGCAACCCGACCTCAACTGGCGTAATCCCGAGGTGGTCGAGGCGATGTTCGACGTGGCACGATTCTGGCTGGACCTCGGCGTCGACGGGTTCCGAGTCGATGCCGCACATCAGATGATGAAGGATCCCCAGGAGCGAGACAATCCACCCGCACCACCCGACTACCCCCGCCCCTACAAGGACATGGGCGAGTACGACGGGTTCATCCACCTGTACGACTTCGGCCATCCCGAGGTGCACGACATCCACCGTCGTTTCCGGGCGGTCGCCGACGAATACGACCGGGAGATCGTGACCGTGGGAGAGATCCACATCTTCGACCTCCCGGAGTGGGCGTCGTACTACGGGGAGAACTTCGACCAGCTCCACATGCCGTTCAACTTCCATCTGATGGCCGCAGAGTGGAATGCCGCGAGTCTGCGCGCCGCCATCGAGGCGGTGTTGTGGAACGTGCCGGTCGGCGGCTGGACCAACTGGACATTGGGCAACCACGACGAGATCAGAGTCGCATCCCGGCTGCCTCCGGGTCATGAGCGTCTTGCCGCCCTGCTGTTGCTGACCCTGCGTGGCACGCCGTTCCTCTATTACGGCGACGAGTTGGGCATGCCTCAGGTGGTGGTGACGGCGGGCGAGGCCCGCGACCCGTGGGGTCGCAACGTCGAGTGGCTGAGCCGGGACGGGGCGCGCACCCCCATGCAATGGAGCGACGCCCCCAATGCCGGGTTCTGTCCACCGAATTGCGACCCGTGGCTGCCGGTTGGGCCCGAGTTCGCAACCGTCAACGTGAGCCATGAGCTCGACGATCCCTCGTCGATTCTCAACATGTACCGCAGGTTGATCCAGTTGCGGAGGAAGCACACAGCTCTCAATCTGGGATCGTTCCTCGCACATCCCTCCTCTACCGAAGACGTCCTCGCCTATCGTCGTGAGTCGGACTCGGAGACTCTGACGGTGGTTCTCAACTTCGCCGCGGGCGAGCATACGGTGAGGGTTGGCCGGGGTGAGGTGATCTTTTCGACCTCCGACCCGGATCGCAACGGGCGCCTCCTCCAGGACGAGGTCTCCTTGGCGGCCTGCGAAGGGGTGGTGATCAGTCACGTCTGACGGCCTGGCATCATGACGTCATGCCGTCAGCATCCGATCGTCTCGGTGGAATCCTCGGCACCGATCAGTACCAGTTGGCGATGGCCCAGGTCTACTGGAAGGAGGGCCTGGCCGGGCGCGGCGCCCAATTCGACTACTTCTTCCGCGACTATCCGGACTACGGCACCCACCAGGCCGGCTACTGCATAACCGCGGGGCTGGGCTGGTTGCTGGAGTGGATGACGGATGTGCGGTTCGAGGATGAGGACATCGAGCTTCTAGCCTCGCAGGTGACCGCGACGGGAGCGCCGAGGTTCGACCCCGGTTTCCTCGACTGGCTGGCCCAAAACGGGGACATGGGGGCCGTCGAGATCCAGGCAGTGCCCGAGGGCAGGGTGGTACATGCCAACGCCCCGGTTGCCATGGTACGGGGTCCCCTCGCCATGACCCAGATCCTGGAGACAGCATTCCTCAACAGGCTCAACTACCCGACCCTCATCGCCACCAAGGCCTCCCGGGTGGACGCGGCGGCAAGGGGAGCCACCGTCCTCGAGTTCGGGATGAGGCGGGGGCCGCACAGCGGGGTGCATGCCGGGGGACGCGGCGCCTTGGTCGGCGGGGCCGACTTCACCTCCAATGTCGCACTGTCACACGCGGTGGGCATCGACCCCAAAGGGACGCACGCCCATTCCATGGTCCAGGCGTTCCTCGCACTCGGCTTCCCCGAGATAGACGCTTTCCGCAAGTTCGCCAATCTCTATCCCGACGAGTGCATCCTCCTCGTCGACACCATCGACGTCCTCGGCTCCGGGCTGCCCAATGCCATCCGTGTCTTCGAAGAGCTGCGCGCCCGGGGCCACCAGCCGGCGGGGATCCGCATCGACTCGGGGGATCTGGCCTACATGACGATCCAATCGGCGATCATGCTCGACGAGGCCGGGTTCGAGGATGTCGCCATCGTTCTCTCCTCGGACCTAGACGAGCTCGTGATCTGGCAGATCCTCTCCCAGCTCGAGTCCGAGGGCCCCCGATATGGCCTCGACTCCGCCCGGCTGGTGGCGAGAGTCACCTTCGGTGTCGGCACGCGGCTGATCACCTCTCATGGCGACCCGGCACTGGGTGGGGTCTACAAGTTGGTGGCCATCGATGACGGGAATGGGGAGTGGGAGCCCGCCATCAAGATCTCGGAGAACATCGAGAAGATGGCGATGCCGGGGGAGAAGAAGGTGCTCCGTGTCTACGACAGCCGAGGGCTGGCCACCGCCGACATCGTGGCGCTGGCCGACGAGGATCCGATGGCCGAAGAGCAGGTGGAGCTGTTCCATCCCCATCGCGAGCTCCGTCGTAACCTACGAAAGGAGCAAGTCTCGGCCACCGAGCAGTTGCTCGAGCTGGTGTTCTCAGAGGGCGCCCGCCGCGATGGCGAGCCGGATCTGGGGGTGTTGCGGAAGCGACGCCAGGACGACATCGAGCGGCTCCACCCCGGGGTCCGCCGCCTGGTCAACCCTCACATCTATCACGTCTCGTTGACCCGACGCCTCAAGGACCTGCAGACCGACCTGGTGAGGCGCCTAACCAATGGCCACCCCGGCTGACACCATCTCGGCCACGGCTCTCGCCCCATCCCCGGGCGAGAGATTCACCGCGCGAGTTCCGTCGGCGAGCACCATGGTCTGAAAAGAGGCGGCGGCGTCGACAGCGGTCTCCTTGACGCAGTAGTCCAAGGCGAGACCGACGACCACCACCTTCTCGATTCCCTCGAGTCTCCCGGCCAGGCCTGTGGGGCTCACTTCGCCGGTCGCCGGGTCACGGACGTGGAATGCGGAGTAGCCGTCCTCGCCGCCCACCCCCTTCCGGATGAAGGTGGCGCTCTCGACGACATCGAGATCGGGATGGAAACGGGCGCCTGGCGAGTCGGCGACACAATGAACCGGCCAGATGCCTCCGTCCTTCTCGAAATGCGGTGTGGACGGAGGGTGCCAGTCCTGGGTGTAGACCAGGTTGGCCCCAGCGGTCCCGGCCGCGTCGATCTGAGCGTTGACGAATCCGATCGACTCTTCGCCACCGGCGACGTACAGGCTTCCCTTCGGGTCGGCGAAGTCGTTCTGGACATCGACGACGATCAGGGCAGTCCGCGAGTCGTACTGCATCACCAGGACCGTAGCCCTAGTGTGAGCTCACGTGGACCAGCAGGAAACGGTAGGTAGCGGCAAGCTGGTCGGCATAGGGGTTGCGGCGGGTGTGTTGGGCGGGTTCCTCGGCGTTGGCGGAGGGATCATCATCGTTCCCTTGCTGATCTGGGCAGGGATGGGGCGGCACCGCGCCCACGCCACTTCGTTGGCCTCGTTCATAATCATCGCCACCGCCGGCGCGATCTCATTCGGTGTTTCCGGCGCACTCGACCTGATGTCGGCCCTGTCAATCGGGGTTGGGGGCATCATCGGCTCGTTGATCGGAGCCTCTGTGATGCACCGTTTGAGCACACGAAACCTCACGTTGGTCTTCGGGATCGTCCTGCTCGTTGCCGGGATCAGGATGGTCACCGGTGCCGAACCGGTTGCCGGGACCTCCCAGCTCGACAACATGGATCAGTTCCTCGTCGCCCTCGGGATCGGACTCGTGTCCGGGATCTTCGCCGGTTTGGCCGGGATCGGCGGCGGTGTCGTCATTGTTCCGGCCAGCGTCCTGCTGCTCGCGCTCGACCAACATGTCGCACAGGGAACCTCATTGGCCGCAATCGTGCTCACCGCAATCTCGGGGTCGCTGGTCAACATGAGGAACAAGAGGGTTGATCTCAGGGACTCACTGATGATCGGTCTGGGTGGTGTCGGCGGGTCGCTGGTGGGCTCAAGGCTGGCCCTCGCTGTCGAGGGCCAGACCTTGTCTCTTGCCTTTGGCTTACTGGTGCTGTTCGTCGCCGCCCGCACCCTCTACCGGATATTTCGATCCGATGAGCCTCAGCCCTCCGAAGCGTCGCCGGAACTCTGATCGCGGCCTGACAAGACGAGCGGGGCGATCACCGCCACTCCGATGGCGATGAGGACCGCCGGCCAGAACCACGAGCCGACGTCGCCTACGAAGTCGATGAGGTCCGTCGGATCGGCCGGGATCAGGAACACGAGCCCGATGACTGTGGCCACCAGGCCCGCCACGAACGAAATTGCGTCGAATCTGTGTGTCTTCATTCTGATCTCCTCAGCGGTCGAAATATCTGACGTCGATGTTCCCCGCATTGACCTCGGCATCGAGGATCAACACTCCCAGGTCGCCTGCGGTGTCGAAGGACACGCTCGGATCTCCGAATCCGAACGACTCGTCGCCCGGGCCGGCGACGCGGCCGACGTCGACGCTGGCGTGGCCCTGGATGGCAACGCCGTCGGGAACCCGGATCTCGAGATTGCCGACGTCGACATTGGCGGCGAGTTCGACGGTCTCGCCCTCCCAATCCAGGTTGCGCAGGTCGATGGTCATCGCACCGACGTCGATCGAATACGAGCTGTCCAGGTCCTCGAAGGTGGTTGGAACGACCGTGTGATCGAACGCCTCCTCGTTCCAGTCGTATTCGAAAGCGGGCGAGAACAGCAGCGTCGGGATCAGGAGTGCTCCCAACAGGATGAGCCAACGCGCCTTGCCGTACACCGATCCCACCAGCAGCCCGACGCCGAGGATCGTCACGGCCAGTGCCAGGTAGTGGCGGGGGTCGGCGTCGATTGCGAGGGTGGGGATGTTGTCGAGGATGGCGAGGGCACCCATCCCCAGGAGGATCAGACCGATGGTGACACGCCCGAGAATGGAGCGCTCCCGCGGTTCGGTCGGAGGCAGCGCGGGTGGCGTAGGCGTGGTCCGGGCAGGCGGTGGGGCCTGCTCACCGGCGGGGGAGTCGCCGGCGATGCCATGGTTTTCGGTGACGGTTGTCCCGGTAGTCATCTGTTGAACTCCCTCCTTTGACTCGGGGCGATCCTGGCCGTCGGCGCCCCCGGGAGAGGTGGCTGCTTCGCTGCGAGGCGGGAGATATCCCATGTAGAGGAGCAACCCGACCACGAGCAGTGCGGCAGCCCAAATGACCTCGCCGGAGAGGATGGTGAAACTGTCGAGCACCACCACCCCGGCGAGGACGATCAGGGCGATGCCCACCCAGGACCTCGTCCCGGCGGCTCCGGAGAACCACCGTTCCGCGGGGGACTCCGCCTCATCCTCGGACCTGATGAAGGCCCAACCAGCGGCGTAGAGGGCGATGCCGAGACCGCCCATGAAGGCCGTGATCAAGAACACGACCCGTGGTATCCAGGGCACGATTCCGAAGTTGTCCGCCAAGCCCTTGGCGGCACCGGCCAGCATCCGTCCCTGAAGCGGGCGCACCAGGTGAGGTTTCCGCTGTCCGCGCTCGGAGGTGCCCGGTGCAGAAGTTTGTGTGTTTTCCATAGCAGCGATTAAGCCAGACCGGCTCCGGTCCGGGTATCGGTGACCACCCTGAGCCGACCCTGAGCCAATTCGGGGACTTCCCTCATTGAGGTTGGCGGCTCGGAGGGGCATCATCCCGATGTGACATCTGCCACAGGCACCAGATCGATCGAGCTTCATCGCCGGCAGTCCAATCGCGTCATCGCCGGTGTCGCCGGTGGGATCGCCGATGCCTTAGGGGTTCGCGATGGGTATGTCAGAGCCGCCTTTCTCACTCTGCTCACGGTCTGGGGCATCGGGGGGATCGTCTACGTCCTCGCCTGGCTGGCGACCTACGACAGGGTCGAGGACCGACCGGGGGAGCCGGTGGGCAGCACCCGGGCCGTTGGCCTCGGCATGGCCTTCACGGGTCTCCTTCTCCTCATGGGGTCGTTCGGGTTGTGGCCCAACGCAGTTCTCGTGCTCACCGCAGGCGCCCTCTCGTTCGGTATGGCGGCGATCACAGACCCCTCCAGCCCGGGACCGTTGTCAGCCCTGCTCGATCCCGGTGTCGACAAGGTGAGCCGTCTCCGCCTTCTCACCGGAGGGCTGCTCCTGATCGGCGGGATCATCATGTTCTCCAGCGCAGTAGGCCAGATATTCGAGATCGGCGTGGTTTTCCTCGCCGTCTTCCTCACCGGTCTGGGCATTCTCATCGCCTTTGGGCCCTGGGTGCGACGGTTGGCCACCGATCTCGGCCGGGAGCGCAGCGAACGCATCAGACAGGAGGAGCGAGCCGAGGTGGCCGCCCATCTCCACGACTCCGTCCTTCAGACACTCGCGCTGATCCAGCGCAGCGACGACCCGCAAAGGATGGCGATGCTGGCCCGCCACCAGGAGACCGAGCTGCGCGACTGGCTCTACGGCACCGCCCCTCTCGACGGGTTCGATTTGGTTTCGACTGCCTTGAGACAAGCCGCTTCCCGGGTGGAGCACGACTTCGGGGTACCCATCGACGTGGTGACGGTCGGTGATCAGCCGGTGGTGGACAGGAGTCGTGCCCTGGTTGCCGCCGCGTCGGAGGCGATGGTCAACGCGGCGAAACACTCGGGTGCCGACCGGGTCTCGCTCTACATGGAGGTCGAGGAGGGCGGCGCCACGGTTTACGTGACCGACCAGGGGAAGGGCTTCGACCCGCACCGGATCGCCGCTGATCGCAGAGGTATCGTCGAGTCGATCCAGAACCGCATGGAGAAAGCGGGCGGAGAGGCGGAGATCGAAAGCGAGCCCGGAGAGGGCACCGAGGTGATACTGAGGCTGGGCCCGTGAGCATCTCGGTTTATCTGGTCGACGATCATCGTCTCTTCCTTTCCGGGGTCAAGGCGGAGCTGGCCGACGACTTCCGGATCGTGGGTATCGGGTACGACGTCGACACTGCCGTCGGAGAGATACGCGGCTACCGCCCCGACGTGGTACTCGTCGACGTGCACATGCCGGACGGGGGCGGAATCGCGGTGGTCGAGGGTGTCGCCGAGACGAATCCCGACGTCAAGTTCCTGGCGCTCTCGGTCTCGGACCAGGCCGAGGACGTGATCGCCATGATCCGGGCCGGGGCGCGTGGCTATGTCACCAAGACGATCTCGCCTGAGGATCTCGCCGACGCCATCCGCCGGGTCGATGCCGGTGACGCGGTCTTCTCCCCGAGACTCGCCGGATTCGTCCTGGACGCCTTCGCCGGCGCCATCCCTTCCGACCGGGATCCCGAGCTCGACCAGCTGACCACGCGCGAGAGGGATGTCCTCCGGCTCATCGCCCGCGGTTTCGCATACAAACAGGTGGCTCGCAAGCTCAACATCTCGATCAAGACGGTGGAGACCCATGTCTCCTCGGTGCTCCGCAAGCTGCAATTGTCCAATCGCCACGAGCTGGCGAGATGGGCGAGCAGGCGGAGAATCGTCTGAGATGATGCACGAGGTCACCCCAGAGGAAATCACCGCGGCTTCGCGACGCATCGAGGGCCATGTCCGACGCACACCCGTGCTGGACGCCGGTCACCTCCTCGGCGACTTCTCACTGCTCTTCAAGCTCGAGCAGCTCCAGGTCGGCGGGTCGTTCAAGCCTCGCGGTGCGTTTTCGGTGCTGACGGCGGCCGATGTTCCCGAATCCGGTGTCGTTGCCGCCTCTGGCGGGAACTTTGGGATCGCAGTCGCGCACGCAGCTTCCCGACTCGGGATGCCGGCCACGATATTCGTGCCCGAGTCGTCGCCCGAGGAGAAGATCGCCGGAATACGGCGCCATGGCGCCCAAGTCGAGGTGATCCCGGGCTATTACGACGATGCACTCGCCGCCTCTCGGAGACACGCTGGACAGACCGGCGCGTTCGAGGCGCATGCCTACGACCAGCGGGAGGTGGTGGCCGGCCAGGGCACGCTGGCCCTCGAGCTGGAGGACCAGGAGGGCTTCGACGATGTCATCGTGGCCGTGGGCGGGGGTGGGCTCATCGGAGGGATCGCCAGCTGGCTACGGGAACGCGCGGTCGTGGTAGCCGCCGAGCCAATCGTCTGTCAGAGTCTTCACGCCTCACTGGCTGCAGGACACCGTGTCCAGGTCGACGTCGGCGGTGTCGCTGCCTCCTCACTCGGCGCCCGGACCGTCGGTGAGCACCCATGGGCGGCCCGCCGTTGGATCGACCGGTCGGTGGTCGTCACCGACCAGGCGATCACCGAAGCGCAGCGTTGGATCTGGGAGGAGCTCAGGCTTGCCGTGGAGCCTGCCGCCGCCACTCCGGTGGCGGCCCTTCGCACGGGTGCCTACATCCCGATATCGGGTGCCCGCGTCGTTGTGGTGCTCAGCGGTGCCAACCACGACCCGTCCACGGTGGCGTGATCCTTGGCGTGTGACCGGCCCTTGGCCATACTCGCCGCACCGTGATTCAGGTCATCCGCTCGCTGTTCGGCGGCTTTCTCATGGGTATGGCCGATCTTGTCCCTGGCGTGTCAGGGGGCACCATTGCACTCGTCCTCGGCATATACGAGAGACTGATCGCATCGATCCGGGCGGGGAGCTCGGCCTTGGGGCGACTCCTGAAGGGCGACATCGTCTCCTTCCGGCGACATTTGGGAAACGTGGAATGGGTCTTCCTGTTGCCTCTCCTCGCCGGCATCCTCACCGCAGTCCTCTCCTTATCCCGTGTCATCGGCCACCAGCTCGAGGTGAATCCGACGATCATGGCTGCGGTCTTCTTCGGCCTGGTACTGGGCTCGGTGGTGATCGCGATCCGCATGGTGAAACAGCCCGGTCCGGTTCACCTCTGGGTCGGACTGGTGATCGGCGTGGCGGTCTTCGTCCTCCTCGGGTTGGGAGGGGAGACCACCGTGGCCAATCCATCCTTGCTCGTGTTCTTCGGGTCCGGCGCTCTCGCCATCTGCGCCATGATCCTGCCCGGGATCTCCGGCTCGCTGATCCTGGTGCTGATCGGGATGTATGCGGCCGTCCTCGAGGCGGTGAACGACCGCGAATTTCTCAGGGTCGGTGTGTTCACTATCGGGACCATCGTGGGGCTGGCCCTCTTCTCCCAGGTGCTCCATTGGGCCCTGCGCCACCACCACGATGTGGTGCTGGCGGGTCTGATCGGGTTGATGGCGGGGTCGTTACGGGTGGTCTGGCCGTGGCCGGACGGAGTCGACAGCTCGGCACTGCGTGGGCCGGAAGGTGACCTGACTCAGGTGTTGATCGCTGCCCTGGTCGGGTTCGTCGCCGTCTTCATCGTCACCCGCCTTGCCTCGGCGCGAGAGGAAAAGGTCAGCCGGCAGCCGCAGATCGATTGATCGTCGCCTGACCGAGATGGCGCTCCAGGGGCCCCCAGACACTGGGCTGGGCCAGAGTTCGCTTCATGGCGATGAGTGTCCTCATGAAGGTGGGCACGGCGCGTGCCGAGTCCAGCGGATTGGGTCGCATCGCGTTCTGCACGGAGGGCGACGGGGTGAGCGTGACGACATCGCACTCCGGCCAAGCCTCCTTGATCATCGCTACCTCCTCGCTGAGGGAGCGGATTCCGACCCGGTCGAACATCTTCTCGTGGAAGCGTGCCCTCTTTCGGTGCTCGCTGGCCGCCATCGGGGCAAGGATGAGCACCAGATCCAGCGGCTGGCCGTGGCCGAGCAACACATCGGCATGAGTGCCCGAGGTCACCCCGCCGTCGACGAACAGCGAGTCGGCGATCGGGTACGGGCAGAAGACCAGTGGCACCGCCGAGGAAGCGGCGACGGCATCGGCGATTCCCACATCCGGAGCCCCCTCGGTCCCGAAGACGGTGCGCCTGCTCGCCTCGATCTCGTAGGCGACGATCGCGGTCGGGGCATCGGGCCAGCCGCGTGCGGCTTGTTCACCGATGTGGCTCGCCACCCACTGGCCGATGCCGGCGGCGTTGTATCGAGCGGGTGAGCCGAGGAACATGGAGAGACCGGGGCGTCTCATCCCGGGCATCAGCCCGTAGCGCAGCCACTTGCCCATGTTGGCCGATGCTCCCTTCGAATAGACGTGGGAGCGGATCCGTTCGGCAACGTCTTCGTGTTCGTCGCTGGGACGGACCAGCCAGTCGAGGCCCAGTGCATCGTGACGGACCAGGGAGGAGACGAAGGCGCCGCATGAGGTGCCGACCACGACCTCGGCGTTGTTGGGATCCCAGCCGGTGGCCATGCGGATGGCCATCAAGGCGGCGATCTCGTAGGCGGCGCCGGTGATGCCCCCACCGCCGAGGACCAGTCCTACCCTGCTCACCTCATCCACGTTAGGACCGCCGGTACCGCTAGGGCAGTACCGGCAGACCTGGTTCGTGATCAGCCGAATGTCCTGCCACAGCCGCTGCAGCGGCTGTCGTGCTCGTGGGTTGGCGCATAACACCACGGGCACGGAAGGTCGTCGCCCCGCTCATCCCTGACAGAGACCACGAGCCGCCGTTCGGACTTGAACCGCTCGTTGCCTCTCACCCCTTTGGCGAGCACGAACAGACCCGTCGTTGCGGTGGCTACCACCAGTGCTTCGAACAATGTCCGTTCTCCTTGCCGAGAGTACGGAGAGGCTATGTCGAGCGGGTCGCGATCCCTTGGATTTGGGCTCAGCCGCCCAAGACGGCTTCGGTGAGGTCGTCGACCAGGTAATGGAGATCGCCGAGACGGCCCTCCCTAACCTCGGCCGCGTCCAGCATCATCATCGCCGAGTGGTAGGCCACCCAGGACCGGTAGCGGCTCTCTGGTAGCTCGGCGGCGTAGCCCTTGCGGAACGCAGCCGCGGCATCTTCCCCATGATTGACCGCGAACTGCCATACCGCCAGGGTGAGGTCCCATTCGGGTGGGCCGAGCGTGGCCCACTCCCAGTCGACCAGGGTCACTGCGCCCTCTTCGTTGACGACGAACTTCGACGGGGTGGGGCGGGTATGGGAAGGAACGGGGTCGGTGGCCAGGGGGGGCTCCAGGTCGAGGGCCCTGTCGAGGACGACCTGCTGCATCCCGAAGCGGCGCCGGAAGCGCCCGAGACGCTCGATGGTCGATCGGTAGTGGCTCACGACGTATTCGCGATCGATGCCGGCGACCAGGTTGGAGATCTCGGCCTGGGAGCTGTGCACGTTGCGCAGGGTGCGGCCGGCTGCCTCGACAACGGCGAGGTTCTTGGGCAGACTCGATAGGTTCCAGCTCCCGCCATCGGTCATCTTCAGCCAGGCCGTGTCCCCCTCGGTTCCGTGGTTGAGGATGGTGGGGACACCCTCGACGCCGGCCAGGGCCTCCAAAGCTCGCTGCTCACGCTTCTCCCGAGATGCCACCGCGTACACCTTGACGATGTGGCTCTTGTCGTCGAGCTCGGTGACGCGGTATACGGAGTTGCCGCCGGCGGCGAGCTCTCGGATCCGGGCCTTGGGATAGAGCCCTTCGACCAGTCCCCGTGCTGTCATGCCTACTCACCCCTGTCCCTTGAGGCGGCGACTATCCCTGGTCACCGAATTACCCTGCCCGCAGGCTAGCGACAGCAAGGCAAATTTGTGGATCTTCGTCTACCCGATCAGACAGTCGTCACCCACGAGGAGGGGGTCACCGGACACGAGGCTGCCAGGGCGATCGGGCCCGGCCTCGCTCGAGCCGCGGTCGCCGTCAAGGTGAACGGTGAGCTACGCGACGTATCACGGCCCATCGACGACGGGGGAGACTTCGAGGTGATAACCCTCGATTCCGCGGATGGCCTGCACATCCTTCGCCATTCCACCGCCCATGTGCTGGCCCAGGCGGTGCTCGATCTATATCCGGGTGCGACCTTCGCCATCGGCCCGCCAATCGAGGACGGCTTCTACTACGACTTCGAGGTTCCCGAGCCTTTCACCCCCGAAGACCTGGGGAGGATCGAGGCCCGGATGACGGATATCATCGCCGAGGACCAGCCATTCACCAGGGTGGCGATGAGTCGTGACGAGGCCGTCGAGGTCTTCCGGGACCACAAGTTCAAAGTGGAGATCATCGAGAGCGTCGAGCCAAGCGAGGTGTCGGGCGGCGAGGAGGTGACTGCGTACCGGAACGACGGCTTCGTCGATCTGTGCCGGGGACCCCATCTCCCCTCGACCGGTCGCATCCCGGCGTTCCGGCTCCTGCGCAGCTCGGGGGCCTATTGGCGGGGCGATCAGACTCGTGAGCAGCTTCAACGTGTCTACGGCACCGCGTGGGCCACCCAAAGCGATCTGGAGGCCTATCTGAAACGTCTCGAGGAGGCAGAGAAGCGGGACCACCGGCGTCTTGGCACCGAACTCGACCTGTACAGCTTCCCACCCGAGCTCGGTGCAGGGCTCGCCGTCTGGCATCCCAAGGGTGGGATGCTGCGCAAGGTGGTCGAGGATCACAGCCGGGTCCTCCACGAGCGTTTCGGGTTCGATTTCGTCTTCAGCCCCCACATCGGCAGGGAAGAGCTGTGGGAAACCTCGGGGCATCTCGACTTCTACGCCGAGAACATGTACCCGAGCATGCAATACGAAGGTGACCCGGGATATCGGGTGAAGCCGATGAACTGCCCCTTTCACGTCCTGATCTACCAGAGCAGCCAGCGCTCCTACCGTGAGCTACCCATGCGTCTCGGGGAGCTCGGCGGTGTCTACCGCTATGAGCAGTCGGGGGTCATCCACGGCATCCTGCGGGCGCGCGGCTTCACCCAGGACGACTCGCATACCTTCTGTACCGAGGAACAGATCGCAGACGAGTTGAAGCTGCACCTCGACTTCGTCTTGACCTGGCTGCGCGACTTCGGCTTCGAGGAATACGAGGCGGACCTGAGCACCCGGCCCGAGAAGGCGATCCTCGACGAGGAGCACCGCTGGGAGGTCGCGGAGAAGGCTCTGGCCGACGCCCTGGAGGCCCACGGCGTCGACTATCGGGTCGCCCCCGGTGAGGGTGCGTTCTACGGGCCCAAGATCGACGTCCACATCAAGGACGCCATCGGGCGGCGCTGGCAGTGCTCCACCATCCAACTCGACGTGAACACCCCCAGGCGCTTCGAGTTGGAGTACATCGACTCCAACAACACACCGGTGAGGCCTTACATGATCCATTGCGCCAAGGCGGGGTCGTTGGAGCGGTTCATGGGGATCCTGGTGGAGCACTACGCCGGGGCGTTCCCCATGTGGCTCGCGCCGGTCCAGGTCTCGATCGTCCCGGTGGCCGACCGCCACGACGAGTACGCCACCCTGGTCAAGCAGCGTCTCGTCGACGCCGGTCTTCGCGCCGAGGTCGACCTGTCCAATGACACGGTCGGGGACAAGATTCGCCGCGCCCTCACCCAAAAGCACCCGGCGGTGCTGGTCGTTGGTGACGACGACGTGGCCGGCTCGACGGTTGGCCTGCGTCTCTATGGCGAAGAGAGCGAGCACCGGGGGGTGCCGCTGCCGGAGGCGACGAACCGGCTGGTCGAGCAGGCACGGCGCCCGTCATGAGTGAGGAGTCCCCCCGCGTCGACCGCGATGGGATCTACATCGAGCGCGACCTCGCAGACCGGATAGCGATCGAGGAGGAGCTCGACTCCAACATCACGAGCGAATACCACTTCCCCTCCCCACAACGGCGCCGCATCGCGGCCTGGGTCTATCTGCTCGCCGGTGCGGGCACGGTGTTCGCCTTCCCCGAAGGATGGGCCGTGGCCATCGGCTTCGGGGTGATCGCCGCCTGGCACTTCCTGTCGTCGTGGCCATTGCAGATCGACGAGCACGAGGCGATGACGCGGGCCGCCTCAGTCGTCGATTTCGCGGTGGGCCACGCCTCGGCGTCGGTTCGATTCAAGGGATGGCGTTCCCGCCCCCGTTGGTCGGTGGTCATGTACTCGGCCACCGAACCGCCCGATCGGCGCGCCCTTGTGGTCGTCGATGCCTCGACGGGTGACGTCGTCGAGCCTCCCTACACCGAGGACGTCACCACGGTCTGACCACGCGACGAGTCGTGTGCTCAGCGCTCCTCGATGGGAACCACCGTGCGATCGGTGTGACCGATGTAGACCTGGCGGGGCCGGTAGATCCGCGACTCGGGGTCGGCCGCGAGCTCTCGCCACTGGGCGAGCCAACCGGGCAGGCGGCCCATGGCGAACAAGACGGTGAACATGTCGGTGGGAAAGCCCATGGCCCGATAGATGATGCCCGAGTAGAAGTCGACGTTTGGGTAGAGCTTTCTCTCCACGAAGTACTCGTCGGAGAGGGCGATCTCCTCGAGCTGCAACGCCAGGTCGAGGATGGGATCGTCGACTCCCAAGGCCTCCAGCACATCCTCGGCAGCCTTCTTGAGGATCTTGGCCCGGGGGTCGAAGTTCTTGTAGACCCGGTGGCCGAAACCCATTAGCCGGAAGGGGTCGTCCTTGTCCTTCGCCCGCTTGATCACGGTGTCGATGTCGTCGCCGGAGGCCACGATGCCGTCCAGCATCTCGAGGACCGCCTGGTTGGCCCCGCCGTGGAGGGGGCCGCTGAGCGCGCCGATCCCGGCCGAGATCGAGGTGAAGATGTTGGCGTGACCCGAGCCGACCAGCCGCACAGCCGACGACGAGCAGTTCTGTCCGTGATCGGCATGCAGGATCAGCAACATGTTGAGCGCTTTGGCCACAACCGGATCGGGCTGGTATTCCTCCGCGGGGACCGAGAACATCATCCGCAGGAAGTTGGACGAATACTCGAGTGAGTTGTCCGGATAGACATAGGGCTGGTGTACCGAGTACTTGTAGGACCAGGCGATCATCGTCGGTGTCTTGGCGATCAGCCGCCGAGAGCTCACATCCACCGCGTTCTGGTCGAGAGGGTCGAGTGCGTCGGGGTAGTACGTGGCCAGTGCCGAGGCGGCCGAAGCGAGGATCGACATCGGATGGGCCTCGTGGGGAAACGCCTCGAAGAGGTTTTTCATGTCCTCGCGCAGCAGAGTGTGATAGGTGATCGAGTCGACGTAGGCGTCCAGCTCGGTCTTGTTGGGGAGATCTCCGTACTGGAGGAGATAGGCGACCTCGAGGAACGTGGTCCTCTCGGCGAGTTGCTCGATGGGATAGCCGCGGTAGTGGAGGATGCCCTCCTCGCCGTCGATGAAGGTGATCTCGGACCGCCCCTCGGCGGTATTGCCGAACCCCCGGTCGAGTGTCACCAACCCCAGAGAAGATCGAAGCGTCGAGATGTCGATCGCAGGCTCGTCCTCCGTGCCCACGAACACAGGCAACTCCACCTCGCGGTCTCCGTAGCGCAACACGGCGTCGGCCATCCCAATCCTTTCCTGAGCTACTCGTCCCGAGAGCGAGCCGCGATCACGGCTTGCGCCTCATTGTGGGGCACTTCCTCGTAATGGTCGAACTCCATCTCGAACGTGCCCCGGCCGGAGGTGAGTGATCTCAGCTCGGCGGCGTACTGCTGCATCTCGGCCATCGGCACCTCGGCGTTGACCGAGCGCAACGAGCCTTCACCCTCCATCCCGAGGACCTTGCCCCGCTTGGAGTTGATGTCGCCCATCACATCCCCCACGCTTTCCTCGGGCACCGTTATCGCCACCCTCATGATCGGCTCCAACAACACCGGCTTCAACCCGGCGGCCGCGGTGCGCACTGCCTGGATGCCGGCCATCCGGAACGACATCTCGTCGGAGTCGACGGCGTGAAACTTCCCGTCGTAAAGCTCGGCGGCGACGTCCACCACGGGAAAACCGGCGAGGATCCCCCGACCCAGGGCTTCCTGGATCCCCTTGTCGACGGCCGGTATCAAACCCTTCGGAATGGAGCCGCCCTTGATGGAGTCGATGAACTCGTAGCCGTTGCCACGGGGACGCGGGGAGAAGCGAACCAAGGCGACGCCGAACTGGCCGCGGCCACCTGACTGCTTCTTGTGCTTCCCCTCGGCCGCGGCGGTCGCCATGATCGACTCCCGATACGGGATCTTGGGGATGGTGCCGTCGATCTCGACGCCGTACATGCGCTTGATACGGGCCAAGGTCACTTCGAGATGGGTGTCGCCGAGCCCGGAGAGGATGGTCTCTCCGGTCTCGGGGCGACGCTCCACCTTGACCGTGGGGTCGCTTTCCTCCATCCGGTGCAGGGCGGTCGACATCTTCTCGTCGTCCTGGTGTGAATGTGGAGCTATCGCCAGCTCGGCAACCGGCTTTGGATATCGGACCGGCTCGATGATCGAGTCGACACCGGGGGACCGGAGCGTATCGCCAGGTTGGAGATCCTCGACCTTGGCCACGGCGCCGATGCCGCCGACCGGTAGCTCGGAGAGGTCCTGGTGCTCCTTGCCCTGCAACTTGAAGAGGTTGTGGAGTCGCACCCTCCCACCCCTCGCCAGCTCCAACTCCATGTCCGCCTTCACCGTGCCCGAGTAGATGCGGAAGAGCGAGATGCGACCGACGAAGGCGTCGGAGAAGGTCTTGAAGACATACGCCAGGACCGGTCCGTCGGTCGAGGGCTCGGTGGCGGAGCCCTGGCGCATTGGTGGCATCGGGCGCTCCAACGGGTTGGGGCCGTAGTCGAGGATGAACTCGAGCAGGAGATCGACACCGACCAGCCTGGTTGCCGAAGTGACGAGCACGGGATGGATCTCGCCGTTGACGATGCCGTGATGGATGGTGTCGACGATCTGTTGCCGGCTGGGCTCGGTCCCCTCGAAATAGGCCTCCATCATGGCGTCGTCGGTCTCGACAACCGTCTCGATCAAGGCGGTGTGGGCATTGTGGACCAGGCCAGAGACGTCATCGGGCAGGTCGACCTGCTTGCCCTTGACCGAGCCACCCTCGTATTCGTAGGCACGTTCGGTGGCCACCCGCACCAGCCCGCGAAGACTCTCTTCGGAGCCGAGTGGGACCTGGATCGGTGCCAGCGATTTGCCGAACGACGACCGCAGCTCGTCGATGACCCGCTCGAACGAGGCCCGTTCCCGATCGAGCTTGGTGATGACGATCGCCCGGGGGATGCCTTCCTCCTCAGCCGCTCTCCACAACGTCTCGGTCTGTACCTCGACGCCGTCGACGGCGGAGACGGCGAAGAGAGCGAGGTCGGCGGCCCGGAGGGCGGTTCGGGCGTCACCGGCGAATTCGGTGGCGCCTGGCGTGTCGATGATGTTGACCCGCGCCCCGTTCCAGTCGACCGTCGCCACCGCCAGACCCAGCGAGATGCCCCGATCGATTTCCTCTTGCTCGTAATCGAATGTCGTCGTGCCCTGTTCGACCGAGCCCATCCGCTTGGTGGCACCACCCACGAAGAGCATGGCCTCGGCCAGCGTGGTCTTCCCGCTGCCGCCATGACCGACCAGGGCGACGTTCCGAACGTCCTCGGGAACCACAAAACCTCCTTGTGGAAAAACCCGATCCTAACGCTGGCGGTGGACGACGTTTCCGGGCGGGTGCTACTTTCTCGCCCGTGATCGACACCCGGGTCCGGCCCCACGTGACCCGTTACCTGGACGCCATGGGACGAGGGCTGGCCTCCATCGGCTTCACGCCGGCAGCGATGACCGCCCTGGGTCTCGCTCTGGTTCTCGTCGGGTCGGTGATGGTGGGGATGAGCCGGCTCGTCTCCGGAGCGGCGGTCATCGCACTTGGTTCGATGCTGGACGGTCTCGACGGCGCAGTGGCGCGGGCGTCGTCCCGGGTTTCCTCGCAAGGGGCATTCCTCGACTCGGCGTTCGACCGGGTAGGTGAGATCGCCGCGTTCGCCGGTCTCGCTTTCGCCATGGAAGGGAGGGCTCGGGTGCTTCTCCTCATCGTGCTCTCCGTCGGCGGAGCCATGCTGGTCCCTTACATGAGGGCCCGGGCCGAGGCGGAGGGTCTCTCCGGTCAGGGCGGTCTGATGGGTCGGACCGAGCGTCTGATCCTCTTTTGCGCAGGCCTGATCTTCGGGTTTGTGGAACCGATGCTCTGGGGGTTCGTCGTGTTGGTCTGGATCACCGCGCTGATCCGGTTCCTGCGCTCGTACAACTCCATCTCGTGAAGGACTATCTGGCCTACCTCGGCCTCCGTGCCGGCATGGGTTTGCTCGGCCTGCTGCCCGGCTCCGTGGTCCGCACCCTGGGTTCCGGTTTCGGGACGTTGTGGGCCGTATTCGACCGCAAACGGCGGGGTATGGCGGCGCGGCACATGAAGAGGGTGCTCGGTGAGGACGCCCCGTTCGACGAGGCGGCAGTGGACGTGATGAAGGCCTACGGACGCTACTACGCAGAGGCGCTGTGGGCCCGGGAGCATCGGGTGGACGAGATGCTCGCCGTCACCCGCGTCGAGGGGATGGAGCACCTGCTGGCAGCGCGCGATGCCGGGACCGGGATGATTTTCGCCCTACCCCACATGGGGAATTGGGAGGCGGCCGCGCCCATCGCGGTGAGTGTGGGCGTCCCGGTGGTCGCCGTCGCCGAGGTGTTGGCCAACCGTCGCATCACCGACTGGTTCACGGCTATGCGTGCCGGCTTCGGGATCGAAGTCGTGCTCGCCACCGGGCGCATCGAGGTGATGCGCAGACTGGAGGAGGCAATCCGGGACAGCAAAGCGGTGGCCCTGCTCTGCGACAGAGACCTGAAGATGAGGGGAATCGAAGTCGAGTTCTTCGGGGAGAGAACGACCCTTCCTCCCGGGCCGGCGACGCTCGCGGTCCGGACCGGGGCTCCTCTCCACCCGGTGGGCTGCTACTTCGACGACGGCGGCTACCGGATAGTCGTCAAACCGCCGTTGTCAGTGCCGGAGGAGGGCACCCGCCCGGAGAGGGTGGCGGCGATGACCCAGGCACTGGCGGTCGAATTGGAGAAGATCATCACCGAGGAGGCCCGGCAATGGCATTTGGTGGTGCCCAACTGGCCGTCGGACACAGAGGGTTGAATGCGTATCGGTCTTGTCTGCCCCTACGACCTCTCCGAGCCGGGTGGCGTCCAAGAGCAGGTGAAGGGTCTGAGTCGGGCTCTGCGCAGGCTCGGCGACGAGGTGGTCGTCATCGCACCCGGTGCGGGTGAGGGCGAAGACTTGGTGGACCTCGGCGGGTCCGTTTCGGTGCCCGGCAATCGCTCGATGGTGCCGATCTCGGTCAAACCCGGTGTGGGGAGGCGGATCAGGGAAGCCGTCGCCGGGCTCGACCTTGTCCATGTCCACGAGCCAATGATGCCGATGGCCTCCCTGCTCTCTCTGCGTTGCGGGCGGCCGGTGGTTGCAACGTTCCACGCCGCTCCCGGCCCGGTGGGCCGGGGCCTCTACCGGCTGCTCGGCGCTCAGCTGAGGCGCATCCTGGGACCGGATGTTCGGAGTTTCACCGCGGTGTCCCCGACCGCTGCAGCTGCCCTTTCCCAGCGCATCCCGGTGTCGATCATCCCCAACGCCCTCGACGTCGCAGCATTCGAGAGAGAAGGCGAGCGCGCACCCGACACGGTCTGCTTCCTCGGGCGCGACGAGCCGCGCAAGGGCCTCGACGTCCTCCTCGAGTCGTGGCCGAGGGTGACTGCAGCGGTTCCCGGGGCGCAATTGGTGGTGATGGGCGCCAACCGGGACCTGGCAGGGATCCACTGGCTCGGCCGCGTCGGAGAGGAGACCAAGATCGAGGTGCTCTCCACCTCATCGATCTACGTGGCCCCTCACCTGGGCAGGGAGTCGTTCGGGATCGTCCTCGTGGAGGCAATGGCCGCCGGCGCCGCCGTGGTGGCCTCCGATCTGGAGGCATTCCGGCACGTCGCCAGGGACGGCGCCATCTATTTCCCGGCGGGGGACAATGTGGCCCTCGCCGATCGACTGGTTCGACTGCTCGGTGACGACGCGGAGAGGAAGGCCCTTCGCGCTGCAGGCCGGGAGCGTGCCAAGCGCTTCGACTGGGGGGTAGTCGCCGCCGCATACCGCGACGTCTACCAGGCGACACTGTCTTAGGAGAGAAACCGGTCGGACGGTACAATTCGCCCCTCGCAAAGGAGATCGAAGTCGTGGAAACAGGGACCGACCGCGTCAAGCGGGGACTAGCCGAGATGCTCAAGGGCGGCGTCATCATGGATGTCGTCAACGCCGACCAGGCCAAGATCGCCGAGGAGGCAGGTGCCGTCTCGGTCATGGCATTGGAGCGAGTGCCCGCCGACATCCGCAAGCATGGCGGTGTCGCCCGTATGTCCGACCCGTCGATGATCGAAGAGATCCAGAATGCAGTCACCATCCCGGTGATGGCCAAGTGCCGCATCGGTCACTTCGCCGAGGCAGCCATCCTCCAGTCCCTCGGCATCGACTACATCGACGAGTCTGAAGTGCTCACCCCTGCCGACGAAGAGCACCATGTCGACAAGTGGGCATTCACCACCCCCTTCGTCTGTGGCGCCCGCAATCTGGGCGAAGCCCTGCGCCGCATCGGTGAAGGAGCCGCGATGATCCGCACCAAGGGCGAGGCGGGCACCGGCAATGTCGTCGAGGCAGTCCGCCACATGCGGACCGTGACCAATGAGAGCCGCCGGCTCGAGTCACTGGGAGAGGAGCAACTGATGTCAGCGGCTCGCGACCTGGCTGCTCCCTACGAGTTGGTCAAGGAGATCGCCGGGACCGGCAAGCTGCCGGTGGTCAACTTCGCCGCCGGTGGAATAGCCACCCCAGCCGACGCGGCTCTGATGATGGGTCTGGGTGTCGACGGCGTCTTCGTCGGCTCCGGGATCTTCAAGAGCTCCGATCCGGCCGGTTACGCCCGCGCCATCGTCGAGGCGACCACCTTCTGGAATGAGCCGGAGGTCGTGGCCAAGGTCTCGCGCGGTCTGGGTGAGGCAATGCCCGGGCTGGAGATGGGAACCCTCTCGGAGTCTGAGCAGCTGGCACGTCGGGGCTGGTGAGCATGACCAGGATCGGTGTGCTCGCCCTCCAGGGAGACTTCCGGGAGCACCTGCGGATCCTCACCGATCTCGAGGTCGAGCCAGTGCCGGTGAAGACGCCGGACCAGCTCGACGGGGTCGACGCCCTGGTGATCCCCGGAGGGGAATCCACGACCATAGGGAAGATGGCGGTTCGCTTCGGGCTCCTCGACCCGCTCAGAGTGGCGATCGCAGATGGCCTACCCGTATACGGGACCTGCGCGGGGATGATCCTTCTCTCCGGCGCCGTGACCGAAGGCGACCAGCCCCTGATCGGGGCCCTCGACGTGGTGGTGAAACGCAACGCATTTGGCCGCCAGAACGAGTCCTTCGAGGCCGATGTCGACATCGAGGGGCTCGCAGCGCCCTTCCACGCCGTCTTCATCCGCGCTCCTTGGATCGAGAAGGTGGGCGCCGAGGTGGAAGTCCTCTCCGAAGTCGAAGATCATCCGGTGATGGTGCGTCAGGACCGGATCCTGGCCAGCTCGTTCCACCCCGAATTGACCGGTGATAAGAGGATCCACCGGATGCTGCTCGACCTGATCTGAGGAATCGCCGTGGCAGGACACTCCAAATGGGCCAACATCAAGCACCGCAAGGGCCGCCAGGACGCGGCTCGGGGCAAGCTATTCGGCAAGCTCGCCAAGGCGATCGAAGTCGCCGCCCGCGAGGGTGGTGGCAACGTCGAGTTCAATCCGACACTGGCCACCGCGGTCGAGAAGGCCAAGGCCGCCTCCATGCCCAACGACAACATCGACCGGGCGATCAAGCGGGGCACCGGTGAGGTCGAGGGGGCGATCTACGAGGAGATGTACTACGAGGGCTACGGCCCCGGGGGAGTAGCCCTGTACGTGCAGGTCCTCACCGACAATCGCAACCGGGCCGCCTCCGACGTTCGCTCCGCATTCACGCGGCACAACGGAAACCTCGGTGAGCCTGGATCGGTCGGATATCTGTTCGAGCAGAAGGGATTGGTCTTGGCCACTGGCGATGAAGACGAGGTGATGCTCGCCGCGCTCGACGCCGGTGCCGAAGATGTGCGCGACGCCGGCGACGGGATGTTCGAGGTGATCACCTCGGCGGGAGACGTGCGGGCGGTCAGAGATGCCCTCCTTGCGGGGGGCGCCGACGTCGAGAGCGCCGACGTCACCCAGCTTCCCTCCAGTCTCGTGCCGGTCGAAGAGAGTGCGGCCAAGCAGGTGCTGCGACTCATCGATGCCCTCGACGACCTCGACGATGTCCAGGCCGTCTACTCGAACTACGACATCGACGACACCGTGATGGAGAAGGTGTTGGCCGAGGCGTGAGCGCCGACCTCGACGAAGTCAAAGCATTCTTCGCCGAGCACCTTCCATTCTTCGACCGATTCGGATTCGCCATCGAGGCGATCGACGACGGTGTCGGCGTTGCCCGGTTCGTGTACGACGCTGCATGGACTCGGCCCTATGGCGTCATCAACGGTGGGACATTGATGGCCCTCGCCGACGTCGCGGTCTACCTGGCCATCTTCGGCCGCCACGGGATCGTGCCCCTTGCTGTGACCAACGAGCTGAAGATGAACTTTCTTCGCCCGGCGATGGACGGTGACGTCCTCGGCCGCGCTGTTCTCGTGAAGTCGGGTCGCCGGATCGCCTACGCGACCGTCGACGTCTTCATGGATGGGAATCCGGACCGCCTGGTCGCCCATGCGACTTCGAGCTACGTCATGCCGGACGAAGTCTTATGAGACCCTGCTTGCTCAATGCGTAGTCTGTCGATATGCCGGGCGAATCGGATCTGGATTCGATCAATCTGCGTCTTGCCGAGATCGCGGCTTTGTTGAGTGGCCCGGCTCACACACCCTCTCGCGAGCATTTTGCCCTGCTCACCGAGCGCGACCGTCTACGAGCGGAGGCGGCTCGTTACCGCCCACGCAAGGATGAGAGCCGCTCTGTGGCCGACCTCGGGGCAGAGCTGGCCGAGTTGCCCCGCCGCCGCAAGACGTCGGTGGGCTCGCGCACGGGTTACGTGACCGCCAAAGGAGGCAACAACCAAGGCCCGGACGGCGGTGCCTGGGTGAAGCTGGCGGTGCAGAGTTTCCAGGCCAGTGACATCACCCGCCTCACCGCACGGATCAGCGAGATTGAAGACGAGCTGGCAAGGCGGAAACCGACCGAGTGAGCTACGAGGTCCGGCCAGTCCAGGTCTCGGCATTGGTCGCCGCATCGCCATCCGAGGTGTTCGCCTACGTGTCGGACACCCGCAACGACCCCGAGTGGTGCCGCAATGTCACCGGTATCGAGCAGCTCGTCGGTGACGGAGTTGACGTTGGCTCTCGGTTTCGGTTTCACCAAAGCGTCGAGGTGCGGGGGAGGCAACTCGACTCCGAGGTCGAGGTCGAGGTGCTGTCGCTCGGCGATCGGGTGATCGAGTGGGCCGTGGAGGATCGCTTCCAGACGCGTCACGTCCGATTGACCGTCGAGCCCGCCGAAGGCGGTTCGAAGGTGACCCAGCAGACCACCGCCACCTTCAAACACAAACCCGGTCTGGCCAGGTGGTTCTACCCGTTCCTGGCACGGCGGACCTTTCGGAGCCAATTCGCCGAGCTCGAGGAGCGATTCACCTCCGCGAACTGATCGAAGCGGGGTCGTCGTGAGGTTTACATTGCCCGACCGATGAACGCCTTCCTGAGCGGTGTAGTCGCCGGATACGGCATCGCGATCCCGGTGGGGGCGATCGCCATACTCATCATCGAGACCGGGGTGCGTCGCGGCTTTGCGACCGCCACGGCCGCTGCCGCCGGTGCTGCCAGCGCCGACTTGATCTATGCCACCGTGGCCGTGCTCGGCGGGGCCGCCATCGCCGACCTGGTCGGCTCGGTCGGGGAGCCGCTGCAACTGGCCAGCGCGCTGGTCCTCGCCGTCATCGGCATCGTCGGGCTGTGGAGAGCCTTCCGTGGCGAGAGGGCGAAGATCGAGAGCGAGCCAACCCGGCTCGGCTCGACCTACGGCCGTTTCCTGGCGCTCACACTGATCAACCCGGCGACTGTCG
Source organism: Acidimicrobiia bacterium (assembly GCA_035249605.1). Lineage (GTDB taxonomy): Bacteria > Actinomycetota > Acidimicrobiia > Spongiisociales > ZC4RG35 > JANQRA01. The sequence continues at coordinate 57,272 of DATFGI010000013.1, forward strand.
CCTACTTCGCGGCTGTCGTCATCGGTCTTGGCCTCGCCGTAGGGATGACGCCGGGGGAAGGCGTCGCCTTTGTCGTCGGTGCGGGTCTCGCATCCCTGTCCTGGCAGTTGGTGCTGGCAACGGCTG
>DATFGI010000014.1:0-16585 GCA_035249605.1 Acidimicrobiia bacterium
GAGCCTGAGGCCATCGCTTGCGCCGTTTCAATGCCGAGTCCGGTGCCGAATCCCACGACGAAACCGATCTTGCGGAGCCAAGCGGACCGAGCGGGACGTTCGCCGTCGAAGACGACTCCGTTGGGCCCGGCCCGGTGGAGCAACGACTGCAGGCTTTGCCGGGCGTCGCTCGACTCGAGGTGGGAGCTGTTCCCGGCCACGAAGAGGATCATCCTGAGGTCGTGACTTCTGAGAAGTTCGATCAAGGTTGCCGCCTGCTCCAGCTCGGCCACTCGGGTGGCCTCGGATATGAACCAGGCGATGTGGAAACGGGCGTTCTCCATCTTCGCCCGATCCAGACCGTCGATGTCGATCGCCCCGGGCCTCGGGCCCGGGTCCCCGGTGCGGAAGACCCTTTCGACCAGGTGGCCCAGACGATCCGCAGTGTTCTCCAGGGTGTAGGCAGCCGCGATGTCTGAGATGGACTCGATCGCGGTTTGATACAGGTTGGGCTCGTCCGTCGCCCGGGTCAGGCTCTCCATGACCTCATCTTCGCTGTTGACGAACAGGGGATAGTCAGTGCCGAAGATCGCTTCGTGCATCGCTGTCCTGTTCAGCAGGGGCGGGGTCCCCGCGGCGCAGTACTCGAGCAGTTTTGTCGAGAGCTCGAGCGAGTCGTCGAGCTCGGGGGATCGCCAGCTCAACCCGACGTGGGCTTCTGACATCAGCTCGATCGAGCGCTCCCTGCTCACGCCACCGACCCAGTCGACTCCCGGCGACTTCTGGAGCCGCTTTCTCATCTTGGGGACGAATTCGGGCCAGTCGGGGTCGCGGTTGATCTTGTCGCCCACCATCGTCAGCGTCGCTTCGATGCCCATATCGGCCAGACGCCCCGGGATCTCACACATCTCGAGTGTGTTCCAGCGGCGGGCGAACTTGCCGGAGTAGCAGAGCCGGAGGTCGTGTCTGGTGGGAGGGGGGAGGTAGCGGGGCTCCACACCTTCGGGGATGGTCGGAGGGAGCAGCCAGCCCCTGCCCGCCACCTCGGGGTAGCAACCCTCGAGGAAGGTTCGAAGCCCCTCGGTCTGGCAGAGGAGCACCGGTGAGGCCGCCATCACCTCGGCGAACAAATCCCGGGTGGTGTTGTCGACGTCGAGGACGTGCTGTGGCACGTCGGTGAGATAGGGCCACAGCTTTCCCTGCAGACCCGGCTCCGCCGCCAGCCGCCGCACCGCAGCCGATCCCCTTACCACTACCGCATCAGGGGAGAGCCTCGAGACGAGCAGGTCGGCGGCCTCGTCCAAGGTCAGCGGGCCGTGACCGGTCGTCCACCCGACCGCGAACGGGTCGATGACTGAAACGCCCGGGTGCGCGGTAAGCGGATCGAGCAGGCGTCCGCTGGCCACCGGGTGGCTGAGGAGTATCGAGACCGTGATCCGCTCGACCTCGGCCAGTGCCAGGGTGACCGTCTGCACCCACACCGACGAGCCGTCGATGGCGTTCATGTTCGCCGTGGAGTACACGACCACCGAGACCTTGCCGTCAGCCATCAGACAGCTCCACCGTGCCCATCGCGGCGAGGCTCGTTATTCCAGCGAGACGCCCAATACGCCGCGCTTCGGCGTCGGTCGAGTGCTCTTGGTGGAGGCGGCGTCTGGTCTCGGTGACCGCGGCGGCGCGGTTCGCCTCCACGAAATCGAGGAAATCTGCGCCCAGCACCGTTGGAGACTCGTGGAGATTGGGGACGTCGGGCCCGCTTGGGCCCACGACTGCCAAGCCCTGGTCGAGCGTCTCGAGCACGACCAGTGTCGGCTCGGACGACGGTGGGAACAGGGCAACGGAGCACGTTCCCAACAGCCGTCTCAGGGCCGGGGGATCGTGGAGCAGCCTGGCGGCGATCGCCTCGGCCTCGCGATCGGCGAAGCGACGCACCGGCTGTGGGTCGGAGTGCTCGGGGGCGAAGGGTGACGAGTTGGAGAAGACCGCGATCCGCGTCCCGACATCGCTGATCTCTGCCGTTTTGACCCCGTGGGGGACCACGGGGAGATCCTCGAAAGCCATCCCCTGGCCGGCTGAGACGATCAGGTCGCACGCGGCGGCGATCCGATGCAGGACTGGGACCTGGTGCCCGGGGACATCCCAGCGGAAGACGGTGACGATCCCCGACTTCCCCGCCTTATCGACGAGATCGGCCAGGCTCCGCGTCCTCGCCGGGTCGATCTCCGACCCGGAGCCCGCCCAAGGCGAGCCCCACAGTGCCGCGGATGCGTCGATGACCAGAGCGTCGGGCTGGGCCTGCTCGAGAATGGGGAGCGCCGAGTTGGGAACCAGGTCGAACTGCCAGGCAGAGCGGCGGGAGCCCCCGTAGAACGGATGCGAGACGTAAGCGACCAGCCCCGTTGGGGAGACCCGGGTGGCACGTGACGCCTCCTCGACCAGGGTTGCTTGCAGCTTCGGGGGAAGGGAAATGCCCGGCCAGGGGGTATCGAACGATTTGGCCGCCCCTGTCGGAGAAGACACCGCGGTTGGGCGGGCTGTGTGGAGTAGCAGCTGCCCCAGCAGGGCCCGAGCCCGACGACTCGCCCAGCCCAGCGATCTCCTCAGAAGACGCAAGGATCCCTCGCGGGCGCGGTGACGGCACTCTGGATGGCCACGATCCATGGGAAACTAACTGGCGGCGGAGGCAGTGTCATTCCACGCCGGCCTACTGAGGTCACAAATCGGTGGGCCCTATCTACCCTGCCCTCGGTGTCTGATCAGATTCACGTCGTTGGGGCCCGACCCAACTTCATCAAGGCGGCGCCGGTGGTCTCCGCACTCCGGGAGGTGGGAGAGAAACCGGTCCTCGTGCATACCGGCCAGCACTACGAGCCCGAGTTGTCACACGTGTTCTTCGAACAACTCGGCCTACCGGAGCCCGACCGCAATCTCGGTGTCGGCTCGGGCAGCCACGGCACTCAGACGGCGGCGCTCCTCACGTCGCTCGAGTCTCTGGCCCTGGAATTGCGCCCGGAGAGAATCGTCGTGTATGGAGACATCAATTCCACACTGGCGGCGTCTCTGGTTGCCGCCAAGCTCCACATTCCCGTGGCCCACGTCGAGGCAGGCTTGAGGAGCTTCGACCGTTCCATGCCCGAAGAAATCAACCGTGTGGTGACCGACGCCCTGGCCGACATGCACTTCACCACTAGTCCCGAGGCCGAGGACCACCTCCGCGCCGAGGGGGTCGATGGGAAGGGCATCCACTTCGTCGGCAATCCGATGATCGACACCCTGGTCCGCTTCAGGGCCGAGCTCGACGCAAAACCGAGTCGGGCTCGGTTCGATCTCGACGGCGCCTACGCCGTGTGCACCCTCCACCGCCCAGCCAATGTCGACGACCTGGACATCGCCGCCGACCTGGTCGGGGCTCTCGGTGAAGTGGCCAAGGAGCTCCCGGTCCTGCTCCCGCTCCACCCCAGGGGTCGGGCCACTCTCACCGGCGTCGGTCTCATGGACACCCCCGGCGTCATCGTCACCGACCCGCTCGGGTATCTCGAGTTCATGGCCCTGATGTCGGAGGCTGCATTGGTGCTCACCGACTCAGGCGGGATCCAGGAGGAAACGACAGTGCTCGGAGTGCCCTGCCTCACCCTTCGTGAGAACACCGAGCGCCCGATCACGGTGACCATGGGTACCAACCGACTGGTGGGCCGTGACCCGGAGCGGATCGTCACCGCCGCCCACGAGGCCCTGCACAGCCCTCCGGGCGGCAAGACCCCACCGCTGTGGGATGGCAATGCCGGAAAGCGAATCGCCGAGATCCTGCAGCGTTAGGGTGATCGAGATCGTTCCATGCCGACGAATCGAGTAGAGATGGACCCCAGAGTCTCTTTCTTCGCCAACGAGCGTTGGACCGCCGGTGTCATCGGTCTGGGCTACGTCGGCTTGCCATTGCTGCTCACTGCCGTGGACCAGGGACTGGGTGGCATCGGCTTCGATGTATCGGCCGACAGGATCTCCTCGCTCAGAGCCGGGCACTCGATGGTCGATGACATCTCCGACGAGCAACTGGCTCGGGCGCTCGACAACGGCGTGTCGTTCACCACCGACGATGCTCTCCTCGGCGAAGCAGACGCGATCTTCATCTGTGTGCCCAGTCCGTTGGGCAGGAACCGACAGCCCGATCTGTCCTACATCGAGGCTGCCGCCGCCACCGTCGAGCGAGTAGCCCGACCCGGTCAGCTGATCTCCCTCGAGTCCACCACCTACCCGGGCACCACCGAGGACATCCTGGCGCCGGCCCTGGAACGCGCCGGGCTCAAGATCGACGAGGACGTCTTCCTCGCCTTCTCCCCGGAGCGGGTCAGCCCGGGTGACGAGCTGAAGACAGGAGCCATCCCCAAGGTCGTGGGCGGGCATACTCTGCTCTCCGGCGACGTCGCCGAGGCGGCGTACCGTCGTCTGGTCCCCGAGGTGCATCGGGTTTCGTCCACACGCGCCGCCGAGCTGACCAAGCTCCTCGAGAACACCTACCGAGCAGTCAACATCGGGCTGGTCAACGAGGTGGCGCAGTTGGCCCACGAGCTGGACATCGACATCTGGGAGGTGATCGACGCGGCGGCCACCAAGCCGTTCGGCTTCCAGGCGTTCTATCCCGGGCCGGGGGTGGGTGGGCACTGCATTCCACTCGATCCCCAATATCTGGCGTGGCGGGCCCGGGAGGCCAACTTCGCCACCCGTTTCATCGACGCCGCCGAGCAGGTCAACTCCCAGATGCCGTCTTACAACGTGGCCAGGGTGGCCGACCTCCTCAACTCCAACAGCCTTCCTCTCTTCGGCACCCAGATCCTCGGCGTCGGGGTGGCCTACAAGAAGGACGTCGCCGACCATCGGGAGTCAGCTTCTCTGCAGGTGCTCGCCGAGCTCCAGCGCCGGGGTGCGGTGATCTCGGTGCTCGACCCCGTGGTCGGGTCCGAGCGGATCAGCGCCCTCGGGTTCAAGCCGGTCGAGTCGGGGGATGATTTGAGTCATTTCCAGCTGGCCGCGATCCTGACCGACCACTCGGCGGTCGACTACCAGGAGATCGCCGATGAGATACCCATCGTCTATGACACCAGAGGCGTCTATCGCAGGCTCGGAATCAACTCGCCGAAGGTCACCAGTCTCTGAGCCCGAGACGCGAGTGAGCGCGGGGATCCGCCCGTGAGGAGTCTGCTGACCACATTCGCGGTCCTTGTACTGCTCATGGTGGGGCCCTCCTTGGAGGCTTGGGGCGAGCTGGGCCAGAACGCCGTCTATCTGGAGGATGACGAACAGGGTCGTTACCGACCCACGATCGAGAACGATGGTCACGGAAACGTGCTTGCCGACATCGACTCGATCACGCCACCTGCTCTGTCTCCCGACGGGACCCGGGTCGCCTTCTCCGGAGCGCTTGGGAACGGGTCACTGGGCCGTTTTGCGCTCTACCTGGTCGACGCGGACGGGTCCGACCTGGAACAGATCACTGGAGGCGACCAGGGCGAGTTCGACCCGGTGTGGATCGACGACGGTGAGGGCATCATCTTCTCCCAGAACACGTCGGGCTCGATCCTCTCCAACAGTTGTTGCCGTCTCGTCTCCTATGACGTGGATTCCGGGACCACCGACGTCCTGACGCTGAGTGTCGGTGCGATACGCCCTGCGGCCGCCCCGTCGGGCGAGTTCGTCTATTGGGACAATCCGGCGGGGGTGTGGCGGATAAGGACCGTTGGCGGCTCGGCGACACTGATCGCACCAGGAGGCTTCGATGCTGCGGTGTCAGCAGACGAGAAAACCGTGGCGTTTCTGCATCTATCCGGTTCGAGCACCCAGCTTCGGAGGACCGACACAGACGGTGGCGGGTCGACTCTCCTCTATTCCACGACCAATCAGTTGGAGAACCCGGTCTTCGTCAACGACCGTATCTTCTTCACCGAGTTCGGGGGCCTGGGCTACGACGGCCGGCAATCGATCGCGGTCCGCAGCATCCACGAGTCCGGCGGCTCCGCCCGCACCGAGGCGACGTATCCCAGTGGGGTAGTCGGTGTGACTCCGGGGAAGAGCGCCGAGGAGATCTTCTTCTACCGCGACGACGGACTCTTCCGCTATTACGACATCCGACCGGATGGATCGCTGCCCTCCCCGATGGTGGGTGGAAGCAACTACACACGTGGCTGGTCCTCGATCACCTCGGTGAATCTCGACGGGGATTCTGACGACGAGATGTTCTTCTATCGCGACGATGGTCTGTTCCGTTATTACCAGGTCCGTCCCGACGGGACCATCCCCAAGCCGAGCTCTGCGGGCGATCATTACACCCGGGATTGGAGTGCGATCACCGCCGTCGACCTCGACGGTGACGGCCAGGACGAGATGTTCTTCTACCGCTTCGACGGCCTCTACCGGTACTACGAGGTGCGCACCGACGGGTCGATTCCCCTCCCCCTACGTGCCGGCTCCGACTACACGAACGGATGGACCTCGATCGTGGCCGTGGACCTCGACGGTGACGGCCAGGACGAGATGTTCTTCTACCGCGACGACGGCCTTTACCGGTTCTACGGACCCAACGCCGGTGCCAGCCTGGGTCCACCGATCAGCGAAGGTGACGACTTCCAGACCGGGCTCGCCTGGGTGGCCGCCATCGATCTGGACGGTGACAGCCAGGATGAGTTGCTCCTCTACCGCGACGACGGCTCGTACGAATACCGCGACGTGTCGTCGAACGGCGTCGTCGGCGACGTGATCAGGGGCGGAAACGAGTACACCTCCGGGTGGTCGATCATCACGTCGTTGCGCCTCGGACCTCGCTAGCGGTCGCCAGAAAACCCGTGGAACGAGCAGCAGGCGGGGCACAAATCACTCAGGGTCGGCTCTGCGGCTCCGATAGGACGCGTATGGGAGTTCGCAAGAGACTGTGGGCGGCTGCCGTTTGTCTTGCCGTGCTCGTCGGACCCGCCTTTCCGCTGACCGCCGCTGCCGCCGAACAAGGCCAGGTCGAGTTCGATGGGTCGGGATGGGGCCACGGTGTCGGCCTCTCCCAGTACGGGGCCCGGGCGATGGCGGTGCTGGGCTATGACTACGACGAGATCCTCGCTCACTATTTCAAGGGCACGTCGCTTCTGACTCTTCCGGTCGACCGCAGCATCTGGGTCAACCTGGAGCGGGACTTCAACAGCAAGGTGATCCGGGTCATGAGTGTCGCCGCAGACCCGCCGGGAGCCAGTGTCAGCATCGTCGGCGATTCCGACTCGGCCAGCGCGGTCCCCGGTGCCACCATCTCGCTGAATCGGGTGGGCTCGGGTTGCACGGTGGAAGTGGCCAATCCCGATGCGGATCCGGTGACCATTACCGACACGAGCGACTGCTCCATCGACTTTTCCTGGTACCAGTGGAACAACCCGGCTGCGAATCCAAGCACCAAGATCCAGATCGACGGATGCACCCTCCCCGACTGGAATACGCCGGGAGGGACGGTGTGGCGGCCCTGTCAGTACGCGCGGGGCAAGCTCCACCTGAGACAGGGCTCGGGCGGGCTGCATCTCTCCGCCGAGATGCTGATCGACGACTACATCTATGGAATCTCCGAGGTCCCCATCACGTGGGAAGCCGAGGCGTTGAAGGCACAAGCGGTGGCGGCGCGCAGCTACGCGGAGGGTCGCCGGCTGATCCGTCTCAGCCTGCGCCCCGATACGTGTTGGTGTCACGTCATGGACACCACCTCCGACCAGCGTTATGTCGGCTGGGGCCACACCGACCCGACTAAGTGGATCAACGCCACCCAGGCGACGGCGCGCCAGGTGCTCACCCACCCAGACTCGAATGCGAGCCAGGATGTGGTCACCGCCTTCTACTCTTCCAGTTCCGGCGGGGCCACCGAGTTCGGCCACGTCAAGGGCTACTCGGGCGGTCCTGTGGAATGGCTCAGCTCGGTTGACGACGGCTGGGCCGTCGACGGGACGGTGTTCAACCCCAACGCCTCTTGGACGAAGACGGTCGACGCCGACCTAGTGGCCGCCGAGGCCGGCCTCGACTTCCTGATCTCGATGTCAGTGTCGGAGAGGCGCCCCGGGTCGAACAGCGCCGCCGAGGTCGAGCTGACAGGGATCGCCGGCGGTGACTTGGTGACGGTCTTCAAATCGAGCTCGTGGGCACGCGGGACGTTTGGCTTGAAGTCGGAGTATTTCAGCGTCAACTACACGGCGCCGGAGGGCTGGGAGGGTGACGAGGTCCTTCTCTATCGCTCCGACGGCGAGTTCAGGTACATCCGCCTCCTCTCTGACGGGACCACTGGTGGGGTCGTCCATTCCGGGTCCAACTACACGTCCAATTGGAAGTCGATCGCCGCCATGGACCTCGACGGTGACGGCCAAGACGAGATCCTCTTCTATCGCGACGACGGCCTGTACCGCTATTACGACATCGGCGCGGACGGGAGGGTCGGCACGCCCATCAAGGCGGGAGACGAGTACACCAAGGGGTGGGATTCGATCACCGCGGTCGACCTCGACGGTGACGGCCAGGACGAGATCTTCTTCTACCGCGACGACGGCCTCTATCGGTATTACGACATAAGGTCCAACGGCTTGATCGGCTCGCCGATCAAGGAGGGTGCCGAGTACACCAAGGGGTGGGATTCGATCACCGCGGTCGACCTCGACGGTGATGGCCAGGACGAGATGTTCTTCTACCGGGAGGACGGCCTGTATCGCTTCTACGACATCCAGCCCAACGGGATCATCGGGTCGCCAATCCGGGCCGGGGATGAGTACACCGCCGGGTGGTCCGCGATCGCTGCGGTCGACCTCGACGGCGACGGCGAGGACGAGATGTTCTTCTATCGGAGCGACGGACTCTTCCGCTACTACGACGTCCGCCCCGACGGCTCCCTCAGCAGTCCCCTCAGCTCAGGCTCCAACTTCGCCACCGGCTGGTCGATGACAACCGCGATCAACCTGGACGGTCAGTAAGACCTGGTCGCGTTGGGCGGTTGGGCGGCGGCGACTAGTCAGCGGACGAGGACCTCCACTCCATGATCCTCGGCGAAGGCGAGGGCCACCGGGAGGTCGAAGACGTCGAAGACGACGATGCGGTCTATCGAGGTCTCGTTGTGCTCCTCGACCAGCCGGCGATACATGGCGGAGGTGCGGATCGATCCTGGGTCGACGTCCCTGGGTCGGGTGCTGCGACGGAGAGCCACCAAACGGTCGAGATAGCGGAGTCGCCAGACCAGCCTTTTCACTGTCCGTTCCAGCCAACGACCGATGGGCGAGCCCGATCGGGCCCACCTCAAGACCGAACGAAACCAGCGTCCCTCGGCGAGACGGGTGCTGGGCAGCAACTCCGGTGGCGGGCTCACCGTGACCACCCGGGTCGTCGTCTCCAGGGCGTACGGCTCGAAAGCAGACGGGTCCGAGGTCAGCACCACTTGACTCGTTTCCGCCGCCCGCAGGTAGGCCTGACAATGGGCGGCGCGCAGGGTCTGTGAGATGAGTGCAACCTCTTTCATCCCAGGACCCTCTCGTAGGTGTCGCTGAGCCGCCGTGCCACCACCTCCGCTCCGTATCGCTGTTCAACTTGACGACGACCCTCGGTCAGGTCGAGACGGCCCGGCGCCTCACGCATCGCGACGATGCCGTCGGCTATCTCGTCCGCACCGGAGTCCAGGTCGAGGAGCAAGCCGCATTGGTGCGCCATGTCGCCCCAAGCGTTGACCACCCCACTGTTGCGGAGCGCGACCACGGGCAACCCGGCGCCGATCCCCTCGAGGGGGGCGATGCCGAATGTCTCGGCGGGACTGAGGTGAACCATCACGTCGGCTTGGTCGAGATAGCCGCCGAGCTCCTCGTGGGGGACCGAGCCGGTGAGACTGACCGAGTCGCTTAGCCCCCGGGAGGTGGCGAAGACCTCGACCCAGCGACGCAGCGGCCCGTCGCCGACCAGGGTCAGCCGGGCGCTGGGATCGTGGCGTTTCACATAGGAGGCGAAGGTGCGGAGGAGCAGTTGAACGCCCTTGTGTGCCATGAGCCCGCCGACATACACCCACGAGGAGAAGTCGAGTGACTCCCGATGACGGAAGGGGATCTGGTGGAGATCGACGATGTTTGGCACTATCTCGATCCGCTCGCGCGCCCACTCACCCAAGACCTCCACGATCTGGTCGCGCAGGTGCTCCGAGACGCAGATGAAGGCACCGGCCCTTCGGAGCACGTCGCCATAGGCCGAGGCCGCGGGTGGCTCGGAGAGCACCGCCCCCAACGTCGACTGGTGCTCGGTCACGACCATTGGGATGTCTCGAGTCTCCATCATCGCCCAGGCGGTCGGCATCCCGAGGTGGGCGTGGATCAGATCCGGGGCGCCGTTGTCGATGTCGCGGCGCAGGGCGAGCGAGTCTCTCATCGCTTGGGCTCGTCCCAGGTGGCCGGCACGGGTCGGCACGGGAGTCGGGACATAGGTGGTCCCGTCGACCGACGCGAACATCGCATCGGGAGACCTCTCGGCGAGGGCTCTCATCGACTCGGACACCACACGTGGCACCGGGCCGGGAGGCGCCGGGAAGATCTGTGGCACGTCGACAGTGATGTCGTGACCGGCCTCGCGCAATGCCTCCACCTGTTTGAGGACGAAGATCCCCGAGTGCACAAGGGCGTAGTCGGGATACCAGGGGGAGACGAACCGGACTCTCATGTGTTCTCGGGGAAGCTGCTGAGTATGGGTGCCGAGCTCCAGATATGGCCGGCATGCCACGCGATCGTGATCGCATAGTCGTCGGCATACACGATGGCCACCGGCGCGGGCCGACCCGATAAGGCTTCGATGTCACCTCGTACCGCCTTCCATCCCGCTCGGGGGCGCATGACGGTTCCGACACGCCGGAGCAACGGCCTCCAGATCCTGCGGAGGATGGGGTTGGCCCGCCAGCGATCCGAGGATCGCAGCCGCCCGGACAGCGTCTTCGATTCGGCCGCCTCGTATCCGAGGATGATCAGAGCGGCTTCGTCCCCCGACCTATCAAGGGGCACGCGCTGGGATGAATCGGGGAACCTCTCCTCGAATCCGTCGAGCCAGACCACGTCCAATCCACGGTGGAGTGCCTGAGACACGGCCCTTCTCGCCCGTCGGTTGCCGGCTCGGGTGACGCCTCCGATCACGAGTGCCCAGGACTCCCCGACCGCCCTCCCATCCAGGCTCCCCGGCTCTACCAGGGTCTCGATCACGCCGGCTGTCCGCTCTTGACAAGTTCGGTGACGCCGTCCACGACCGGCCGTATCCCCCTACCGCGCTCGTATGGCAAAGCCTCGGATTGGACTCTCCGCGACAACTCCTCGTCGAGTTGACGGGCCATCTGCACCGCCTGCAGGAGGCCTGAGCGCACCGACTCGGCATCGGGGTCCACACCAAGGGCGAGGGGGTGATCATCGAGGAGCCTTCGCGCCCCTCCCCCGGGCGACTGGACACAAACGATCGGCTTGCCCAGGCCGAGCGCCTCGTACACCTTGCCGCTGGTCACCAATGGCCCGCCAGGCACGGGGAGGATCAACACGTCCAACGAGGCGTAGAAGTCGGCGAGCCGATCCTTCTCGACCTTTCCCACGTAGCGAAACCCGAGCGACTCGTCGGGCAGATAGGCCTCGAGGAGATCCTGGGACTTGGCGAAGTAACCGAGATGTCCGCCGAAGACGAGCTCGCTGCCCTCGGGCAGTTCCGCCCGGCAGTCGCTCCAGGCCTTGTAGATGGCCTCGAGCGGCCATCGCTCGTTCATCGTGCCCACCATCCCGAACCTGTAGGGCGGGCTCGACGACCCCGATGGTGGGGGAATGCTGCCGAGATCGAAGCCGTTGGGCGCCACCCGGTGCTTGCCGGCGCTGTCCGGGTACTTGGATCGGTAGGCCTCAGCAATGTCCTCGTTGACATGGAAGGCCAGGTCGGCCTGCTCGATGATCCGCCTCTCCGCCTCGGTGGTCTTCTGGTCCGCGTTGTCACGTCTCCCGGTGAAGACGTCGATCGTCCACGGATCGCGGTAGTCGATCGAGAATCCGGTTCCCAACACGTTTGCCAACAGGCGGGAAGCCTCGAACGAGGAGTAGGGGTTGCCTGTCGCCAGGACATAGTCCACCTGCCGAGCCGCGTCGACGTGAATGCCGGCCTTGACCACGGGGTCGATCCAGGCGATGTAGTTGTCGGCGAACTGGTGGGCCTCCGGTGTCTCGCCCCGGATCGTGGACAGTGCCGATAGCAACGTTGAAGAGCGGGAGCGGAGGAGCCTCCACACGGTGGGGTAGTTGGCCCGGGCCCAGCCAAGAGACCGTATGTCCTCGCCTCCTCCATGAAAGCTGAAGGGGACCTGGACGACGTTCGCCTCGGCGGGGATGTGCGACAGGAGCGAGGGATCAATGGAACCGATTTCCTCTTCGAGGAACTGGTGCTCGGCGGTCAGCACCGTCAGGTCCCATCCGTCGGCGACAAACTCTCGGGTGACCGCCAGGGCGCGGTAGACACCAGAGGCTCGGGAAGGTGGATACCAGAAGGCGATGTAGAGGAGGTGGGGACTCATCGACGGTCGGCGATCGACCGGTCGTGCTGCGCTGTCTCCCGCTCCTTGGCCTGGAACTCCCCGTACGCATCGGTGACCGCCTGCACCTCGCCGATCATCTTGACCCCGCCTTGGTGCAGCCATATGGCACGGGTGGCCATCTCCGAGACCATGGACGATGAGTGGGACACCACCACGATGGTCTGCGCCTGATGGCACATCTCCTTCACCTTGGCCACCGCCTTGTCACGGAAAGCGGCGTCGCCGGCGGACAATGCCTCGTCGATGAGGAGGATCTCTGGGTTGACGTGGGTGGCCACCGCGAAGGCGAGACGGCTGAACATGCCGGACGAGTAGGTCGTGGTGGGTAGGTCTATGAATCCGCCGATGTCGGCGAATTCGATGATCGAGTCCTGCTTCTCCCTGACCTCTAGGAGGGGCATCCCGGCGGCTAGCCCGCCCAGGATCACGTTTTCTCGTCCCGAGAGCTTGGGGTTGAACCCCATGCCGGGGGCGAGGAGGTGGGGTCGCCCCCACAGATCGACCTGCCCATCGGAAGGCTTGAGCACTCCGGCGATGGTCTTGAGCAGGGTGGACTTGCCGGCGCCGTTCCCACCGATGAGTCCCATTGCTTCTCCGGCGGGCACGTTGAAGGTCACATCCTCCAGCGCCCGGATATTGCGGAGACGGGTCCTCCGCCCGAATCGACCCCGGTTCTCCTTGGCCTCCTCCACGACGGCCGTGTACGTCACCGAGAGGCCGTCGACAGCTATGGCGTCAGTTCCGGATCGCAAACTCGTCCTCTCTGGAGATGAAGGTGAAGAAGCCGATGAGAAGCAATGCCGCGGCCCACCCGCTGAAGACGAGCAGCGAAGACACGATCGTGGGCCCTCCGGTGCCGACCTGTCCACCGAAAGCGATGGTCCAGGCTGTCATCCCCGAGAACATTGGGTTGAGCCGGGCCAGGGTCTCCATGAGCCCTCCCCCGTCCACCGCTCTCGTGTAGACCCAGATCACGGGTGACATGTAGAGCCAGAGACGCATGAAATGGGGGAGAAGCCGCGACACGTCGCGGAAATACACATTGGCCACCGCGAAGAGCAGCGCCAGCCCGAAACCGAAGATGCCGGTGATGACCAGAAGCAGCGGCATCCACAGCATCTCCCAATGCAAGCCCCTGCCCGCGAATAGATGGATGGGGACATATGCGACCAAGGAGCGGATGAAGAGGTTTCCCGCAGTCAGTGCCGAGGCGAAAGGCAATACCACCCTGGGGATCGCCGACTGTGCGAGGACTCCGCCCGCCCCTCCCTGGACACTGCCGGCACCGGTGGTAACGATCGCGGCGAAGAAGGTCCACACGTAGAGATTGCCCACGATGAACGCCAGGCGCTCGGCGCCGCTGACCTCGCCTCCGCCACCGGACAGGATCCCGACCAGGACGAAATAGATCAGACCGAACAGCAACGGGTTGAGGAAGTGCCAGAGCCGTCCCAGGAACGTCTCGAAGTTGCGGGCCTTGATGTCTGCTTTCGACCAATAGAGAGCAAACGTGCGGTAGCGGTATGCCTCGGATAGATAGTGGCCTAGCTGGGGTAGCCCTGTTCTCGTAGCACGGCGAGAGATCGTGGGGGTTTCGGTTGTCGTCATAACGCGGGTCGGGTCTGCACCGTGTGGAGAAGGCTCGATTCTAACGGCTGCGCCATCGAATCCCGACTTGCCAAGCCCTCTATTGGAGGGTCGAGACCAGCCGTTCCACGATACGGGCCGCCGCCCGACCGTCGCCAAATGGCTCCAGAGCGACCCGTTCGATCGGTCGTCGGCTCAGCGCGCTCAGGTCGTCCCCGGGGGCGGCGAGGACGTTCCAGGCGCCGGAGAGGGTCTCGGGCCATTCGGTCTCGCTCCGTATCGTCACGCAGGGCACACCGAGTATGAAGGCTTCCTTCTGCAGCCCACCGGAATCGGTGATCACCCCGCGGGCGCCACGGACCGTGGCCAGCATCTCGCCGTATCCCAATGGGTCCCTGATCGTCAGCCTCCCGGGCACAGGGCCAACCCCTGCATCTCGAAGAGCTTTCGCCAGCCGTGGATGGGCTAGGAGGTGCACCGGGTGGTCCAACCGGTCCAACGAGCCGATGACCGCGCGGAGCCGGTCGGCGTCGTCAGTGTTCTCGACTCTGTGGATCGTTGACACGTAGTAGTCACCGCGCGCCCAGTCGGGAACGACAACGGTCTCGAAGTCGATGGAGCGAAGGGCGTCCACCATCACGTCACCGGTGAGCGAGGCCCGAGGCCCGAGCCCCTCCCGGGTCAGATGCCTCATGGCGGTGGTGGTGGCGGCGAAGAGGAGATCGCTGACATGGTCGGTGGCGATCCGGTTGACCTCCTCTGGCATGGATCGGTTGAACGAGCGCATGCCCGCCTCGACATGGGCGGTGACGATGCCAAGCTTCGTTGCGGCGAGAGCGCCGCCGAGGGTGGAGTTGGTGTCCCCGTATACGAGGACTGCATCGGGGCGTTGCTCGACCAGCAAGGCCTCTACACCTTGCAGGATGCGACCGGTTTGCTCCGCGTGGGACCCGGATCCGACACCGATGTCGTGATCGGGATCTCTCAGCCCGATGTCAGCCATTATCTGCGCGGACATGATCTGGTCGTAGTGCTGGCCGGTGTGAATCAGAGTCTCGTGCACTCCGGCGGCTGCGAGCGCCCTGCTCACCGGTCCCGCCTTGATGAACTGGGGTCGTGCGCCGACGATGTTGGCGACCGTGGTCACCGTCAGTCGGACAGGTCGACCGCGGTGATCGAGTCCCAGCCGTTGGTGTAGTTGGAACCGGCGAGGATCGGAGACCCGATCGAGCCGTCGGGCCGCACGTTGTAGTAGCGGTACAGGCCGTCGTTGCGGTAGAAGAACATCTCGTCCTGGCCGTCGGCTTCGAGGTCGAGCGCAGTGATGGCCGACCATCCGGTCGTGTAGCTGTCACCGGCTCGCATCGGCTTGGGAAGGCTGCCGTCAGCTTCCACCTCGTAGTAGCGGTAGAGGCCGTCGTCTCGGTAGAAGAACATCTCGTCCTGACCGTCCCCGTCCAGGTCGACCGCGGTGATCGACTCCCAGCCGCTGGTGTAATTGTCGCCGGCTCGGATCGGTGACCCGATCGAGCCGTCGGATCGCACGTCGTAGTAGCGGTAGAGACCATCGCTCCGGTAGAAGAACATCTCGTCCTGACCGTCCCCGTCCAGGTCGACCGCGGTGATCGAGCTCCAGTCTTTGGTGTAGTTGTCCCCTGCCCGCAGTGGCGTGGGCAGAGTGCCGTCGGGTCTTACGTCGTAGTAGCGGTAGAGACCATCGCTCCGGTAGAAGAACATCTCGTCGTGGCCGTCGCCGTCGAGATCGATGCCGGTGATCGTGCTCCAGTCGGTCGTGTAGTTGTCTCCGGCCAAGATCGGCGTGCTGAGGCTGGCGTCGTTGCGCACGTCGTAGTAGCGGTAGAGCCCGTCGTTGCGGTAGAAGAACATCTCGTCCCCGAGCCCGGGCGAGGTCACGAAGAACCCGCGGATCCAGTGGTAATGCCGGCCAACGCCTTGAGCCACCGTGTCGAACTGTGCTCCGCTACAGCTGGAGGCATCTCCGAACGAGGTCAGTCCGTAGATGGTCTGCACAGCTCCACTGTCGTGCTGGGGGGATGCGTAGCCCACCAGCGGACCTCCAGAGTCTCCCGAGCAGCCCCAGGAGACCCCGCCGTAGCAGAAGTCGTCGTATCCGGAGGGGGCGACCGCTTCCTCTGGGCAGAACGAACCCTGTGCCCCCACCGTGGAGTCGCTGTTCACCCAGACCCCGGCGCTCTGCAGAACATCAGGGACACCGGAGCCGTCGAAGGTCAGCCCCCATCCCGCTACCACCAAGGGCTGGTCGAACAGCGGCCAGGATGGAGATGAGGCGAGGACCGGCAGTGGCGTGCCCGACACCGGGGAACTGAGACGCACCATGGCCAGATCGACCGAGCTCAGGCTGCCGTCGTACCCGGGATGGATGTTCACCTGCGTGATCTGACGTGAGCTTCCCTGATACCA
>DATFGI010000015.1:0-23899 GCA_035249605.1 Acidimicrobiia bacterium
GGCCCGCCCCTGGATGATCGCCATCGGGGCGATCACCCTCTTCGCCATCGGCCTGCTCGCCTTGGTCGCCAACGACATCAAGAAGGTGCTGGCCTACTCGACGGTGTCCCAGCTCGGGTACATGATGACCGCGGTCGCCGCCGGCGGCTACACCGCGGGGCTGTTCCACCTCTTCACCCACGCATTCTTCAAGGCTCTCCTCTTCCTCGGTGCGGGCTCGGTGATCCATGCCGTGCACTCCAACTACTTCCAGGACATGGGTGGCCTGCGCAAGCACATGCCCACCACCTACTGGACTTTCCTGATCGGTTCGGCAGCCCTCGCCGGGATCTTCCCCCTCGCCGGCTTCTGGTCCAAGGACGAGATCCTGGCCACTCTCGGGTTCGAGGGCTACACCGCAGTCATGTGGATCGCCATCGCCGGCGCTTTTGTCACCGCCTTCTACATGACCCGGACCGTCGCCCTCACGTTCTTCGGCACCTACAAGGGCCATGGGGAGCCTCACGAGTCGCCCCGGGTCATGACCGGGCCGCTGATCGGGCTTGCCATCCCCTCTGTCCTCTTCGGCCTGCTCAATATCCCCGGCGTCTCGCTGCCCGGCATCGGCAACTTCACCGAGTGGCTCGGGGTCCGGGTGGTGGCGATGGGCGACCACCACGCCGAGGGCATCGACTTCGCCCTCGCCGGCCTCGGGCTCGGCGCGGCGCTCCTCGGCATCGTCCTCGGCTGGGCGATCTGGGGCAAAGACCGCGCAAGCCAGCAGGAGCGGGACCGCTTCCAGGTCCCCGTCTTGTACCCGCTGTTCCGTCGCAAGTACTACATGGACGATCTCGCCATGGCTGTGACGGGGGCGACCATGGGGCCGATCGCCCGGATGGTCGACTGGACCAACTCCTATGTCATCGATGGCATCGTCAACGTGGTCGGGGGAGCCACCAAATGGCTCGGTGGCATCGTCTACAACGGTCTCGACCAGCTCGGCGTCGACGGCATCTTCAACGGGTTGTCGGCAGCGGCCGACAGCACCGGCTCGGCGTTGCGCCGATTGCAGACCGGGAAGGTGCAGCAGTACGCCTCCGGCTTCGTGGCCGGGGCGCTGATCCTGGTTGTCCTGTTCGTGTTCGTGATCTAAGGAGAGGCGAGAGCGATGGAATGGTTCGAGACCTGGGGACTGACGATCACCGTCTTCCTGCCGGTGGTGGGGGCGGTGCTCGTCGGGTTCATCAAGCGCGACAACGAGGACGCCCTGAAGCGGACCGCCCTATTGGTCGCAGGTCTCGCCTTCCTCGCCTCGGTGGCCGTCGTGGTCGGCTTCGATTTCGGGGGGACGCCGTACAACACGTATCAGTTCGAGGTGGACGAGACCTGGATCGGCGCGATCAACGCCAATTACCACCTCGGCGTGGATGGCATCAGCCTCCCCCTCCTCGTCCTCTCCACCTTCGTGATGCTCCTGGCGGTGATCTACTCCTGGAACCATTGGGACGAGCCCAAGAACCCCAAGGCCTTCCTCATCTTGATGCTGATCCTGGCCACCGGATTGAACGGCACCTTCGTCGCCCTCGACCTGGTGTTGTTCTTCATCTTCTTCGAGATCGTGCTCTTGCCGATGTACTTCATGATCGGGATCTGGGGGGACAAGGCACCGAGAAAGGTGCCCGGCTTCGCCAGGGAGTTCGAGACCCGGCTCTATGCCGCCATCAAGTTCTTCCTGTTCACCCTGTTCGGCTCGGCGTTCATGCTGCTGGGTTTTCTCGCCCTCTACTTCCAGTCGGGGAACGTCGGCGACGAGCGCACCTTCGACATAACGGCGCTCACCGAGCTGGGTGCCTCAGGCGCCTTCGCGGGCCCGGGCAATTTCGCCTTCCTCGTCTTCGGGGCGATGTTCCTCGGGTTCGCGGTCAAGGTGCCGATGTGGCCGCTCCACACCTGGCTCCCCGACGCCCACACCGCGGCGCCGACCGTGGGCTCGGTCCTGTTGGCGGCGATCATGCTGAAGCTGGGCTCGTACGGCTTCATCAGGATCTCGCTCCCCATCCTCCCCGAGGAGGCGGTGAGCTGGGCACCGTTCATCGCCATCCTCGCGGTGATCGGGATCATCTACGGCTCGCTGGCCTGTCTCGCCCAGACCGACATGAAACGCCTCATTGCCTTCTCCTCTGTTGGGCACATGGGCTTCGTCATGCTCGGCATCGCCACCATGACCGACATCGGGATCAATGCCTCCATCATCGGGATGGTGGCCCACGGCCTCATCACCGGGCTGTTGTTCTTCCTCGCCGGGTCGATATCACATCGCTATCACACCAGGGAGATGGCCCGTCTCGGGGGCAACATCAAGCTGATGCCCGTCCTGGGCGGCATCCTCGCCTTCACCGCCATGGCCTCCCTGGGTCTACCCGGCCTCGCCGGCTTCTGGGGCGAGTTCATGTCACTGGTCTCCGCGTACAACCCCCTGGACGGGCTCTCCCTCGGGGTCTTCCGCACGGCGATGGTGCTCGGCGCCATCGGCACGGTCCTCACCGCCGGTTACATGCTCTACATGCTGCAGCAGGTCAACCTGGGTGAGCCCAACGTCGAGTGGGAGGGGCGTGAGTTTCACGACGTGGACCGTTTCGAGCTGAGCTCGTGGATCCCGTTGATCGTTCTGATCGTGGTCATCGGCTTCTATCCGAAGGTCGTCTTCAACGCCACCACGGATGCTGTCACCTCGCTCGTCGACATGGCCTTCGGCACCGAGACCACGGCGGCCATCTCCGGCCTGGCGAAGGGCGGTTGAGGCCAACCCCATGACCTTCGAGATCGATTACCTGGCGATCGCTCCCGAGCTGATCGTCATCGTCACCCTCCTGGCGGTGCTCACCCTCGATCTCTTCCTGGCGCGTGCCCAGAAGTACTGGACCGCCACGGTTGCGGTGGCCGGCACGGCCCTGGCCCTGCTCCCGCTCGGGATCCTCGCCATCAACGGGGAGACCGTGTCGATGTTCGACGGTTCCTATGTCGTCGACGAGTTCGCGTTGGTGTTGAAGGGGCTGTTCCTGGTGGCGGCCTACATCGTCTTCCTGATGTCGCATCACTACATCGAGAGCGAGCGCTATTACCAGGGTGAGTACTACCTGCTCCTTCTGGCATCGGTGCTCGGCTCGCTGGTCATGGCCTCGTCGCGGGACCTCATCATCCTGTTCATCGGGCTCGAGCTGACCACCGGCCCGCTGTACATGCTGGCCGGCTGGCGGAAGGGTGACGTCAAGTCCAACGAGGCCTCGATGAAGTACTTCATCCTCGGTGTCCTCTCCACGGCGATCCTCCTCTACGGGATGTCGCTGCTCTTCGGTCTCACCGGTGAGGTCACCTTTGCCGGCATCGCCGAGGCCACCACCGGTCTCAGCGAGGAACCGGCCCTGATCATGGCGATCCTCTTCCTCATGGTCGGCTTCGGCTTCAAGGTGTCGGCGGTGCCTTTCCATTTCTGGGCGCCGGACACATACGAGGGAGCGCCCACTCCGGTCAGCGCCTATCTGTCGGTCAACTCCAAGGCGGCCGGCTTCGTCGCCCTCCTCATCGTGATGTACCAGGCCTTGCCGGGCGCCTCGGAAATTTGGGCGCCGGTGCTCTGGCTGCTCGCTGCCCTGTCCATGACCATCGGCAACCTCTCTGCGCTGCGGCAAACCAACATCGTCCGCCTGCTCGCCTACTCCTCGATCGCCCAGGCCGGGTTCATGCTGGTCCCCTTCGCCGCCGCCGCGGTGGCCGGGGCCGACCTGGAGAGCGCCTTCGGGGCGACCCTGATCTATCTGGTCATCTTTGCGGTGATGAACCTGGGGGCGTTCGGCATCGTGATCGCCGGGGCACGCAAGACCCGGTCCGGCGAGATCGACCGCTGGGCGGGGCTGGCCCGCGTCGACCCGATCCTCGGGGTCCTCACCGGGGTCTTCTTCTTCAGCCTGGCGGGGATTCCCCCGCTGGCCGGGTGGTTCGCCAAGTTCGAGATGTTCCGTTCGGTGATGATCGCCGACCCGGCCACCATCGCCCTCGCCGTGATCGCCGCCGTCAATTCGGTGATCGCCCTCTACTACTACGCCCGGGTGATCAAGTCGGTGTGGCTCGACGACCCCACCGGTGAATTCGCCGATGACGCCGAGGCGGCCCCGGCCGGGTCACTTCGCCTCGCCCTGGGTGTCGCGGTCGCCCTGACCCTCGCTATCGGCATCTACCCCTCCATGGCCACCTTCGTCCGGGAAGCGGCCCAGGTCCTGGCCAGCGGCGGCTGAACCGCGTTCCTCAGGAAGGGCCGCCCAATAGTGGGTCGTACGTCGCCTGGAAGCGCTACTCGAGCTTGACGGCCCCGCTGCGCCGGGCCGCCCGGTACTCACGGTCGAGCAGGGACCACAAGGAGTGGTCGACCCAGTTGCCCCGGATGAGGAGCTCCTCGCGGAGGATGCCCTCCCGGGTGAAGCCCAGCTTCTCGGCCACCCGGTCGGAGGCGTCGTTGCCCACCGCGATCCGGAGCACGACCTTGTGGTAGCCGAGCGACGTGAACGCCTCCTCGAGCAGCAACCCGACCGCCTCGGTGCATACGCCCCGGCTGGTCTCCTTGGATCGGACCCAGTACCCGATCTCGGCGATCTTGCCGAGCTTGGAGACGGTCCAAAAGGAGATGTTGCCCAGGTGCCGTCTCATGTCCTCTTTCGAGCGGATGGAGTAGTCCCAGGCGCGCTCCTCCTTCCACGCTTGGATCGACTCCCTGATGAATGCGGTGGTGTCCGAGGGGGTGTAATCGAGACGCGCCCAGGGGAGCCATTGGTTGAGATCGGGCAGCGACTCGCGGATCGCCTCGTCCAGCGTGAGGGCGTCGCGTCGGCCGAATCGCTGCAGCGTCAGCCTGTCGTTCTCCAGAACCGGTCGCGGCACCGGATCAGCGTACCTAGTTGTGCCTTAACCTCCACAACGACGAAATGTGGGACCGACTGCAGCTCAGACCCGACCAACCCGAGCCCGATGGCCGTCCGATGGCGGCCGTGCTCGCCCCTCTCTACGAGGACGACGAAGGCGAGGTGCGGGTTGTGCTGACCAAGCGACCCGACACAATGCCCACCCATGCCGGTCACATCTCGTTTCCGGGAGGTCGGCCCGATCCCGAGGACGACGGTCCGGTCGACACTGCGCTCCGGGAGGCGCACGAGGAGGTGGGGATCACGGCCGATCAGGTGGACGTGCTCGGGTTCCTCTCCCCGATCGACACCGTGGAGTACTCGCTGTGGGTGCTCCCGGTTGTGGCCCGCATCCGCACTCCGCTCGACCTGGTCCCATCCGAGCGTGAGGTGGCCCGCGTCTACACACCCCGCCTCGCCGACCTGGCCGATCCCGACAAATGGTGGCACGTCCCCTGGAACGATTGGAAGGTCTGGTACTACGACCTGGAGGGCGACACGCTGTGGGGTGCCACGGCCCGCATGGTTCGCCAGCTCGTCGGTCTCGACCCGGCCGAAACTGAAAGCTAATCCCAAAGGGCACTCTGGCCGAAAGTATGCCGTGAGATCGAGTCCCCCGCCGGCGGCCCGCCTGCGGTTCCATCGCTATGTGGCTGTGCTGTTCGCGACGACTGCGCCCTTGGTCGCCCTGGTCGAATATGCACGCGCCGGCTTTGCCGGGCCCTCGCTCGGCCGTCTGGCCGGCCCGCTCGTCCTCATGACGTGGGCGATTGTGGTTGCCCGATCGCGACGTCCCAACGCCACTCCGCTGACTCTGGCGGCGATGGGCTTCGTCGGATCCCTGGTCCTGCTCGAGGCATTTTTCGACGTCGAGGTCACCTCGTTCGACTTCGGGACCGCATTCGGGCTGATGATGCTGTTCGCGGTCCTGGCAGGCACCCTGTCGATGGGGCGAAGGCTGCTCTGGGCGGGCGGTCTCGCCACCGGGGTGGCGACCTGGGTGATCGTCGTCGGCCTGATGACCGCCGAGCCGGTCGACGTGACCGGGGTGCGCGTGGTGATCGCGGTCGCCGGTGTGGTGTTCACGACCGCTCTCGTCACCGAGTTGTACGACCAGCTGCTATCGGCGATCAAGGCCTACGACCGCTCCCGCCGGCTCCAGGACGCGGTGGCCCGATGCTCGGAGGCGCTTCTCGTCCACTCCGACGCCTCCGCCCTCCACGAGGCGATGCAGGCCGTCTTCGAGGCCACAGCCGGCGACTATGCCTACATCGACAGGACCGTGGAGGTCGACGGCCGACCCGGGTGGGAGATCGTGGCCAGCGCCTCCCGGGGACCCGCCGAGTCGTCCGGCGTCGACTGGCACACGGGGAGATACGACCTGATCCCGACCACCTATCGGGCGCTGAGCCGGGGTGAGGCCGCCCTGATCAGCACCGCCGAGCTGATCGGCGAGGAGCGCAAGCTCTTCGAGGCGGACGGGATCGTCTCAGAGGTCTGCGTCCCCATCTTCGTCGGGAAGGAGTTCCGCGGATCGATCGGGTTCGTCGACTACACCGAGGAACGACGTTGGAGCGACGACGAGATCCAAACCCTCTGGCGAGCCGCCGACATGGTGGGCGCATACTGGAGGCGGCACGACGACGCCGAGGCGCTGCGGGCCTCCAACGAGTCCAAGGACAGGTTGCTGGCCTCGGTGGCCCACGAGATCCGGACCCCTCTCACCGCCATAGTCGGCCTATCCGAGGCTGTCGCCGATCGAGGGAGCCTCCGGGTCGAGGAGATCGACGAGCTGTGCGGCATCATCGCCCTGCAGAGTCGGGAGCTGGCGGAGCTGGTCGAGGACCTGTTGGTCGCCTCCCGCGCCGACTTCGGGAACCTCTCGATTCGGCCCGAGGGAATCGACCTCGGGGATCAGGTGGAGAGGGTCGTCGAGGGCCTACGCGAGTCTGTGCCATCCGCCAAGTCGATCACGGTCTCCGGCGGGCACCTGCGCGCATGGGCCGACCCGCTCCGCGTTCGCCAGATCATTCGCAACCTGTTGACCAATGCGGTCAGGTACGGAGGCGACCGTATCTCGGTGGCGTTGGATGAACACGACGGGCTCGCTTTCCTGGCAGTGTCCGACGACGGTCGAGGCATCGCCGACTCGGAGTCGAATCTCATCTTCGAGCGCTACTACCGCAGTGCCCAGTCCCCGACTCAGCCCGGGTCGGTGGGAATCGGGCTGGCGGTGTCCCGCCAGCTCGCCGAGATGATGGGTGGGACTCTCTCATACGTGTCATCTCCCCCGAGATTCGAGCTCACGCTCCCACTGGATGGGGTGCCCGCGGCTCTGTTCGTCGCCGAGCCCGCCTGATTAGCGATCGGCGGGAACGGGTAGACTCGCACGCTGGGCATATGAGCTATTCGCTGAACCGACGACTTCTGATTGGCGCCGCCCTTGTGGTGATCGTGGTGTTGTCCGCGACGGCCATTTGGGCCGCCACCACCTGGGGCGACGTGACCCGTGTCAGTCTGGACCGGACCGACAACGAGGCCTCCCACGGCGCGGTGGCCCAGGACCAGGATGTGACCGAGGCTGAGGCCGCCGCCGACGAACTCGTCGACGAGGAACGTCGCGTCTTTCTGATCGTCGGCTCCGACTCACGTGAGGATCTGGAGGACACCGAGGGCTTCGGTCAGTTCGATGGCACCAGGGCAGATGTGGTGATGCTGTTGATCAAGGACGGGGAGAACACCGGTCTGCTCTCCCTGCCCCGCGACCTGCTTGTCGAAGACCCATGCGGGGACTCCGCCGACCGGCTGAGCGTCATGCTGGAGGGGTGCCCACGCTATAACGGGCCGAGTCAGCTGACCCGGGCTGTGGAGAACGTCGTCGACCAGGAGATCGACCACTTCGCAATGGTCGATCTGGCCGGATTCCAAGAAGCCGTGGACGCTATCGGGGGATACGAGATATGTGTCGAGAACCCGGTTCGCGACCGGCGAGCCAACCTCGAGCTGCCCGCGGGATGCACCGAGGCGAACGGGGAGCAAACCCTCGCTTGGATGCGCTCCCGGCACACCCAGGAGCTGACCGATTCGGGGTGGCAGGCGATGCCGGGCATGAACGACCTGGCGCGTAACGAGCGGCAGCGTGAGTTCCTCATCGACATGATGGGCCGCTTTGCCGATGTGAGCAGTCCGCAGGCGATGGCCTCCGCCGCTCAGGCGGTGGCGCCATACGTCACCGTCGACTCCGAGCTGAGCCTGAGCTCGGCCGTGAACCTCGCGCTCACATTGCGCGGTCTCGACTCCGGGGACGTCACCGAGCTCGAGGTGCCGGTCTACGACGCCGAGACCGAGGAGGGAGCCGCGGTCCTGATGCCCTCCCGACCCGTCGACGAGATCGTCGCCGAGTTCCTCTCCGCCACGGCCGCCGACGCCGGGATCCTGCTCGGCGTCACCGGGCACTGACCCCCCTCCGTGGGGCCGGGAGCACCATCTGGAGTCGCCAGAGGTCTAGCTCTAACCTCCCCCGGAGATGACGGAACGCAAACGTGTCTTCTCGGGTATGCAACCCACCGGAGGCGCCCACATCGGAAACCTGATCGGGGCCTTCAGCAACTGGGTGAAGATGCAGGACGAGTACGACACCGTGTACTGCGTCGTCGATCTCCACGCCATGACCGCTTCCTACCAACCGGAAGAGCTGGCCCGTTCCCGGCGGGACCTCGCCCGGATGATCCTCGCCGTAGGAGTCGACCCCCGCCGCTCGCTGGTCTATTACCAATCCGAAGTGCCCCAGCACGTCGAGCTGACCTGGATCCTGGGCACCCTGGCCGGTGTCGGGCAACTGCAACGGATGACTCAGTTCAAGGAGAAGGCTGATCGGTCGGGTCAGGGCTTCGGGTTGCTCGCCTACCCGGTATTGCAGGCCGCCGACATCATGGTGCAGAGGGCACACGCGGTACCGGTCGGGGACGACCAGACCCAGCATCTCGAGCTGACCCGCGATCTCGCCGAGCGTTTCAACAGCCGCTTCGGCGACCTCTTCCCCGTCCCGGAGCGGATCACCCCCGAGATCGGGGCCCGGGTGATGTCACTGCAGACGCCAACCGCCAAGATGTCCAAGTCCGACACCAACGCCAAGGCAACGGTGTATCTCACCGACTCCGATGACGAGATCGTGAAGAAGCTGAAGGCGGCGGTCACCGACACGGGCACCGAGGTCGCCTACGACTGGGAGAACAAGCCCGGTGTCTCCAACCTGTTGGAGATCTACTCCTTCTTTTCCGGCCGGTCGATCGACGACCTGGTCGAGGAGCACCGCAGTGGGGGGTACGGAGCGCTCAAGCTGGCGGTGGCCGGGGCCGTCGCCGAGGGAATCGCACCGATACGAGAGGCCTACGAGGGGCTATCCGACGAAGAGGTGACCCGGGTGATGACCGCGAGTGCAGAGCGGGGCCGGGTGTCCGCCGAGGCGACCATGGAACTGGTCCGTGAAGCCGTCGGGCTCCGCTGACCACTAACCGATCTGTTCCACCACCTCGGGTGGGAGCAGCAGCACGAACACGGCGAGCATGTTCCAGCCGGAGTGAAGCAAGATCGCCGGGCCGAGACGCCCCGATCTCTGGGTGAGCCAGGCGAGCAGTAGACCCAGGATGAACAACGGTGGCAACACCACCGCAGCGGCTTGCCAGGGACGTTCCATGTCGAGACCGATCACATGCACCATGGAGAAGACAACCGAGCTGACCACCAGCGCGAACCTCTTCCCTCTCGGCTCGAGCGCCCGGAGCAGCACCCCCCGGTACATGAGCTCCTCAGTGACCGGTGTCACCACCACCAGGGCCAACGCCAGAGCCAGTCCGAGCAACATCGTGTCTGCCTGGGCGACGATATCGGTGAACTCCTGGGGAGGCTGGCCCTCGGGGAACAACAGGTTGCTCAAGGGAAATACCAAGACCGCCATCGCGATCTGGAGCACGAGCCCGAGTGCCACGTAGACGAAGTCGGGACCACGGATGAGGAAACCGACATCGGGCCGCTCCTTCATCCGGTAGAGCAACCAGTAGGCGCCGAGGTTGCCGACATACTGCCCGGCCAGGCCGAAGAGCACGAGCAGGTCTTCGTCCCCGACTGCCACTCCGGCGGCGAAGAACACGCCTGCTACGAGAAAGCCGCTGAGCCAGATCAGGGCGAAGTCGAAGATCGACCAGGACCGCGACACCGGGTCGCAGCCTACAACCGGTCTCCCGCTCGCCACTGTTACGCTGCGAGCCGGACAAGGATCGGGGTAATGGAGATCGACATCGGCATCGGCAAGTCGGGCCGCCAGGCGTTCGGGCTCGACGACATCGCAATCGTCCCTTCGAGAAGAACCCGCGACCCCGACGACGTCGACATCTCCTGGCAACTCGACGCCTTCAAGTTCGACCTTCCCATGATGGGCTCGGCCATGGACTCTGCGATCAGCCCGGAGACCGCGGTCACCATCGGCCGTCTCGGCGGGCTGGCCGTCCTCAACCTCGAGGGCCTGTGGACCCGCTACGAGGACCCCATGCCCTACTTCGAGGAGATCGCCGATCTACCTGACGAGAAGGCGACACGTCGGATGCAGGAGATCTACCTGGAGCCCGTCAAGCCCGAGCTCATCGGTCGCCGGGTCTCGGAGATCAAGTCTCAGGGCGTGATCACCGCCGCCAGCCTCACCCCGCAGCGGGTCCGCGACTGGGCTGAGATGGCGCTCGACGGCGGTCTCGACATCATGGTCATCCAGGGCACCGTCGTCTCCGCCGAGCACGTGTCCACCCGGGAGGAGCCCCTGAACCTCAAGGAGTACATAGCGAGTTGCCCGGTCCCGATCATCGTCGGCGGCTGTGCCAGCTACTCGACGGCGCTGCACCTGATGCGGACTGGTGCGGTCGGCGTCTTGGTCGGTGTCGGCCCGGGGGCGGCCTGCACCACCAGGGGAGTGCTCGGTGTGGGCGTGCCTCAAGCAACCGCCATCGCCGACGCGGCCGGGGCCCGCATCCGCTATCTCGACGAGACCGGGCGCTATGTCCATGTGATCGCCGACGGCGGGATGCGCACCGGCGGCGACGTCTCCAAGGCCATTGCCTGCGGAGCCGACGCGGTGATGATCGGCTCACCGTTGGCCTCGGCCACTGAGGCGCCGGGCAAGGGGTACCACTGGGGCATGGCGACCTTTCATCCCAATCTTCCCCGGGGCGCCCGGGTCAACGTCGGGGACCGTGGCACTCTCCAGGAGATCCTGGTGGGTCCCGCCCATGAGAACGACGGCAAGCGCAACCTGTTCGGGGGCCTGCGCATGTCGATGGCCACCACCGGCTACTCCGACGTCAAGGAGTTCCAGAAGGCGGAGGTCATGATCGCCCCGTCCCTGCAGACCGAGGGCAAGTCGCTGCAACGTTCGCAACGAGTCGGGATGGGATGATCGAGAAGGGCCATGCACCCTTCGGGTGCGGTAGCTCCGGCCGACCGGCGTCTGTTTGCCCGAGGCCGCGCACTGAGGAGGGCCGCAGTGCCGAACGTGGCTGAGGATGGGCCGAGGGCAAAGTCGGCCGGCATCAAATCGGCCGGCCAAGACACCGTCCTGGTGGTGGACTTCGGTGCCCAATACGCCCAACTCATCGCCCGCCGGGTCCGTGAGGCCCACGTCCGCTCCGAGATCGTCCCTCGCACCATCACTGCTGCCGAAGCCCGGGCCCGGCGTCCGCTGGCGCTCATTCTCTCCGGCGGCCCGGCGTCGGTCTATGCCGAGGATGCATACCGAATGGATCCCGGGCTCCTCGAGCTGGGTGTCCCCGTCCTCGGGATCTGCTACGGCCATCAACTCCTCGCCGACCTGGCGGGAGGCGAGGTGGCCAACAGCGGAGAGGCCGAATACGGGAACACCACACTTCAGGTGACCGGGGACTCGGTGCTGCTCACCGAGCTCCCCGTCATCCAGCAGGTGTGGATGTCGCACCGCGACCAGGTCATCGAGGTTCCGCCCGGGTTCGCCGCCGTCGCCACATCGGAAGGCGCCACGGTGGCGGTCATGGAGGACCGTGAGCGTGCCCTCTACGGGGTGCAGTTCCATCCCGAGGTGGCGCACACCCCGCGGGGCAACGAGATCCTGAAGCGGTTCCTCTACGACGTGTGCTCCGCCACTCCGTCGTGGACCTCGTTTTCGATCATCGAGTCCCAGGTCGAGGCGATCCGGGAAGAGGTGGGGAATGGACGCGTGATCTGCGGCCTCTCCGGTGGCGTCGACTCTGCGGTGGCCGCGGCCATCGTCGCCGAGGCAATCGGGGATCAGCTCACCTGCATCTTCGTCGACCACGGGCTGCTCCGAGCAGGGGAAGCCGAACAGGTCGAGGAGACATTCCGTTCCCACTTCGATGTCGAGCTGGTCCATGTCAAGGCGGCCGACCGGTTCCTCGAGCAACTCGACGGAGTGACCGATCCCGAGGAGAAGCGCAAGATCATCGGCGAGACATTCATCAGGGTGTTCGAGCAGGCCGCCGCCTCGGTAGGGGATGCCGGTTTCCTGGTCCAGGGGACGCTCTATCCCGATGTGATCGAGTCGGGCTCCGACTCGGCGGCCACGATCAAGACCCATCACAACGTGGGGGGACTTCCCGCGGACATGTCACTGCAGCTCATCGAACCGCTGCGCGACCTGTTCAAAGACGAGGTACGGGCTGTAGGCGAGGAGCTGGGGCTGCCCGAGGAGATCGTATGGCGCCAGCCCTTCCCCGGCCCCGGCCTGGCGGTCAGGATCATCGGCGAGGTGACCCTGGAGCGTCTCGAGCTGCTCCGTTCTGCCGACGCCATCATCACCGAGGAGATCCGGCGGGCCGGGCTCTACCGCGACATCTGGCAGGCATTCGGCGTCCTCCCCGCGGTGAAGACGGTCGGCGTCCAAGGAGACGGCCGCACCTACGCATACCCCCTGGTGGTGAGGGCGGTCACCTCCGAGGACGCCATGACCGCCGACTGGGCCCGGTTGCCCTATGAGGTCCTCGAGCGCATATCGTCACGTGTGATCAACGAGGTGCCCGGGATCAACCGTGTGGCCTACGACATCTCGTCGAAGCCACCGGCGACCATCGAGTGGGAGTGATCCGCGCCCGACCCTTAGGCCAGGGGGGGTGCCTGCCGATACTCACCTTGTCGGCCAGGAATCACGCCAGTTGGACCCAAACACCCCCGAGCTCACGAGAATCTTTCGTGAGGAGTTGAACGAGCGTTCGCAGCGTCTCGTAACTGGTGCGCGCGCCCTGGCCGGCGGTGAGTTGGGGAGTGACACCGTTGCCGACCTCGTGCGCGACGCCCACACCGTCAAAGGCTCGGCCGGCCTCCTTGGCTACACCCTGATCCGTGAAGCCGCCACCCGGCTCGAGGGCATGTGGCGCAAGGTCTCCGACGGCGACCCGGTCGACCCCGAGCACGCCGTTGCCATGGAGGCTCTCGCCGGCCGGCTCGGCTCGGCCATCGACAATCCGGAGGACGCCGAGCTCATCGAGGTGATGTCGCGGCTCGATGCCGTGCCCGACGAGACCGCACCGAGCCCCGGGCCCGGCCTGGTGTCGCTGCGCTCACCCGAGGCCGGGAGTCTGGGCGGCCTGCTCACTTCCGTCTCCGAGTCGCTCCTGGCTGGTGCCACCCGGGTCGACACCGCCGACCTCTATCGTCTCATCAACCGGATCGTGGAGGTCGCCCTCGACGCCGAGGCCATCGCCGACCTCTCCCTGGTCTCGATCGAAGGCGCCGATCCCGAGATCTTCCGCAGCTCCTGGCGATCCCAACTCGAGCGGCTCAGTCAGTCGATAACCGACATCCAGGATCAGGCCGTCTCCCTGGCCAACGTCTCGTTCTTCGAGGCGGTCTCGACCTTTCCTCAGTTCGTGCGCTACCTGGGCCGGCGTTCTGGCAAGGACGTCCGCTTCGAGCTGAAGGGCCACGACGTGCAGTTGGATCGCCAGATCGTCGACTTGATCCGGGAGCCGTTGCGCCATCTGTTGGTCAACGCCGTCGACCATGGCATCGAGCTGCCCGAGCACCGGGTCTCGGTAGGCAAGCCCGCCACCGGTGTGATCAGGGTCTCCGCCCGGGTGGTCGACGACGGGGTCGAGGTGAGCGTGGCCGACGATGGCGCCGGAGTCGACTGGGCCCGGGTGGCCGAGGTGGCTAAATCGTCAGGTCTGTCGATGAGCCCGCCCGACCTCTCCCCGATCCTCTTCCAACCCGGTTTCTCGACGCTGGCCGAGCCCACAGAGTTCTCCGGTGCCGGCGACGGCCTCCCCGAGGCGGCCGAGGCCGCTGCCCAGGTGCATGGTGCGGTGAGCATCGACTCAGAGGCGGGGAAGGGAGCGGTCGTGACGCTGACCCTGCCGCTCTCCATGGTGCTCCAGAATGTGGTGGTCGTCGCCGAGGGCGACCAATTCTGGGGTATACCCGAAGCATCGGTCGAGGCCTCGATGCCGTTGGCCAATGCCGAGATCACCTCCCACAACAACGGACGCGAGGTCAAGTTCGAGAGCGCCGCGGTCCCCTGCGTGTCACTCTCGGTGGCGATGGGCGGGGATGAACCGCCGACGGCATCGGAGATCCTGGTGATCAACACCCGTTCCGGTCTGGTGGCGGTCACCGTCGGCGAGATCATCGATCGCCGCCGGGTCGCGGTCAAGAACCTGGGCCCCATTCTCGAGGGCAACGGGGCGATCAAGGGTGCCGCCCTGCTCGGTGGGGGGCAGGTCCTGGTGGTGCTCGACCCCGACTTCATCGGTCTGGTGGCGCGTCATCGCCCCCATCTCGTCGACGACAAGCCGCGAGTGCTGGTGGTCGACGACTCGGCGGGGGTTCGCCAGCTGCTGTCGGCGACGCTCAGTGGGGCCGGCTTCGATGTCGAGGTGGCCAGCTCGGCACGTGAGGCGATGCTGGCGATGGCGCGCGACGACTTCAGCGCCATGGTGGTCGACTACTCGATGCCCCGCTCCAATGGTGTCGAGCTGGTGCGGGCGATGCGTGCCGCGGACGTCCGCATCCCAATCGTCATGGTCTCCGGCGTGGCCAGCCCAGAGGAGAAGGAGGCGGCCTGGAAGGTCGGAGTCGACGCCTACCTCGACAAGTTCGATCTTCGCCAGGGTGTGCTCACGAAGACTCTGCGCCAGCTCATGGGTCAGGAGGACGACGCCGACACCGCCTGAAGAGGCGACAAGATTCGTTCAGGCCCCTCGATGCCCGGGCCGATATCCAAGAGGATGCCTGAAGTGCCGCAAGAAGTATTCCTCGTGCTGCCGGCCATCGTCGGCATCGTCAGTGTGTTCTGGGCCTGGCGCATAACCGCCAACGGGCGGGAGCGTATGCGGGAGGTGCGCCGTCTCTCCGACGAGGCCCACACCATCAAGAACGACTTCGTCGCCATGGTCAGCCACGAGCTGCGCACGCCGCTCACCTCTATTGCCGGATTCTCCGCCACCCTGGTCGATTCGTGGCATGACCTGCCTCCGGAGGAGGTCGAAGAGTTCTTGTCCATCATCAACCGCCAGGCGATCTATCTCGGCGACCTGGTGGAGGACGTCCTGGTGATCCCCCGACTCGAGGCCAACCGGCTCCGGCTCGACCCCGACCTGTTCGATCTGGGCGATCTCATCGAAGACGTGGCCCAGATGGTTTTCCCAAACGGAGGCCGCAAGTCATCGTTGGTGTCCCTGCCCGACGGGGTGCGGGTGCACGCCGACCGACGCCGGGTGCAGCAGGTGTTGCGCAACGTCATGGAGAACGCCCGCAAGTATGGGGGCGATCAGATCCTGGTCGAGGGCTTCGTCCTCGGGGATCAGTATCTGGTGATCGTCTCCGACAATGGCCCCGGGGTGCCCGACGAGGAGACCCAGAAGGTATTCGAGGACTTCGAACAGCTCTCCAAGGGCGACGCCCGGGATTCGAGCGGGATGGGCCTCGGTCTGCCCATCGCCCGTCGTCTCGCTCGCGCCATGGGGGGCGACGTCTGGTACGAGCGCAGGTTCCCCACCGGTGCCCGCTTCTGTTACTCACTGCCGCTCAACCGCCGTAGCGTGCTCGCCGACACCCCCGGTCAGGCCACGTCTGACAGCGACACGGTCAGGGTAGAGCTCCCCGAGACCGCGGCCAGCCCACAGGGATTCTGATCACACCTGTGTGATTCAGTCCCGCCCGCCCGGTACCATCGGGGCGGATGCAGCAGCAGACGCAGTGGTTCGTCGACGACGTTCCCACCGAGTCACCGCTCTTCGCCGACCTCAACCCGACTCAACGTGAGGCGGTAGCGGCCACGGAGGGACCGGTCCTGGTGGTGGCGGGAGCCGGCTCGGGCAAGACCCGCGTCCTCACCTATCGCATAGCTCATCTCATCCGCGATCTCGGCGTACCCCCGGACTCCATCCTCGCCATCACCTTCACCAACAAGGCAGCCGACGAGATGAAGGAGCGGGTCAGACATCTCGTCGGGGGAATGGTTCGCTCGATGTGGGTCTCCACCTTCCACTCCTCGTGTGTCCGCATCCTGCGCCGGGAGGCCTCCCGGCTCGGCTATCGCTCCGGTTTCAGCATCTATGACGACGCCGATTCACTGCGTCTGCTTCGCATGGTGACAAAGGACCTCGACCTCGACACGAAACGGTTCCCGGAGAAGGCGATGAAGGCGGTCATCTCCAACGCCAAGAACGAGCTGATCGACTACGAGTCGTTTGCCGACCAGGATGAGGGCTTCTATCACGAGCAAGTAGCCGACGTCTACCGGCTCTACCAGCAGCGTCTCGTCGAGGCTTCGGCGATGGACTTCGACGACCTGTTGATGGTGACGGTCGAGCTGTTCGCTGCCTTCCCCGATGTCCTCGCCCAGTACCAGCAGCGGTTCCGCTATGTCCTGGTCGACGAGTACCAGGACACCAACCGGGCCCAGTACATGTTGGTCAGGCAGCTCACCGCGGGCCATCGAAACCTCTGCGTGGTGGGCGACTCCGATCAGTCGATCTACAAGTTCCGCGGGGCCGACATCCGCAACATCAGAGACTTCGAGCAGGACTATCCCGACGCCAGGGTCATCGTCCTCGACCAGAACTACCGGTCGACCGAGACGATCCTCGGCGCCGCCAACTCGGTGATCGCCAACAACACCAAGCGGACTCCCAAGCATCTCTGGTCGGATCGGGGGCTGGGGGTGCCCATCATCCGCTACGAGGCCGAGGATGAGCATGACGAGGCCGGGTACGTGGTCGACGAGGTGGAGAGACTGCTCAAGGAGGGCTTCAACCTCGCCGACTTCGCCGTCTTCTACCGGACCAACGCCATGTCCCGTGTCATCGAGGACGTGTTCGTCCGGCGGGGTATCCCGTACACCGTGGTCGGCTCGGTCAAGTTCTACGACCGCAAGGAGATCAAGGACGCCGTCGCCTATCTCCGTGTCCTGATAAACCCCTCCGACGAGGTTTCGGTGAAGCGGGTCATCAACGAGCCGAGACGTGGAATCGGGTCGACCACCGTCGCCCACGTCGACCGGTTCTCCCAGAGCGGAGGCATCGGGTTCTACGAGGCCCTGACCCGGGCTCGTGATATCCCACAGCTCAGCAAGCGGGCCCAGGACACAGTGCTCGAGTTCGTGGCACTCATCGAGGATCTACGTGACACCGCGGAGGAACATGGTGTCGAGGCTGCCGTCGAATCTGTGCTCAGTGCCACCGGCATGGTGGCCGCCTACGAGTCGGAGCGGACCATCGAGGCGATGGGTCGGGTGGAGAACTTGCGTGAGCTGGTCGGCGTCGCTTCCGAGTTCGAGACCTCCAACGAGGGGGCGATCATCGGTGACGAGCCCTTCGACTCATTGGACAACCTGCGCCGACTCGAGGTGTTCCTGGAGTCGACTGCGCTGGTAGCCGACATCGACGAGTGGGACGAAGGAGCAGGTGCGGTGACCCTGATGACCCTCCACACCGCCAAGGGGCTCGAATTCCCGGTGGTCGTCATCGTGGGCATGGAGGACGGCGTCTTCCCCCACATGCGTTCCCTCGGCGATCCCGAGGAGCTGGAGGAGGAGCGCCGGCTCGCCTACGTGGGGATCACCCGGGCCCAGGACCGGCTCTACTTGACCTCGGCATGGCAGCGGATGCTGTTCGGGGGCTCCAGTTACAACCCACCGTCACGCTTCCTCCAAGAGGTGCCCGAGACCCTTGTGGAGAAGGCGGGGAAGCGGGAGCGGCGCAGTCCCGCCGACCGTGCCGCCGCAACCGGCCCCACGAGCACAGTCTCCCCTGCCGAGGTCGGCCCAGGTGACCGGGTTCGTCACGGTAAGTGGGGCCTGGGCACGGTACGGGAGATAGTGGGTGAGGGCGACCGCGCCGAGGCCGAAGTCATGTTCGACACCCAGGGCAAGAAGCGACTGCTCCTGGCCTGGGCGCCCCTGGAGAAGGCCTAGCCCTCAGCCCTCAGTCGTTCTCGATCGCCTCCAGGAGATCGAGCCAACTGGCACTGAACTTCTCCACGCCCTCCCGCTCCAGCGTGTCCACGATCTCGTCGTAGGAGATTCCCACAGACTCCAGCTCTTCGAGGTGGTCGTTGGCTCGGACGATGTCGACCGCGTCGAACGGCTCCGGGTTGGGATCGCCGTGATCCTGATAGCCGTCGATGGTGTCCAGTGGCATGGTGTTGACCGTGTCCGTGGCGACCAGGCTCTCCACGTAGAGCAGGTCGTCGTAGTCGGGGTTCTTGGTCGAAGTCGATGCCCACAGCGGCTTCTGCGGGCGGGCTCCCTGCTTGGAGAGGTTCTCGAACCGACCCTCGGAGAAGGTCTCCAGGAAGAGCCCATAGGCGGCGCGGGCGTTGGCCACCGCCAGCTTCCCGCGCAAGGCCAGAGCCTGGTCGCTGCCGACTTCCTCGAGCCGTGGGTCGGCCTCGGTGTCGAAACGGGAGACGAAGAAGGATGCGACCGAGAACACTGAGGAGAGGTCGCCGCCCAGCTTGTGATAGTCCTCGAGACCGGACATGTAGGCGTCCATGACCTCGCGGTATCGGTCCAGGGAGAAGATCAGGGTGATGTTGACCGAGAGTCCCTCCCCGATCAGGGCACGGATCGCCGGAATCCCCTCTTTGGTGGCGGGCACCTTGACCAGAAGGTTGTCACGGTCGATCTGCTTCACCCAATCGCGGGCCTCGGCGATTGATGCGTCGGTGTCACCGGCCAAAGTCGGTGTGACCTCGACGGAGACGAAGCCGTCTTGTCCACCGGTGGCGGTATGCACCGTGCTGAGGACGTCGCAGGCACGTTTGATGTCCTGGGAAATGAGTGTCTTGGCGATCTCCTCGTTGGAAACGGCTCCCGACTTGAGCTCGGCGACCTGGGCGTCGTAGTCGGTGGACTCGGTGATCGCCTTGGCGAAGATGGTGGGATTGGAGGTGACCCCGGTCACCGCATCCTGGGAGACACGACGAGCTAGCTCACCCGAGTCGAGCATCTCCTTGGAGATCTGATCGGACCAGATGCTCACGCCCGCCGCGGCCAGCCCGTGGAGGTTGGATATGGGCATCCCCCAATCGTAGGTGGTCGTCCCGCCTTCCAAATCATCCCAGCCTTCCAGACGGCCAAATGCCCCAATAGTGGGCGTCCCTTCCCAAAGGAAGCGGGTGATTAGCCTTGCTCGCCGGTAATGCCACGACGGATCCTCATCGCCAAGCCCGGGCTCGACGGGCATGATCGTGGCGCCAAGGTGATCGCCCGGGCGTTGCGTGACGCCGGGCACGAGGTCATCTACTCAGGGCTGCACCAGACGCCCGCCCAGATCGCCGAGACCGCGGTGCAGGAGGACGTCGACGCGGTGGGCCTCTCCTCTCTCTCCGGCGCCCACAAGACCTTGTTCCCTCAGGTTGTGGGGGAGCTGGAGGCTCGTGAGGCGGGTGATGTGACGGTCTTCGGGGGTGGGGTCATCCCCGATGCCGATATCCCGGATTTGACCGAGGCTGGGATCGCCATGATCTTCACACCTGGAACACCACTCGATCACATCACGGAGTGGGTCGAGGTCAACATCGCAGAGAGGCCCTAGGAAGGACGAATGAAGATCCACGAGCATCAGGCCAAGCAGCTCATGGCTGCACGGGGAATCCCGGTGCCACTGGGCCGCGTGGCGCGCTCGGTGGACGAGGCGGTGGCCGCGGTCAGGCCGTTGATGGAGGAGTCGGGCAACCCCGTCGTCGTCCTCAAGTCGCAGATCCACGCCGGGGGCAGGGGCAAGGGCACTTTCAAAGAGCATCCTGACGTGCGCGGCGTCAACGTGATCACCGCCGGGATCGAGGGTGGGCCGTCCGTCGTCGAGGACAAGGTGCGCGAGCTGGCTCAGAAGATGCTGGGCAGCACATTGGTCACCATCCAGACCGGTGAGGAGGGCAAGCAGGTCAACCGGCTCTATCTGGAGCAGGGCATCGACATCGCACGTGAGCTCTATCTGGCGGTGCTCTTGGACCGAGCCGTCTCGCGCAACATCGTGATGGCCTCCACCGAAGGCGGCATGGAGATCGAGAAGGTCGCCGAGGAGGCGCCACAGAAGATCCTCCGTTCCGAGATCGACCCCGCGATCGGACTCGCCGACTTCCAGGCCAACGAGCTGGCGCACGGGCTGGGTTTGGAGGGCGATGCCGCCAAGAGCTTCGGCAGGTTCGTCAAGGCCCTGGCCGCCGCCGCGGTCGAACTGGACACCGACCTCGTGGAGATCAATCCTCTGGTGGTGACCGCCGCCGACCGGGTGATGGCCCTCGACGGGAAGATGTCCTTCGACGACAACGCCCTCTATCGCCATCCTGACATCGCCGAGATGCGTGACGAGTCGGAAGAGGACCCCGCCGAGGTCGCCGCCAAGAATGCCGGGCTCAGCTACATCAAGCTCGACGGCACGATCGGCTGCCTGGTCAACGGTGCAGGCTTGGCGATGGCCACCATGGACACGATCAAGCACGTCGGGGGCGAGCCGGCAAACTTCCTCGACGTCGGCGGTGGCGCCAACGCCGACCAGGTCACCACCGCGTTCCAGATCATCACCAAGGACCCCAACGTCAAGGGAATCTTCGTCAACATCTTCGGCGGGATAATGCGCTGCGATGTGATCGCCACAGGCATCGTCGAAGCGGTGGAGCGGGTCGGCCTCGCTGTCCCTCTGGTGGTGCGGCTGGAAGGCACCAACGTCGAAGAGGGCAAGCGGATCATCGAGGAGTCAGGGCTCGAGGTCACCAACGCCGACAGCCTCCTCGATGGGGCGACCAAGATCCTGGAGATGGCCTCATGAGCGTCCTCGTGGACAAGAGCACCCGTGTCCTGGTCCAGGGTCTGGGGAAGACCGGCAATTTCCACACCGACACCGCGATCGCCTATGGCACCCAGATGGTGGGGGCCGTGCATCCGTCCCGGGACGGGGAGCTCCAGCATTTCGAGGGGGAGACCGATCACTCCGGGGTGCCCGGCCGGGACGACACATATTCGGTCGAACTCCCGGTCTTCGCCACAGTCAAGGATGCTGTGGCGGACACGGGGGCCACTGCATCGGTGGTCTATGTGCCGCCGCCGTTCGCCGCCGACGCCATCATGGAGGCGGCCGCCGCCGGTCTGGAGCTGGTGGTGGCGATCACCGAGGGAATCCCGGTGGCCGACATGATCGAGGCCAAGCGGTATCTGGAGGGGAAGGCCACCCGTCTCATCGGGCCCAACTGCCCCGGGGTGATCACCCCCGGCGAGTGCAAGATCGGGATCATGCCCGGATACATCCACCAACGGGGCCGTATCGGAGTGGTGTCTCGCTCCGGCACCCTCACCTACGAGGCGGTGCACCAGTTGACCCTGCTCGGGCTGGGCCAGACCACCGCGGTTGGCATCGGTGGCGACCCGGTCAACGGGACCAGCTTCGTCGACTGTCTCCGCCTGTTCGAGGACGACGAGGAGACGGAGGGCGTGATCATGATCGGGGAGATCGGGGGCACCGCCGAGGAGGAGGCCGCCGAGTTCGTGAAATCGGCGATGTCCAAGCCGGTGGCCGGTTTCATCGCCGGCACCACGGCTCCTGCCGGGAAGCGCATGGGCCATGCCGGCGCCATCGTCAGCGGGGGCAAGGGCACCGCAGAGGCCAAGATCGCGGCGATGAACGAGGCAGGGATCGTGGTCGCCGACACCCCGTCGGGCATGGGCGAAGCGATGCAGCGTGCTCTCGGCTGAAAGCCTCGCCTCCATCGAGTCGGAGGGCCGACGGCTCGGCCTGACCGTGCGCCGTGACCCGGACCGCCCGGTGCCGCAGTACCCGGACTGGACGCTGGCCGACCTCGCCTCTCATGTCGCTTCGATCCACGGGCGTACCACTGTGGTCATTCGTGATCTGCCCACCGAGCGAGTGTCGGCTCCCCGGCTGCCCGAAGGCGCCGATCCCCTCGAGTGGTACGAGGAGACTCTGGATCGGATGCTGGCCGTCCTGCGTGACGCCGACCCGGCAGCGGCCTGTTGGGGATTCTGGCCGGAATCGTGCGTCGGTCTCTGGGAGTCGCGGATGGTGATCGAGACCGGTGTCCATCGCTGGGACGCATACCAGGCATTCGGCGACGAAGACCGGCTCACCGACCATGTGGCTCGCACCGGTCTCGACGAGTTCGCCAGTATGTGGTTGCCCCGTCTCGGGGCCGTGCAGCCACTCGGAGTGACCGCAACGGATCTCGAGATGACCTGGGTCTACGGGGGTGACGACGAGCCGGCAGCCTCGGTGGAGGGCACTGCTTCCGACCTGTATCTACGTCTCATGTCGCGGCCGTCGCCCGTGGAGCTTCCCGACGATTGGTCCGCAGCCGTCGACGGTTTGGAACCTCCGCCCAGGCGATAGCGTCGGGAGCCCATGAATGACAAGGAGCCATGTTGAAAGTCGCCTACGTCCTGAACACACCACGGGCCGCCAGCTACAAGTTGGCCCAGATGATCCTCCCCCAACTCGAAGCGGGCACGCATGGGGTGGAGGTGGTCGGGATCTTCCTATTCGACGACAACGTCTGGGCACTGCGCAAGGGCGACCCCATCGGGGAACGACTTGCCGTGGTGGCCAAGGAAACGGGCATGCTGATCATGGCGTGCGACAACTGCGCCCTCGAGCGGAACCTCGCCAAGGGGGAGCCCCGATGGTGCGACCCGGCCACAGGTGAGGGACGCAGCGAGCCGGTGGAGTGTGAGCCGGTGGACATGGTGGAAGGGGCGACGGTCGGCTGTTTCCCGGATCTGTACGGGGCACTGGCCGGGAACATGCCCGATCAGGTGATCTCTCTGTAGGCAAGGAAGGCGTTGTGGCCAGTTGGAAAGAACTGAAATCGTCGGCGCCGCAGCTGGCTGAATGGGGCGAGAAACTGTTGTTCTGGACCGGGGACGGCAGCGGCATGTTGACGACGGTCAATGGCGACCTCTTGCCGAGGACACATCCGGTGAATGTTGGTCTTGTCGACGACCGTTTGTTGGTCTTCGTCCGGTCCGGTTCGGCCAAGACACGGGATCTGCAAGCAGACGGCAGATACTCATTGGCCGCCTACCACGACCCGCACAAACCCCACGAGTTCGTGGTGCGCGGCCATGCGATCCTCGTCGAGGACAGTGACACCCGTGAGCAGGCAGCCCGGAATTGGGCTTTCGACCCGGGTGGTGAATATCTCCTGTATGAGCTGCAGGTGACACACGTCATCTTCGGGGAACGCGAGAGCCCTGATGTGTGGCCACCGAGGTACACCACCTGGCGATCGAGATAAGGACAAGACAGTACGCCTGGGGAAGTAGCGGCGGGTTTTAGGGGGGTCGTCCGGTGCGGTAGGTGTGGCCGAGTGGGCTGGTCCAGATGTGGCTGCCGTCGGTGTCTCTTACGAGTTTCCATTTTGGTTTGCAGGTGTGGTGGTGGCGGCAGAGTGGTGCCAGGTTGTGGCAGGTGGTGGGTCCGCGGTGG
>DATFGI010000016.1:0-34035 GCA_035249605.1 Acidimicrobiia bacterium
CGGGACACTGGCCCAGGTCTACGCCCTGGCCGGCGCCGGTGCCGACATCGTGAGGATCACGTGCAACGAGGTGGAGGCTGCCCAGGGCTTGTCCGAGATCGTGCCCCGGAGCCCGGTTCCCATCATCGCCGACATCCACTACCAGTACCGGCTAGCCCTCGCCGCCATGGAGGCCGGTGTCCAGGGGCTGCGTCTCAACCCGGGCAACATACGCAAGGAAGACCAGATCAAGACAGTCGCCCGGGAGGCCAAGGATCGCGGGATACCGATCAGGATCGGGGTCAACGCCGGGTCGCTCGACAAAGACCTGCTCGACAAGCACGGGGCACCCGTGCCCGAGGCGCTGGTCGAGTCGGCCCAGATCGAGATGCGGTACCTCGAGGAGGTCGACTTCCACGACATCAAGATTTCGGTGAAGCACTCCAACGTCCGCTCCATGGTGGAGTCCTACCGACTGCTCGCCGATGCGGTCGATTACCCACTCCATCTCGGAGTCACCGAGGCCGGGCCGCCCCCGGCCGGTCTCATCAAGTCGGTTGCCGGGATCGGCACGCTGCTCAACGAGGGCATAGGAGACACCATCCGGTTCTCGCTCACCGCCGACCCGGTGGAGGAGGCCAAGGCGGGTCGGCAGCTGCTCGAATACCTCGGGCTCAGAGAGCGGAAGGGCCTCGATCTGATCGCATGCCCCTCGTGCGGGCGGGCGGAGGTGGACGTCATCGAAGTGGCCACCAGGGCACAGCAAGCGCTGGAGGAGGCCCACCTGCCGATCCAGGTCGCGGTCATGGGATGTGTCGTCAACGGGCCCGGTGAGGCCCGGGAGGCCGACATCGGGATCGCCGCGGGTCGGGGCCGCGGCCACCTGTTCATAAAGGGCCAGGTGGTGCGGGTCGTGCCCGAGGCCGAGATGGTGGAGGCACTGCTCGACGAGGCGCAGAAGCTGGTAGACGAGGGGCTGGACGCCCGTCTCGCCCACGCCGAGGCCAACGCCGCCGAGATCGCCGACGCCGAGCGTCGTCAGCTCATCGAGATTCGCGGAGACGCCAACCGCTCGGCGGAGAAGCGGGCGCGAGTCGCCGACGTAGCGGGGAGCGACTGAGAAAAGGCTCAACCGGCTCGGACCAGCAGGGGCGCCGCCGGTTGGCCGAGCGATCCGGCCTCTTCGGAGGAGTGGTCCAAGCACACGACGGCGTAGAGGCCCTCCTCGAGGTCCAGGGTCTCTTCGACACTGTCGACCCCGATCCCGCCGTCGATGCGAAGTGAAGCCACCTCGGTGACCCAGGGTGGCGGCCGATCCCAGCGCGGGGCGGTGGTGAGATGCTCGACCAGGTCCTGGTAGTCGCGGTCACCGGTGATCTCGACCAGGGCCAGGCCGACGTCCGCCAACCCGTTGAGTGTCAGGATCAACCTCGCCTCGCCCTCCTCCATCGAGGTGGCGCCCTGATGAGCACAGTCGGGCATGCTCACCGCGACCAGGACTGGCTCCACCTGCCCACATGCGGTGGGTGTCATGAGGAGGACGGCCAGGAGCCATCCGAGCCGTGGCATCGAGATCAAGGTAGCTCCGAGCGCCGTCCGGGCAGGGGCCCGTCGCCCGGCTGATGCGCCGACCGCCTTTCACAGGAAGGTGCCCGTCGCCCGGCTGGTGCGCCGACCGCCTTCACGGGAAGGGGCTCGACAGCGAGCTCCAGGGCGTTTCGTTCGCGTGTCGGCGGCTCGAAACAGCAGACTGACTACCGTCCGGGTCCCCATGCGCTGGTCACAGGCATTCATCCCGACACTCCGCGACGCCCCCGCCGACGCCGAGGCGGTCAGTCACAAGCTGTTGGTGAGGGGCGGTTTCATCCGGCAGTTGAACGCCGGCTCCTACACGCTGTTGCCGCTGGGCCAGCGGGTCCGGCTCAAGATCGCCGGGATCATACGCGAGGAGATCAACGCCATCGGGGGACAGGAGATGCT
The DNA here is from genome assembly GCA_035249605.1 of Acidimicrobiia bacterium. Taxonomy (GTDB): domain Bacteria; phylum Actinomycetota; class Acidimicrobiia; order Spongiisociales; family ZC4RG35; genus JANQRA01. The sequence continues at coordinate 1,960 of DATFGI010000016.1, forward strand.
GCTGCCCACGTTGCACCCGGCCGAGATCTGGAGGAAGTCCGACCGATACGACCTGATGGGGGACTATCTCTTCAAGATTCGGGATCGCAGGGGCGCCGACTTGGTCCTGGGGATGACCGAGGAGGAGATCTTCGCCATCCTCGCCACCGAGTTGTTCTCCTACCGCGAGCTCCCCCAGATCTGGTACCAGATTCACACCAAGTTCCGGGACGAGCAGAGACCAAAGTCGGGTCTTCTCCGGGTGCGGGAGTTCACCATGAAGGACTCCTACACCTTGGACATCGACGCACCCGGTCTCGACACCGGGTTCGACAAGCACTACGACGCCTACAAGCGGATCTTCGCCCGTATGGGACTCGACGCCATCGATGTGCAGGCGTCGTCGGGGGCGATGGGCGGGACGGTCTCCAGCGAGTTCATGGTCCGCAGCGATGCCGGGGAGGACTGGATCGTCACCTGCGGTTCTTGCGACTACCGGGCCAACGTGGAGAAGGCCACCTCGCTTCTCGACCCGGTAGAAGACGGCGAGCTCATCGACCTCGAGCGCTTCCCCACTCCCGGTTTGCGCACCATCGCCGCCCTGGCCGAGGCCCACCCCGAGATCGCGGTTCCGAAGCGTCAGATCAAGACCCTGGTCTACTTCGTCGACGACAGCCCATACCTGCTGCTGCTCCGTGGCGACCACGAGCTCCAGGAGCAGAAGCTGCTGGATGCAACGGCCGGCGCAACGGCCCGCCCCGGCCAGCCGGAGGAGATCCGCGAGCTGCTCGGCGCCGACCCGGGGAGCCTGGGTGCGGTGGGGGTACGGGGACCGACCATCATCGCCGACTCCGCGTTGCAGGGACGCATCAACATGACCACAGGGGCCAACGAGGACGACTGGCATCTGAAGGGCGTCTCGGTGCAACGGGACATCGGGGTGACCCAATGGGCCGACCTTCGTGCCGTGCTCGCCGAGGATCGCTGCATCGTCGACGGGGGACGGCTCGAGCTGTGGAAAGGCATCGAAGTCGGTCACATCTTCAAGCTCGGCACCAAGTTCTCCGTGGCCTTCGGCGCATACGTACAGGACGAGGAGGGCAGTAGTCACCCGGTGATAATGGGGTCATACGGGATCGGTTTGGAGCGGGGGATCGCCGCCGTGGTCGAGTCGTCTCACGACGAGAGCGGTATCGTCTGGCCGGTGTCGGTGGCCCCCTATGAGGTGGTCGTGACCGTGGTTCGGCCCGACGACGAGCCCACGATGGCGGTGGCCAACCAGCTCTACGACGACTTCGACTCCGCCGGTGTCGAGGTGATCATCGACGACCGCGAGGAGCGTCCCGGGGTCAAGTTCGCCGACGCCGAGCTGATCGGCTTCCCCTACCGGGTGACGGTCGGCCCCAAGGGCGTCGACTCTGGGACCGCCGAGATCAGCGAGCGTCGGGGCATGGTCAAGTACGAGTTGGGGCTCGAGGAGGTGGTTCCCACGCTCAGCGGGGCCATCGAGGCGGCCCGTTTCGGCATTTAGGCCTGGCTGGCTCGTCGACCTATAATCGGGGCACAACAACAGGACGCTTTTCGGTCAGGTGGGCGCCTTTGGCACCCACCTGTTTGGTGTGGAGACCCTGACAATTGACCCAGGTAGCAGACATTTGGAGCGTGGTAGAGCCCTATCTCGCCGCGGAGCGACTCGAGCTCGATGATCTCGAGCTGTCCGGCCGCGGCCGGGGCCGTGTGCTCCGGGTCATCGTGGACGGGGACGAAGTCGACCTACAGCGCCTCGCCGATCTCTCACGCGGACTGTCCCGTCTCCTCGACGACGAGCCGGGCCTCCAGGAGAGCTACCAGCTCGAGGTGACCTCCCCCGGTCTGGAGCGGAAGCTCCGTCGGCCCTCCCATTACCGCAAGTCGATCGGCCGCGAGGTGGTGGTCAAGGCCGCTCCCGGGGAGGCCAAAACAACCCATCGCGGCACCCTGACCGACGCCGGCGACAAATCGTTCACCGTCGATGGCGAAGAGGGCAATGTGACCCTCGCCTACGAAGACGTGGTCAGCGCCAGGACCGTGTTCCGGTGGGAGAAGGCGCCGAAGCCGGGTCATTCGAAGGAGAAGGCATGAAGCTCGACACGATGATGGAGGCCATCGAGGTCCTCGCCCGGGAGCGGGGGGTGGCCGTGGACGCGATCCTCGATGCCTTCGCCAATGCCCTGGTGGCGGCGTACAAGCGGAGCCCCGGAGCAGCCGAGGAGGCCCGGGTGACCATCGATCCCGACTCCGGCGAGGTGATCGTCTATGCCCAGGAGCTGGACGAGGACGGCAACGTCGTCGACGAGTGGGAGGACACGCCCGAGGGCGAGGCCTTTGGGCGCATCGCGGCGCAATCGTTCAAACAGGTCATGCAGTTCAAGCTCCGTGAGGCCAAGCGGGAGAAGGTGTACGAGATGTACGAGGGCCGGGAGGGGGACCTGGTCACCGGCATCGTCCAGCAGGTCGACTATCGCTCGGTGATCCTCGATCTGGGTGATGCCGAGGCCATCCTCCCCGGCAGCGAGCGCATCCCATTCGAGCGGCTCGATCGCGGGAACCGGGTGAAAGCACTGATCCTCGAGGTTCGAAACGAAGCCAAGGGCGCCCAGATCGTGGTGTCGCGCAGCCATCCCGATCTGGTCCGACGTCTTCTCGAGCTGGAAGTGCCCGAGCTGACCGACGGCACCGTCGAAATCGTCAACATCGCCAGAGAGCCCGGTCATCGCACCAAGATCGCGGTGATCTCCCACGACCCCAACGTCGACCCCAAGGGCGCCTGTGTCGGGGCCCGCGGCTCCAGGGTCCGTCAAGTGGTCAACGAACTGCGTGGCGAGAAGGTGGACGTCGTTCAGTGGCGTGACGACGTCGCCCAGTTCATCGCCGAGGCCCTGGGCCCGGCCAAGGTGCGCGAGGTGCGCATCGACGAGGAGGAGAAGACCGCGGACGTGATCGTCTCCGAGCACCAGCTCTCCCTGGCCATAGGCAAAGAGGGCCAGAACGCCCGACTGGCAGCCCGCCTCTCCGGCTACAAGGTCGATATCCACTCCGACACCGAGGGAGCCGAGCCGGCTGCTCAGGCGGCCCCCGAGCCGGTAGTGGCCGAGCCGGCATCCGCGGAGCCGGCAGCGGAGACGGTCGGGGCCGGTGAGCAGGACGGTGCGTCGCCGCCCGCTGCTGCAGAGGACGACGGTGTGGGCGCGGTGGTCACCGAGGAGGTCGCCGCACCCGAGGAACCGGTCACAGAGGTCGCGGCCGGTGACGACGAGGATGCGATCGAGGACACCGACCACGACCGCGAGAGTGAGTGATTTTGAATGAGGGTTTATGAGCTGGCCCGCGAACTGGGCCTCGATTCCAAGGAGGTCCTGGAACAGGCCCAGGAGCTGGGTCTAGAGGTGAAGACCGCGTCGTCGGGTCTCGACGACGAGGGTGCCGACCTGGTGCGTCTCGCCTTCGCCCCCGAGGAAACCGTCGAAACCCCCGCCGACGAGGCGGCGGCCGCGGAAACCGTGGGGGAGGGAGCACCGGTCGAGGAGCCGTCTGCAGATGCGCGCGGCGCGGTGGCCGCCGAGCCCGAGACCGTTGCGGACGAGCCGCCCCGGGCGGTGGCCACCGCCGAGCCCGAGCCCACCGAGGTCAGCATCGCCACCGTCGACGACGGCGCAAGCGTCGCCGAGTTCGCCGAGGCCATCGCCCAGCCCGTGGGCGAAGTGGTCAAAGTGCTCCTCAACAAGGGGGTGCCTGCCGGTGCGGGACAGACCATGCCTGCGCACCTCATCGACGAGGTCGCCGAAGGATTCGGTTACATAGTCGAGGTCGCCGAGGCACCGCCCCCCGCACCAGTGGCGTCCCAGCCCCAGTTCGACGACTCCGAGGCGGACATGACACCGCGCCCGCCGGTGGTGACGGTGATGGGCCATGTCGACCATGGCAAGACGACGCTTCTCGACAGCATTCGCAAGGCCAATGTCGCCTCTGGTGAGGAGGGTGGCATCACCCAGCACATCGGGGCCTATCAGGTCGAGGTCAACGGGCGCAAGATCACCTTCGTCGACACCCCGGGCCACGAAGCCTTCACCGCCCTCCGTGCTCGCGGCGCCAACATCACAGACATCGTCGTCCTCGTGGTGGCGGCCAACGATGGCGTGATGCCACAAACCGTGGAGGCGATCTCACACGCCAAGGCGGCCGGGGTGAAGATGATCGTCGCCATCAACAAGATCGACCTGCCCGGCGCCGAGCCGCTTCGGGTTCGGACCGAGTTGACGAATCACGACGTGGTCACCGAGGAGCTCGGTGGCGACGTGCCCTCGGTCGAGCTCTCCGCCTTGCAGGGGACCGGCGTCGACGATCTCCTCGAGGTCATCGACCTGATCGCCCAGCTCGAAGATTTCCGGGCCAACCCCAAGCCGATGGCATCGGGTGTCGTCGTCGAAGCCCAACTCGAGGTGGGCCGGGGGCCGGTCGCATCAGTGATCATCCAGAGAGGCACCCTGCGCCAGGGCGACGCTTTTGTCGCCGGCCCGATCGCGGGACGGGTCCGCGCACTCATGGATGACCAGGGGGAGCGGATCTCCGAGGCCGGCCCCTCCGATCCGGTTCAGATCATGGGTTGGGACGATGTGCCCGCTGCCGGTGACTTCTTCGAGGTCATGGAGAGCGACCGGCAGGCGCGACAGGTGGCCGCCGAGCGGGGACAGGAGGTGAAGGCCGAGGCCAACGTCGCCCCGTCGGCGCGTGACCGTTTGCAGGGGCTGTTGGAGCAGCTGCGCAGCGACGACGCAACTCTCAATGTGATCGTGAAGGCTGATGCCCAGGGGTCGCTCGAGGCCTTGCGGGAGTCGATCGGGAAGATCGAGCGGGAAGGCGGCAAGATCCAGATCGTCCACACCGCGGTCGGCGGCATCAACGAGAACGACATCATGCTGGCCGAGGTGACCGAGGCGGTCATCGTCGGGTTCAACGTCAGACCCGAGCCCAAGGCGCGCCGCGCCGCCGAGGCAGCCGGGGTCGAGGTGCGCACATACGGGATCATCTACGAGTTGCTCGACGATATCGAGCAACTCCTGGTCGGCCAGCTCGCCCCCGACGAGCAGGAGGTCGTGCTCGGCACCGCGGAGGTACGGGCCATCTTCCGTGTTCCTCGTGCCGGGACCATCGCCGGTTGCTACGTGATCGAGGGCATGGTGCAGCGCGGGGCCAAGGCCCGACTGCTCCGCGACGGTGTGGTGATCCACGACGGCGTGGTCTCGTCGCTGAAACGGTTCAAGGACGATGTCCGCGAGGTGCAGTCCGGGTTCGAGTGCGGCATGGGCTTCGAGGACTACAACGACATCAAGGAAGGCGACCACATCGAGGTCTACACCGTCCGCGAGGTCGCCCGCACCTGATAGCTGGGAGGCCGGCGTTGAGCGACCGGATGTTGCGGGTCAACTCGATACTGCGTGAGGTCCTTGCCGAGGAGATCGAGAAGATGAGCGATTCCCGGCTCGAATTGGTCTCGGTCACCGCCGTGGACACCGCCCCCAATCTGCGCACCGCCCTCGTCTATGTCGACGTGCTCGGCCGGGAGGCGGGGGAGGGCGCCCTCGAGGCGCTGCGCGGCGCCGCCAAGCGTCTTCAATCCGTCATCGGGCGCGAGGTGAGGATGAAGTACACCCCGGCACTGGAGTTCGCCATCGATCCCGGGATAATCGGTGGCGAGCGCATCGATCAGATCCTGCGAGAGTTGAAGCAGGGGGAGGAGGAGTGAGCATCGACCGCGCCGTCATCGAGGAGGCAGCCAGGGCTATCGAGGAGAGCCCGAGCATGGCTTTGGCCTGTCACGTCGGGCCCGACGGCGACGCCCTGGGCTCGATGCTGGCTCTTGGGATCGCCGCGTCCGGCCGGGGCAAGGACGTGGTGGCCGGATTCGGTTCTCCCTATCTGGTGCCACCCAGCCTCGCCTTCCTCCCAACCGAACTGCTGGTGACCCCCGACGATTTCCCCGAGGCGCCGCCTCTCATGGTCGTTCTCGACGTGGGCTCTCCCCAGCGTCTCGGGGAGCTGGCAGCCAATGCAGGCAAGGCGGGCAAGGTCATCGTCGTCGACCACCACGTGACCAACGAGGGCTTCGGCGACATTGCCGTGGTCGATCCCGAGGCCGGGGCCAGCGGCGAGCTGGTCTACGACATCCTCGCCAGCCTGGGCTGGGAGCTCACACCCGACGTGGCCATGTGTCTCCACACCGCCCTGGTCACTGACACCGGCCGCTTCTCCTATTCGAACACCACCCCGCGAACCCTTCGCATCGCAGCCGATCTGGTGGCCGCGGGCGCCGAGCCCAGTGTCATCGGGCGTCATATCTACGAAGAGGCGCCCTTCGGCTATCTCAAGGCGGCGGCCCTCGCCCTGGGCCGGGCCCGGCTCGATGCCGAGCGCAAGGTGATCTCCACCGTTGTCACCTTTGAGGACCTCGCCGAGAACGAGATCGACTGGGACGACACCGAGAACCTCATCGACCTGCTCCGCCTCGCCCTCGAGGCCGACACCGCGGTCCTGGTCAAGGCGCACGAGGACGGCCGGGTGAAGGTGAGCCTTCGCTCCCGTGGCGACACCGACGTCGGCGGTCTCGCCGCCGCGATGGGCGGCGGGGGTCACCGCCTCGCCGCAGGTTTCACCACCGAGGGTGATCCCGAGGCGGTGAGGGAACGGGTGGTATCCGTTGTCGAGGAGCACCGATGACATCGGGCTTTCTCATCGTGGACAAGCCGAAGGGGATCACCTCCAACCAGGTGGTTGGCGAGGTTCGCAGGGCGGTCGGGGTCAAGAAGGTGGGTCACGCCGGAACCCTCGACCCGATGGCGACAGGGGCGGTGGTGCTGGCGGTGGGGAAGGTGACCCGCCTCGTTCGCTACATCCAGGACCAGGCCAAGGAGTATCTGGCGACCGCTCTCTTCGGGGTGGCCACCGACACGCTCGATGCCGACGGTGCCGTGCTCACCCGGGAGCCGATGGAATTCGCCAGCGCGGAGCTCGAGGGGTTGGTGCCCCGGTTCACCGGGACCATCTCACAGGTGCCCCCGATGGTCTCCGCCCTCAAGAAGGACGGCCGACGGTTGTACGACCTGGCACGTGAGGGTCAGGTGATAGAGCGCGAGGCGCGTCAAGTGAAGATCCACGAGCTCGAGATCCTGTCCGTGGGAGCGCCGCCGTATCCCGAGGTGGAGTTCCGCGTGGTGTGTGGCAAAGGCACCTACGTGCGCTCCCTGGCCGACGACATGGCGACCATGCTCGGGGGCAACGCCCACCTGACCGCGCTGCGCCGGACCCGGATCGGGTCACTCAAGGCGAGCAACGGCGTGACCATCGACGACCTGGCGAATTGGCGGTCGTACTTCCTCTCGCCGGCTCGAGCCCTCGCCGACTTGCCCGCGGTCAGCGTGGACTCAGAGGCCGTGGCCGGGGTCCGCAACGGGCTGCAGTTCGTGGGAGGGGCCATCGTGACCGGGCCCGAGGACATCCCATACAGGGTCCTCGGCCCCGATGGCGACCTGGTCGCGATCTACCGGCGTCTCGGTGAGCGAGCCCGTCCCGAGGTGGTCGTGCCCGCATGATCGTCCTCGACGGGCCGTGGCAGGGATGGGACCCGCCCCCGGGGCCGGCTGCGATGACCATCGGGGTGCTCGACGGGGTCCACCTCGGGCACCGTGCGCTCCTCGCAGAGATGGATCCCTCGATGGTCCGCACCGTTCTCACGTTCGAGCCGCATCCCGTCGAGGTGCTCCGGCCCGGGATACCCCGCCTTCTGATCACCACGCTGGAGGAGCGCATCCGGCTTCTCGACGACGTCGCTGTGGAGGTGGTGGGTGTGCTCGACCTGAACGAGATCAGGGAGCAGGCTCCCGAGGAGTTCGTCACCGGCATCCTGGTCGACCGATTCTCCGCCGGCCAGCTGGTGGTGGGTGTCGACTTCCGGTTCGGGAGGGATCGCGCCGGCGATGTCGATCTGCTCCTCCGGCTCGGCGACCGGCACGGGTTCACGGTCACCCCCGTCCCCATCCTCGATGCCGGCGAGCATCCGGTGTCCTCCAGCCGTATCCGCGCCCTCATCGAGGAGGGCAGGATCACCGAGGCCAACCGGCTGCTCGGCTCACGGTTCCGGGTCTCCGCCACGGTGGTCGACGGTGACAAGAGGGGGCGGGAGATCGGCTTTCCCACGGCGAACCTGCGGCCTCCGAGCCGCAAGCTGATCCCGGGTCACGGTGTCTACGCCTGCTTCGCCGAGGTCGACGGGCAGCGTCACGATGCTGCGGTCAATGTCGGGATCCGCCCCACCTTCGGTGGTGGCGAGGTTCTCATCGAGGCCTACCTCCTCGACTTCGAGGGCGATCTTTACGGCGAGGAGTTGACCGTCGAGTTCGTCCAATACCTTCGTCCGGAGCTCGACTTCGACTCGGTCGATGCGTTGGTGGAGCAAATGGGCTCGGACGTGTCCGCGAGCCGCTCGATTCTCGAATCCGCGGGCGAGCGGTTGTGAGTTTGCCGGGGAGGACTGTTAGAGTTCAGGCCAGTTCCCCACGTCATTTCAGGTTTCACGCGCAATGAAGACAACCACCGAGATCGTCGAAGAGTTCGGCACACACGAGAGCGACACCGGCTCTCCCGAGGTCCAGGTCGCTCTGCTCACCGAGCGGATCAACCACCTCACCGAGCACCTTCGCGACCACAAGCACGACCACCACAGTCGGCGTGGCCTGCTGCTTCTGGTCGGAAAGCGGCGAAGGCTGCTCGACTACCTGCGTCGCCAGGACGTGGAGCGATATCGGAGTCTCATAGCCAAGCTCGGCTTGCGACGTTGAAGGATTCATGAGGAGCGGCGACCCCGCTCCTCATGTAGTTAGGGACCCAGAGAGGTCCGACAAATAGCGGGCGAGAGTCGGTCGGTTGACAGTGGCCATTTCTTCCACGGGAGGGATGACCACTGCCAACGGGCACGGCTCCGCCACCAAGAAAAAGGAGCACACAGTGCCCGAAACCTCTGTTAGAGGCACCATCGGCGGTAAAGAGCTCGTCCTGAGCACCGGCAAGTTGGCCGGTCAGGCGAACGGCGCCGTCGTAGCCAAGTTGGGCGGCACCCAGATGCTGGTGACCGCCACCGCGAACTCCAAGCCCCGTGAAGGCGTGGATTTCTTCCCGCTCACCGTCGACTTCGAAGAGCGGATGTACTCGGTGGGCCGCATCCCCGGCTCGTTCTTTCGACGTGAGGGGCGTCCCTCGGAACAGGCCATCCTCACCTGCCGGCTCATCGACAGGCCGCTGCGCCCGTCCTTTGCCGACGGATACCGCAACGAGACCCACGTCGTGGTCGTCTCACTCTCGGTCGACCAGGAGAACCCCTTCGACGTGGTCGCCCTCAACGGCGCCTCGGCGGCACTGACCGTCAGCGGTCTGCCTTTCGAGGGCCCGATCGGTGGCGTCCGTCTCGCCCTGAAGAAGGGGGAGTGGGTGCCTTTCCCCACCGAGGGCGATCTCGACGAGTCCGTTTTCGAGCTCGTGGTCGCAGGTCGGCGCAACGACAGCGGTGTCATCGACATCGTCATGGTCGAGGCCGGGGCCACCGAAGAGGGCGCCCGTCTCGTCGCAAACGGTGACCGGCCTTCCGACGAGGAGGCCGTAGCCCAGGGGCTGGAGTTGGCCAAGGGCTACATCGCCGAGTTGATCGATCTCCAGGAGCAGTTGGCTCGCGGGGCCGAGCCCCGGCAGTTCGAGTGGTCACCGGTCGTCGATTACACCGAGGACATCTACCAGCGGGTGGAGGCGGCCGGCTCGCACCGGATCTCATCCGTGCTCGAGATCGCCGGCAAGCAGGATCGTCTCGACGCCGAGGCGGAGGCATACGACGCGGTCGTTGCCGAGCTGGGTATCGCCGAAGACGACACCGAGACGCTCCAGCAGGTCAAGAACGCCTTCCGATCCGTGTTCAAGAAGCAGGCCCGTCGCCGGGTCGTGGAACAGGGGATCAGGCTCGATGGCCGCGGCACGTCGGATATCCGGCCCCTGTCCATCGAGGTGGGTGTGGTGGAGCGGACCCACGGGTCTGCCCTCTTCCAACGTGGCGAGACCCAGGTACTCAATGTGACCACTCTGGGCATGCTCAAGATGGAGCAGATGCTCGACACCCTCGACATCTCCGAAGCCAAGCGGTACATGCACCATTACAACTTCCCACCGTTCTCCACGGGTGAGGCCGGGTTCATGCGCGGCCCGAAGCGGAGGGAGATCGGTCACGGCGCCCTGGCGGAGAAGGCGCTACTGCCGATGATCCCCAACTCCGACGATTTCCCTTATGCGCTGCGTCTCGTCTCCGAGGTGCTGGCGTCCAATGGCTCGTCGTCGATGGCCTCGGTGTGTGGTTCCACGCTCTCCTTGATGGACGCAGGCGTGCCGATCATCGCACCCGTGGCCGGGATTGCCATGGGCCTGCTCCATGAGGACGACAAGTACCTGACTCTCACCGACATCCTGGGTGCAGAGGACGCCCTCGGCGACATGGACTTCAAGGTGGCGGGGAGCAAGGAGATGATCACCGCCCTCCAGCTGGACACCAAGATCCAGGGTCTGCCGTCCGAGGTGCTCCAGTCTGCCCTCGCACAAGCCCGTGAGGCACGTCTGTTCATCCTCGACGCCATGGCCGATGTCATCTCCGAGCCAAGGGCCGAGATGAACCAGTGGGCGCCCCGAATCGAGTCGATCGAGATCCCCAAGGACAAGATCGGTGAGGTCATCGGTCCTAAGGGGGCCGTGATCCGCGAGCTCGAGGAGGTGACCGGGGCCAGCATCGAGATCGAGGAGACCAACGGTGTCGGCATCGTCCGCATCGCCTCCAACGACGGTGAGGCATTGGCCGCCGCTCGGGAGAGGGTGACCCAGATCGCCTTCCCACCCGAGGCCGGGATCGGCGAGGTCTACGACGGCAAAGTGGTCAACATCACCAAGTTCGGCGCCTTCGTCAACATCCTCCCCGGACGTGACGGGCTCCTGCACATCTCACGTCTCGACGGGTCGAAGCGAGTGGAGCGTGTCGAGGACTACCTCTCCGAGGGCGACGAGGTCAAGGTTCGAGTCCGTGAGATCGACCGGGGCAAGGTCAGCCTCGAGCTGGTCGAGGCCCTGGAGGGTGCCACCCTTCCCAGCAGCGAGGGCCCCTCGGGCGGCGGTGGCCGCGACCGCGGTGGCCGCAACGACCGTGATCGTGGTGACCGCGGAGGCCGAGGCGACCGTGACCGAGGGGGCCGTGGTGAGGGCAAGGACGGTCGTCACAACCGCGAACGGGGACGTGAGGAGAAATCCGAAAGCGACCGGTCCGCTGGTGGACGGCGTCGGGCGGCGAAGAGCTTCTCGGAGACGTTCGAGAAAATGCAAGACTGAATCACAGTCCGATATGTGAGCGAAGAGGGGTCGATCGAACCATCGGCCCCTTTCCGCGTCCAAATAGAATCGCGTCGAGGCTGCAGGACTGGGAGACCCATTGGCTGTCGAATTGGACGGCAACGTCAGGATGCCTGGCGACAATGGCCCGGGGGTGAGGGTCGATGTGATCGTGGAGAACCGTCGTCTTCGTCTCGTCGCGGGCGAGGAAGTCGTCGGCGATTGGCCCTTGGCCAACATAGGCATCAACGCCCTTCAAGACGGGTTCAACGTCAAGGCCGAAGGGGAGGAATTCTTGTTGCGCACCTCCGATGACGTCGCCTTGGCGGAGGAGATCGGGGTCAGCGCCGCCTCACCTCGTCTGGCAAGACGTCTTGTCGCCCGCCACAACCCGGAGGAACGAGTCACCGCACCCGAGCCGGCGCCACTCCCGTCGAATCTCGCCGCCATCGGTTTCGCCGTCGCCGGGGCGCTCATCGTGCTCGGTGGTCTCTTCCTCGACCGGGCGGCTCCGGCGCGGGACGGCTTCCAGTTCTGGGTCGCCTTCCTCGTCGGCGGTGTGCTCATGGTCAGCGTCGCCTATGCCATGTCGCTCGGGTCTCGCTCCGCCCGTCTCATCGCGACCGGGGTGATGGTGACCATGATCGCCACCTTCGGCTTCGCCGTCCGCGGGCAGACCGCCGACCTCAGCCACTTGACTGCATACGGTTTCGTCGCCGGCGGACTGGTGGTGGGGGTGGCGGTCCTGGTGAGCGCGGGACAGAGCCAGCCCGGGTGACTCGCAACCCAGGGTCCCTACCCCCAAGAATTGGGGGTAGGAACCCTGGGTTTGGATAATTCGGCCATGCCCGAACTGCCCGACATCGTCGTCTACATCGAGGCGCTGGAGCGGCGCGTCCTGGGCGAGAGGGTGACCGGGTTCCGCATCGCGTCACCGGCGGTGATGCGCACCTACGAGCCCCCCTACGACTCGGTGGTGGGAGAGGAGGTGGTATCGATCCAGCGCGTGGGAAAACGGATCGCTCTCGGGTTTGGTGGTAATCGTGAGGGGGGACGACCCTCCTCAGACCCCCCGCCGGCGCTGCGCGCCGGAGAACCGGAAACCGTGTACTTGGTGATCCACCTGATGATCGCCGGTCGGCTCCGCTGGGAGACGCCACGCAAGCCGATTCCCAAGAAGGTGGGACTGGCCGCTCTCGACTTCGAAGCAGGCAGCCTGATCCTCACCGAGCAAGGCACCCACAAGCGAGCGGGTATATGGATGGCCTCGAGCTGGGACGAAGTAGCCAATCTGGATCGGGGCGGGATCGAGCCACTCGATGCGAACCAGGACGAGTTCGCCTCGGCCCTGCGTTCCGAGAATCGCACCTTGAAGCGGGCGCTCACCGATCCCAGGATCTTCTCGGGCATCGGCAATGCCTACTCCGACGAGATCTTGTGGATGGCGCGGCTCTCCCCGGTACAACGAACCGGCCAACTCGACGACGAGGAGGTGGGTCGACTTCACCACGCCGTGGTGACGTCACTGCGGGAGTGGACAGAGCGTCTCCGTGAGGAGGTCGGGGAGGGCTGGCCCGGCAAGGTCACCGCCTTTCGCGAGGACATGGCCGTGCACGGGAAGTACGGCGAGCCCTGCCCCCGCTGTGGATCGAAGGTGCAGCGAATCGTCTACTCGTCGAACGAGACCAACTACTGCGCCACGTGTCAGACCGGCGGCAAATTGCTTGCCGATCGCTCCCTGTCCCGCCTGCTCAAAGACGACTGGCCCCGCACCCTCGAAGAGCTGGAGGGGTGAGGCTCAGATCTTGATCTGGCGGGCGCCGACGAAGGCCATGGCGAAGGCCGCATAGCTGGCCAGCGCGGCGACGACGGTCAGGGCGTCGTCGTAGAACCCTTCCTCGATTGCTCCGATGACGTCATACGCACCTATCAGTGCGAGGGTGTATCCGACGGCTTTCATCACGACGGGCAGCGGATGGAGCGCGGTCACCGCATCCGACTTGAGACGTGGCGCCAGCACGATGAGGACAGCGAGGAGGAAGGTGACCAAACCGATCCCGTATTCGTCGAGGAAGACGTCGAAGATCAGCCAGATGGCCAGAAGCACCATGCCGGCGAAAGCAACCAAGCCCTCTCCGCTGGTGAAGTCACCGGCGCCCTCCATCACAGACGAGTCGTCATGGGGCTCGGTCATACCAGGGGGTGGTGACGGCTCCGGTGCGATGTTCATGCCATGCTCGTCGGTCATCTCCGTAACTCCTCGATCGTGGTCGTCCGACAACAGAACTCTATTCGTGGCGACTCCAGCCTGTCGGCTATTCGGTCAACTCTGCTTGGCCAGATTGGCCACTCCCCGGCGCTCCATGTTCCCCCAGGACTTGGTGTCTCGCCCACCGATCATTGCCCGAATCCGCCAGAGGACAGTCATCTGACGGAACCCGAAGTTCTCGATCACTGCCATGACCACGAGACGTGAGGTGTCGGCAGGGCTGTTGAAATAGCCATAGCTCTCGTCGAGGAGAAGGGCGAGCAGTGAGTTCATCAGTCCCATGCCGAAGGCGACCAGGACCATCCAGAGCAGTGAGGTGGTGTTGAGGATGCCGAGCAGCCAGGCGGCGGGCACCACGAACCACCCCACGAACTCGATGATCGGGGCCAGGTACTCGAACAGGAAGAAGCCACCCCAACTCACCATTCCCAGCTGTCGGTAGCGGGGGTTGAAGACGAGAGGTAGGAAGTCCTTGATCGTCGTCATCAGACCGCGATGCCAGCGGATCCGCTGCCTTCTCAACACTCGCGCCGTGTCCGGCACCTCGGTCCAGATGACCGCAGAAGGCTCGTAGACGATGCGATAGGGGATGTTCCGCTCCAGGTGATAGCGGTGCACCCTCATTGTGATATCCATGTCCTCACCCAGGTGACCCCGGGTGAAGCCACCGACGGCGATCAACACCGATCGCTTCCATATCCCGAAAGCGCCGGAAACGTTGGGAAGGGCGTTCATCCACGACCAGCCCGGCCGGCTGGCGAGAAATGTCCTCACGTACTCGAGGATCTGCATCCGGGGGATGAGGCGGCGAGGGACGCTGGCCTCGATGAGATGGCCCAGCTCGACCCGGCTCCCGTTGAGGGGTCGTACGTTTCCCCCCACGCCGACGGTGCGATCCCGGTCTTCGACCACCCTCTGCATCGAGTTGACCAGGCACTCGGGATCGAGGACCACGTCGGCGTCGGTGCACATCACATAGGGATGACGGGCGGCGTTGATGCCGGCGTTGAGGGCGTCGGCACGGCCCCCGTTCTCCTTGTCTATCACCGTGATGTCCACTCCTGCTCGACCCCGGTAGATGGCCCGCAGGGGCATCGAGTCCAGGTCGGGCCGGTAGGGGATCCTCACCTTCTCCAGGTGAAACGCATCGATCAGTGACCGCAGGGTCTCGTCCTTGGAGCCATCGTTGGTCACCACGATCTCAAAACGTGGGTACTTCACGATCGACATGGAGCGAACCGCATCCACGATCCCTGCTTCCTCGTTGTAGGCGGGGATGACTATCGAGACGGGTGGAGTGGTGCGGCTGGAGAGCATCTCACCGACCCTTCCGAAGCGACGGAGATGGTGGTTGCGACGCAACGCCGCCCCAGAAGCCAGGGCGAGCACGACCAGATACGCCTGCATGACGACGAAGTAGACGATGGTCGCATACCCGAGCCAGCGAAGGATCTCCTGGGGCACGCTCAGCCCTCGGCTCCCATGTGGGCCAGCAGAGGCTCGTCTCGCACGGGGATCCCGCCCTCCACCCGGCGACGGGCAGACACCAGTTCGCCGGCATCTGCCAGCGCTTCGGCAGCGGCGTCGGCAGCGTACGGATCGTGATCCTCGAGCGCCGCGTACAGGGCGTCGATCCCTCCGGGGATACCGGCAATGGCGGCCGCGGAAGCTCGACGAACCCACCAGCTGAGATCCCTCATCGACGCGACCAGCAACGGGATCGAGGCGGGGTCCCCGATGCCACCCAATGCAGCGGCAGATTTGGCCCGAAGCTCCCACCATGGGGAGTCGAGCCTGGCTTGCAGCGCGGGCACCGCTTCCGGGCTCCCCAGCTCGCCGAGGGTCTCGACGGTGGCGATCTCCACTTCGAGGTCGGTGACGTCACCGAGGATTTCGAGCAGGGGGTCCACCGCCTGGTCGTCCTGGATCTGGGCGAGGGTGCGCAACGCCAGGGCCGGCCCCTTGTTCTCGTATCGATGGTTGATCCGGATGTAGGCGAGCAGCGGCCATGTCGCCTTGGAGCCGAACCCGACGAGGGTGTCGGAGAAACGGGCCCGCACCCACGGGATCTCCACGCCGAAACGTCCCACGATGGAGTCGATCGCAGGTGTCCAGCGGAGACGACCCAGTCCCCTGGCGCACTGGATCCGGATCTCGGGCTCCCGGTCCTCGAGATGCCGCATCAGCACCGGCGCCGAGGTCTCGTCACCGATCTCGGCGAGCGCCACCGCGGCTCGCAAGCGACGCCCCAGGGGGAACGAGGACTCGAGCCGGGCGACCTGGCGCTCGATCACACCGTGCCGTCGTACGATGCTGCGCAGGGTTGTTGTCTCGTCGCCGCTCAGCGCGGTGCGAAGATCGATGAGTGCGTCGAGGAAGGCGGGGTCCTCTGCCATCTCGGTGGTGATCGGGTCGGTGCACCGCTCGAACGCGAGATGACGGCTGAGCAGCACCGTGTAGCCCTGGCGGCGAGTGTCGTGCTCCGCCATCCGGCGCCGATGCCATGTCTTTAGTGTGACGAGCACGGTCAGCAGCACCGCGTTCACGGTGAAGACGACCAGAGTGGCCATTTGGAGGATCTCGGTGGCGGCCATGCGCACCATCAATATCGGTGGCTGGATCACACCTGTTGAGGGATCCCGCTGTCGGGCACATACAGACTCGGTCCGACCCCTGTGCCCACCGAGGGGTCAGAGACGCATGCGGATCCGGGCCATGAGCTCGGTGATGCGAAATGGCTTACGGACGAAGTCGACCACACCGAGGTCGAAGCTCTCCACGGCGGTGCGGTCGTCGTCGACGCCGGTGAGCATGATGACGGGTGTCTCCACCGACTCGTTGCGCCATTGCGCGACCACCTCGAGCCCGAGGAGGCCGGGCATCAACTGGTCGAGGATGACGAGGTCGTAGTCGCCCTCCTTTCCCAGGGCATGGGCGCTGGGACCATCGTCGGCGGTATCCACCTCGTACCCGGCGCTCTCGAGGGCGGTGAGGAGGAGCGTCCTGATCGTCTTCGAGTCGTCGGCGACGAGGATCTTCTTCTTCTCGCTCACCAACCGAGAGGGTAAACGGCTCGTCCCATCGGATGTGGGGAACGGCTGCCCGCGTGTGCACGAAACGCGACATATGCCCGCCTCCTGCACACGCCTTGTCTATCGAACACATGTTCGATAAGATCGAGTGCCCTCAGCAACGGAGTCAGATTTGGCATTCGAGGGTCTAGTCACCGGGCAGATAACGGTTCCTGCGGAGTTGGTGATCCAATCGGGGACCGGGCTGTTCGACCTGCAACCTGGTCGGGTCGCCGAGTTGGTCGGTGTCCCCGGGACCGGGCTCACCCGTCTCGGCCTCAAGTTGATCGCTCCCCATTCCCTTTCGGCGCCGATAGTCGCCCTGGACACCAGGGGCTGGATCTCACCCGAGGCTGCCTGGGAGACGGGTGTGGCCCCCGAATGTCTCGTGGTGGTCAGATGCGACCACGCCGGCACATGGGTGAAGGTCACCGCGGCCTTGCTCGAAGGGGTCAGGGCGATGTATGCCGAGGTTCCCGCCGGAGTGAGAGATCAGGACCTCCGTCGGCTGGCGGCCCTGGCCCGTGCCCGGCGGGTGGCGGTGGTGATGAGGCCGATGACCGGCGGTCTGCCCGTGGGGATCGCCCATCTTCGGCTACGGGCCATCGGGGTCACCTGGGAGGGGGCAGACCGCGGTCATGGCAGGTTGACCCGGCGACGTCTCGTGCTGGAGGCGTCGGGCAAGGGGGCCGCGGGGACGACACGAAGATTCGAGGTGGAGGATGAGGGAACGGACGTTGTGCGTCTGGTTTCCGATGTGGTCGTTGACCAGGCACGACGCGCCGTCGGGTGAGCCGGTGCTCGTCGTCGACGACAGGGTGACCGGGGCCAGTGACGATGTGCTCGAGGCGGGGGTGAGCCTGGGCATGCCCCGACGCGAGGCGGAGGCACTGGCGCCTTTCGCAGTGGTGCTGAGACGGGATCCCGGCGACGAGGCACGCCGGTTCGAGCCGGTGGTGTCCATGGTCGAGGCACTGGTCCCCCGTGTAGAGGTGGTCTCTCCCGGTCTGATGTTCATCCCGGTCGAGGGGGCAGCCCGCTTCTACGGGAGCGAGGGGGCGGTCGCCGGGAAGATCGCTGTCTGTCTAGACGAATACTTCGCTGGTTCGAGTGAGGTTCCCGTTTCCCGGCGCGCAGCGCCGGCGGGGGGTTCGAGGGGGGTCGTCCCCCCTCATGATGGAGCAGCGCCGGCGGGGGGTTCGAGGGGGGTCGTCCCCCCTCACCATATCGGCATAGCCGACGGGCCCTTCGCAGCGCGTTGGGCCGCCGCCGAGGCAGAGCCGGGCCGGCCGCTCATCGTCGCCGACACGCGTTCGTTCCTGTCACGGCTCGACCTGGTCACCCTTCGGGAGTCGATGGGAGGCGAGGAGATGATCGACACCTTCCGCTGGCTCGGGGTCCACACCCTCGGTGACCTCGCCGGGCTCCCCAGGGAGACGCTGGCCTCGCGCTTCGGGACGCCTGGGGTGGCGGCGCACCGGCTCGCCAGTGGCGAGGACAGGGTCGTCGACCCGCGAGAGATCCCTCCCGAGCTCGGGGTGGGGATGTCTTTCGAAGATCCCCTGGAGAGCCTCGACGCGGTGGCGTTCGCCGCCCGCAACCTGGCGGGCAGGCTGCTCCGGCGTCTTCGCCCTCTCGGAGTCGCGCCACACACGGTGACCATCGCCGCCACCGCGTCCAGTGGCCAGACCCGGGAGCGGGTGTGGCGCTCCGCCGATCCGTTCACCGAGAGGGCGCTCAACGACCGGGTCTGGTGGCAGCTCAGGGCGTGGGTGGAGAGTGGTGGCATCCCCGGTGGGATCGTCTCGCTGCGCATCGACCCCGCCGATCTCTCGGGTGAGGGGAGACAGCTCGGTCTGCTCACCGACGAGTCCACGATCGCCGAGGCAGAGCGGGCGTTGGCCCGGGCGCAGGCAATCGTCGGGCCGGACCGGGTGCTACGGGCGAGGGCCCAGGGCGGGCGTATGCCTGGGGAGAGGGTGGTGTGGTCGCGCTGGGGCGAGCCGGAGACACCGGGGGAGCGTGATCCCGGCGCTCCCTGGCCCGGGGCGACACCGGCCCCCTCCCCGGCGCTGGTGCCGCCCAGTCTCGACCGGATCGAAATCGAGTGGGACGAGGGCATGCCCTCCCGGGTCCGGCTCGGATCACGTTGGGAGCCGGTGCTCACCTGGAGCGGCCCGTGGCGTCTCAGCGGTCGTTGGTGGGTCGGCGAAGGAGATGCCGACCGCTACCAATTGGTCACCTCGGTCGGAGCGTTCCTGTGCTTGGTTTCAGGGGATAGGGCCTACCTGGCCGGGGTCTACGACTAGATGCTCGCCTCCAGAAAAGCCTCGATGCGTTCCGCATAAGAGTCGACGAGCCGGGGTGGGTCGCCTACCTGGAGACGATGATCGGCGCCATCGAAGACCTCCACGGTGAGTCGGTTCGGTGGGATGGATGACCGATACACCGCGATGCTCTCGTCCACCGGGACGATGCGGTCGTCACCTCCCCACAAAGTCAGGATGGGGACCCCAATCCTTGTCAGCGGTCCCCTCGGGTCGTAGTCGAGGATCGACATCCAGAACTTCCACTGCTCGGGATCGGAGGTGTCGGGGAAGGAGAATGCTGTCGGTGCCAGGTCGGCCAGCGCCGCCCCGGAGCGGGCATGGCCAACCATGGCGTCGTAGGCACGCAGGCCGGCGTCCAACTCCGCAGGCGAGGCGCCCGATCCCTCGAGGGCTCGACTGGCCGAGTAGCGCTCCTGGGCCGCCGGGGTCACCCCGGGCCCGGAGCTGACGATGACGAAGTCGACGGCGTTGCTGCGTGATGCCGCGTCGACCACTACCCATCCACCCTGGCTGTGCCCGAACAGCCCGATCGGCACCTCGCCGACCTCCTCGCACTCCCGGACCGCGCGCACCGACGCGAGGAGATCGCTCGCCTGGACCTCGATCGGGGCCCGGCGCCAGTCTCCTCCGGAGCCGCCGACCCCCCTCTTGTCGAAGGAGGCGACGCCACACGACCGTTCCAGGAATATTTGGCGGATCGGGGTGAAGTAGCCGCCGTTGTTGCGGTCCGAGCCGCCGGAACCGGGGTGCATCACCACGACTGCCCTGGCCGCCACTCCGGCAGGCATCCACAGCGTGCCGGCGAGCGACACGTCACCATGGCTCACCACCAGCTCCCGGCTGATGACTTCAACCAACCGGCCCTCCCAGGTCACTGACCCGCTTGGCGATGATCTCCCTCACCCGGTCGCGCAGGGCGTCGACATCGGCTCCTGTCATCCCTTGGGTGGGAATGGGGGGGTCGACGATGGCCGTGACCGGGCCGCCATGGAACCACGGCCTTCCCGGGGCGGCCGCCTGGTAGGTGCCATGGATCGAGAGGGGTAGCACCGGTAGCTCCGAGGCGATGGCCATGGTGAATGCCCCCTTCTTGAACGGCTTCATCACCCCGTCACGTGGCCTGGTTCCCTCCGGGTAGATGATCAGACTTCTCTGATGCTCGATCAGCACCTGGGCCTGACTGTTCACCGAGTTGTAGATCGAGCTGCGGGCAGCCCGGTCGACCTCGATGATCCCGATGGCCCGCATCGCCTGGGCAAGCAGAGGTATCCGGAACAATTCCTTTTTCGCCAGATACCGGATGGGGAGGGGCACCGCCATGAAACAGACCATGATGTCGAGGGTGGAGAGGTGGTTGGCCACCACCACATAGGATTGGGTCAGGTCGATGTTCTCCTGACCTTCGATGGAGACTCGGGTGCCCGACGCGAGCAACCACACCCGGGCCCACCAATGGATCACGCTGTCGATGCGTGGTGACGCCGGATCGATCATCACCAATGCGAGGACGCTGACGGCACCCACGATGGTGGCTAGGACTCCCGCCACCCAGGTGAGAATGGTGCGGTAGAGGGTGACGGCAGGACGCATCGTGGCGGAGGCTAATCGTGGCTCTATACCCTGACCCCATGGACAAGGCCGCGTTGAGAGCGCGCATTCGCGCCCTGGGGCCGATCGACCCGGAACCGGCGCGTGCGGTCGCCGCGGGCGTCGCCGACTGGATGCGGGCCAGATTGCCGGGGACAGTCGCAGCCTTCATCGCCATGCCCGACGAGGTCGACTTGACCGGTCTCTTCGATCTCCTTCCCGGCTGGAGATGGGTGTTGCCCCGGGTCGAGCCCGACGACACTCTCACCTTCCGTGATAGAGGCTTGCCCCGGGAAAGTCACCGACTTGGGATGAGACAGCCCATCGGCCGGGGGGTCATCACCCCCGTCCACGAGCTGGACGTGGTCTTGGTGCCCGGGCTCGCCTTCGATCGCACCGGGGCCCGTCTCGGACGCGGGGGCGGGCACTACGACAGGGTTCTCGCGCTGAAGCGCAACGATGCGATCTCGGTCGGCGTCACCGTCGAGGACCGGGTCCTCGACGTCATACCGGTAGAAGACCACGACCTCGATGTCGGTTTTCTCGCGACCGAAGCGGGGGTCATCGAGTGCCGTCCCACCAGGTGAGCCGGTCCTGGGCGATGACGATGACTGGCCCGCGCGGCGGCTGTTTCTCGTACTGGGCGTACTTGCCGACCAGGCTGGCGATGGCCTCCGACCACAACTCGTCGCCTTGATGTATCGAGGCCGGTCCGTCCATCCTCACCCACCAGAGCCGGTCCCAGTCTTCCTCGTAGTGGTCTATCAGCAGCGAGGCCCAGCGGTTCGCCTCGATGTTCTCCAGTCTCTGCAGACGCTCTGTTCGTTTCGGCTTGTGGTCGATCGCGGTGACCAGATTCCCGGCCACCGCGGCAAATGTCACCACCACCACGTGGGGTCGGCCGTCGGGGCGCACCGTGCCCAGATGCCCGGCCCTCGCCCGGGCGAGGCGGATCAGGGCCTCAGCCCGGTCCATCCGCCCCGTTGAGCAGTGGTGCCACTGTCCTCCAAGTGGTGTCGGCCCAGCGGGCATGTCCCGCCGCGCTGACATGGAAGTAGTCCTCGGCCCACAGCGAGCGGTCTCGATACCAGATGAGGGGATCATCGCTGCGCTGGTCGACGACGGTGGTCCCAAAGCGCGCCGCCACCTCCCAATGGGCCCGGTCGAAACGCAGCGCTCGTCGTGACATCATGTGGCTCAGCGGGGGGTGGAGACGGGGGATCGTGCCCAGCACACCGACCCCGCTCTGCACCACGACCGCACCGGTGGCGGCAAGGGAGCCCACGAGACGGTCCAGGTCCTCGACGAACCGGCGCAGGGGGACGCCCTTGATGGCGTCGTTGGCCCCGACCGAGAGGAAGACCAGGTCCGGGTCGAGTTCCAGGGCGGGACCGAGCTGGTCGGCGATCACGTCCTGTGCCCTCGATCCACCCACTGCGAAGGACCGCAGCACCACATGGCGATCCTCGGCGAGACGGGAGCACACCAGCGAGACCCAGATCTCGTCAGGACCGGAAACCCCGGGTGCGGTCACCGAAGAGTCGCCGAGCACCACCACCTTGAGCATCGGCAGGGAAGGGTCTCCGAACTCGGCGGAGGGATCGAACTCCTCGAGACGCGGTGCAGGGCGCAGCAGCGCGTAGGCCGCCTCGACACCGAGAACGGCGATGGCCACCATCGCGGCACGTTTGAGCAGGCGCTCGACCATGAACCTATGTTGGCAGCGGTCGACGGGCTACTGGCCGGCGGTGGCCCTCTCGATCCGTTCCCGGAGACCGAAACGCCCCTTCGCCTCGGTGAGGTCGATGTATGCGCCGAAGGCGTCGGAGAAGGTCGTCGGATCCTCGGGGAAGAACTCGAATTCCTCCCCGTTGATGTCGAGGGCGAACCGATAGATGGAGGTCCGCTCGGCGGTGACCTTCTCCACCGGCCACGAACCGACGTGAAGCCGGCCCGCCGCCACCCTGAACCGACCCTCGCTGATATCGATCTGGACCCGACTCGGCTCGAGCCCCTTCCCCTGTAGCCGTCCTGTGAATTGCGCCATCCCGATGATGAATCTAGTCGTCGCCGGGCCTGCTGTGAATAGCGGGGGGACGTGAGTTTGGGTCGCTGCCCTATTGACTAGTCATCGTCCGGTTGCGCAACGCTGTCCCCGGCGAGCTCGCGGATCTGATTGAGCACATCGACGAGGTGATCGAGCTCGGCGTCGCTCGGGCCCAGAGTCGCGAACACACGATTGATCGCTTCGGTGGCGCCGATCAGCAATTCGGTGCCGGCGGGGAGGATCACCGCGAGCACGATCCGACTGTCGTTTTGGTCGCCGACACGTCGGATCAAGCCGTCTCGCTCCAAACGCTTGACCGCGCTGGTCACGCTGGCGGGATGCACCTGGAGCCGGTCACTTATCTTGCCCATGGGGAGGCGGCCGGTCCTGGTGAAGCCGAGCAGGCGCAGGATCTCGAACCTGGCGAACGTGAGCCCGAATGGGCGAAGGGCTTCCTCGATCCTGCTCTCCAGGATCTGATGAACCCGCACCAGCGTGGTGATAGCCGCCATCCCGGCGGCCGGCGCCTCCCATCCATGGGCCTCCCACTGACGGCGCGCCTCGGCGATGGGATCGGTTGTGGTGGTCGGGCTCAACGGTTTCCTTTGACTTCAAAATAACTCGCCCGTATCCTGAAGGCAAGGATGACCGACACGCCGCAGCTGGCCAACAAGGTCCGCTTCGTGACCGCGACAACACTCTTCGACGGTCACGACGCCTCGATCAACATCTTCCGGCGCATCCTGCAATCGATGGGGGCCGAGGTGATACATCTCGGCCACAACCGCTCCGGTCTCGAGATCGTCGACGCCGCCATCCAGGAGGATGCCCATGCCATCGCGGTCACCTCCTATCAGGGCGGTCACATGGAGTTCTACGGGTACCTCGTCGACCTGTTGGCCGAGCGCGACGCCACACACATCCGCATATTCGGGGGCGGGGGCGGCACGATCCTGCCCTCCGAGGGCGAGGAGCTGGGGCGTCGCGGAGTCACCCGGATCTATTCGCCGGACGACGGCCGAGCGCTGGGGCTGACCGGGATGGTCGCCGACATGCTGACCCGGTCCGACTATCCCGCCGGCGAATTGGATCCCGATTTCGATCTCGGTTCCCTGACCACCTCGAGCCCGGACGTCGTGGCGAAGGTCATCTCGGCGGCGGAGAACTACACCGAGAAGTACGCCGACGTCTGGGAGAGGCTGGAGTCACTCGCCGTCGAGTCGGAGGCTCCGGTCGTCGGCATCACCGGAACCGGAGGGTCGGGCAAGTCGAGCCTGGTCGACGAGCTGGTGCGACGTTTCCTCGCCGACTTCGAGGAGCGGGCCATCGCCATCATCTCCGTCGACCCATCCAAGCGGCGCTCCGGAGGAGCCCTGCTCGGCGATCGGATCCGGTTGAACTCGCTTCCTCATCCCCGGGCCTACATGCGCTCGCTGGCGACCCGGCAGTCCAATCTGGCGCTCTCCCCCTATGTCCAGCACGCGGTCAACATCGTCAAGGCGGCCGGCTACGACCTGGTAGTCCTGGAGACCTCTGGTATCGGCCAGGCCGACACCGAGATCGTCGACTATTCCGACCACGCCATCTACGTGATGACCCCGGAGTACGGGGCGGCCACCCAACTGGAGAAGATCGACATGCTCGATTTCGCCGATCTGGTGGCCATCAACAAAGCCGACAAGCAGGGCGCCCTCGACGCCCTTCGCGACGTTCGCAAGCAGTACCGCCGCAACCGGTTGGCCTTCGATGCTTCCGATGATGACCTGCCGGTACATCTCACCGTCGCCTCCGACTTCAACGATCCCGGGACGAACCGCTTCTATCGGGCCTTCGTCGGCCTCCTCGGTATGGAGTCGGATCTCGATCTTCCCGTCGACGAGGCCTCGAAGCTGCATGTGGTGCCACCGGAGCGGGCCCGCTACCTGGCGGAGATCGTGGAGGAGATCCGGGCCTACGACGAACGGGTCCAGGAGCAATCAGACGCCGCCGAGAGGCTCTACCGGCTGAGTGGCGCGGCCGAGGAGACCGACGCCGACCTCGAAGAGGATCTGGCCCGAGCCAAGGCTGCGGTCAGCCCGGAGAGCATGAAGGCCCTAGAGCGTTGGGACGGGATGATCGCCGAATACACCGGCGAGGAGTTCGTCTACCACGTGCGGGGCACCGAGATCCGGGTCCCGCTCCACACCGAGACACTGTCGCACACCCGGGTGCCCAGGGTGGCCCTGCCTCGCTACCGCTCCTGGGGAGACCGGCTCCGCTGGCTGCTCCAGGAGAATGTGCCGGGATCGTTCCCGTACACCGGCGGTGTCTTCCCGCTGAAGCGGGGCACCGAGGACCCGGCACGGATGTTCGCCGGTGAGGGACCTCCCGAGCAGACCAACGCCCGCTTCCACTACCTGTCGGAGGGGATGCCGGCCAAGCGGCTCTCCACCGCGTTCGACTCGGTGACCCTCTACGGCGACGACCCCCACGAGCGGCCCGACATCTACGGCAAGGTGGGCAACTCCGGGGTCTCCATCGCCACCCTCGACGACGCCAAGAAGCTGTACTCCGGCTTCGACCTCTCCGATCCCTCGACGTCGGTCTCGATGACCATCAACGGACCGGCCCCGATGATCCTCGCCTTCTTCATGAACACCGCCATCGATCAGGCCTGTGAGCTGTACATCACCGAGAACGGGCTGTGGGACGAGGTCGAGACCAGGATCGCCGAGATCTACGGCGAGACTCCTCGCCCCCGGTACCACGGGGAGCTGCCCCCCAGCCACGACGGTCTTGGTCTCCGTCTTCTCGGGGTGACCGGCGACCAGGTGCTCCCGCTGGAGGTCTACGAGGAGATCCAGGCGAGGACGATATCCCGGGTGCGGGGGACGGTTCAGGCTGACATCCTCAAGGAGGATCAGGCCCAGAACACCTGCATCTTCTCCACCGAGTTCGCCCTGCGGATGATGGGCGACATCCAGCAGTATTTCGTCGCCAACGACGTGCGCAACTTCTACTCGGTGTCGATCAGCGGCTATCACATGGCCGAGGCCGGGGCCAACCCGATCACCCAGCTCGCCTTCACCCTGGCCAACGGATTCACCTACGTCGAGAACTACCTCGCTCGGGGGATGGACATCGACGACTTCGCCCCCAACCTCTCCTACTTCTTCTCCAACGGGGTGGATGCCGAGTACGCGGTGATCGGAAGGGTGGCCCGTCGCATCTGGGCCAAGGCGATCAAGCACAAGTACGGGGGCAACGAGCGGTCCCAGATGCTGAAGTACCACATCCAGACATCGGGCCGGTCCTTGCACGCCCAGGAGATCAGCTTCAACGACATACGTACCACGCTCCAGGCGCTGTATGCCCTCTACGACAACGCCAACAGCCTCCACACCAATGCCTACGACGAGGCGATCACCACCCCCACCGAGGAGTCGGTGCGCCGAGCATTGGCGATCCAGCTCATCATCAACAAGGAGCTGGGGCTGAACAAGAACGAGAACCCGCTCCAGGGAAGCTTCATCATCGAGGAGCTCACCGACCTGGTCGAGGAGGCGGTGCTTGCCGAGTTCGAGCGGATCAACAGCCGTGGGGGAGTGCTGGGTGCGATGGAACGGCAGTACCAGCGGACCAAGATCCAGGAGGAGTCGCTCTACTACGAGCAGCAGAAGGAGTCGGGGCAACTACCCATCGTCGGGGTGAACACTTTCATCTCCAAGGAGGGCTCGCCGTTCGAGATCCCCAAACAACTCATCCGCTCCACCGACGAGGACAAGGACCGTCAGATCGCCAACTTGCGTGCATTCCAGGCGAGGAATGCCGAGGCCGCCGAGGAGTCTCTGGCCGAGCTGCAACGGGTTGCCGTCCAGGGCGAGAACACCTTCGCCCAACTCATGGAAACCGCCAAGGTGGCCTCTCTCGCCCAAATGAGTCAGGCCTTGTACGAGGTGGGCGGCCAGTACCGGCGCAACATGTAGGTCGTTCCACGTCCTACGTGCGATGAACGTCGTATACCGATGTTCGTTGCACGTCAGTGGCGGTGCCCACTGGGTAGGGCACTCCGAGGCTCGAATACGACGACCGTCGGGGCACGGCACCAGCTCCTCCAGGCCGGCCTCATCGAACGAGTCGATGTAGTTCAGCGCCTGTCTATTGGACGGAAAGGTAGATCCGCGTCGGTCAGCACTTCGAGAACGTCATCGAAATCGTGTCTCACGTACGGGAGACGCGCTTTGAGACAGTCGTGCGTCACTATGTCGGAGCACCCCAAGGTGCTCCTTCGCGCCGCGAGCAGGCTCATACTCCGCGAACCTGCATCCTGTCCTCCAGATGAAGGGCATGGGATCTGTCAGCACCTTCTCCTAGCCTCAAGTGTGTGACACCGCCTGGTACATCGCCTCTGGGCCGCTCAGTCGTAGTGGCTGCGGGCGAGCCGACGCCTGGCCCGTGGGCCGATGCCGATCGATTCCTGATCGACCAAGGGCTCCTCGTGGACACGGAGCGGCTGGAGAAGACGGTCGACGATCTCCAGCGCCGCTACGTCCAGCGGTTCCCCACAGTGTTCGTACTCGATGTCGATCCCCGGGAGCTGGCCCGGCCGGAGAGCAACGACGCCGAGCCCTACGAGCTGGGCGCCACATTCAGCTTCCTGCGACAGCGGCTTTCCAAGTTGGTCTGGCACAACTCCTACGACGCCAGGGCAGGCGAGCTCATTTGGTGGTGGGCGCACAAGGCTGTCGCCCGGCTCGGTGTAACCATCGGAGGACCGGCGGATGTCCTGACCGAGGACGGCACTCCCATTTGGATCGACGGCGGGCCACGCCAGCCGCTCGACGTCGACGAGGTCGTTGTCCACCACGAGTCGGTCGAGGTGGGGAGGCTGGCGCCGGTCCCGCGAGCGACGCCACCGAACGCCGATCTGGCCCCCGACCAACTCGATGCCGTCTCCCACCTCGTCGGACCGGCTCGGGTCATCGCACCGGCTGGATCGGGGAAAACCCGCGTCCTGACCGCTCGAATCCGTCACCTCATCGAGGACCTCGACGTAGAGCCCGAGCTGGTCACCGCTCTCGCCTACAACCGCCGCGCCGCCCTGGAGATGG
This sequence comes from Acidimicrobiia bacterium, assembly GCA_035249605.1. GTDB lineage: Bacteria > Actinomycetota > Acidimicrobiia > Spongiisociales > ZC4RG35 > JANQRA01. The sequence goes on from DATFGI010000016.1 coordinate 29,772, forward strand.
TCGACCGCCTCCCCGAGGGCGAGGCACTCAACGTCCGCACCATCCACTCCATCGGCTGGGAGATCTTGCGGATGGCCAAGCCCGGGCTGAGGCTGATCGACGATGCGGAGCAACGCCGCCGTCTGGAGCCGATGACCAGCGCCCCGCCCCGGGCCAACACCGACGTGATCGGCCCCTACATCGAGGCCCTCGACGAGGTCCGCATCGGACTACGTCACCCCGACGAGGTGGAGGTGGGACGCGACGACGTGCCCGGGTTCGCCGACACCTACCGTCGCTATAGAGAGCGTCTCGAGCGAGCCGGCGAAGCCGATCACGCCGAGCAGATCTATGGCGCCATCGAAGTCCTCTGCCGGATGCCCGACATCCGCTCCCATTGGCAGGCGAAATGCCGTCACCTCCTGGTCGACGAGTTTCAGGACCTCACGCCCGCATATCTGCTCCTGGTGCGTCTCCTCGCCGGGCCGGGCATGACGGTGTTCGGGGTGGGCGACGACGACCAGGTCATATATGGGTACGCCGGCGCCGACCCTTCATATCTCATCGACTTCGACCAACTCTTCCCCGGCGCGGCCGAACACGCCCTCCAGGTCAACTACCGCAGCCCTGCCGACGTCGTCGAAGCCGCCACCAATCTGGTCGGCTACAACCTGCGCCGAGTCGACAAGAAGATCAAGGCCGACAGGGACCAAGACGGGCTCGAGGTCGTCACCGCTCCGGGCGACGAGTTGGCGATCGTCGCCGCCGACCGGGTGGCCGAGCTCATTCGGAAGGGAGCCGACGCCGGCTCCATCGCCGTGCTCTCCCGGGTCAACTCCAGCCTGCTCCCGGTCCGGATCGCCCTCTCCGAGCGTGCCATTCGCTTCGACTCGCTCCTGACGGCGTCCATCCTGGAGCGCACCCTGCTCCGGGCCACACTCGCTTGGATCCGCATCGCCCTCGACCCTGAGGCAATGACTCGCAATGACCTCTTCGAGATCATCAGGCGCCCCGGCCGGGGCATCACCCGAGTCTTCTCCGAGACGATCGGTCGACGCCGAGGTCCCTTCGCAATCGACGACCTGGCCCGGATGGGGGAGACCCTCGACGGCCGCCGCGCCGACCGTTGGGACCAGTTCTGCGACGACGTGGTCATAGCCGCCGCGGCCACTACTTCGACACCGCGTCTGCTCGAGGTCCTGTCCGGGCAGATCGGTCTCGACCGCGCCGCGGCAGCCCTCGACGCCGGGCGCACCCGAGCCGACCGGTCCGGGCAGGGCGACGACCTCACCGCGCTGCGCAGGGCGGCGGCGTTGGGCCCGGGACCGGCCGAGTTCGAGCCGTGGCTGCGCAAGAGTCTCTCCGCTCCCGGCACCGCCGGCGGCGTATTGCTCTCCACGGTGCACCGGGTCAAGGGTCTGGAATGGGACCACGTGATCGTCTTCGGGGCGGATCGTGGCTCCATGCCCCACGATCTCTCCGATGACGTCGAGGAGGAGCGCCGCGTGTTCCACGTCGCCATGACCCGAGGCAGGGACTCGGTGTCGATCCTCTCCGATGTCGATCGACCCTCGCGGTTCCTCACCGAGATCGATGCCAGCGCCCCCCGCCCATCGGAGCCGCCACCGAGACGGGAGGATCGACAGGGTGCCAAGGCGCCCGCCGACGGGATCCCGGTGTCCGTCGGCGATCACATCGAGATAAGCGGCGGCTACCGGGGAACGGTGACTGAGACCCTGGTGACCGGCGTGCTCCTCAGACTCGAGACCGGGGCGACCATGGCCGTGCCCTGGGGAGAGCGAGTGGCGAAGGCGGGAGCCCGCGGACGGCTGGCACCAGGATCCGGGACGGCGGATGCCGATCTCTCAGGCCGTTTGCGTGACTGGCGACGAGAGCAAGCTCGAGTCCAGGGCGTGCCAGCCTACGTGGTCTTCAGCGACCGGACACTCGAGGCGCTGGCCTCATTGCGTCCCACCACCAGCGAGGCCCTCCTCGGTGTTCCCGGGATCGGACCCGCCAAGCTCGAGGCCTACGGGGAAGACCTGATCGAGCTGCTTGGCTTGGACTAGGCGGGCGACGCCTGGGCCGTCCTCGTCAATCAGCTCGGAGACTCGACGCGGCTGCGGCGTCGATCTGATCGGGAGAGATTGCCGACTGTTCGAGCTCTCCCGAACCCCGGTCGGCGAAGTCGCCCTCGACCTTGTCACGGAACGCCATGAGGTCCTCTCGGGAGCGCCTCGCGTTCATCTTCAGCATCACTCGGGTCAGTGCACGCATCGGAGCCGTTCCCTTGAGCCTGGCCGCCACGAACGTCAACCTCGTCCCTTTGTCTATAGGGGTCAGGCGCAGGTCCATCTCCAGGCGAACCGGTGGGCCCGGCATCGGCAGCCTCTGTTCGAGGACAACGCGCTCGAAAGGCTTCCATTCCATCACCAACTGGTCGATCCGCTTCTTGCCGTGGTAGCACTGATAGACGGCGCCCTCGCCGATGCGCCCGTCTCGGCGGCCCGTGATCTCGTAGCGATCGGAAGCGACGATCAGATTGCGGATCTCAGATTGGTTGATGTAGTCCCAAAGCACGTGGGGAGGCACCCCGACCTCGACCTCAGTGGTAAACAGAATCTCCTCGGGGGAGTACTCGATCCGCTCCTCGTGTCGTCTCTTCTCGTAGATCGGGTGCATGTCCTTCACCCATACCTGGATCTCACCGAAGTCGGGGACGTCCTCGACGTGCCCGATCATCTGATCCTCGCCTACATCGAAGCCGAGGTCGGCGCGGGCGGCATCGGTAAAGAGGGTGTAGGCACGGATCCCGGTCTGTTCGGTGACCGAGTTCTTCAACAGGCGGTGGATCAAGTTGATGTCGACGCCCATGAGCTCGTTGCGTCCCACGACGCGCTGCAGCGCGAAAGTCCCATGGTGGACGAAGAACTTGAGATCGAGTGCGGACACATTGGCGCACGCATTGCACCTGCAGGTGTTGTTGAGCACCATCAACTCGATGGCACGGCGGAAAGCCACATACATGTCCTCGATGCCCTCCAGGAAGGTCTGGGAGCTGACGAACCCGGCATCGAGCCCATAGCTGAAGACGGCGTCTCCCTCGAGATTGGAGACAACCAGAGGCGGTTTGATGTGGCCGATCAAGAGCTCGAGCAGGTCGGTAAGAGTTCCCTTGGCGTGCTCCAGCTCCGATTCGTTGAGGTAGGTGGTGTAACCGGTGATATCGGCGATGAGAATGTATCCGACCCGCTCCATGACCCGACCCTACCGGTCCAGCCCATACGGACCTCATCGAGGGCGAGATTTGCCGGGCAGGGGACGGTAATCCCTAACCCGGCAGCCTGACCGAGCCGTCCTCCTCGATCGTCCAGCCCGGGTTGTGGGCCACCTCCCAAGGGTGGCCGTCGGGGTCGATGAACACGCCGGAGTAACCGCCCCAGAAGGTCTCAGCCGGCTCACGGCCGATGGTGGCCCCTGCGGCCCGCGCCTCGTCGATCACGTGGTCGACCTCCTCGCGATTGCGGGTGTTGTAGGCCAAGGTCACCCCGCCCCAGCCACCAGTGTCGCCGACCGCGCTGTCCTCGGCCAGCTGAGCTCGGCCCCACAACCCGACCACCATCCCGCCGACTTGGAAGAAGACCACGTCGTCGGCCGGCGCCGGGCTCTCTCGCCATCCGAGAGCACGATAGAAGTCGCGTGCCCGCTCCAGGTCCTCCACTCCCAGGGTCACGAGACTCAGTCGTTGTTCCATGTCCCGAGGGTACGCCCCGGGCACCGACCAGATTTTTCGGTTGGGTGCCATAACCCTCTTGTTTTTGTCCTACCGGTTTCGTAGTGTCTCGAACAGATGTTCGATCAGCAGCACGTCTTGGATCCGGCCCTCCGGGCGGATGACGCCGAGGAGTTGTTCCGGCTGACGGTTGCCGCCTATTCGGGCGACGAGCCGGAGGAACAGCATTTCCTGCCTGCTGACCTGGAGAGCATCCTCCCGGGTCGTTATCTGGCGGCGATCCTCTCCTCGGTCGACCGTTCCAAGCTGTCCGGTCATGATGTGGTCCGGCTGTTACAGGCTGACGAGCGGCTGGTCTCACATGCCAACGCCAGGTATTACGCCGACATCGCCGAGGTGGCGCATGCTTACGACCCGGATACCACGGCCCGGGATTCGTTTCCGGTGGAGTCCGCCGTCGAAGAGGTGCAGACCGCTCTGGGTAAGACCCGACGGGCCGCCGAGATGGAAACTAGACCTCGCCCTCGACCTGCAGGGTCGCCTACCCGACGT